>NZ_RXPG01000030.1:104530-614595 GCF_023757665.1 Rhizobium skierniewicense Ch11
GAGGCGGTACACAGGCAAACGCTGCATCTGCCCGGCATCCTCGAAGGGGGAGAACGGGCAGGTGCGGCCGAACTGGCTGGCGGGATGTTTCGGCAACGAAGCACCCGCCGCCCGGAGGTGAAGGGTTGGACCTTGAACATGTCCGACCGGTGAACCGGCAGGGTTTCGGCCCTTTGCCATCCGGGATGCGCCAGCCGTGGCAAGAGGATCGCTGGCGGGCACAAACCGCTGAACGGGGCGCTGAAAGGTGCCAATATTAGACTACCCCAACGAGGCAGCTTGCAGCGCCCCGTCCGACATACCATGGCCGATAAGGCTGTGGACCGAGAGAAAAAGAGCACACCACGGGCAGATGCTGCCGCGTGAACGGCGAAGCCTGCGCAAAAGGCTGGCCGGGATTTTTGACAGGATGGCTATGGGAGCACGCAGCCGCCTCATCTTCAACGTTCAAGACGAGCGAGAGTTAGCCGCGATTCGATCTCCCCACCTGCGGGGGAGATGCCCGGCAGGGCAGAGGGGGCGATCTTGCTCCCACGCCAAAAAATCAACACACCCCCATTAGCCGCCTCTTTAAACCAGCAAAATTCCATACCATATCAAGCCCATCAGGGTGGGACATGCAGCAACGTCTTCCACTCAAGGCGGTAACGGCCAATCCAAAAAGCCTGTTGTCGTAGCGGGGCTCGCCGCTTCAGGGAGCCTCAACCCTAACATTCCAAACTGTGCCGAAGACGGGCAGGGCGGTAAAAGGAGTTATGAGATGAATATCGAAAAATATTCCGAACGTGTTCGCGGTTTCCTGCAATCGGCGCAGTCCTTTGCGCTTGCCGAAAACCACCAGCAATTTGCGGCGGAACACGTCTTGAAGGTCCTTCTGGACGATGACCAGGGCATGGCGGCAGCCTTGATCGAGCGCGCTGGCGGCAGTGCCAAGGAGGCTCGGCTGGCCAATGATGCCGCGCTTGCCAAGTTGCCGAAGGTTTCCGGTGGCAATGGCGGCCTGTCGCTGACGGCACCGCTTGCCAAGGTTTTTTCCACCGCCGAAGATATCTCCAAGAAGGCTGGCGACAGTTTCGTCACCGTTGAGCGGTTGTTGCAGGCGCTGTCCGTCGAGACATCCGCATCGACATCCGCCTCGTTGAAGAAGGCCGGTGTCACCGCGCAGGCGCTCAATCAGGTCATCAACGACATCCGGAAAGGCCGCACGGCTGATGGCGCCAATGCCGAACAGGGCTTTGACGCGCTTAAAAAATATGCGCGCGACCTGACGGCAGAAGCGCAGGACGGTCGGCTTGACCCCGTGATCGGTCGCGACGACGAGATCCGTCGCACCATGCAGGTGCTGTCGCGTCGCACCAAGAACAACCCCGTGCTCATCGGTGAACCCGGCGTCGGTAAAACGGCGATCGCCGAAGGTCTGGCCTTGCGCATCATTAACGGCGATGTGCCGGAAAGTCTCAAGGACAAGAAGCTGATGGCGCTCGATATGGGCGCGCTGATTGCCGGTGCAAAATATCGCGGTGAATTCGAAGAGCGCCTGAAGGCTGTCTTGAATGAAGTACAGGCCGAGGCTGGTGGCATCATTCTCTTTATCGATGAAATGCACACGCTGGTCGGCGCGGGCAAGGCGGATGGTGCAATGGATGCGTCCAACCTGCTCAAGCCTGCTCTGGCGCGCGGTGAGCTGCATTGCGTCGGCGCCACCACGCTCGATGAATATCGCAAGCATGTCGAAAAGGACCCGGCGCTGGCCCGTCGATTCCAGCCCGTCATCGTCAGCGAGCCAACGGTCGAGGATACGATATCGATCCTGCGTGGCCTGAAGGAAAAATACGAACAGCACCACAAGGTCCGCATTTCGGATTCGGCTTTGGTGGCGTCTGCCACGCTGTCCAATCGCTACATCACCGACCGCTTCCTGCCGGACAAGGCCATCGATCTGATGGACGAGGCCGCCTCGCGTCTTCGCATGCAGGTGGACAGCAAGCCGGAAGAACTGGACGAACTGGATCGCCGCATCATCCAGCTCAAGATCGAGCGGGAAGCTCTGAAGCAGGAAACAGACACGTCGTCTGCTGACCGGTTGAAGAAGCTCGAGGATGAACTGGCCGACACGGAAGAAAAGGCCGATGCGCTGACGGCCCGCTGGCAGGCGGAAAAGCAGAAGCTCGGCCTGGCCGCAGATCTGAAGAAGCAGTTGGATGAAGCCCGCAACGAATTGGCGACGGCCCAGCGCAGCGGTCAGTTCCAACGCGCTGGCGAGTTGACCTATGGCATCATTCCGGGCCTTGAAAAGGACCTTTCCGTTGCGGAACAACGCGACAGCAGCGGTGCCGCATCCATGGTTCAGGAAGTGGTGACGGCGGATAATATCGCCCATGTCATCTCTCGCTGGACGGGCATTCCGGTCGACCGGATGCTGGAAGGTCAGCGTGAAAAATTGCTGCGGATGGAAGACGAGCTTGCCAGGTCGGTGGTTGGTCAAGGCGAGGCGGTTCAGGCCGTGTCCAAGGCGGTTCGCCGCTCCCGTGCCGGTTTGCAGGATCCGAACCGTCCCATCGGCTCCTTCATCTTCCTCGGCCCGACGGGTGTCGGCAAGACCGAGCTGACCAAGGCGCTGGCGCGCTTCCTCTTCGATGACGAGACCGCCATGGTTCGCCTCGACATGTCGGAATATATGGAGAAACACTCCGTCGCCCGACTGATCGGTGCGCCTCCGGGCTATGTCGGATATGAAGAAGGTGGCGCACTGACGGAGGCCATTCGTCGTCGCCCTTATCAGGTCGTGTTGTTCGACGAGATCGAAAAGGCGCATCCGGACGTCTTCAACGTCCTGCTGCAGGTGCTGGATGACGGCCGTCTGACCGACGGACAAGGCCGCACTGTCGATTTCAAGAACACCATCATCATCATGACCTCAAACCTCGGTTCCGAGTTCCTGACGCAGATGGGCGACAATGACGACGTCGGTTCAGTGCGGGAATTGGTGATGGAACGCGTGCGCGGTCATTTCCGTCCGGAGTTCCTCAACCGCATCGACGACATCATTCTGTTCCACCGGCTGCACCGCAACGAAATGGGTGCCATTGTCGAAATCCAGCTGCATCGTCTTGTGGCTCTGCTCAGTGACCGCAAGATATTGCTCGACCTCGATGAGGATGCGCGCAACTGGCTGGCAGACAAGGGTTACGACCCCGCCTATGGTGCGCGCCCTCTCAAGCGCGTCATCCAGAAAAACGTCCAGGATCGCCTCGCCGAACTCATCCTCAGCGGCGAAATCCCCGACGGTTCGCGGGTCAAGGTAACCTCCGGCACCGACAGGCTGCTGTTCAACGTCAAGCCGCCACGGCTGGATGTTGAAACTGCCGACGCGGCATGACGAAACAAGAAGGGGGGGCTTCAGCGATGGAGCCCCCTGGACGGCCTACAAACCCGGTGATTTTTTGGTGGGCAATCGCGGCACATGGATGGTTCCGAGCGGTAGCCGTCGGTGGCGTGCTTTCTTGAAGGCGGAAAAGCTTAGTGACGCTCCAAGGCCCGACGATTGGCCTCACCGGCCACCAGCACGAGAAAAATCAGTCCGCCGGTGGCCACCTGTTGCCAGTAAAAATTGAGGCCCGATAGCAGGAGGCCGTTGGCAACGATGCTCAGCAGCAGCACACCCAGCACGGTTCCCACCACATTTGGGCGGCCATGAGGATTAAGGGTCGTGCCAATGAAGGTCGCGCCGATGGCGTTGAGCAGAAATGCATTGCCGGATGAGGGTATATAGACGGTGACCGTCGAGGTAACGATCAACCCGGCCAATGCGGCAATCAGAGCTGCGACGATGTATGTTATGGCAATCTGCAGCGACCAGCGAATTCCCGAATAGCGCACCACACTCGCCTGAATGCCCGAGGCGATCACGACCCTGCCAAACCGGCTTTGAGACAGGAGAGCCCATGCACCCACGATAACGACAAAGGCGATGACAAGCGGAACAGGAATGCCGAGAAGATTGCCATGACCAAGAGCCTTGAACGCATCCGGGATCGCCGCAGGCGGCAGATAGACCGGGTTTCCGCCATTGGTCACAAGCTGCTGGATACTACGCCCGACAAATAGCGTGCCGAGCGTTGCCAGAAACGGTGAAATGCCGATTCCAGAGATCAGAATAGCATTGAACACGCCGACCAGCCCGCCGCCCAAAAGCCCGCCCAAGGCGGCAACCCAGACAGGCTGACCGGCCAGGACGAGGGACACGAAGAAGAAGCTGGCGAAATCGATGGATGTACCAACCGAAAGGTCGATACCACCCGACGCGACCACGAATGTCATGGCGATTGCCGTGATGGCCAGCAGCGTGAAATTGTTGACAAGCAGGCTCGTCAGATTGGCTGATGTCAGAAATCCTGGTGCCCCATAGGAAAACAGGATGAAGACCGCCAGAAGGAGGATCGGCAATGCGTATCGCACGACGACGGAAGACTGGGCTCGCGCCCGTGTTTCCGTCTTTGGAAGAGATGTGGATTGAAATGCCATCTTAGCGGTTCTCCCTGCGCAGAATGGTTGTGGCAGACACCACCAGCAGGATCAGGACCCCTTGGATACCATTGACCAATGTGCTGGAAATGTTGAGCAGCTGAAAGCCGTTGACGAGGCATCCGATGAAGACCGCTGACAGGAATGTGCCGGGGATTGTTGGCACGAGCCGTCGTGAAAATACTGAACCCAACAGCGCAATGACGACCACCGGCAATAACATTTCGCCTGCACCGGTCGTGCTTCCGCTCAGGTACGATACCGACAGAATACCCGCCATACCGCCGCAAAAGCCACTGGCAAGAAACGAGCCGGCAATGAAGCGGTTGACCCTCAAGCCCGATGCCCTCGCCGCTTCGGGGAACTCTCCCACCGCGTAAAGCCGCAAACCAAGAGGTGTGTATTGCACGATTGCGGCTACAAAAAAGGTAACGATCACAAATATGTAGGCTAGAATCGGAATGTCGAGAGGACCGTAGCCGGAAAAGACAGACAGGACATCCGAGGACGCTGATATAACCGTGTTCTGTGTGAGCACGAGTTCCAGACCCGCAACGATGTTCATCACCGCCAAGGTCGCAAGAAGAGGTGCGATCCCGGCGACTGTAACAGCGACAGCATTGACCAGGCCGATCAGCAAACCCACGCCTAGAGCACCAGCAGCCGCCACACTATCACCATGACCGGCCTGCAAAAGCGTGGCATAGACCGCCGCACTCAGCCCCATATTGGCAGCAAGTGACAGATCGATACCGCCTTTGACGACATTCGATCCCCCCGCGATCAAAACAACGGTCAACCCGATGGCAAGCACACCCGCGATAGCCGATTGCGACAGAATATTGCCGAGGTTTCCGACGGAAAAAAAGAATGGTGTTGCCAGCGAGAAATATCCGAACACAAGCGCGAAAACGGCCAGTGCGCCACCACGCAGAAACAGAATTTCAAAACGCTTCGACAGGCCAATTCTGGCCGAAACGACGGCATCCGGATCATCAAACACGACAGTTGCCGGATAGGATGTATCAGCGACCATGGCCATGCCCTTCCAAAGCGCCCGTTACCTCAGCCAGCACGTGCTGCGGGCTTGTCTGGGATGACTGGAACTCCCGTGTGATGCGGCCCCGATAGAACACCAAGATTCGATCCGTGATGCCGAGCAGTTCCTCGATATCTGAAGACAGGACAATGACACCCGCGCCGCGCCCTACCAATTCACTGATCAGAGTGTAGATCTCGACTTTGGCTGCTATATCCACACCCACCGAAGGCTCATCCAGCAAATAAATTTCCGACTGGCGGCTGAGCCATTTTGCCAGCGCAACCTTCTGCTGGTTGCCGCCCGAAAGCGTGCGGACCAGCGCATCGGCGCCATCGGCCTTGATGTGCAAACGCGCTATGAGATCAATGGCATGCTTTTGCTCTTTGCGTCTGTCTAAGAAGCCCAGACCCGAAAAACGACCCAGGCTGGCAAGCGTCATGTTTTCGCCAAGTGTCATATCCGGCGCAACGCCATCACGCCTGCGATCTTCCGGCACGAGGGCAAGCCTGTGTGTGGTGGCTTTTGCAGGCGATGTCAGAGACACACTTTCTCCAAGCACCCGGATTGATCCAGCGGACGGTCTTTCAAGGCCAAACAGCGAGCGGATCAGTTCTTTCGCGCCCGATCCAACCAAACCGGTCAAACCGATAACCTCGCCGCGCCTTAAACGGAAACTGACATCGCGGTACTTGGCCGTAAGCCCCAGCGCTTCCACATCAAGGAGTGTTTCCCCAAGAACCGCCTCGGCCTTAGGGTACAGCTCATCAATCGTCCGGTTCACCATCAGCGTGCCGATGTGAGAGGCAGACGTCGCTGAAACGGGCAATGTTGCGACATCGCGACCGTTACGCAACACGGTCACCGTGTCGCAGATGTCAATGATTTCACCAAGATAGTGGGAGATATAGATGACCGTGATCCCGTCGGCGCGAAGCTTGCGAATGAGATCAAAGAGAAAGTCGGCCTCCTGTCGCACCAGCGCTGCTGTCGGCTCGTCGAAGACCAGAACCTTGGGATTATCCATCAGCGCACGCGTGATCTGAACAATCTGCTTTTCCGCTGCCGTGAGATCGGAGATCAAGGCGGAGGTCTGTAATCTCACTCCGAAATAGCGTTCCAGTGTCTCCGCTGCCCGGCGTCGCATCAATCTCCGGTCGAGAAACGGCGTGCCGGCGATGCGTGGCTCACGACCGAGAAACAGTGCTTCGCCGACGGTGAAACTGGGCACCAGAAGCCGATCCTGATGGATGAAATGGATGCCGAGGCGTTCCACCAGATGCGGGGAGAGCCGGTCATAGGCCCTGCCATCGATTTCGATCACCCCGCTATCGACCGCGTGGAGCCCGGCAAGCAGCTTGATGAGCGTGGACTTACCCGCCCCGTTTTGCCCGACCAGCCCGTGCACAGTCCCCGGCTTGACGCTGAGCGAAGCATGATCGAGCGCTTGGGCGCCACCAAAAGCCTTGCAGATATTTTCAAAGCGAATGATCGCAGCGTCTGGCGCGAGCGCATCCTTGTTCGTTTCAAGAGCGTAAGCCATGACAGATCTCCCAAAAAATCGCGCAAGATCACCGTTAACCGATGCCAAGCTTCTTTGTGACCTCGGCGACATTCGCCTTGTTGGCGAGCAGGGCCGGCACATAGGTCTCATGGGCAACAGGCTGCCCCGCCAGATGACGCGCTACATTTCGGATCGCTATCCTGCCGAGTTCAGCCGGTTGCTGGGCGACATCGGCAGCCGCTGGCGAGTTGGGGTCCGCGACCAGTTGCAGAACTTCGGGGCTGCCATCCACCCCGTAGGTCTTGATTTCCGTCCGACCTGCAGCAGTCAGGGCCTGTGTTGCACCCAACTGCGGGATATCCCAGGCAGACCAGATAGCCTTGATGGAGCCCTCTTCAGGATACTTGTTCAAGATGGCGGTGATCTGCGTAAACGCGTCCTGCACCGTGTTGGGTATGACGTCGCGCAGTTCCGGTTGAAGAATTTTGACCTTTGGGAAATACTTGGTGACGTTGACAAGCTGGTCATAACGGATCGCGCAGGGCGTCACGCCATAGAATCCGTTAAAGACGACGATATTGCCTTCGCCGCCAATATCGGAGACGAGTTGCAGCGCCAGATCTTTACCGATCCCCCAATTATCCGATGTCGAGTTGTTCAGCGAGTTGGTGGAACTGACATCGATGGTAAACACGGGAATGCCCGCGTCCCGGGCCCTTTTCAGCCAGGGGTCGATCACGCTCAACGTGCCCAGCAACTGCACGATTGCGTCAGGCTTTTGCGCAATCAACGTCTGCAACTGTGAAACAAGCTTGCCATCATTTCGCCCGGCGTCGACGGCGATGGGCTCGCCTCCCAGCGTCTTCACCTCATCGATCTGGGCGTTATAGGCCTGCAGGTCAAAAAAGTGATCGGTACCCGTCGCACTGATGCCGATACGTTTTCCCCTCAAAGAAAGCCCATCATCGGCAAGTGCGCCCGTTCTCAGTGTCATTCCGACACCTGCTGCGACACCAGCGACTGTTGTGAGTTTGAGAAGACTACGACGGTTTAAACCGGAGATAAAATCGCTCGTCATGGCACACCCTTATTAATTGATATAATCCATAATTAAGATCAACTATTTCCGACTGACAGGCAGAATTTTCCAAAAGCGGGAAGCTGGGTGAAAATTCTCGAACAGTTTCGAAGGTAAGTCGCCCTGGGGCGACCTGAACTGTTAAACTCCTGCTCCAGACACATCTCTGCCAGCGACAATTCCGTTACACGGCATTGGAAACGAAAATGACCGCCGCTATCGGTCGCGAGATAGTCGTACGCAGGGTTTGGTGGGTTGACGTTTGAAACCCGCAGGAACAATCGATGTTCTCCACCGTCATTCGATAGGAATGCTGGCGGCAGTCGTTTTATGTGCCTCTTCTTTGGTAACGCGCTCGAAACTTGCCATATTGGGAAAACATGATAAAGCTAATCATAATAACCATTAGTTCATGGTGACCGAGAATTGCGCGATGATCCGGGTCGTTTAGCGCCGACTGGATGTGCTCATCGAACGTATGAAACAGGCTTTTGGCAGTGGCGTATCTCCATTCCATGACATCCTTTACGGACGGCATCCGGGCCGTCGGGCCTGCCAAATGGCGCGCGCTTGATGGGTTTGTGAGTGTGTTTTGGGATGCCGAGGGCATGGCTGGGGCATCGGGGTATTATCTGTCGCCCGATCCGCGTATCGTCATCTTCTTCAATGATGTCTCGTCACATATTCACATGACGAACTGTGACGGTAGCGCTCCTGGGCGTTTTCGCCCTATGAAACAGGCAATATACGTCCCGGCCGGTGTTCCCCTGTGGACGACGTTCACGGCCTTCCACCGCTTCTCCCATCTCGACATTCATCTGCACAAAGACAAGGTCATGCGGTATCTGGCGCCATCGGTTGGACAATCCGTGGCGAGGTCGGCGTTGCAGCGACCTGTGGAGATACAGGATGCGGGCGCCATTGAGGCCCTTGCAAGTCTTCTGGTCAGCGAAGTGGCGAACCCGTCCAAGCATGCCATCTACGCCGAAAGTCTGGTTGGCAGTATCATCGCAGGTCTGCTTGATATGACCGAAGACGATGTTGAAAACACAAACGCCCGGTTGACGCAGGCACAGATGAACAAGCTGATCGCGGTCGTCAACCAACGCGCCGATTATCGCATGACAATCAGCGAGATGGCTGAAACGGTTGGCTTGTCGGAAAGCTGGTTCGCCAACGTGTTTAAACAAACGACCGGCAAGACGCCCATTCAGTGGCAACTGGGAAAGCGCATCGGGGTTGCTCAAAGCCTGTTGGCCGAAAGCACGCTCAGCGTTGCGGCTATTGCAGCCCAGCTGGGGTTCTCGGATCAGGCCCACCTTACCAAGACCTTTCGTCAGGTTGCCGGAGAAACGCCTGCTGCATGGCGTCGAATGCAGCAACGCAGCGTGATGCCGGACTCTGGCTGAACACCGGTCTGGCTTGCTGCTATTTTTCCTATTCGCTGGGCGCGGTTGGCAAGGACGTGGATATCATATCGCCCGCGACAGCACGGTCGAGCGTGAGGACATCGGCACGTCAGAACGCGACTATTCGGCGGTCACCATGGAGCGCCTGATTGCGCCGGTTGGCGAGGGGCGGGATGGATGTGAGATTCTTGCGGAAATCGTATGGCACTCCGATCACCCCTCACCGGAGAAGTTTCCGTTAAAGTCCGAAGTCGCTCATCACGCTACGCGTTGATTCCTGTGTTTTTGACGATCCGGGCACACCCAGCGAACTGAAAAGAAGGACAAGAGTTTTCTTATACTTACCCGATATTTTACAAATGACTAGCGGCCTCTATTGCAGGAAAGTGTCGATGATGACAAAGTGTCACTTAATGGTTGGCAGCGTCTACGACTGAATTCAAAGGTCGCCTACGTTTCCAGCTGAAATTATTGACCCCGAAGGCAGAAATCATCTGCACTTCTCTTGGAGGTACTGATGCCTACATTGCTTTCCACGGAGAAAGTCGCAATCCAGGCGGCGAAACTGCTATCTGCGGTCGCAAATGCGAAGCGCCTTGTCATCTTGAGTGTTCTCAGCAAACAAGAAACGTCAGTAGGGTCCTTGGCAGAGCAAGTGGGCTTGAGCCAGTCCGCGCTTTCCCAGCATCTGGCGAAGCTGCGCAGTGCAAAGCTGGTTGACACGAGACGCGACGCACAGACCATCTACTATTCCTGTAAAGGCGATCGCGCCGACCGCCTTCTGGGAGTGGTGCAGGACATATTCGGCTTGCCGTTCGGACTCATGCTATTTGAAAAAGCGTCGTCAACCGGCGGCACCCAGAGACAATTGTCGGCAGCGTCCGTCTGATATCTCATTTTCCGTCCATCTGCAGCGTCATTTGACGGGGCGACGTGGTCTCACGCCGCCCTGTCGACAATCTTAGAAGCGATAGTTGACGCCGCCCTTGACGACGTGGTCGCTCAAATCTGTGTGGGATGCAACACCGTTGGAAAATGTGCGAACGTCATCCGTTGCAACGTAGTTGTATTCGACCTTTGCGGAAACCTGGGGTGTGAAGCGATGTTCTGCACCCGCGCCCAGCAGATAGCCTTCCTTCATTCCGTCTGGACCGGTTACGCCATTGCCATCCCGCAGGCTGGTGACCGTCAGACCGGCGGTACCGTAGACCAGTGTGCTGTCTTCGACCTTGTAGCCGGCTTTCGCTTTTGCAGCAGCACGCCAGCGCTCCTTGAGGGCACCATCGGGTACTTTCATTTCAGCGTCACCCAGATGCGTCGCTTCGACTTCGCCACCAACAACGACGGAACCGAGATCGTAATCATAACCGGCCTGTGCGCCGACTGCCAGGCCCTTGCCGTTTCTGAAGGGGTTGATGTGCGGCATGGCGGCACCGAGGTGACCACCAACATAAGCGCCTGTCCAGGATGTGCTGGCTGGTGCGTCGTTGTAAGCGGGAGGTGCCTCATAGGAGGTCGTGAGGTCCGCCGACAATGCTGAAGACGCCGCAAGGCAAACAAATGAAACGGCTGTCAGGTATTTTAGGGCTTTCGACATAAACTTTACTCCACACCATGGTCCCGCGAGTGGGCTCGAAGGGATTATTGAATTTCTGGACGAAACATCGTTATCGCCCGTCTGTTTGTGGTCTCGCCCAATAATGTCACCAAGATAAGGTCAGTTGCCCCAATTCATTCAAAATTGACTAAAACTTTAATCGTATAGATAACAAATAGTTAACAAGCGCAGCGTCCAACTGGTATCGACGGATGGCGACTATGAAACGTGGTGTCCGAACGAAAAAAAGCAGACGATGTGGGGGACCACATGTCTGCTTTCGGACGCCACAAAAATGTTTATTAGGCGCGCATGCCACGATCCAGGCTAAGGCGAAGGATCACTTTGTCGGCGCCAGCGATGTCGTTTGCGATGTTGAGCGTGCGGTAAAAATCGCGTTCGGTCTCGACAATACCGGTCACGAGGACGCACTGCCCCTCTGACTGAACCGAAATTTCGCGGCCGGAATAGTTCGGGAGATAGCGAAGCTCAGCCTCGATTGCCGCACAGCGCGCAACGCAGCTGCTGCCAAACCCGAAACTGAAGCTATTGCTGTCATACGCACTGCTTAAAAACATGGTTTGCTCCATCCGAACATGAACATACGATGAATAAGTAGTCATTTAAGGTTCATGTTCCATTCGCCATGTCGAATTTTCTCAGTTTCGCAAGAAAGCTACCGCGCGTGGAAAAAAGCCGTTCCAACGCACTTTCTGAGTGCTCCCACGCGAGCGCGATGTTGCTGGAACAAGACTGTTCAGGATGACCCGGATATTTTTACCGTGATCTTCCAATGCCTGCCGGAACGACCTGATGCTCTGCGTTCATTTTCGATGTCGCCGCCATACCGACGGCGATACACCGACGACTTTGCGAAAAACACGGGAAAAATGGGCTTGATCTGAAAACCCTGTCGTCATTGCAATCTGCGTCAAGGGCATGTCTGTTTCGACAAGCAATGTCTTTACGCGCTCCAATCTGGCCTGCATCTGCCATTGATGTGGCGGCAGGCCGGTGGACGCCTTGAACGCATGACTGAAATGCGATTGCGACAGGTGCGTCAGTTGGGCCAGCTCCTCCAGACGGATGGCACGCAAGCAATATTCGCGAATATAATCGGTCGAGGCTCTTAACTGCCATGCCGCCAACTTGCTGCGCTTTTTCTGTGTCTGATGCCGAACTTTGAGAAAATCCGTAAGAAGCGCCAGAACAAGGCTTTCGCCATAGAGATTGTGCAACGGGTCGGGATTATCGCACTCGGCGGCAATCAGGCTCGCCAACGACAGCAGACGCTCATCATGAAACATCAGACGCGGATTGAGCAACGCATCGCCGTCGAGATCCTGCATTAGTCGTTTGCTCAGGGCTGCAGCGTCAAAATGAAGGTCGAGATGGCGAACGAACTGCACACCAGACAATTGCGCCCAGATATCGACATCCGCTGGTACAAAGGAAATGCGCTCGACATCCGTCAGCATTTTCGTTTGACGCTGACGTTCATCGATCAGAAAACGGCTATCTTCGTTTCCACGCATATCCAGCATAAAGACGAAGCGCGGATCTTTACCGACATAGTGTCCGCCGGCGTTTGGCGCGCATGCGACATCCCACAGATCGGCGACGACACCATTCCAAGCGCGCGACCGCGGCCCTCCGATAACGGAAAAGCCACTGATCTCATTGTCCATGCGGGGTCGAAAGGCCATCCCAAATATCCGGAAGCGAGGCGCAACAGCACCAAAAACATGAAACTAATGATCATGTTTATACCAAAGCCTCAGGAGCCGCAATGACCTCTCAAACACAGGAAGTGCACCGTTTTAACCTATGCTACCACTTCTTGGACAGCTTGAAGGTGATGGTTCTCTGGTCACCATACCCGCAAACACTCACGCCCTGGCAACCTTTGACATAGTCCTTGTCGAACAGGTTGGCGACGTTGATCGAGGCGGTCCAATCGTTCTTCTCATATCGGATGGCTGCATCGACCACCGCTGCGGATGGGACCTTGAACTCGTTTAGCTGATCCGCGAAGGACCGGCCCTGATACCGCACGCCCGCGCCTGCGCTCAGGCCCTCAAGACCTTCATTGGTAAAGGCGTAGTCCAGCCACAGAGACGCCGTTTGATTGGGCACGACCCAAGGTGACTTGCCGATGAAGTTCGGATTTGCATCCCGCGTCACTTCGATATCGGTGTAGGAATAGGAGGCCAGCATTTTCCAATTCTCATTGAGATTGGCCTTCGCTTCCAGTTCAACGCCTTGAGATTCCACTTCTCCATATTGTCCGCTGATCGGGCCCAGCACCAGGTCGGTATAGGATACGACGGCTTTCTGCTTCACGAGTTTGAAGACGGACGCGGTCAATGACCCGTCGAAGAAAGCGGGCTCATATTTAATGCCACCTTCGAACTGATAACCTTCCTCCGGCTCGGCAGTCCGTCCATCTGCGAGCCTCGCAATCAAAGGATTGAAGAAGGTCGCGGCAGACACATACGGCGTCAGCCCGTTCGCAAACTCATACGCAAGTCCAGCACGGCCACTCAGCGACTGATCGTGCGAACGCCTGGACGGGTTCGTAGCAATTGCGCTTTTAAGATCGGTGTCAACATAATCGTACCGTCCATTGAGGGTGGCCAGCCACCCGTTTCCAAACCGGATTTGGTCTTGAACATAAAGACCGATTTGCTGTTGCGTCACCAGTTCGTCAGTCTGAAGGATGTTCTCAGACTGGGGCAGACCATAGACAGGATTGTTTGCGCTGATCGGCGACGTCGGTGTTCGGAAGTCGGGGAATTTCTGAGCGTTGCTCAGACGATAGAATTTGTAATCCAGGCCAGCCAGAATTTGATGATCAGCGGGACCTGTGTCGAACTCACCGGTCAACCGATTGTCGACGTTGAAGGAGTCTAGCTTCGAGGTGCCCTCAAAACCGATGCGATACAGATTATAATCAGGCGCTAACGGAGCACCAAACCCCTCATATCCGAACGGGTAAGGACCGACTTCGTGCTTATACAGATGGCCGTAGCGCGCGTTCTGACGAAACTCTATGCCGTTTTCCAGCTCGTGCTTGAACTCGTATCCCAACATTGTCTGGTAGACGCGACCGTTGTCGATATCGGGCTCACCGAAAAAGGCATCACGGTCTATCTTGCCGTATGGCGCATCGACAACCGTACCGACGTAGGGCAGGAACCCATTACCAACATGCACTTGGTCCAGCGCAGAGAGGTAACCGTAAACTGTCGCGCTGGTCTGGGCGTCCGGCTCGAAGGTGATTTGCGGCATCACGAAACCGCGCAGGTCCTCCGAGTAATCGGAGTAATTATCGCCGCCGGAGACTTTACCCGTGACGCGATACGTCCAGATACCGTCTTCATCGACCTTATCGCCGAGATCAAAGCCGAGAAACGCGTTGCCGAAATTATTGATGCCAATTTCGGTTTCGCGAATAGGTTCGTCCTGTGGTCGCTTGCTAACCAATTGAACGATGCCCCCGGGGTTTGCGCCACCATACAGCACAGATGCTGGACCCTTGAGCACTTCGACGCGCTCCAACCCGTAGGCGTCGATCTGGAAACCGCCAAAGCCGTACGCGAAGAGATTGAGACCATCGAGAAAGACACCTGTTTGCGTGGCGTCAAAACCGCGAATATAAAACCAGTCCGTATCGGCATCCACACCAAAGGGTTCGGTGTTGACGCCCGGCGTATAGCGAAGAACCTCGTCGATCTTGGTGACGGCACCACGGTCGTCCATTTCCTGCCGTCCGACGACCGAAACAGACTGGGGTATATCTTTCACCGGCGTGTCGGTTTTGGATCCTGTGCCCGTCTTTTTGGCGACATAACCATCCACAGGCCCTGTCGCGCTATCGCCTCCCTGTCCCTGGACGACAATCGGCTCGAGCACGGTGCCATTCGTGGCGTTCTGCGCACGAGCGTCGAGCGGGATGATCGCTGCAAACAGCGCTGTTCCCATCAACAGACGGGAGACGATGGCGTGGTTCATTTTTTTCAAGTTATGCCCCAAATACCCAGGCAGCACGGTCCGGTCCCCAGACGAGCCACCACCCTTAAACTAAGATGAGCATCTACATCAAGTTTAAGCTCTCATGCTTGTCCGAAACGGGTAGCGCTTGAAGCTTCTTGGCCTTGTCCCGGGTTTTGTTAGGGCCTGTTGCGAACAAACAACGTGGTGGTTGCCGACGCGAAAGCTGCACAGCCTGTGTCAGGCATCAGATACCCACAGGTTTCCCAATATGCTGTTCCATGGGCAATAGCGCCGCATTGACGCGTCGGTCCATCTCGATGGCCAGATTTTTCTGTTGCAGGAGCGCTTTTGATGGACCGTCATCTGCCTTGCGCGCCGAGGTGATCTGCAGGATATCGCGCGCATTGCGCTCGGCGTCGCGACACACCCAGCTGACGCAAGGTTTCGTGACGGGTCATGAGGCCTGCCTCGGCCAGGATGAATGACACGCTTCCTGTTGACCGTGTGTGGGGAGGAGGGGACGCTAGATGTGAGCTTTCATTAGGTTGTCTATTCGGAGCCATGCCGGAATAGTGAGGTGTGGTAACTCCAGTCTCCTAGATCCGCTCCGAATGGACAACCTAATGAAAGCTCACACCTAAACGGCCTCGCAGATCGCAAACCGCAACAGTTATCGGGTGGACAGCAGCAGCGCGTCGCCCTTGCCCGGGCCATGGTATTCGATCCCAAGCTCATCTTGATGGACGAACCGCTCGGGGCTCTGGACAAGCAACCGCGCGAGCATATGCAGATCGAGATCAAGCAGATCCAGAAGCGGCTCGGCATCACGATGGTCTACGTCACCCACGACCAGTCGGAGGCGCTGACAATGTCCGACCGGATCGCCATCTTTCACGAGGGCCGCATCCAGCAGATTTCCGACCCGGTGACGCTCTATGAGGCACCGGAAAACCGCTTCGTTGCCAATTTCATTGGCGATAACAATATGCTCACCTGCTCGGTTCTGGAGGTCGAACCGGCCGGTTACCTGCTGAAAATGCCCGACGGCTCCCTGCTTAGGGCAGCAGGCAAGGGTGCCGGCGTGGGAGACGCCGTGACCGTTTCCATGCGGCCCGAGCGACCGGATAGGTCTGGAGAGACACAGACGCCGGGTGAAAACCTGATCAAGGGAACGGTCCGGTCAGGCCTTTTCCATGGGATGAAGGTCGGGAACGTTTGTTGCAAAAGAACGAATTTTTTTGTGCTGCTCACTTGCATCAATGCAATCATTTGGGATATATAAAAATACATACAACTTAAAGTAATTTTTGAAACAAGCTATATTCAGGTTTTCTTATGATTTTGTCTTCCATCGAACATTGGCGAGTGCAAATGCTGATCTCGCGCAAGATTTTTGCGTTGTGCCGTGCTGGTTTGTGTGTGTGAGCTGCGTTTTTGGCCCGCGTAATGGCAACCAAATCCTACCGGGTGCGATGGGCGTGACGCTTTGGTGGTCTTCAGGTTCACCGCATGGGCATCGAACCGCATGAGCATAGAGCTGAGGCGATGGTGTTTCTCTCACAGCTGATCCCCGAATAGACCTCGGATCTCAATGATTTTATATAATTTCTATTACCAAACAAGCACTTATTATCCGTAAGATTTGCAATGGCAGATGTCTTTGACGAAGGCAATGCGATTTCCCTCATCCGGCAACCCTGAGGTAACGGCGCGAGAAAAAGCGTTCGCAACCAACGGTGCAAATGGCCCACGCCATCGCGTCAATGCCGGTCGGTGTGATCACGCCAGCTTTGATGATCGTCAGGATATCACCGCATCTCGGCCAAGAGGAACGGCCCCATGTATGCACGCGCATTGCCTCAGATACAAGGAGATTGAAGTTGAAAATATCCGTGATCGTGCCGACCCATAACAAGGCGGAATATCTCGATCTGACTTTGTCGTCATTCCTCGCCCAAACGAGAGCGCCTGACGAGATTATCGTGGTAGACGACGGATCGAGCGATGGTACTGGCGACGTCATTCGGCACTATGAGAAGAAACTTCCAATCCATGCCTGTGTTCAAAAATGCGAAGGTCGCGCTAGGGCCCGCAACGCCGGACTGAAAAAAGCCACCGGCGACATCATCATATTCTGTGATGATGATCGCATCGCGGCACCTGACTTCATTGCCCAGCATGTCGACGCTTTACAACATGATCCACTCGCGGTGTGTGTCGGCTGGAAAAAGCGCGCCTTGACGATTTGGCGCAATTTTCTGCCCATGACCCCCAACGATTTCGAAACCATAAGGACCTCTACCGGCTTCGCGTTGCCTTACATGCTGGGCGATAAATGGGAGCCGCTCGTCAGCGCTGACACCGTTGTTCATGATTTTGAGGCCTTCAGGAAGCGATACGTAATTGGTGACGAAATAGACAACCAACCGGGCGCGCA
This sequence comes from Rhizobium skierniewicense Ch11, assembly GCF_023757665.1. Classification (NCBI taxonomy): domain Bacteria; kingdom Pseudomonadati; phylum Pseudomonadota; class Alphaproteobacteria; order Hyphomicrobiales; family Rhizobiaceae; genus Rhizobium; species Rhizobium skierniewicense. The sequence goes on from NZ_RXPG01000030.1 coordinate 122,115, forward strand.
AACAGCATCCGCTCAATTGATGCCTTGGATGTGGGGAACGACCGCCAACCTGTCATTCAGACGGAACCAGGGCGAGCCCGTATTTTTCGATGAGGCGTACAAGGGATGGGGCGTGGAGGACGTCGACTTCTGCTTGGGACTCGTGAACCAAGGTTATCACATCAAGTTCACCAACGACGCGCTGAACTACCATCAGATCCATCGCCTGGGCGATGTGGGATTGCGGGACGCCAAGGCCGACCGCATGCGTCAGGCAAACATCAATCTCAATCACTTCTGCGAAAAGCACAGGACATTGGAGGCACACCTTTTTCGCCGCGTTCAACAGGGGATGGATGCCAACGATGCCGCGGAAATTCTCAATCATGCGCTTCAGGACAAACAGGGTATTGTTGCAGAGGAATTGAGGATTCTGTACGCGCAGCAGACGTTCTCAAGCGGAAAGTCAAATGAGCTCCGGGCTGTATCGGGTAATTATCTCGTCTCCCTGGATACGGTGCAGGACTATATCTGGCAGGACGAGGAAAATCAGCTCCGCCCGGTTCCTGCGACCCAGCAGACCGACGGCCGCTTGCGACCGGCAACGCCCCGCGCGACGGCGCGGATGCAAGACTTGCCAATCACGCACAAGTGGTGGACACCCATGTTGTGGCAGGCGGACGATGAGCGATTCTGCGAGTACATGTATGCTGCTCCCCTATCGTTTCAGGCGGTTCCAGACGGGATGAAGGTGGGCTATCCGCGTGAAACACAGGTTAGTCCCGACAATCGAACATTTGAACTGCCGTTCCGGCATGATCTTACCATTCGCTCCAAGGACAAACTGTCCGACTGGCACTTCGGTGTCGAGGGTTATTCGGACCGCACCGTAGACGTTTCATGGTCGGGACGTGACGGCGAACTCCACATGCGCGCCATTCAGGGGTGCCCCTCCGTACACTTTTGGGTTCAAGGACGTTCTGATCTGGAAATCGCCTTCGAAGACGACGCCAGTTTTGAGGCCATGCCCGATCGCAACAGCGTTATCGCGTCGGTTGATGGTGCGCGGTATCTGATCTGCTACAGCAACTGTCATTTACAGGTGTTGGACACCAAACTGATGGCTGTAGAGGATGTCTCGGACGGACTGGCGATTGCCGTCCACCTCCTTCCAGACGATGGCGACGCGGCGCTGGAACAGTTCATCGCCCAGGGAACAAGAAAGCCGGTCGGGGGAGCCTTTCGCTGGACGGTCGATCATGACCAAAATCGCGTTGATATGCACTTTACAATGCACAATGAGCACTGCTTGTTGGCCGACAATCTGATGCAAACCCTTATGCCGCACCAGTGGCGCCGCACGAGCGATCTCGTCTCGCTTGGTCGCTATCGTTCACCGCGTGGAGCGATGACTCTCGTCAATGCCAGCGAATTTTCGGTTACCATGCAAAAGCGGGGGGTTCCTTCCCTATCTGCCTGAAGACGCCGATGTTTCTGACATGCTCCAGCCGACAATCGATCAGTCTTTTGCAAGCCTGGACGAAGCGGCACTGTGGCAGCGCCCTCTGGAGGGTGCATCTGTCGATGATGGATATTGGGCAGGTAAGGCGCTCGTGCGATTGGCGGATATGGCCAACACCGCGCGACAGTTTGGCCATAACGACGTGATGCAAAGATGCCTCGATTTAATCAAGACCAAAACCGAGGCGTACCTGGCAGAGGGTGACGACATCGGATTCTATTACGACCCAGAATGGGCGACGTTGCTCTTTGTACCATGCCAAGTGCACGGTGTCGCCGAACAGATGAACGACCACGTCTATTATTATGGATATTTTCTCCGTGCCGCTGTTGCCGTCGGTCTTGTTGACCGTGAGTGGATCAATCGACCCGATATCAAGAATGGCTTGCTGGAAATCGCCGCCGACGTCGCCAATTTCGATCGCGAGAGCGAAAGGTTTCCGTTTCTCCGCTGCTTTGATTCCTATGCAGGTCATTCATGGGGCAACGGAAATGGAGCCTATTCACAAGGTCTCAATGCCGAACCTTCAAGCGAATCCATCAATTTCGCAGCTGCGCTTGCGCTGCTTGGAGGGCTGATCGAAGAACCAGCTGTCCGTGATCTGGGGATCATGCTCTACACCGCGGAATGCGAAGCGACTCTCGACTATTGGTTCAATCGCTGGGAAGACAGCTTTCCCGATAACTTCCGCCAGCCTTTTGTGGGCATGTTATGGGGGAGCGGTGGAAGTTGCAGATCCTGGTTTGATGTACGCCCAACTGAAGCATTGGGAGTCAATCTTCTGCCGATCCAGGCAAGCTCGACCTACCTTTCCGGCAATCCAAACCTGCAGGCTGTTCTGGACAGTATTTATGAAGACTGGCAGCGGGCCGGTCCACGATGGGGCGGCTTGATCGCTATGGCGCAGGCGCTTACCGACCCCGCAAGGGCCGCAAAACTGGTGGAACCCTTGCCCGACAAGGCGCTGACCGAATGGTCGCTGCATCCGACAACCGTTCGGTTATGGATCGAAACATTTGCTGCCATTGGCCGCCCGGTAGAGGACGTCAGCTGCAACGCACCATTCTATGCGGTCTTCGAACAAGAGGGAGCGCGCAGCTACCACGTGTTCAATCTTGGCGAGGAGCCATTCGAGGCCCGCTTTTCGGACGGATTTCACCTGACGGCAGCTCCCCGTACTGTCGTGACAGAGTGGCAACCAAAGCTTGCCCTGAGCGCATAGAAATGGACGAGAGGCGAGCATCACGTGCGCCAGCGTCACCTCAATCAATTCATGAATATGGCGGAACCGCCACAACCCAAGTCTAAGGAAACAGTGAATGACAGCCGAACGCGATCGTATAACATCTATGATACATTCGGAAGATCCGTTTCAAGGTTACACGCCGCAGTATGATGAGGACCTGCAGGGGTGGAATAGCGATAGTCTCGCCTTTGACAGGGCATTCGAGCGCAGCGCGCCGAAGACGATCATTGATGTTGGCGTCTGGAAGGGCGGATCAACTCTGGCCTTGGCCAGACGTCTCAGAGAACAGGCGGTAGACGGCGTCGTCATCGCGGTAGATACGTTCCTGGGGAGTTCGGAACACTGGATTCCGCACCAATTCGGTGACTTTAGAAAAGATCTGCGCATCCGACACGGCTCTCCGCAGCTTTACTGGCAGTTCTTGAGCAATGTTGCCCACGCCGGCATGCAAGACTATATCCTGCCGCTTCAACAAACCTCATCAAACGCGGCAGAAATTATGTCAGAACTGTCGATAACTGTGGATCTGATACACATCGATGGTGGTCATGACGAAAAATCGGTAACGGATGATCTGGAGAGATACTGGCCTATACTGAGACCTCACGGCACCATGGTGATCGATGATTATTGTGACGAATGGCCCAGCGTCGTCGCAGCCGTCGACAAATTCGCAACGTCGCGTCAATGTCCAGTCGAAACTATAAATCCAAAATCGATCATCATCAAAACCAAATGAATTCATATATTTTATAGTATTGTAAATATTGTTCGATGCATAATGCAGTCTTCCTATTGTCGTAGATGCCACGCGTGCAACTGCCACGCAAGAAGTCGAAGGCCTTGTGGTGCGCATCGAACACCATTCCTGGCTTTCGCGCATATAGGCTCGTGCGAACATCATGCGGCTGTGGCAGAGCCGGACATGTGCCGCATTCACCTGAGAGTTCCAGCTTTGAAAAGGCATCGTGTGCAACGGAAAGCCTTTGTGCTAAAGTCTTGCCCAACTCGCGCGCTTACATTTATGATCAATGCGGTCGCACGCTCGCATACATGCCGGTGCTGCGAAATTCGCTGGGATTGATGCTATAGAGTCGTCGAAAGACTTTCGAAAAGTAATTCGGGTCATCGAAACCGCACCGCACGGACACCTCCTTGATAGGCAAGTTCGGCGCTGTTGTCAGAAGCTTTGCTGCGCGGCGCAATCGTCTCTGCAGAACGAATTCGGCAGGTGGCAAGCCCTCATTGGCGGCGAAGATGCGGGAAAAATGCGCGCGGCTGAGGCCCGCAACGGCGGCGAGGTCGTTGACCGACAGGCTCTGGTCCAGATGGCTGTCAATGTAACTCAAAACTTGCTGCATGGTGCGGTATTCTCCGCCGAAAGAGGGATGCGAGCCGAACACATCATCGTACAGCACCATTGCCGCCTCATAGGCAACAGCGGAGGCAGCGCCCGGGGTTTCAGCACCGTTGACGAGCCGTGAGCAGCAATGGGCAAGCTGATTGATGGTATCCGGCTTGAGCCTTATGACAGGCCCGGTCACAGACAGAATGGCCTGTTGAATGCGCAGCGCCTCTTCTCCATTCATGGATATCCAGAAGAATTCCCAACGGCCGTTTTCCTCCAGCCAGTAGCGATGATTATGCGGAACGAGCAGCAGCAGGGTTTCGCCCGGCCCTATGCGATGGGTTTTGTTCTCGTATCGCAGGTTTCCCTGGCCGCTGATGCAGTACTGCAGCACCGTAAATGGCGTCTGTCCACGCTTTCGTCCATCCCAGTCGTACCCGCTACCATGTCGAATTTCGTAACCGCTGCTGGTGGGCATTGTGTGCAACGTTTGCCTGCCACGCGGTAGCGACACGGTCCGCATGGATGGCCCCTGATCGATCAAATCCTGCAGCACAAAATTACCCATAAAAGCATAATCCTTCTCTGGCCCTTGCGGGTATTATCATCATAATCCCGCTTCGAGGAGACGTTCAAGGGGAGGATATGGGAGGAGAAACCATATTTTTCGGCTATTGTCTGATTTTAAAGCCTTTGCCCCGTGAACCAGTTGCCTGCCTGTCTTTCGCATTCATTTCGCAAACGAAGGTGCCAACATGAGTTTCAAAATCGCTATCATTGGCGCAGGAAGTGTCGGCTTCACAAAAAAACTGTTCACCGACCTTTTGTGCGTACCGGAATTTCGCGATATGGAAGTCGCGCTGACGGATCTCAGTGAGCATAATCTCGAGATGATCAAAGCGATCCTCGATCGTATCGTTGAAGCCAACCACTTTCCCGTCAGGATCACTGCCACCACAGACCGCCGCATTGCGCTGGAGGGCGCGAAATATATCATCAGTTGCGTTCGGGTCGGTGGGCTTGAAGCCTATGCCGACGATATCCGCATTCCGCTGAAATACGGCATCGACCAATGCGTTGGCGATACGATTTGCGCAGGCGGTATCTTGTACGGGCAGCGTAACATTCCCGTCATTCTGGATTTCTGCAAGGATATCCGTGAAGTCGCAGCGCCGGGTGCCAAGTTCCTGAACTATGCCAACCCCATGGCCATGAACACATGGGCGGCCATCGAATACGGCAAGGTCGACACGGTGGGACTTTGCCACGGTGTTCAGCATGGCGCGGAACAGATTGCCGAAGTGCTGGGTGCCAAGTCTGTTTCGGAACTGGATTACATCTGCTCCGGAATCAACCACCAGACGTGGTTCGTGGATCTGAAGTTGAATGGCCGCAAGATTGGTAAGGATGAACTGATCGCAGCGTTCGAAGCGCATCCGGTTTTTTCGCAACAGGAAAAGCTGCGCATCGATGTGCTGAAACGCTTTGGCGTTTATTCGACGGAAAGCAACGGGCATCTGTCAGAATATCTACCATGGTATCGCAAGCGGCCAGATGAAATCACTCGCTGGATCGACATGTCCGACTGGATCCACGGCGAAACCGGCGGTTACCTGCGCTATTCCACGGAAACCCGAAACTGGTTCGAAACGGAGTTTCCGCAGTTTCTGGAGTCTGCGTCAAAGCCCGTCGATCCGGCCAAGCGGTCTAACGAACATGCGAGCCACATCCTGGAAGCACTGGAAACAGGCCGTGTGTATCGAGGCCACTTTAATGTCAGGAATAACGGCGTCATCACCAACCTGCCGCAGGATGCCATCATCGAATCGCCCGGTTTCGTGGATCGTTTCGGCATCAATATGGTTTCGGGCATCACGATACCGGAAGCTTGTGCCGCAACCTGCATGGCATCCATAAATGTCCAGCGCATGTCTGTGCATGCGGCAGTGACCGGCGACATCGATCTTCTGAAGCTTGCCGTTCTGCACGATCCGCTGGTGGGTGCTGTATCGACACCGGAAGAGGTCTGGCAGATGGTGGATGAAATGGTTGTCGCGCAGGCCCGCTGGTTGCCGCAATACGCACATGCCGTTCCAGCTGCGACGGATCGTCTGTCCAGATCCACCGTAAAGACACGCGATTGGGCAGGTGCTGCGCGTCGCAATGTCAGATCGATTGAAGAATTGCGGGCCGAAAAAGCGACATTGAAACAGGCGGTCTAACTGACTGACGGTCGCATCGGCGCGAGGAGGCGTCGGTGCAGTCGGTTTCCGAGAACCATCAAGGAGGGGCGTGTTGGTCGCGCCATTGGGAGGATATGACGATGCAACATAAACGCAAGATTTTCTTGAGTGCATGCCTTGGTTTCGGCGTTTCGCTGATCGCGATGAATGCCCATGCCTTCCAGACATCCGCGCCACCTGAACCAGCCAAATTTCCTGCGGAAGGCAAGATAAAATATGTGGAGCGCGATTCCATTCTGGAGTTCAAGGCGCTGCCGAATTACAGCGAGCCCGACTGGGTTTCGGAAAAGTTTGAAAAGACTGGCAAACTGCCGCCACTCAAGGAGCGTCTGCCGGAAGAGCCGCTGGTCTATAAGACCGGGAATATGCCGGACGGTGTCGGCGTTTATGGCGATACCATCCGTCACGTCATCGGTGGACGGCCAGAGGGCTGGAACTATATGGCTGGCCAGACGCAGGGTTGGGGTGGCATTGATATCGCACTGTCCGAATGCCTCACACGCACGGCGCCGCTATTTCAGGTGGAAGCCAAGGATACGGAGCCATTGCCCAACCTCGCCAAAAGCTGGGACTGGTCGCAGGATGGCCACAAGCTGACGATGCACCTCGTCAAAGGTGCGAAATGGTCGGATGGCGTTCCGTTCACTGCCGAAGACATCATGTTTTACTGGGAAGACGGGGTTGTCGATCCGAACGTCTCACCGCTTGGCGGTGGTGCTTCACCAGAAGCATTCGGAGAGGGAACCACGCTTGCCAAGATCGATGATTACACCGTTGAATGGACGTTCAAAAGCGCATTTCCCAAGCAATATCTCTACACGATGGCCTATCCGAACTTCTGCCCGGGACCAGCGCATATCCTGAAGCCTCAGCATCCTAAATACTCCAAGAACACCTACAACCAATTCAAGAACGCCTTCCCGCCGGAATATATGAATATGCCGGTTATGGGCGCGTGGGCGCCGGTTGAATACCGTCCCGATGACCTTATCGTCCTGCGCCGCAACCCCTATTACTGGAAGGTCGATGAGAAGGGACAGCAATTGCCTTATCTCAACGAGGTTCATTACAAGCTTTCGACGTGGGCTGACCGCGATGTACAGGCTGTGGCCGGATCAGGCGATTTCTCCAATCTGGAGCAGCCGGAAAACTTCGTGGCTTCGCTCAAACGTGCCGCCGACGAAAAGGCACCGGCCCGCCTTGCATTCGGTCCACGTTTGATCGGTTACAATCTTCAAATGAATTTCTCTGGCAATGGCTGGGGCGCGCCCGATGAGCGTGAGCAGGCCATCCGCGAGTTGAACCGCAATCAGGACTTCCGCGAGGCCGTGACATCTGCCATCGATCGCAAGGCGGTCGGCGACTCGCTGGTCAAGGGCCCGTTTACGGCGATCTATCCCGGCGGTATTTCTTCCGGCACGAGTTTTTATGACCGCAACTCGACGGTCTATTATCCCTATGATCTGGAAGGAGCAAAAGCGTCTCTTGCTAAGGTGGGCCTGAAGGACACGGACGGTGATGGCTTTGTGAACTTCCCGGCGGGCACCGCAGGCGGCAAGAACGTCGAGATCGTTCTGCTTGTGAATAATACCTACACGACAGACAAGAGCCTTGCGGAAGGTCTGGTTGGCCAGATGGCGAAGCTGGGTCTGCGGGTGGTGTTGAACTCCCTCGACGGCAACCAGCGCGACGACGCACATTATGGTGGACGGTTCGACTGGCTTGTGCGCCGGAACACCACAGAGCTTGCCTCCGTGGTGCAGAACACCGAGCAGCTTGCACCTGTCGGCCCGCGCACCAGCTGGAACCACCGCGCGCCTGAAGGCAAGCAGGTGGACCTGATGCCGTTCGAAAAAGAGATGGTCGATCTCGTCAACCGCTTTATCGCATCACAGGATAATGCGGAGCGGGCCGAACTGATGAAACAGTATCAGAAGGTCTACACGCAAAACCTCTACACGATTGGTCTGACAGAATATCCCGGTGCACTGATCGTCAACAAGCGCTTCGCCAACGTGCCGCAGGGAACGCCGATCTTCATGTTCAACTGGGCGGAAGATGCGATCATGCGTGAGCGCCTTTGGGTCGCCGCCGACCGTCAGGGCAAATACGAGCTCTTCCCGCAGCAGCTGCCCGGCAAGCCGGGTGATGCCGGACCGATCAACTAGCTCCCTCCCGGAGACACCATGACCGGTCGCGCGTGAAGCGCGGCCGGACCGGGGGATAAAGGCGGCACCGGTCACAAGCCGGGCCGCAATGCAGGGAGACATTTCGTCATGCTCAGGTTCTTTTTCGTACGCCTCGGCTCCGCAGTGCCGGTTATGCTGATCCTCAGCGTCGTAACCTTTGCCATCATTCAGGCGCCACCGGGTGATTATGCGGATTATATTCGCTCACAGCTTATGAATCAGGGCGGCGCTTCTTTCGAGCAGGCGCAAGCGCAGGCACAGGCGTACCGCATCGAACACGGTCTGGATAAGCCGATGGTCGTGCAATATGTCAACTGGGTCAGTGGTATCGTGACCCGCGGCGATTTTGGCTACAGCTTCTATTATAACAAGCCGGTTGCGGACGTGGTCGGAGAGCGCCTGCCGCGCACCCTGCTTCTGGCGCTGGTCTGCCACCTGTTTGCGTCCATTCTCGGCATTACCTTCGGCATATGGGCCGCGACACGGCAATATTCCTGGGTCGATAATCTTCTCTCGACCATCGCATTTCTGGGCATGACGATACCGCGCTTCCTGATGGCGCTGATCATGGTCTACCTGATGGTGTTTCACTTCAATGTCGCCGAAATCGGCAGCTTCTTTTCTCCGCAATATGGCGGTGCGCCATGGTCCTGGGCGAAATTTGTCGATCTCGTCAGCCATGTCTGGCCGGTGGTCGCCATCGCCACCTTTGGCGGGCTGGCTTACAATATGCGCGTCATGCGCGGCAATCTGCTGGATACGCTGAATGCGCAATATGTCGAAACCGCCCGTGCCAAGGGGCTTTCGGAGGGCGCTGTCATCATGCGCCACGCCGTGCCGAATGCGCTGCATCCTTTGGTCATGTATCAGGGCGTCGTTCTGCCCTACATGCTGACCGGCGAAATCGAAACGGCCATCATATTCGCGCTTCCGACCGTTGGTCCCGCCATTGTCGGATCAATGGCCGTAGGCGATGTCTACGTGACCGCCACCTTCATGATGGTTCTCGCCGGAACGCTGATTATCGGCAACATTATCGCAGACATATTGCTGGCCATGCTCGATCCGCGTGTGCGCGAATTAGGGAGGGCGTGAGATGGTTGCTGTTCATTCGTCAGCGCAACAGGAACCGGCAGTGATGGTGGCCGAGCAGCGCGCCAATGAAGGCTACATGGCGCTGGTCTGGCGTCGTCTGCGGCGCTCTTTTACCGGCATGGTCGGTCTTGTTCTGGTCGTCCTCCTCATCGTCATCGCCCTTTTCGCCGACTTTTTTGCACCCATGGACCCTACGGAAACCGGCGCGAGTTTCACACCGCCGCAGACGATAAGTTTTCGGGAAAAAGATGGCGGTTTGAGCGTTTGGCCGCGCGTTTACGGCATGGCGGAAACCGAGGAACTTGACCCGATAACATTCCAGCCCATCGTCGGGCCGAACTACGATAATCCCCACTATCTCGGCTTTTTCGTCGAGGGCGCGCCCTACAGGCTTTTCGGCCTGATCCCCATGGATACGCATTTTTTTGGATCCTTGGATGGTGAGGCGGTACATTTTCTGGGAACCGACAAGTTCGGTCGCGATGTGTTGTCGCGTGCCATTCACGGGTCGCGTATTTCCTTGTCCATCGCGCTGAGCGTGGTCTTCATCGTGACGGTGATCGGCACCAGCGTTGGCTTGATTTCTGGTTACTTTGGGGGCGCTGTCGATGCGTGGGTACAGCGGTTCGTGGAAATCGTTCTCGCTTTTCCGCAACTGCCGCTTTATCTGGCGCTGACATCGCTTATTCCGGTAACGGCACCCACCAACGTGTTTCTCACCTTCGTTGTGGTCGTCATGTCGGCTCTGGGCTGGGCGCAGATGTCGCGTGAAGTGCGTGGCAAAACGCTGGCGCTGGCGCGTATCGACTATGTGCGGGCCGCCATGGCGATTGGTGCGACCGACAGGCGCATCATTTTCCAGCACATCCTGCCCAATGTGATGAGCCATGTGATCGTTGCCGTCACGCTGCACATTCCAAGTGTCGTGCTTTTGGAATCCTTCCTCGGCTTTCTGGGCTTCGCCGTCAAACCTCCGCTGATCTCGTGGGGGCTGATGTTGCAGGATACGGCCACCTACTCTGTCATCGGTTCCTATCCGTGGATTCTGGCTCCGGTCGGTTTTGTTCTGGTCACTGTTTTTGCCTTCAACGCGCTGGGCGATGGCCTGCGCGATGCTGTCGATCCCTACTGAGAGGAGAGTGAAATGGTTGCTTCCTCACCGGCATCTTTTGCCCCTGATTTCCGCTTCGACCACGCATCACGTCAGGATGCGCCGATCATTGATGCGCGCAATATCGCTGTGAACTTCAAGGTGGAACATGGCACCGTCAATGCGGTGAAAGGCGTGTCGTTCCAGCTTTATCGCGGCGAGACCATTGCGATTGTCGGTGAATCCGGTTCCGGCAAATCCGTAACGGCGCGAACCATTATGGGGCTATTGTCCAAACGCGCCATCGTGTCGAAAACGGCCTCGGTATCCTATGAAGGAAAGAACATCCTGCAATTGCCGGAGCGCGCCCGCCGGGCAATGCGTGGCAACCGCCTGGCGATGATCTTTCAGGAGCCGATGAGTTCACTGAACCCGATCTACACAATCGGTAGCCAGATTGTTGAGGCCATTCGCGTTCACAACCGGATGAGCCGCAAGCAGGCCGAGGCGCGCGCGCTGGAACTGCTGCAGCAAGTCCATATTCCTGACCCGGAAGCGCGGCTGAAACAATATCCGCACCAGCTCTCCGGCGGGCAGCGCCAGCGCGTGATGATTGCAATGGCTCTATCGAATGACCCCGACGTACTGATTGCCGACGAGCCGACAACCGCCCTTGATGTGACTGTTCAGGCGCAAATCCTCAACCTCATCAGGGAGTTGCAACAGGCCCGAGGCATGGCCGTGGTTCTCATCACGCATGATCTGACCATCGTGCGGAAGTTTTCCGATTATGTTTATGTCATGCAGCATGGCGAGGTGCGCGAGCACAACGCGACCGAAGAAATCTTTGCAAATCCGCGCCATCCCTACACCAAAACGCTTCTTGATTCCGAACCGCAAGGGCAGGCCAAGCCTCTACCTTCTGGTTCAACGACTTTGCTGGAAGCCAGCGATGTGCGGGTGTCTTTCATGTTGCGCCATGGCGGTCTGTTCAAGCCGCAACTCAAGGAACTGATCGCGGTCGATAGTCTGGGACTGACGCTTCGCAGACATGAAACGCTCGGCCTCGTTGGTGAATCGGGGTCTGGAAAGACAACGTTTGGACAATCTTTGCTGCGCCTGAATGAACCGGAAGGCGGCCGCATTCTGTTCGATAACGAGCCGATCCACGACAAGTCTCGCGCGCAAATGCGCCCTTTGCGGTCGCGGATGCAGGTGGTGTTTCAAGACCCTTTCTCATCGCTCAACCCCCGCATGACCATCGGCCAGATCATAGAGGAAGGGCTTGTGGTCAATGGGCTCGGCGCAAGCAGGTCGGAGCGGCTGGAGCGGGTGTGCGATGCGCTGGCGGCCTCAGGCATGCCCACCAATATTCTCTCGCGGTTTCCGCATGAATTCTCCGGAGGCCAGCGCCAGCGCATCGCGATTGCCCGTGCCGTCGCGTTGGAGCCGGAATTCATTCTGCTGGATGAGCCGACGTCTGCACTCGACCTTTCGGTACAGTCCCAGATCATCGCGCTTTTGCGCAAGCTGCAGGATGAGAGGGGGCTGAGCTACCTGTTTATCTCTCATGACCTGAAGGTGGTGCGCGCGCTCTGCCACCGCGTCATCGTCATGCAGAGCGGTCGCATTGTGGAGGAGGGCGGCGTGGAAGACGTGCTTGCCAATCCACAGACTGCCTACACCCAACGGCTTGTGAAAGCCGCATTTGAAATCGCCTGACCTGCTATCGGAGACAAACATGGCAAGAAATCCAAGGATCACCTTCATCGGCGCCGGATCGACGGTGTTCATGAAAAACATCATAGGCGACGTGCTGCAACGTCCCGCCCTCTCCGGCGCGACGATTGCGCTGATGGACATCAATCCGCAGCGGCTTGAGGAAAGCGCAATCGTCGTCAACAAGCTGATTTCCACGCTGGGTGTAAAAGCGACCGTCGAAACCCATGCGGATCAGCGCCGGGCCCTGACGGGTGCCGATTTTGTCGTGGTCGCCTTCCAGATTGGCGGTTATGAGCCCTGCACTGTCACGGACTTCGAAGTGCCCAAAAAATACGGGCTGCGCCAGACGATTGCCGATACTCTGGGTGTCGGCGGCATCATGCGCGGGCTGCGCACCGTGCCGCATCTGTGGAAAATCTGCGACGATATTCTCGACGTCTGCCCGAATGCGATCATGCTGCAATACGTCAACCCAATGGCCATCAACACGTGGGCGATTGCCGAGAAATACCCGACGATCCGGCAGGTGGGGCTTTGCCACTCTGTGCAGGGCACGGCCATGGAGCTGGCTGAAGATCTCGATATTCCCTACGAGGAAATCCGCTATCGTTCCGCCGGTATCAACCACATGGCGTTCTTTCTGGAATTCGAACATCGTCAACCGGATGGCAGCTATCGCAATCTCTACCCTGATCTTTTGCGGGCATACCGGGAGGGCCGTGCGCCCAAACCCGGCTGGAACCCGCGCTGCACGAACAAGGTCCGTTATGAAATGCTGACCCGTCTCGGCTATTTCGTCACGGAAAGCTCAGAGCATTTTGCGGAATACACGCCCTATTTCATCAAGGAGGGTCGCGAAGACCTTATCGAGAAATTCGGTATTCCGCTGGATGAATATCCCAAGCGCTGCATCGAACAGATCGAGCGCTGGAAGGGGCAGGCGGCGGCCTATCGTTCCGCAGAAAAGATCGAGGTTCAGCAGTCCAAGGAGTATGCATCCTCCATCATCAACTCCGTCTGGACGGGTGAGCCTTCGGTTATTTATGGCAACCTGCGCAACAATGGCTGCATCACGTCACTGCCGGCCAATTGTGCCGCAGAGGTGCCGTGCCTTGTCGATCACAATGGCGTTCAGCCAACCTTTATCGGGGATCTACCGCCCCAGCTTACTGCGCTGATGCGCACGAACATCAATGTTCAGGAGTTGACGGTGGCTGCGCTGATGACGGAAAACAGGGATCACATTTTCCATGCAGCGATGCTGGACCCCCACACGGCGGCAGAACTCGACCTTGACCAGATTTGGTCACTTGTTAACGACTTGCTTGTTGCCCATCGGGACTGGTTGCCAGAGTGGAGCCAGTTTGAGCCGAAGCAAGCGAAATCAATGTCTTATTGATGTTTTTGGAAGGCGACGCATTCAAGGCCGTGATTGGTATTTGTTGTGACCTGTTCAAAAATATTGTCGCGCAGAGCCGTTTACGCGACTTTTAACGACACGACTTTGGGGTGTCTCATGTCGTTGACGTTTGCATTTGTCCGACAATCGATGGATTTGATGCACGCTCTGGACAGTGGGATTGGAGCTTGAAGATACGTTGGAGGTTCTCACGATGCGGCGAAGCGGACGTAAGGCGCACCTTCAATTGCTTGATGAGGTTAGAGCGTTTCCATTTAACAAGGAAACGCTCTGATCAAGACGGTTGGTATAAGGCCTGGGATGTGCTGTTCACCAGATAGACGTTTTCCACAATTGATCAGTTGCACCCGTCCTCGGCTGAGACAATCAAAGCTGTACGCCGCGGGTTAGCGCACCGTCGACCACCAGGTTGGTTCCATAGATGAAACTTGCGGCGGGGCTTGCGAGAAAGACGACTGCGTTTGCAATCTCCTGCGGAGTTGCCATACGGCCGGTTGGATTCAAGGCAAGCGATGCCGAAAACAGCTCTGGATTGTTTTTCTCGATGCTCTCCCAAACGCCACCGGGGAAATAGGTATTGCCCGGAGACACGGTATTGGCGCGGATATTTTTGGGTGCAAGCGCATATGCCAGACCCTGGGTATAATGTGTCAACGCCGCCTTGAATGCGCCATACGGACCGGCGGCAAAATCGATCTCCCTAGCGGACACCGACGCGATCGCAACAATCGATGCACACTTGCTTTTTTCCAGATGCGGCATTGCCGCATTGACGAGCCGGACCGTCCCCATCATATCGACGTCAAACCCCTGTTGCCAACTCGCCTCGTCATTTCCGACCGCGAGTGCGCTGACATTAGCAACAACGATGTCGATGCCCCCGAATTCGGTCGCGGCCTCGTCCACCCAGGCGGAGAGGGCGGCACCATTCGCGACATCGACAGCTCTACCCAAAGTAGAGATGCCGGGATTGGCCAAGGCTGCGGCAACCGACGTTGCCTCCTGTGCATTCCGGCTACAAATCGCGACACTTACGCCCTCTGCCGAAAGCGTTTCGGCAATCTTCAAGCCGATGCCGCGCGTCCCGCCTGTCACCACAGCCCGCAGGCCCTTCAAACCCAGATCCATTGTCATCTCCACGTCGAGGTCGCCGTCGTAGCGCCTGTACGCGCATAGGATCCAACCCGGCGGGACAGGGCGTCAAGGGAAAATAGCGCATCGAAAAAAGTTGAAATCAGTGACTTGACAATTGGGAAACAAAAGGTCAGCTTAATTTCGAGGCTGCGAGCAAAGATGCTCAAATAAGCGCCATTATTGTCAGTTTTTCATTCGGGCAACGTCGCCGCCAGTAGCTTTTGCTATCAGGTTTCAACTTTTGGCTGCCTCGACATGATCAACGCATTTCCAGTTGGAATATTGTTCTCTGTGACCGGCTCTTACGGAACCGTTGCCAGATCTATGCGAAACGGCGCCATGCTCGCCTGCGACCAGATCAACAGCAATAGCGAATTTGGCGTCACACTCCTGCCAATAGCTTGCGATCCAGGCGGCGATGCTCTGGCCTATGCGCCAGCCGCCGAGGCGATGATCGCCAACGGGGTCAAGAACGTGGTGGGTTGCTACACGTCATCCAGCCGTAAGGAAGTCATTCCCGTCTTTGAAAAACGCGACGCGCTTTTGTGGTACCCCACCCACTATGAGGGCTTTGAAAGTTCTGCCAACGTCATCTATACCGGCGCATCACCCAATCATCACATGCTGCCACTGGTGGATTATGTCACGCGTCATGTCGGGCGCCGGATTTTCTGCGTCGGCTCCAACTATATCTGGGCGTGGGAAAGCAATCGCGTCCTGCGCGAGGAGCTTGCCCTGCGGCAAGGGTCCGTTGTCGGCGAACGTTATCTGGCCGTTGGCGAAACAGATGTCGATTTCCTCGTCCAATCCATATTGGACGCCGATCCGGACGTGGTCTTCAACTCTCTCATTGGTGAATCCGCCTATACGTTCTTCCGCGCCTTTCGGGCCGCGTGTGAAGCACGGGGCATCGATCAGGCAAAACGCTATCCTGTCGCAAGCTGCAACCTGTCGGAGCCGGAACTTGACCGGATCGGCCCAGGCGCTATCGATGGACACTTGAGCTCCAGCGTCTATTTCGCCTCGATCGACACGGTTAGAAATCGCCAGTTTGTCAGTGATTACTGTGCCGCATTCCCGGAAGAGAAGGCGCCGTCAGCCGAAGCGGAGGCCGCTTACGTGGCGATGTTCCTGCTTGCCCAGTCCCTGCGCGATGCCGGCACCGACAATATGCGTGCCGTCAAGACCTGTGCTGCCCGCCAGCATTTGAATGCCCCGCAGGGCGACGTGACGATCGATCCCGGTACGTTCCATACATATCTAACACCCAGGATCGGGCTGTCGCGCCGCGATGGTCATTTCGATGTTCTGTTCGATGCGGCTAGCCCCATAGCGCCGGACCCGTATCTGATTCATTCCACCGCTATCCGTGAAGCGCCGTCCCGTCGTCCAGCGTTAAGGATCGTGTCATGAGGTCAAACCGTTACGTTCAGAATTTTCGGCAACGTCGGGCGCTCGTCCTCAGCAACGACATGCGTGCCGTCGATACCATTACTGCCATGGTGACACGGCTTGGCATGTCTCTGGAACAGCTTTCGCCGGGCAATGACGAATTCCGTCTTGTCCTTGAAACAGCCGAGACGCAGCGTGACGTACTTTTCTTTGATGGCGACCTGAACCTTTTCCCTGATACGACCCATGGCGGCGCTGAGGAGCTCAGAAACATTCCTGTGGTCGGTCTGGTCGGTATCGAAGCGCCAAGCCGACTTCGCACATTGATGCAGCTCGGCGCCACCGCGTTTCTTTCAAAGCCCGTTCATAGCGGTTCGATCTTTTCCGCTCTTTATCTCGCGATCAACACGTTCGAGCAGAAGGCGGGCCTGCGGTCATCGATCCAGGAGCTCGAAAACCGTCGCCGCTATCGCCGCCACGTCATCAAGGCGGTGACACTGGTCATGAAATCCCATTCCCTCGACGATGAGGGAGCGTTCGCCATGCTGCGCAGGGAAAGCATGCGCGCACGTCTCAGCCTGGAAGCCTACTGTGAAAGCGTCGTTCAACGAAGCACGATGAAAACCACTGACGAGACGGAACCTGACAAGAAGCAGGCCGTCGCCGAGTAGCCAACCCACCTCCATGGAGAACAGAATGATGAAGACGCTTAACGGCGCCGTGACGGCGCTTGGCCTGATTTTGCTTTGCTCCAGCATGGCACGTGCCCAGGAGCCGATCAAACTCGGCGTACTCGAAGACCAGTCCGGCGACTTTGCTGCCGCCACAATCGGAAAAGTCCACGGCATCCAGCTGGCGGCCGAAGAGATCAATGCCGCTGGCGGCATCGCCGGTCGGCCTTTGGAACTGGTCATCTATGACACCCAGTCTGACAACACCCGCTATCAGGAATTCATGCGCCGCGTGCTACAGCGCGACAAGGTGGATGCCGTCTTCGCTGGCTTTTCCTCAGCGTCCCGCGAGGCGTACCGTCCTATTGTCAACCAGTTCGACGGCTTTGCCTTCTATAACAATCAGTACGAAGGCGGTGTCTGCGACGCCAATATGGTCGTCACCGGAGCCGTGCCGGAACAGCAGTTCTCGACCCTGCTCCCTTATATGATGGAGACCTACGGGAAGAAGGTCTACACCATCGCTGCGGACTATAATTTCGGACAGATATCTGCCGAATGGGTCCGCAACATCGTCAAGGAAAACGGCGGCGAAATGGTTGGTGAAGAGTTCGTTCCGCTTGGCGTCTCGCAGTTCTCGCAGACGATCCAGAACATCCAGGCTGCCAAGCCTGACTTCATCGTCACCCTTCTGGTCGGTACCGCGCAGGCATCCTATTACGAGCAGGCCGCGGCGGCGAATGTGAACAAGCCGATGGCATCGTCCGTCAATGTCGGCCAGGGCTACGAGCACAAGCGCTTCAAGCCACCGAGCCTTGCCAACATGTATGCGACCGTCAACTGGATCGAGGAAGTCGACAATCCCCAGTCGAAAGCCTTTGTCGAGAGATGGCACAAGAAGTTCCCGAACGAACCCTACATCAATCAGGAAGCGGAGAACTCGTATCTGGCCGTCTACCTGTACAAGCAGATGGTCGAACGTGCCAGCGGATCCACCAAGAAGGACGACTTGCGCAAGGTTATCGCTCAGGGCGATGTCTGCTACGACGCGCCTGAGGGCAAGGTCTGCCTTGATCCAAAGAGCCAGCATATGTCGCACACGATCTATCTGGCAAAGGTCAACGATGATCACTCCATCAGCTTCCCGAAGGTCTGGAACGACATTAAGCCGTACTGGCTGGGGAGCGCGGGCTGTGACCTGACGAAGAATGATCCGAGCGCACAATATACGCCATCCAGCCCGCCACCTGCGGCCAACTGATACCGGCCCGGCCGGGCACGATGTCCCCGGCCACCCTTCCTAAAAGGCGAGAAGCAAGGACGTCTTTCCCTATGACTGTGTTCTATACACTCTTCAGCTTCCTCTATCAGACCGGAGACGCGTTCGCCTTTCTCGTGCTGTCTGCCTGTGGCCTCGCCATCATTTTCGGCATGATGGGCGTTATCAATCTCGCACATGGCGAATTCATCATGTGCGGCGCTTACGTCTGCTCGGCGAGTGCCCGCGCAGGCCTACCGCTGCCGCTCGCCGTCCTTGCGGGCGCGCTTGCGGCGGGTATCGCCGGCATGCTGGTCGAAAGGATCGTCATCCGCCCGCTCTACGATCGTCCTCTCGATACGATTGTTGCGACCTGGGGCGTGTCGATGATCGTCACCCAAAGCACGCTGATCCTGCTCGGCTCCATCATGCCCGGAACCGGCACCCCGTTCGGCAGCTTTGCCGTCGGTCCCTACTCCTATTCGATCTACCGCGTTGTGCTGATGGGCGCGGCTCTGACAACGCTCGGTCTTCTATGGCTTGGCTTCACCAAGACCCGTTTCGGTGTTCTGGCACGCGCAACGATCCAGGTGCCGCATATTGCCCAAGCCCTCGGCGTCAACACCGGCCTCGTCTACAGTCTGACCTTCGGCCTTGGCGCGGCGCTCGCAGGACTGGCGGGCGGCCTCTATGCCCCGACCATGACGCTCGTGCCGACAATGGGAAGCGCCTTTGTCGTCGAAGCTTTTGTGACGGTGGTCGTGGGTGGAGCGGACATCTTCCTCGGAACCGCACCTGCTGCCCTTGTTCTGGGTGCCGTCAAAGCGGGCCTCACGTCATGGCAAGGGCAACTGGCGGGCCAGATCGGTCTACTGGTCGCAGTCATCATCGTCATTCGCATCCTGCCGCGCGGTATTTCCGGCTGGATCCTTCGTGAGAGGGCTTGATCAGATGCGCAAAGAGAATGTCCTGTCGAGGGCCTTTGGATTGCTGGAAGGACCACAGACATTGGGACGCGGAAAACCGTTCTGGACCGTTTTCCTTGTCGTCCTTACACTTGCCTGCGCCTACCCGATGTTTGCAGATGGCTATGATGTCGGCAACAATGTCTATTTCTTCAACTGGGTCTTCATGGCGCTCGGCCTCAGCCTGATCTGGGGCTATGGCGGAACATTGAGCTTCGGCCAAACCGCCTTTTTCGGCGTCGCCGGATACAGCTACGGCATTATTTCGACCAATATCGGTGACGCCTATGGCCTGACACTGGTGGCCCTCGTTGCATCCGTAGTCGCTGCAGCGCTCCTTGCCGCCATTCTCGGCTACTTCCTGTTCTTTGGCCGGATCAGTGGCGTCTTCCTCGGCATCGTGACGCTCTCCGTCACGCTGGTGCTCGAGCGCTTCATGGCCCAGACGGCGGGGCCGGAATGGCAAGTCGGCACGGTTCGGCTGAACGGCTATAATGGCATGGGCGGCATGCCGTCGCTCACCATCCCCTGGTTCGGCGGCGATATTGTCCTGTTTCCCGATATCCAGCTCTATTATTTCACGCTTGCGCTGCTCGTCGTCTGCTATCTTGGCCTACGCGTGCTGGTGAACTCTCGCTTCGGCAACGTCCTCGTCGCGATCCGCGAAAACCCGCAACGGGCGGAAATGCTGGGGTATGACATTCGTGTTTACCAGCTTGTGACCTTCGTTATCGGCTCTGCCCTGGCTGGTCTTTCCGGTGTTCTCTACACGTCTTGGGGCAATTACATCACGCCTGCATCGATGGGCATGACGGCGGCGGCCCTTCCAATCGTCTGGGTCGCGGTGGGTGGTCGCAGCGATCTCACAACCACGCTTGTCGGCACGCTGATCGTGCTTGCAGGCTTCCAGGCGCTCACGATCCATGGAAGCCAGTATGCACTCGTCGTCATGGGTCTTCTTCTGGTGCTCACCGTCCTTGTTGCGCCACGCGGCCTCGTCTTCGGGCTTGGCTCAGTGATTGCGCGGGTGTTTCGCCGAAAAGCGTCGACCGGAGAAAAGTGAACATGGCCATTCTTGAAACACGTGATCTCAACAAATGGTTTGGCGGCCTGCACGTGACGGGTGGTGTCAATTTTGCACTGGATGAAGGCGAAATCCATTGCTTGATCGGTCCGAACGGGGCGGGCAAAAGCACGCTTTTCCGGCTCTTTCTGGGTGAACATCTGCCCACCAGCGGCCAGATCCTGTATGCGGGTCAGGATATTACCAAGGCAAAGCCGTTCGAGCGCATCCGCCGCGGCATCAGCGTGAAATTTCAGGTGCCCGGCATTTTCAAGGCTCTGAGCGTGCGCCAGAACCTTCAGATCGCGCTGCAACACCATCGACTGCCGGAGACGCTTGACGAGGAAATCGACAAGCTGCTCGAATTCCTCAAGCTGACCGAAGCGCGCTATCAGCTTGCTGGCAATCTCAGCCATGGGCAGAAACAATGGCTGGAAATCGGCATGGCGGTTGGCCTTAAGCCCCGGTTGCTGCTGCTGGACGAGCCGACCGCAGGCATGACACCGGACGAAACGGCAGCGACCGGCGACATGGTTCAAGCGTTGAACCGTGAGGGTGTGACGGTGCTTGCTGTCGAACACGACATGGCCTTCGTTCGCCAGATTGCCCACAAGGTCACCGTCCTGCACTTCGGCAAAATCTTCGCTCAAGGCACGATTGACGAGATCGTGGCGGATGAACGCGTGGCCGCAATCTATCTGGGAGATGCCCATGCGTAAGGAGATCCTTCTCAACACGGTCGGCCTGTGGTCTGGTTACGGCGGCAAGCCGGTTCTTCAAGGCGTCGATATCCAGGTCCGCGAAGGTGAGATCGTTGCTGTCATCGGCCGTAACGGTGTCGGCAAATCGACGCTGATGAAGAGTCTGATCGGGCTGCTGCCTCGCGACAAGGGCTCGGTCATCTTCAAAGGGCAGGAGATCGACACCGTGCCAGCCTACAAGCGGGCGCGGCTGGGCATCGGATATGTTCCGCAGGGACGCGATGTCTTTCCAAGGCTGAGCGTGATTGAAAACCTGCAGGTCGGGGAATCCATCAGTGGCAAACGCGCGTCGGCCGATCAGATCGAGGCGATCTTTACTTATTTTCCCATTCTGAAAGAACGGCGCAACCAGCAGGCCGGTACGATGTCGGGCGGACAGCAGCAACAACTGGCGATCGGGCGCGTTCTCATGGGCAATCCGGCCCTGATCCTTCTCGACGAACCCTCGGAGGGTATTCAGCCGAACATCGTTCAGGACATTGCGCGGATCATGGTTGAGTTGAACAGAACCAGCGGTATCACGGTCGTCTTCGTCGAACAGAACATCGAGATGATCCGCGCGATGGCGCAGCGGTGCTACGTCATAGACAAGGGCCGGATCACCAACGAGATCATGCCGGAAACGCTCGAAGACCGGGATGCGGTCCGCCGTTTTCTGGCTGTGTGAAACCTTAAAACATCAAACTGAGCACGTAAAGGAGTACCTTATGACCTGGCTCGACGAAACGATCATGGCACGCAAGGGCGTTGCCAAGGGCAAAGCCGGTGAAACCCACGCGATTACAGAGGAAAGCCAAGGCAAGTATCATTACGTCTACGGCGCCTACGTCGAACCGATCCTCAAAGTCGATCCGGGTTCGATCGTCTCGGCGGAGACCCATGATGCCTTCGAAGGCGCGATCAAGAACGAGACCGACATTCCGTCGAAGATCCTCAATTTCCCCTTCCTCAATCCGCAAAACGGCCCAATCTACGTCAACGGTGCAGAAAAGGGCGATTGCCTGGCCGTTCACATCAAAAACATCGTTCCACGCGGACCCCAGCCGCGCGGAACGACCGTTATCATGCCGGAATTCGGCGGCCTTGTTCCAACCAATGATACGGCAATGCTGACCGCACCTCTTCCCGAGCGGGTGCGGAAAGTGCATGTGGATAAAGATGCCGGAGTAAAGTGGAACGACAAGATCACGCTTCCCTATGAGCCCTTCATCGGGACCATCGGAACGGCACCGGAAATCGAGGCAATCTCCTCGCTCGTTCCCGACTATTACGGCGGCAACATGGACCTGCCGGACGTTTGCCCCGACACCGTGATCTATCTGCCGGTCAACACAAAGGGGGCCTATCTCTATCTCGGTGATTGCCATGCGGCTCAGGGCGACGGGGAATTGTGTGGCGTCGCCATTGAGCACCCGACGGTGACCACTATTCAGATCGACCTGATCAAAGGCTGGACCATCCGGACACCACGCCTTGAGAACGACCGTTTCTACATGACGATCGGCTCCGCGCGCCCCATGGAGGACGCGGCCCGCAGCGCCTATCGCGAGCTCATCCGCTGGATGGCGGCCGACTTCGGCTTTGACGAGATCGATGCATACATGCTGCTGACGCAGTGCGGGCGCGTGCGGCTGGGCAATATGGTCGACCCGAAATACACGGTTGGCGCTTCGGTGCTGAAATCGATCGTCGGCATTGCTGCCTGATCGACAGTTCTTTGCGACAGCCCGACAACCGGGCGGTCTATTCTACCTCCAACGGAGATTTCCATGACCGCCCCGTTCAAGGCCGCCGCCGTGCAGTTCGAGCCGCATTTCGGTGAGAAGAAACGAAATATCGACGTGCTTCTCGCCCTGGTCGAAAATGCAGCCAAAGCCGGTGCCAAGCTCATCACGACACCGGAGATGGGGACTACCGGCTACTGTTGGTATGACAGAGCCGAGGTCTCCGGCTTTGTCGAGACAGTTCCAGGGCCGAGTACCGACCGCTTTGCGGAATTGGCCCGCCGATACGATTGTTACATCGTCATCGGCCTTCCCGAAGTCGATCCTCAGACCGACCTCTACTACAATTCCGCGGCGCTGATCGGACCGGAGGGCGTCGTGGGCGTGCACCGCAAGACACACCCCTATATTTCAGAACCGAAATGGGCAGCCTCGGGTGACCTTGGCCATCGGGTCTTCGAGACGAGGATTGGCCGAATTGCCATGCTGATCTGCATGGATATCCACTTCATCGAAACGGCGCGTCTGGTCGCACTCGGTGGGGCAGACGTGATCTGTCATATTTCCAACTGGCTCGCCGAGCGAACGCCTGCGCCTTACTGGATCAGTCGAGCCTATGAAAACGGCTGCTACCTGATGGAGAGCAACCGTTGGGGCCTTGAGCGAGGCGTCCAGTTTTCCGGCGGTAGCTGCATCATCGGGCCTGAGGCGGAGATGATGGACGTCGTCGACGACGGTGACGGCATTGCTTATGGCGTGATCGAGCCGGCACGATCCCGCAAACGGCAGGTTGCGGGCGAGCCGGTGATGCGTCAGCGCCGCCCCGAACTTTACATGGACCTGATGACCAACACATTCGCCTGGAATCCGGGACAATTCTTCCGTCTTTACGGGCATCGGCCTATTGCAGACGGGCGTGTTGGCCGCGTTGCCGTTGGCGAATTCACGCCGACATCCGATATCACCGCCAACCTGATCTCGATGACTGACCTGGCCGAAGACGCAAAGGCACAGGGCGCAGAGCTGATCGTCTTCCCCGCTTTTGCTTTGACTGGTCTCACTGCCCCCGGAGAAACGGCCACGTCGAGTTCACATCCCGCGATACATGCAATCGCCACTCTATCCGAGCGGCTGGATATCTGCATCATTGCTGGCTTTGCCGAGGCAAGCGATGGCGAACGGTTCTGTAGCGCCATCATCGCCAGACCGAAGATGCCCATCACCACCTATCGCCAAATTCATCTGACCGAGGACGAGAAGACCTGGGCAACGCCAGGTGACGAATTCTGCGTCTTCGATCTTCCCTTGGGACGAGTAGGTGTCCTGATAGGGCACGATGGAGTCTTCCCTGAGGCTGGCCGCGTTCTGGCCCTTAGGGGCTGCGACCTGATCTGCTGCCCATCGAGCATAAGCGACGGCTTCCATTTTGGTCACCCAGGAAGCAGTGTCAGGCAGCCCGACCCCATCCCTTCTGGCGCCGATCCGGTTCACTGGCACCACTACCGGGTCCGTGCGGGCGAAAACAACTGCTACTTCGCATTTTCCAACACCAAGACCGCTGGAAACAAATCGGCTGGCCTAAGTGGCATATTCGGACCGGATACCTTTGCCTTTCCAAGGAAGGAAGCCATCGTGCTCGATGGAGAGCTCGCGGTCGCCGATATCGATCTGTCGAGCACCAGCCCGACCTATCCGACCAATGTCACGCGCCGGAAAGACCTCGTCCTCATGCGTCAGCCGCATCACTATTTGCCGCTTGTCATGACCGGCAGAAAACCCGACCATCAGTAGTCATCGAGCTTTATGGCGGGTCATCCCATATCGGGAATGTCGCCGTGTTGGAATATGATGGTCGGAGGGCCGTACTCCCCGATATCGGGGTCGGCATCTCGCGTCCATGCTATGATGCCGTCATATTGGCTGGCCAAAGATTTGCCCTCGCGCACGGCCCGTTCTTCTGTTGGCATCTGCTTCGGCTCAAAAGCCTCAACCATATTGCCCTCATCGTCGGCTTTGTAAGCGGCAAGAACGATCCGTTTGATTTTGGCCATTGCTCATTCCTAAGGTGGATGACTGTTCCTGCATGGCAGGGGCGGACCGGCGGCTAAGGCGCATCGTGAGCCTCGTTGAAGAAGACCCGAAGAGCGGCGAGCGCTGGATTCTGTTTTGTTGATCCAACAAAAAAGGCGAGCTTTCGCCCGCCTCTTCGTGGAATTTGACGGTTTAACGCTGTATCACGCCATAAACGACGCGACTACCGTTGTTTCTATTTCTATCGCGATCATTGTCGCGCCAATTTCCGTTCCGATCGCGGCGAAAATCACGGTCGTAATTGCGATAGTCGCCACGGTTGTCGTAACCACGGTCGTAACGGCTTGAAGAGTAGTAGCCGCCACCGCGATAGCCGCGGTCATCGACGCAACCGCTGAGAACGCCGACTGATATCAAGCAGAGTGCGGCAGTAGAAATTTTCATTGAGACCTCCTGTGCAACCCATCCAAACGCGCGGAGCGGCTCGTATGTTCCAATCGCCCCGCGTCTTCGGTCGATCATGGCCCCTATCGGGCGGAAATCGGAAGAGCAAGTGTTGTGCGTAAACCAGTCGGAACGCTGGGTTCGAGAGACAATGTTCCCCCATAGAGATCAGCCAGTTCATTGACGATGGAAAGACCAAAGCCGCTGCCTGCGACGCGTTCGTCTTCTCTCACGCCAGGGAGCAATACCGATTCCATCCTGTCTTCGGGAATGCCCGGCCCGTCATCTTCAACGATGATGCGAACAACAGAGCGATCTCGGTGGGCGCTGACCTGCACGCGGGAGGACGCCCACTTGAACGCGTTATCGATCAGATTTCCGAGCATCTCTTCCAGGTCATTTTCGTTGCAAGCCGCTTTCAGCGCGTCGTCAATGCCAACGTCGAAGCGGATTTTTCTCTCCGCATGAATGGCGCCGATCGCGAGGTGCAGATCGGCGACACATGCTGCAATATTGACACCGGATATCGTGGTCGTCCCACCCATAGCGTGACGCGCGGCGTTGAGGTGGTGCTTGATTCTCTGGTCGATACGGCGTGTAAGCTCGCGTAAAGTGCCGTCAGGATCATTTCCGTTGTCGAGCGCCAGCATAAGGCTGGCGACAGGCGTTTTGAGACCATGCGCCAGATTGGCGAATTGCAGACGGGTTGCCGTCAGTCTTTCTTCATTGGAAAGCAAAAGGGCGTTGGTCTTCTCTGCCAAGGGAGTGAGTTCCGGCGTTTTTTGGCGCGGCAGCCGCTTCAAATCTCCCTGATTGATAGCATCCACATCGGCTGCCATGGCTGCCAACGGTCGTAATCCGAACCGGATTTGCCAAACCGTGCCAGCCAGAAGAACAATCCCCAAAAAAAGCATGCAGGGTATCAGCCAAAACAGTGCCCGAAGTGCTGGATCGACGAGTGCGCTGAAGGGTGCCGTTGCCGTTATCGTGACAAGGTCTCCATTCAGGTTGCGGGTAGCCTGCCGCGTGTATAGCGACCTTCCGTGTTCATCCTCAGCATCGCCGGGTGACGGCAATCCCGTTATGGTTTCGCGAAATCCTTTCTTGCCTCTAGGCCCGTTCAGGCCGTTTTCGGTCAGTGACCGTGATGTCAGTCGGTCGCTGCCTGTCTCGATTTGCCAATACCAGCCCGATCCGCTTCGATCAAAGGGTGGGGCGTCCAGGAGAGTTGACAGCGCAAGCTGCCCGGATGGCTCTCGGGTGACTGCGCTGGCGAGCGCAGCAATCTGCGTATCAAGCCTCTGGTCAATTTGCTCTCGAACGACGTTTTTCAATGCAAGCCAGAGAGCCACCGAAGCGACCACCAGTGTTGCCGTCACGAACAGGCCCGAGAACAGCAATAATCGTCCGGCGAGCGAGTGG
Source organism: Rhizobium skierniewicense Ch11 (assembly GCF_023757665.1). Classification (NCBI taxonomy): domain Bacteria; kingdom Pseudomonadati; phylum Pseudomonadota; class Alphaproteobacteria; order Hyphomicrobiales; family Rhizobiaceae; genus Rhizobium; species Rhizobium skierniewicense. Next base: position 148,834 of record NZ_RXPG01000030.1, read on the forward strand.
GGATTAAGCAGTTTTTTGAGCATTATCGCGCCACCGCCGCTGTCAGCATGTAGCCCCTGCCTCTGACAGTTTCGATATGCTCTGGGCCAATCTTCTTGCGAAGCCGTGCGACGATGACCTCAATGGAGTTGGAATCGACATCTGCATCCCCATCATAGACCCGCTCGTTCAACTCGCGTCGATCAACGATGATCTCCTTGCGCAGCATGAGGCAGGACAGGACACGCCATTCCAGTGCTGTGAGCTTCAACGGGAGACCATCGAGCTCGAATGTTCCGAGCTGTGCGTCAAAGACAAGGGGCCCACAGTTCAGTCGTGAGGAGGCGTATCCTGCGGCGCGCCTGACCAGCGCACGAAGTCGCAACACAAGTTCCTCGATCTTGAAGGGCTTTGGTAGAAAGTCATCTGCTCCCGCCTTGAAGCTCGCCACCTTGTCCGGCCACCCGTCGCGCGCGGTCAAAACCAATACGGGCAGATTTCGTCCCGCTTCGCGCCATTTCTTCAGGACCGCAACACCATCGATTTTGGGCAGTCCAAGATCCAGAACGGCAACGTCGAAAATTTCCGTCAACCCGGCATGAAGCGCATCTTCACCATTACAGGCAACATCGACTACGAAGTTTTCCAACCTCAGCGCGCTCGCGATCCGGCCGCTGAGGTCGTCGTCGTCTTCTACGAGGAGTACGCGCATAGAAAAATGTTCCGATGAAAATATGCTGAAAGTGTAGATATGGCAGCTTAACTCAAACTGAACGGGAAGGTTCAGCAAGGCGCGGGCTCGCAGGTGCTAGCGTGTATGGGTCATGAACACATGGAGCACCACAATGCAGATCGAACATCAATCTCAGCACCAGCCAGACCACGAAGACGGTCCTACCACGACGCCCAGGAAGACCCGCTCACGATGGGCATGGCCCGCCCTCATGACGGTGTTTGCGCTAGCTCTCGGTGCCGCCGGTGGCGCAACTGCCACGAAACTCATTCGTCCAGTTCCGGAAATGGCGCCGGTAACGCCGGTTGCGATTTCCACGCTTCCGGAGTCCGGCCTTGTGACGATCAAAGGTACAGTTGCCGAGGTCTACGGGAACAAATTCATTTTGCAGGACGAAAGCGGAAAGGCTCTTGTTGAAACGGGTCCTGCGGGTGAGGGCGGAACGCTTGTGAACATGAGCGAGCCCGTGACCGTTCAGGGTCGAGCAGACGACGGTGTCGTTCACGCAAGCTATCTCATCCGCCAGGATGGCACGGCAGAAGCAATCGGTCCCGCGGGACCAAAAGGCCACCCGCATTTACGTCATCCTGATGATACGGACCCCAAGCGGAGACCCTGAACCGCTGGACCAAGGAACATCCAACATTTAATGACGTGAAGACATGTCATTAAAAGAGAGAGTGGCGCTTGATGTTATCCGGAGCGCCATTTTTTCCGTCTGGAAATAACGTGAAAAACAGATATTTTCCGAGCCATCGACTACAAAACTATTCTTTTGAACCGATGGAACCCAAAGATATTTTCGTGCATTTAAGTGTTCGATTATTGGGGGTTACTGAGTATGGTTGGAAGTGACGTTTGGGGCGCGCGCGATGCGGGTGATCGCCTTGTGGCGGCGCATGCATCGGAAGACCCGTTCGCAGCAGCGTTCAAGGCAACCAGAATGCCGATGCTCATCACCGACCCGCGCCAAGAAGACAATCCGATCATTTTTTGCAACCACGCCTTTAGCGAACTCACAGGGTATCCGAACGAGGAGTTGGTGGGGCGTAACTGCCGTTTTCTACAAGGTCCGAATACCGATCCTGCAGCGATTGCTAAAATCAGATCGGCGGTTACCGAGGAACGCGACCTGTCCATCGACATCCTGAATTACAGGAAAGATGGATCGACCTTCTGGAACGCCTTGTTCGTTAGCCCTGTTCGTGACGAGGCGGGAGAAGTGATTTACTTCTTTGCTTCGCAACTGGACTTTACCAACATCAAGAGCAAGGAAGCGGAGCTTGCAGCAGCACGTCATATGGCCGAGGAAGAGGTCGCGCGGCGCACGGCGGATTTGACGGCTGCGTTGACGACGAAAACGTCGCTCGTCCACGAGGTTGATCATCGTGTCAAAAACAATCTTCTAACGATTGCCTCGATCGTCAAACTTCAGGCACGTATGACGAAGGACGATGTTGCCAAACGCACGCTGATGTCTGTTTTGAGTCGAGTGGAAGCGCTGAGTACCGTCCACCGAAAGCTTCTGAACGACGACGATGTCGGTCATTTCGATGTTGCCGACTTTGCAAGCGACCTGATTACCGATCTCGTCGGAGCTTTGAAGCGGTCCGACATCGTTTTGACGACTGATCTCAAAGAGGTGATCGTCCCGGCGCATAAGGCGTCTCCACTCGCTCTTATCTTGAACGAGTTGATTGGCGATGCGGTGCGACGTGGATTGAGCGCAAGTGGCGGCACTATCCATCTGGAGGTCCGCAGACTGAACGGGCACTTTCTGATCCGGGTTGAAGATACGGTTACGCCCGTCGACGTCGACACCGAAGAACAAGCATTCAGCCTGCTGATGCTTCAGACCTGTGCCAAGCAACTTGGCGCCAAAATAGAACGGACAACCGAGGGAAACCGCACCGATGTGCGCGTGACCCTTATGGTTCAGGAATAGAGGAAATAACGTTTGCGTGTCATGATAGTCGAGGACGAAGCTTTGTTGGCACTCGAACTCGAAAGCGAGGTAGAAGCGGCAGGACATGAGGTCGTCGGACAGGCGGCCTCGAGCCAGAAGGCCTGCGAACTTGCCGAACGTGCGACGCCTGACTTTGCCTTCGTCGATATCCATTTGCTTGATGGACCGACAGGAATCGAGGTCGGTCGCTTTCTTACATCGAAAAATGTACCCTTCGTTTTCGTTTCCGGTAATCTCAAGCGCATTCCAGACGATTTCGCGGGGGCAATCGGCGCAATTGAGAAACCCTACACGATGAATGGCCTTCAAAACGCACTTGGCTACATAACCGGTCTTGTGAGTGGAAACCCAATAACCACGCCACCACCCAGTTTGATTCTCGCAACGAGAGATGCGTGACGTAGACGCCGCGTCTGATCATACTTCAGACCGTCGAGACGCCGAAGACGCAAGCGACGTCGACGAGCCACAACCACGCTCCTCTTCAGCTAGAGGGCAGGGTGGTGCGTTTACCTGGCCGATAAGAGCGCAATGTAAAGGGCGTGTTCAGCTCGCCCTGTTTTTCAGGGCGTGTTCGATGGCGAGGCCAACTGAAAGAATTCTTGCATCAGTCAGGGCTCCGCCTGCGATCATCAGGCCCACTGGCGCCGAGCCTGCCGCGTGGCAGGGCAGCGAAAGCCCGCACCCGTCAAGGAAGTTGATCACTGACGAGTTGCGCAAGACCAATCCATTAACGGCGAAGAAGGTGTCGTTATCGGCTTCAAGCGGTGCAACCGCTGGCGCGATGATCGGCACGGTCGGCAACAGGATGGCATCGAAGGCTGCGAGCTTTTCATTGACACTCGTTTGCCAAGCACTGCGTGCTTCAAGCACATCGAGATAATCCGCTGCGCTCATGTCGCGGCCGCGCAGGATACGGCTGCGGACGCGCTGGTCATAGGCGTCGCCGCGACTTTCGAGCAGCTTGCGATGCCAGTGCCAGGCTTCCGCTGCAACGAGCCCGCCCTTGGCATTGATGGTCGCGAGGTGTTCAAATTCCGGTACGTCGATCTCAACGATGTGCGCCCCGCCTTGCGATAGAAGGCTGAGAACCGCTGCAAACGACGCGGCAACATGGTCGTCCATGTCGTTGAGCACGACGGTCTGCGGTACGGCAAGTCTCAGGCCGGCGAGCGGCATCGACTGGATCGATCGATGGGTTTCGCCCGAGATGATGGCGTCGATCAAGGCGCAGCAGGCAACGCTTGCGGCAATTGGTCCGATCGAATCAAGTGAGGTCGAGAGCGGCAAGACAGACTTGCGGCTGACGCGGCGCGCTGTCGGCTTGAAGCCGGTTAGGCCGCAGAACGCTGCCGGAATGCGGATCGAGCCGCCGGTATCTGTGCCAATCGCGGCAAACGCCATACCGTCGGTGACGGAGACGGCAGCACCGGAGGATGAACCACCCGGAATGCGCCCGGTGGATCTGTCGTACGCATTGAGCGGAGTGCCGTAATGGGGATTGAGACCGAGACCGGAAAACGCGAACTCGCTCATATTGGTCCTACCGGTGATAACGGCGCCTGCCCGGGCCAGTGCCTGGACCACCGGAGCATCGGCGGTAGCAGGCGCTGAATGGTTGTTGGCAACGCTGCCGGCCGTTGTCACTTCATCGGCAAGATCGAACAAATCCTTTACGGAGATTGGGATACCTTCGAGCGGAGAGCGGACCTGACCGACGCCGCGCATCAGATCAGACGCATCCGCCATGGCGTGTGCCCGGGCATCATTCCGACGGATGAAGGTTTTTGCGCCTTGACCTGCCGGATCGTCAATTGCAGCGATTGCTGCATCGACAAGCTTCCGGCTGGTGGTTTGCTTTGAGGCAAGCGACGCTGATACGTCGGCAATCGTCGGGTAGTGGGCCATGTTATTCAACCTCTGGCAGGATTTCGATCTCGTAGCCGTGGCGGATGCTGCGGTTCAAGACCGGATCGAACAGTTCCATGGTAAAGCGGGCGGACGGACGAATGCCACCGATAGCACCAACCGTCCCGCAAATCATGCCGGTTTTTTCCGGCAGTGCTGAATCGCCGCCGGTCAGTCCGAAGATCAGGTCTTGCGGCGTGCGCAGGCTGGAAAGGGGCCCCTCTTGATAGAGAGTTTGGGCGTCATTTTCGTCAATCCAAGAGCGGATGATCAGCTGATCCCAATGGTCTGCGACCTCGGCAAACGGCCATGCCGTGCCAGCGATCGGCTTGGGGCAAATCTGCTTTGATAGGGCGACACTATGGCTTTCCAGCTTGCGGTCGGTATGGTCGGAGGCAAGCGAAACGTAGAGATCGTTACCGGAGCGGAAGATGAAGGTCTCTACTTCACCGGAGCTTTGTGTTCCGACCGATTGTATCACGTCCGTCTGGACTGCGCTGTTGGTGGAGACGCGGTAATAGAGCGGTACCGTACTTGGGCGCGGCACGCCGATCGCCGCCAGTTCTTCGATATGATGATCGATGGCAGCCCGGTCACGACCAGCCCAGCCTGCAACCACAAGGTAGTCAATCTCTGTGTCGAGCTCAGTCTGGGACGTCGCGGATTCGATCGTGAAATGCAGTTTCATGAGAAATATTCCAGTGTTTAGGTCTGTCGATGCGTTTATTCTGCGAGGCTTGGGAGATAGAGCGCGATGGAAGGAAAAATCGAAAGCAGCACGATCAGCACGGCCATGGCGCCCACAAAGGGCAGCGAACCGATGATAACGGGTGTCATCGAACCACTTTTGCGAAGGCTGTGGACGACGAAGAGGTTCAGGCCCACAGGTGGCGTGATGAGCGCAGCTTCAACCAGCACGATGATGAGAATGCCGGTCCAGATCGGGTCGAAACCAAGCGCCAGCATGATGGGAGCGACGATGGGGATCGTGGTGATCATCATCGAGAGGGATTCCATGAAGCAGCCAAGGATCAGGTAGAAGACCACCACGACAAAAATCATCGCGACCGGTGAAAGGCCGAGGCCAGAGATCGAACTGGTGATGACATCGGTAATCCCGGTCGCCGACATGACGAAGTTGAGGAAACCAGAGGCAATGATGATCAGAAGGATCATCGCCGATGATTTCATCGTCCCTTCAATCGATTCAGCCAGCATCGCGAAGTTGAGGCGGCCAAAGCAGGCAGCGAGGACGATGGCGCCGCTGACGCCGAGTGCGGCTGCTTCCGTTGGTGTTGCAAGACCGGCATAGATCGAGCCGACGACAAGCAGGAAGATGCCAAGTGGCGGCGCGAGATGGATAAGGCTGGCGAAGCGCTTGCCCCATGTTCCGTTGACGCGTGCGCCGCCCCAGGTCGGCACCATGACACAGCCGGCAATGATGGTCAGCATGAACAGCGCGGTCAGCAGCAGGCCGGGGATCACGCCGGCAAGATAGAGTTTCGGTACCGACGTGTTGGTCAATACGCCGTAGAGAACCATATTGATCGACGGCGGGATTAGGATGCCGAGCGTACCGCCAGCGGCGAGGCTGCCTAGGAAAAGAGACTCGTTATAGCCATGCTTCTTGATCTGCGGGATTGCAACTGTGCCGACAGTCGCCGCGGTTGCGACGCTGGAGCCGGAGGTTGCGGCAAACAGCGCCGACGCACCGATATTGGCGTGCATGAGGCCGCCCGGAAGCCAGGAAAGCCATAGGCTCATGGCGCTATACATGCGTTCGGCAAAGCCGGCGCGCAGCAAGATCTCCCCAAGCAAAATGAAGAGAGGAATGGCAACAAGCAGAAACTCGTTGTTGGTGCTCCAGGCAAGCTCTCCAATGGCGCGGGTAAGTGGCAGCATGGAAAATGTGGGATCAAGGACCAGACCGAGCACACCGAGTGCTGCCGCAACCGGAATAGACAGGCCGATCAGGGCCAGAAGGAGAATGAGTGTCGTTGCGATCATATGCGTTCTCCTTCGATCAAACGCTCGCCAGCTGCGGCTTCTTCTTCCGCCTCTTCCTGTGTGGAACGAACCCCGGCGATTGCCTTGACAGTATCAATATCGCCGGTGACCAGCGCGACAGACGCGCGGATCATCATCAGAGCGAGGATGAGACACATAAAGACAAGTCCTGCGAACCACAGACCTTGCGGAATGGCGAGCGGCGTGCCCAGCGGCGTGTTGGCTTGCGAATTGTTGTTGATCGATTCTGCGACAACGCCGAAACCATAATAGGTCACGAAGCCGATAAAGATGCCAAGGCAGGCCAGCGATAGCCAATCCAGTACCGCCGAAACACGGACAGGCAAGTATTGGTAGATGATGTCAACACGCACATTGGCGCGCTGCAGCGTTGCATAGGCGAGCGACCATGTCGTGCTGATCGCGAAAGCGTAACTCGACAATTCGTCGGAGCCGCCCACGGTCCAGCCGAAGAGTTTGCGTAGAAGCACGTCGACCGTAATCAGCAGGACGCTGGCAAGGGTCAGGGCGCCACTGGCAAGCACCGCCCAACGGGCTGCTTTCTCGGCAAAGCCGAAAAGCGAAGTCAGTAAAGGGATTGATCCTGTCATCATTGTTCATCCGGCTGGAGGAAAGGCGACACGGCTGCGGGTGATGCAGCCGTGTCCTGGGCTGGATTACTTTGAAGCCGTCAGTCCGAGGGATGCACCGATCGTCTCGTTGAAGTCCTTCACACAATCGGCGGAGCAACGTGCGGCCCAAGTCGGAAGGATTTTGTCCTTCAGCGTCGCTTTCAGAAGCGCCTTGTCCTCATCGGTCGGTACGACCAGCGTCATCTTGCCCTTGATAGCCTGCGTGCAGGCTGCAGCGCCTGTATTGCAATCAAACCCTTCCTGCGTCTGTGTGCCAGCAGCCTTCCAGATGTCGTCCACCATGGTTGCGATGTTTTCCTGAAGGAACGCCTGAACCTTCGGGTCAAGCTTGTCCCAGACGGATTGGTTTACGGCGTGAATCTGCTGATTCCAGTTGATTGGCAGCGCAAGCAGATGGGTGGAGACCTCATACCATTTGGCCGAGTAGCCGGAGAGGGAGCCGGTGATAGCGCAATCGACGACCTTGTTCTGCAGCGCTGGGACCACTTCCCCGAAGGCCATGGTGACGCTGGTGCCGCCGAAGGCTTCAACGAATTCCGCCTGTGTGCGGCCGGACGTGCGAACCTTCTTACCCTTCAGGTCAGCAATACCTTTAATATCGGCATTGCAGAAAACCACCTGTGCTGGATAGGTCGAAATGCCGAGAAGCTTGACCTTTGAACCTTCGCCGTAAAATTTTTCGTAGACTGGCTGGAAAGACTCCGTGACCTTGCGGGCGGTCTCGACATCAGGTGCCAGACCTGGAAGGTCAATGGCTTCATTAATGGGGTTGTCACTGGCGAAATAGGAAAGCGTCGCAGTTCCAAAGGGGATAACACCTTGTGACATGAGGCGCATCAGTTCCGGGCCTTTGAGACCCATTTCATTAAAACCCTTTATCGTTGCGGTTACCTGGCCTCCCGATTTCTCCGGAATGGTCTTGGCCCAGAATGGCTGCTCGAACTGCTGATAAGCGGTGAGGTTGCTGAGGCCGCCAACGATCTGCAACTGGGTTTTAGGCAGTTCCTGGGCTGCGGCAGCGCTTGCAACGAGGAGTGCGGTAGCAAATGAGAGGAGTTTCATGTCGTTCCCTTTTCTCTGGTTCGATCTTTCAGAGCACGAAAAAAGGCGAGCGAGAGTCAGAGACGAGACGATGTCCCGAATACCTCTTGCTTGATGCTGTGTCAGCCTGTTCCCATGCGTGCGACTTATGTCGCTTTTATTTTTTCGATTAAATGGCGATAAAGCAGGCTTGTCCAATCGTATGTTTGGAAGCGAGGTATAAATAAAGTTTATATGTTATTGATTTTCGGCGCGGCAGGAAGAACGTTTCCTGCACTGTCTCGCGCGATCTGCTGAGCCATGTTCGTGATGACCCGTGCGGCATGGCTATCGGGTCCGTCTATCCAGCTTGCGGTGAAATGCAGGTCGTTCAGTGGATCGGTATCGACGTTCAATATTTCCAGTTCACCGCGCGCTATCTCGGCGCCGAGAAAAACCGGCGTGATGACGGCGGTGCCAATGCCGTCCAGAGCCATCTTGGCAATCATGGACAGCGATGCACTGCCATACATTCGCGGTGTGGGAAAGCGATAGCGCTGCAGGATATCGCGCACTTGGCGATAGGGTGTACTGTTCGAGCCGTAGGTGATGACGGGCAGGGCAGAGATCGTTTCCAGCGACGCGTAGTTTTCCGATGAGTGAAGACCGGGCTTGGCAATCCACGCAAGAGGATATGTGCAGAGCGGCCTGTTGGCGACACGTGGTTCCAGGACTGGCCCCATGAGGAAGGCAAGATCAATCCTTCTGCTCATCAGGTAGGATTGCAACATCTCGCTCGTATCGACCTCGATCTCCAGTGTCAGGTCGGGGTAGGCAATATGAATTTCGGCAATAAGCTGCGGCAACCATGTCTGCACGATCGTTTCCGCCACTCCGAGATTAAGGCGCCCTGTCATGGCAGTGCTGTCGCGTGCGGCTTCAATCATCCCGTTGCGGGCCTGTATCAGTTGCTCCGCATGGGCCAGCAACTCCTGTCCCTTCGCCGTCAACCTCACGCCACGAGCGGCGCGATCAAATAATCTGACACCAAGCGCAAGCTCGAGTGCCGCAATGCGCTGTGATACGGCAGGTTGCGTCGTTCCGAGCTTTTCGGCCGCAGCGCGAAGGCTACCGAGTGCTGCCGCCCAGAAGAAGGTTTCAATGTTTCTGAGGTCGATCATGGGTGCAGCTAACCCTAAACCACCCCTTTCGTCCATCTGTCCCTGAGGCCAATGCGGGTATAGACGTGCTTATGTCGAGATGCCTCCTGGTCACCTTATCTCAGCAAAAACAGCTTGCGCGGCAGCTCTCACCCGTTGTCTGTCGTTTTCAAGGCTCAATGCGAGTTCGGCGCGGGCAAGTGCTTCTTTCGAATGCCGAACAGCATTGTTGCGAAAGCCCGGCGCGCCAAGTCTCGCCAAAATACCAAAGGTCTTTTGCAGACGCAGGCCGACTTCAACGATGGCTGCGCCATCTCGGGCGATGGGTGTAAACAGGTCGTCAAAGATGTCATCAAGACTGATAGGCGGAACATAGACATTGGTAAAAAGGACGGTGCCCGGCTTGGAAGTCTCCAAAGGTTCGTCCCAGACAGCCAGGACACGAAGCGAACGGGCGATCACATCGATCGCGGTACCTGGATCGTTGATGGCGGGTGACAAGGCCCGCGACGCAATTTCCGCAAGGACGGACGCGCCAAATCTCGGATCCTGATCGAACGAACGGGTGTCCTCCACGGAGAAGGACGCTTTGATATCAGCAAGCGCTTGTTCGGCATCTGCTTGCCGGACTCCATCAATCGAGGCCACTGCACGAGTCGGATCAACCAGTTGTCCAGGGATCGACCGCACGAAAATGCGCGACTTCGTCGCTGCAGCAATCTTGGAAAGCGCCCCTGTATCAAGATGCTGGATGTAGCCAATTCTGTCTATGAATACATCTATGGAAGAGACCGGAATGTCCTTCTCCCCGTCCATTCTGTTGCCACCAAGATAGGGGCTCTGGTGGCGCGCGCGCATCGCATCAATGGTCACGGCCTCCACTCGCTCCGTCGTCTCTGTCACGCGCCCCAATCGCGAGAGATGATCGATCCAGCGCAGCAATGTCACGACGATCAGTACGATGACCGCGACTGTTACGATAAACAGAACGACACGACCGCGATCGCCGTAAGCTCCGGTGCTCAGCGCAATGATGCCGACGAGGCTGAACAGGAACGAGCCAACGAAGGTCGCCAGAACATTCTGCGTCGTGCTGTCTTCCATCACCAGCTTTGTTGCACGTGGCGTTACATTGCTGGTGGCTGCCGAATAGGCAGATACCATGGTGCTGAGGGAGAATGTTGTCACTGTCAGCATGCTCGAAGCAATGATGCCGAGGATGTTATCAACGGCGTCAGCGCCGATTTGGGTCGGCAAGTCACTTGGAATATAGGGGCTGACAACGATGGCGATGAGGGCGGTGGCAACGGCAAGTATCGAAAACAGGGTCGCTCGAAACCAGATACGGCGCACGATTTTTGCAAAAAACCAACCCCAACGTGACGTCATTTAAATCCAGATCCCCCAGAAAATGCGCATTAACTCGCCTGATCAGCGTGGCGTAGCCTGACAGCGGAGAGCGCACAACCCGCGTTCACCGATGACACAGCAATTACAATGCCACAATCAACCGAATTTGCTTGAATATTGAGCAGATGACCGCGAGTTCCGCAGTGAACCGCGTCAACTTCGTGCCTCGTAATAGCACGCTCTGGCAGCGATATATGACCTCGTCAGGCAGAGTGATCAAAAAATTCGTCATAGGATAACCCTGACGCGCAAGGGTGGACGTGTTCCGTTTTCCAACCGGATCAGAATCATTCCGGTATGTCGACGACCACCAGCCTGACAGAGCATCAGAATGGTGGTCGCCGACTTCAAAAAAACGTGGACAATTTTACATCGTTCAGGCCAAGGAGAAGATTAATCCCGAAAGCGCAAAGCCCAGGAGACCGACCATTGTCTGCATCACAGTCCAGGTCTTGAACGTTGTTTTGATGTCCATATTGAAGAACCGGCCAACGAGCCAGAAGCCAGAATCGTTCACGTGGGATAACATGACCGAACCCGATGCAACCGCTATCACGATGGCCGCAAGCTCGACACCTTGATAACCCGCTGCCTGGACTGCGGGTTGGATCAGACCAGCAGCAGCAATGAGGGCGACTGTTGCAGAACCCTGTGCAACACGCAGCGCCGTCGCAATCAGGAATCCCGCCACAAAAACGGGCATGCCGATATCGGCCAAAGCGCTCGATAGCGCGTTGCCTATACCAGAGGCACGAAGAACACCACCAAACATACCACCTGCGCCAGTTATCAAGATGACCGAGCAAACCGGGCCAAGCGCGGAATCGACGATGCGTTCGATCTTCAGCGGGTCTCGACCCCGCATGGGACCGAGCACAACGGCAGCAACCAAAACGGATATGAGAAGTGCAATCGGTGTCGAGCCGATAGCGCGCAGCAGCTGGAACCAGCCCGCATCCTTGCTCACCCATTCCTGGGCGCGCGCAAAATCCAGGCCCGTATTCATGAAGATGAGAATCAGTGGTAGAAGCAGAAGAGAGATAACCAAACCGGGGCTCGGCAAGGACACTCCGTCTTCAACCGAATTTGCTTCCGAAACGTTTTCCGGCACCGGCAAGAAGATACGTTTACCAATCCAGTCACCGAAGAAATGGCCAGCAATGATCCAGGTTGGGATTGCGACAATAAGACCGATTATGATCAACAGGCCGACATCAGCACCCAGCAGTTCGGATGCTGCAACCGGGCCCGGATGCGGCGGTACGAAAACGTGCATGCAGGAAAACGCAGTTGCCACCGGTATTCCGTAGAGCAGCAGGCTGCCACCGAGACGCCGCGCGACAGTGAACATCACGGGAAGCATGACGACGAGGCCTGCGTCGAAAAAGATCGGGAAGCCGAAGAACAGGGATGCAATTCCCAAGGCCATGGGCGCGCGTTTTTCTCCAAAACGTTTGATCAGATCATCGGCCAGTGCCTGCGCACCACCGGACACCTCCAAAAGTCTCCCAAGCATCGCGCCAAGACCGACAAGAAGTGCGACGCCGCCAAGGGTGGAACCAAATGCGGTGGTCAGCGTGCTCATAATATTTGCGGTTGGAATGCCCGTGACGAGCGCCGTCAAAAAACTGATAAGGATCAGCGCAACAAAGGCATGAACACGAAATTGGATGATGAGCAGCAATAAAAGTGCCACCGCGCCAATTGCTATGAAAATCAAGGTGCCTGCGGATAAAGTCTGTTCGAATTCGGGCAAATGAACACTCCTTTGAGACGAAACGGACAACCGCCGCCCGTCAAGATAATCGCCTAGTAGCTCTACGCTTTGAGGTTGGACCATTATGTCAAAGTCAACCCGGCGACAATGCGAGAGGGTGGTTTATCAGTAACATTATTGCGCGCGGGCGCGTTGCTTCGCCGGACGGGGACGACGCAAATGATCGGAGCCTAATTCAGCGCAAACGTCCGAAGGTTTATGGGTCGGAAAAGGTCAGCGGCAAGCCGATGGAATGGGCTGCCAACCCAGGGCATCACCCTAAGCCCCATCCGGTGGGGAAAGCCGCAAAAATTCACGACACAGTGTTTATGCAGCTATGACGACGAACGGCCCAACATGGGCATCTGCGGCATCACGTCCACCCGGAAACTGAAAATGGCCGCGTCAAAACCACAAGACCGTCCATGGAAGCCCCCTTCAATTGGCAGACATATATGTTCTGATCGATGACGGCGGATATTGGACAATAATCCGATGAGAGGGTGTGGAAAGGTGATACCGATCCTATATGCACATACGCAGCGTGTTCTTAAAAGGAGCCGAACGCTTTATGCCACCGACAGACACTGGCCCCGCGTCCAGTCACCTCATTTCAAAAGATATTGATACAATTCAATTTCGTACTTTCGAATATTTCTGGCTTGGAAGTCACCCCACATCTGGATTGGCCAGAGATCGCATCCGTTCCGACGGAGCCGTCATCAACGAGATCGCCTCGGTGTCCGGGACGGGCTTTGCGCTACTTTCCGTTCTGGTTGGCAGTGAGCGAGGCTGGATTACGCGCAGCCAAGCGTTGGAACGCGCCAACACGATCACGGAATCTTTGCACAGGGCTCAGAGGTTTCACGGCGCCTTTTCTCATTTTCTGCATGCGGAAACGAGCGAAGTCATTCCTTTTGGTTCCAAGGATGACGGTGGTGATTTGGTCGAAACGGGTCTGCTGCTGCAAGGCCTGATCTGTGCTCGCCAATATTTCTCCGGCCCGACGCTGGAAGAAACACGGTTCCGAGAAAAAGCCAATGCATTGATCAAAGGCGTGGAATGGACGTGGTACACGCGCGGCGGCGGCGGTCCTATGTGGTGGCACTGGAGTCAGAAACACAGGTGGAGCCGCAACATTCCGATCACTGGCTGGAATGAAGCGCTGATCTGCTATGTGCTTGGAGCAGGCGCTGAGCAGCATGCCATAGACCCCGTCAATTATCACGCTGGCTGGGCGCGCTCAGGCGAGATGAGAAATGGAGACGCCTATTTCGACATCGTGCTTCCTTTGGGAGAACCGTATGGCGGACCTCTGTTTTTGTCTCAATACTCTTTCTGCGCGCTGGACCCTAGAGGTCTGAGCGATACCTATTGCGACTACTGGACCCAGATCAAGGCGCATACGCAGATCCACTATCGATATGGCTGCGATAAGTACCCGGACCAAAACCTGTGGGGAATGACGGCAAGCGATAGTCCTCGAGGTTACCGGGTCCACTCGCCTACGGACGACGATGACGTGATATCGCCAACCGCTGCGCTGTCGAGCTTCCCATTTCTTCCAGAGGAAGTGTCTCGTGCCGCAACGGCTTTCCTGACGTTCGCAGACGGTAAACTCATGGGGCGCTACGGGCTCGTTGACGCGTTCTCGCCCGGCTCGGGGTGGATTGCCGATACTCATCTCGCAATCGACCAGGGGCCAATCGTCGCTATGATGGAAAATTACCGGACAGGCCTGCTTTGGAGACTGTTCATGACCGCGCCAGAAGTTCAACGCGGTCTTGATCGTCTTGGTTTTACGATCGCGTGAAACCGAAACACCACTCAAGCCAGGCAGTCATCATGTCGAAAATACAGTGCATCGGTAAAGTGCGCAGGTTTGTTGGGTCGACAGGAAGCAGGCATTCCGAAGCATAGGAATTTCACCCAGGAATTGGACAGGAAAGCGGTGCGCCTGGCGCAGACGAGCGACCAGACGCAGCGCGATTGGGCCATCGCACCGGTCGCCTCACCCGCCGATGGATTCCTCGAAAAGCATCTTCGAGTAGGGGACGTTCGTAATGCCCTGGTGCAAATCGGATCGGGTCAATTCGTCGACAAAGGTACCGTCCTTCATCACCAGAACGCGATCGCACATATGCGCGATGACCGAGAGATCATGGCTCACCAGCACATAGGTAAGCGCTCTCTCGTCTCTCAAATCGCAGAGAAGATTGAGCACCTCGGCTTGAACGGAAACATCGAGTGCCGACGTGGGCTCGTCCAGAAGCAGGATCTCCGGTTCCAGCATCAGTGCACGGGCGATTGCCACGCGTTGCCGCTGTCCGCCCGATAATTGATGAGGAAAGCGATCGGCGAAGCTGGTCGGTAATCCGACCTGTTCGAGCGAACTCGCGACGCGGTCAAAGCCGCGCCCTTTGTTCATTGCGCGAATTGGCTCTGCGAGTACGCGTTCAATTCGGTGGCGGGGATGGATGGAGCCGTAAGGATCCTGAAACACCATCTGCGCCAGCAGTAACTGTTCCTTGCTTCGTTCGCGATCAACGTTCGTTCCCGCAAGGGATATCGTTCCCTGCCAATGCCGGTCCAGCCCTGCGAGCGAGCGCAGGACGGTGGATTTGCCACAACCCGATTCCCCGATAATACCCAGAGTCTCGCCCTTTTTGACCGAGAAGGACACCGATTTCACGACCTGTTTGCGCGAATCGCCCTGACCGAACGAGACGGACAGATCTTTGACCTCAATCATCATAGGCTCCCCACCGCATTGATTGTTTTCCGGTCCAGAACCTGTAAACGGTCAACAGGGCGCCTGGGATCCGGCATGGCGGCGATCAGACCTCGCGTGTAGGGATGCTTTGCCTCATCAAGGCTTTGCAGCGTTTCAATCACCTGCCCTTGATACATGACGAGGATTCTCTCGCAAAAGGATGCCACCATGCGAATGTCGTGACTGATCAGGAGAAGGGCAGAGTTGTTCTCTCGAACCAGCTGGTCGAGAAGTCGCAGGACATCGCCTCTGACACTGACATCCAGAGCTGACGTCGGCTCATCGGCAATGACGAGGCGCGGCTTGGCGAGCAACATCATCGCAATCATCACCCTCTGGCCCATACCACCCGAAATCTGGTGCGGATAAAGATCCATGGTTCGTTCAACATCGGCAATACGCACTTTTCCGAGCATCTCGGCTGCGAGCTCGAAGGCACGTTTTTTGCCGATCTTCTGGTGAAGAAGAGCCGCTTCGGCCACCTGTTTGCCAACCCTCAACACCGGGTTGAGGGAATATCGGGGGTCCTGCATGATCAACGCAATGCGATTGCCGCGAAGGCCTCGCATTGCTTTTTCGCTCCGGGAGAGCAAAGGCGAGGCTTCGAAATCGAGTGTTGAAGCTTCGACCCTTGCCGAGGGCGGTAAGAGCCGCATGATCGCACGGCCGAGGGTGGATTTGCCAGAGCCGGATTCCCCAACGATACCCACACGCTCTGCTCCCAGATCGAAGCTCACGTTCCGAACGGCCGGAATCGCGGCTTTCCCAAAGCGGACGGACAAATCCTGAACTTTAAGAATGTTTTCGTTATCGGGCATGGCGTGGATCCAGAATATCGCGAAGCGTATCGCCGACAAGATTGAACGCGAGGCTGGTGACGAGAATGGCGATACCCGGCATAACGGCGACCCACCAGTTATCGAGCATGAATTTGCGCCCGTTGGAAATCATTGCGCCCCACTCCGGATCCGGTGGTTGCGCACCCAGGCCAAGGAACCCCAGCGCTGCAGCCGTCAGAATGACGCCAGCCATGCTGAGCGTCAGCCGTACGACCACCGAAGGAATGCACATCGGCGCGATGTAGAGCAGAAGCAGTCTGGTGCTGGATGCACCGTACAGTCGGGCTGCGGCCACATAGTCCGTGTTGCGCACAACGAGCGTTTCTGCGCGCGCCAATCGTGCGATCGGTGGCCATCCTGTCAGCGAAATCGCGATGATCGCGGTGTTGAGCCCGGCTCCGAGTGCTGCCGCGAATGCAAGAGCAAGGATCAGCGAGGGAAAGCTGAGGACGATGTCTGTTGCCCGCATCAGGAAAGCATCGATGCGTCCACCCGCGAAGCCGGCCACGATCCCGATGAAAAGTCCAATCGGACCGACGATCAGCGAGACGGCAAGGACTGTCTGGATGGTGATGCGCGTACCGTAGATCAGTCGAGACAGAATGTCGCGTCCGAATTCATCGGTTCCCGCCCAGTGCGAAAGGCTTGGAGGTTGCAGTGCCTGAGACAAATTTTGCGAGGTCGCACTGTAGGGTGCTATCCATGGGGCAAGAATTGCAACGATGACCAGAAGCAGAAGCACGATAAAACCGAACATGCCCAAGGGTTCATCCGCCAGCTTTTTGAAGAAGCTCTTGAGACTTGCCACAGCGCGACTGGAAGCGCCCGAGGTCTGGCGAGGGGCGGCCAGGCTTTGATTGGTGTTCATGTCGTGGCCTCTCGCGTGCGGGGATCGAAAATCAGATAGGCCAGATCGGAAAGGAAGTTCAGCATCATGAAGATCAGTCCAATGATAAGCGTGCCGGCCAAGACAGCGTTCATATCACCCGTCATCAATGCATTGGTCATGTATTGACCGATGCCGGGCCATGAAAACACGATCTCCGTAACCACTGCGCCTTCGAGCAAGCCGCCATAGGAGATTGCGAGCACCGTGATAAGCTGTACGGCAATATTTGGCAGGAGGTGGCGCGACACGATGCGCATGCTCGACGCACCCTTGGCGCGTGCGGCGACCACATAGTCCTGGTTCAATTGCTCCAATGTGAAGCTACGTGTCATGCGGGTGATGTAGGCCATGGCAGAGTAGGCCAGGATACAAGCAGGAAGAATAATATGGTGAACTGCATTCCAGAACACCTCCGTATCGCCTGCCATCAGGCTGTCGATCAGAAGCAATCCGGTTTTGGGCTCAACAAGCCCTTCCAGATAAACGTCCACGCGCCCTGGACTGCCAGCCCACTGGAGCCCTGCATAAAAGATCACAAGGCCCACGATGCCGAACCAGAACACCGGAATGGAATGACCAACCAGTGAGATCACCCGTGTGAACTTGTCAAACCAGCTATCGCGAAAGAAAGCAGCGGTCATGCCGAGGGGAACGCCAAGCAGCGTCGATATGATAACCGCTAATGTCGCGAGTTCCAAAGTGGCAGGAAACGCGTTCTTAAGGTCCTCGGTTACGGGATTGCCTGTCAGGATCGCGGTCCCGAGGTCTCCCTGAAGAAGAGAGGTTATGTACAACCAGAACTGATGATAAAGCGGCAGGTCCAGACCCAGCCGTTCCCGCATGGCCTGATAGGCTGCGGGATCGGCCAGTTCGCCGACGATCGCACCGACGGGGTCGGTCGGCAAAATACGACCAATCACGAAGGTAACGATCAGAAGTACGAACAGGCTTATCAGCAGATGTCCGACCCGTTTGGCAAGCTCTATGAGCGTAAACTCTTTCATGTGCGCAGCGGCCTGATTATGGAGCGTCGGATTTTGTTACGCCTTCGATGCGTGTCAAAGACCAGGGGTGGCCGCTGTAGCCCTTCAGCCGACTGCTCAGAACGATGGGCTCGAAGCGTTCAAACATCGGCAAGACGGCAGGCTTCAACGCGATGAATTTTTCCTGGATCTGTTTGATGAGTTCCATCCGCTTGGCATCATCCCTTTCGCTGTTTGCCTGCTCACGAAGGGCATTGAGCTCTGGAATGTCCCAGGCAGAGCGCCAGACGAAGTTGCCTGCGTTGTTGGCTTCCTTGGAATTGTTGGGATTGGATGCGAAGTTATCCAGCGAACCAAGTGCAGTCGGCATGAACGAGCCCGTTTGCGGAATCAGCAGATCGAAATTGCGCGCGCGGTGTGCCGCGACAATATCGGCGCCATTCCCCTGCTGGATGTTCACCTTGATACCGATGTCGGCGAGGTTGGCCTGAATGGCCGTTGCCATATCCACACGCGGTGTCTGCGAAATTGTTTTAAGCGTCACGGTGAAGCCATCCGGATAGCCGGCATCTGCCAGGAGCTTCTTGGCCTTTTCAGGCTGGAAAGACCAGTCGGGGTTGGCAATGGCACCTGCCCAGTCTTCCGGGACCGGAACGTTTCGGACACGACCGTATGACCCCAGAATCGTATTCGCTATGCCTTTGTAATCGATGCCGTAAGCAATCGCTTCCCGGACACCGGGCTTGGAGAATGGCTCAGTGCCTGCATTCATTGCCAGAACGTAATAACCACCGGTCTTGACCTTATCGATGACAAAGCTCGTGTTCGTTTCGAACGTCTTGACGTCTGCAGCGGTCAGGGCACTGGCAATATCGATATCGCCGCGCTCGAGCATCAGACGGGCAGCCTGACTTTCCGGCACATGGCGCATGACAATGCGGCGCATGGTGGGTTTGCCGTCGCGATATTCATCATTGGCCTCCAGAAGGACAATGTCATTGGGTGTCCAGCGGCGCAACACGTAAGGACCTGAACCTGCGGTCTTGGTTCGAAGCCATTCATTGCCGTAATCGTTGTTGTTGACGTGCTTTTCGACCTCAACGCTGTCCACAACCGATGAAACACCCATCGCAAGACGATAGAGGAGCGCTTCCGGGATGACCTTGTCGGTCAATTCGATCCGAAATGTCTTGTCATCGGGAGCGGACACAAGACTTTCAATATTGGCAGCAGTGTATCCGGCCGTCTTGTAATTGGTCGCCGCAGATTGATCGAGCTTCAAAAGCCGGACGATGGAGAACACGACGTCCTTGGAGGTTACCGGGTTTCCGGATGAAAATGTCGCATCTTTGAGCTTGAAGGTAATACCCTTATCATCAACCTGCCAGCTTTCTGCCAGCTGCGGCTTGATTTTGTTACCGTCCTTCTGGTCAGCGAAAACAAGGCGGTCATAGGTGTTCGCCAATATTTCCTGCGTCTTGACTTCAGTGGCTTGCTGCGGATCAAGCGAGAGCACCTGGGCAAGCGACGTACCAATAACGAGTTGATCGTTCGGGGTAGCTGCGATGGCTGTCGTGGCCGTGGCCGTGGCCGTGGCAAGCGCAAGAGAAAGCGTTGCGGCAAAAACACGATTGGAACAAATTACGGTCATAGGTTTCCTCTCCAAAATTGTCGCTTCAGCGCCAGACAAGTCATACGATGATTACGTCTAATTATCGCCACTGGCACGCATCTAGTATGATGTCTTAGGCTGAGAGCCTTATCCTCTGCCCCTAGTGAACCTTAATATTGCTCGCGGCGCAAGCCGTGTTTACGCCGAGAAAGAGAGAGAAGGGGGCTTTTTGGAAATCAAACCAATGAAATCTCCGAAAGAGAATGCAATTAAAAAGCAATCAATAATCATTATTTAAACTCAAGGTAATATTAGATATTTTTGTATAAACGATAATTTTCAGATAGTTAATTATCATCATCAAATCACTTTGGGTATCGACTATAAATAGCAATCTAGTTGTAAAAATATGTTTTATACTACTTTTGGGGGAGTCTTGAATATTTAGAATTATTGCAACTCGACAATCGCTCTAAGAGGTATTATCTCTTTCAAGGCAATCAGGAGAAATGACATGTATGTTGGCACGCAATTGGCAGCCCGTGACGATGACGATTATCGGGTATGGTCACAGCTTGGCATTAACAATATCTGCGCGGACCCAGATGGCCCGATGGACAGCTGGAGCCTTGACGATCTCAAACGCTTGCGCGAGAAAGTTGAAAGCTTTGGTCTGACACTGGATATGATCCAGCTCCCCTTGCCTTCAAGCCCGATTGAGACCGCCACCTATCCAGACATTTTGCTGGCGGGTCCAAACCGTGATCGCCAGATCGATGCCATCTGCAAATTGATTGAAAACCTTGCCGAAGCGGGTATTCCTGCCGCTAAATACAATCTCAATCTCATCGGCATTCCCCGCACCCCCGATGAGCTTGGACGAGGCGGTTCACGGAATGCATCCTTCCGCTGGGACAAGACTGATCAGGATGCAGCGCCCGGTCAGGCAGGCATTCTCTCGGAAGATGAAAACTGGGAGCGGATCGACTATTTTCTTGAACGGGTCGTACCTGTCGCCGAAGCGAACCGCATCCGCCTTGCCTGCCATCCACACGATCCCTATACGCCGCCCGGTTACAAGGGGGTGACACGCGTTCTTGGAACCGTGGATGGCCTCAAGAAATTCGTCATGATGCGTGAAAGCGCTTATCACGGCCTGAATTTTTGTCAGGGAACTGTCGGCGAAATGCTTGATAATCCCCGTGAAGAGATCGAAGACGTTATTCGCTGGTTTGGCAGCCGGAACAAGATCTTCAATCTACACTTCCGTAACATTCGCGGCAAAAAACTTTCATTCATGGAAACCTTCCCGGATGAAGGCGACATGGACATGGCCCGATCGCTGAAAGTCTACAAGGAAGTGGGCTACAGATACATGATCATGCCCGACCATGTTCCCACCATTTCCGGGCGTGATCCACAAGGCGTCGCTTTTGCCTATTGTTATGGTTACACCGCCGCCTTGCTTCAGGCCCTCGATGCCTACAATTCCTAGGCTTCAGTCAAACGGGCAAGGTCCCGTTCGATCTGCGGCATCAATGGAGTCTGCCTGACCTCGATTTGAAAAGCGTGTTCCGTATTTGGTAATTCATGCATCATTGGCCTCAGGAGCGAATTTTCTGAAAACTCAATCGGGACACTGTTGGTGCAGAAACTCTGCACGCTCTGACGTCTAGGAAGTCTGACCGAGGACGTGCCGGACTCCGGTTTTGTCGGGACGACGCCTTGGCCTGTCACCGGCTGCCAGACAACGTTGCCGTGTGTTGACAAGAAGCTGCGTATGAAGCCGATAAACAAAAATGGAGAGTTGATGTAATGAGAAAGATCACATTTTTCGCGGCAACCTCCATCATGGTTGCGAGTAGCCTTTTTGCGACTGCGACGGCAGCTCTGGCTAAAACAATGGTCTATGTCTCCGCTGCAACAGACGGAGACATCAACACCTACAGCATGGATGAAAAAACGGGAGCCTTGACGCCAGCCGATAAGGTGAAGGCTGGCTTTTCTGTCATGCCTTTGGCCGTCAGCGGCGACGCTCATCATCTTTATGCTGTCGTTCGGTCACAGCCCTACCGCGTCGTGTCATATGACATCAACCAAGATACAGGTGCGCTGACGGAAAAAGCCGTCGCGGCACTGCCGGACAGTATGCCCTACGTTTCGGTAGAAAAACGTGGTCGGCTGCTGTTCTTCGCGTCCTATGGCGGAAACAAGATTGCGTCCTTGCCGATAGGCGCAGGTGGCCTTGTCAAGGAAGGCGTCAAGCAGGTCATACTGACGGGCAGAAACGCCCACTCCATCGTGAGTGACAAGACGGGAAAATACGTATTCGCTTCCAACCTCGGCTCCGACGTGATTCTGCAGTATGTTCTGAATGACGAAACGGGAATGCTTGAACCCAACAAGCCTGCCAGCGTCGCAACGAAAGCGGGACAGGGACCACGTCATATTCGTGTCTCGCCCGACAACAAGTCGGTTTATGTCGTTACGGAGCTCAGCGGCGAGGTCATTCACTTTGCACTAGACGCCGCCACGGGAACTCTGACCGAGAAAGAGACGGTCCCGGTTTTGACAGCCGATGCCGGCCTTGAGAAAGGTGTCGCGCCTCCTGCACCACCTGCGTTCAACGCGCCCGCGACAGCAATCCAAACTCCCGCGCCTGCGGTTGCTCTTCAGCCAAAGATTTGGGCTGCCGATATAGACATCACGCCTGATGGAAAGTTCCTATACGCGTCAGAGCGGTCGACAAGCACGATTGCGATCTTTGCCGTAGCCGCAGATACGGGCGCGCTGACCCGGCTTGGCTCCATTGCAACAGAAAAACAGCCGCGCGGTATTCGCATTGATCCAACGGGCCGGTTCCTGATCGCGGCGGGGGAGAAATCTGAAAAGATCTCTGTCTACAGTATCGGTCAGGAAGATGGCTCACTGCAAGGTGTCGGGCGTTACGACGTTGGCAACGGTGCAAATTGGATCGAAATCGTCCGTCTTCCGTAAAGACCGGCGCGGGTTTTACCCAACACGATCGAGCTCTCCTCGATCTTCTAGTAAAGAGTGACCGTGTCCCACCCCATGCTTATCCATAGCCCGGATCGACACCCCCGCCGACCGGGCGTATTCGACTGGTACGACAAGGAAATCAGCCCCAGAGCGCAACCTGTGGCCAGCATCCCGGCAAAAAACCATCACAAATCGACGTTCATTCTTGAGTCGTTGGGCTGATTGAAAAAGCGACAATCAAATGGAAATTTACGGACATCAGCGTGCACTCCGTTTGCCCACCCCGGCATAAATGAGCGCGGCGACAACGACCAGCATGCCTTGGAAGAGATATTGATAGGTCTGGGTCAGGCCCAGGAATGTCACGGCGTTCAGCACCTCGGTCAAGAGAACGGCACCGAGCAGGGTTCCGATGAACGTTCCACGCCCGCCCGAAAGGCTGGTGCCCCCCACAACGACCGCAGTGATGCTGGCAAGCGTGTAGTTCACACCCTGGCGGGGATCGCCCACCCCAATCTGGGTCATCAGCATGATTGCACCCAAGCCAGTCAGCAGCGAGCAGGCAATGTATCCAGCGATGAAGGTCATTTCGACAGGAATGCCAGCGCGACGGGCTGAATGCTCATTAGATCCGACAGCGCGCAGGCGCCAGCCAGCCCGCGTCCGGCGCAACACGGCTTCTGCCGCCAGTGCAGCGGCAACCAGAACGAGGAAGGCAACAGGGAGCGGTCCCCATTGCCAGTTGACCCAGTCTGTGACCGTCGCACTGATGTAGCCGCCTGGATTGTCCCGCAGCAGAAAGCTGCAGCCCTGGATCGCGATATACATCGCAAGTGTCGCCGCAATCGGCGTGAAGTTGGCAAAACGGATCAGCATGCCGTTGATCGCGCCGGTGACAAAGGCGCTGGCGAACATCAGCAGGAAGCCGACCAGCATCATTGCAGAAGAACTGTCATCTGTGATGAAGAAGGACGCGACCACGACCAGAAAACCGGTAAGGGGGCCAACGGAAAGATCGATACCGCCCATCAAGAGCGCCACCGTCTGGCCCATGGCAATGAAGCCGAGGGCAGTGGCAAGAAGCAGGATGTTGTAAATATTATAGACGGACAGGAAGTTCTCGTTCTGGCCGTAGACGTAAAGTCCAAGCAGCAAGGTCACGATAGCAAGAGGTACGGCTGGAGCATTGTCGGACCGCAGCAAATCACGCCACCGGCTGCCAGTATTCGTATGAGTAACCGTCGAACTGCTGTCGCCGTGGGTTTCAGACTTGACGGCGGCAGCAACGATGCGCTCTTCGGTGACGTCGTCACCGGCCAGGATTTCGACCACCTGTCCGCGCGACAGCACGACCACCTTGTCGCACAGGCCTTCGAGTTCAACAGCATCGGAAGAGTTGACGACGACCGGTGTTCCCGCTTCGGAGACTTCCCGCAGAATGCGATAGATTTCGAACCGGGCACCAACATCCACGCCCTGGGTCGGCTCGTCCGCGATGATAAGCCCTGGCTCGGACAGAAGTGCACGAGCCATGACAACCTTCTGCTGGTTTCCCCCTGACAGGGCAAAAATCGGCGCCTCCATTCCCGGCGTCTTGACTGCCAGCTCGCTGAAGATCGCACCGACCTGGTGGAATTCCTTCTTCCGGCTCATGATGCCCGCGACGGCGAACTTTTCAAGTGCCGAAAAGGTGGCATTCTCGCGCACGGTAAGGCTACCTGCGACACCCTCGGTATGGCGGTCTGACGGCATGAAAGCGGCTTCATGCAGGAGCTCAGGCTGCGTCAACTCGCGTCCACGCAAGACAATCTGACCCTTCACGGGCTGTAGACCGGCAAGCACACGCATGAGTTCAGGCTGGCCATTGCCCGCAACGCCGGCGATCCCGACAATCTGTCCCCTTGGCACGTCGAAACTGACGTTTTTCAGATCTTTGTTGGAGAGACCACTTACGGAAAAGCAGGTCTCCGACCCGATTGACGAGGCTTTTGGCGGGAAGGCAGATTCCAGAGTACGCCCGACAATCATGCCAACAAGATCGGTATCGCTGATCTCGCCGATCAAAGCGGTGCCGCGCACACGACCATCCCGAAGCACGGTCACGCGATCGGCAATCTGGCGCAGTTCGGCCAGACGGTGGGTGATATAAATGACAGAGGTACCCGCGGCTGCCACCTCGCGGATCCGGGCAAACAGCATGTCTGTCGAGTCCTGGTCGAGCGAGGCCGTCGGTTCGTCCAGGATCAGCACCTTCGGATCAAGCGCAAGCGCCTTGGCAATTTCGAGTAGATGTTTCTGGGCAACGGTCAGGCCGTCTGCGCGCATGCCAAGGGGAACGTGCAGCCCGACTTTGTCGAGCACGCGTCGACCAATCGTCTCGGGTTTCGCCGCAGAAAACACGGATGCAGGCAGCGCGACACGTAGGTTTTCCAGGATCGATAGGTCATCCACGATTGCCGGATGCTGGAAGCAGATGCCGATACCATGAGACTTGGCAATTTCTGGCGTCATCTGCTGGACAGGATGTCCACCAAGAATAATTTCGCCACCTGTCGGCTGTAACGTGCCGGAAATGATGTTCATCAAGGTCGATTTTCCGGCACCATTCTCGCCAAGGATGGCGTGCACTTCGCCAACGCGAAATTCCGCACTGATATCGACCAGAGCCGCAACGACAGAGAAATATTTCGAGATACCTGCCAGACGGATCACCACGTCCCGGGTGTCCGGCGCGATCTCTTGACCGTTTCGTGCCAACATTGTCTGCGATCCACCTTGATTGCTGAACCCCGGAGTGTCAGTCCTCCGGGGTCATTGATTCATGAGTTGCGGTTACTTGCCGACAACCTTCGCCTGGTCCTCGGGCTTAAGCTCGGAAGACATGTAAATAGCCCCTGGCAAATCCTTGCGGCACTGAACGCCATTCGGCTTGCCAGAGACAGAATCCTCATAGGCAGGCGCCTTGAAAATCTCTTCCTTCGGCAGTTCGCCGCCGGTTGCTAACGCCACAGCCCATTGGACCGCCAGGCGAACATTGTCGTTGCCGGTGGCAACGGTGAACAGCTTGAAGTCAGGATTGGCGGCGTGGTTGTCTTCCCAGAAGCAGCTGAGCGAATTGCCATCGGAGGTTGCCAGCGCCGGGATCGACTTGCCCTGCTTGGTAAAGGCTGGGAGCGCGCCGACAAGTGATGGGCCGAAGTCGGAGACAATCACATCGATCTTGTCGTTTTTAGCGATCTCGGCCGTCAGCACCTTCTGCGTAAGAGCCGGGTCCCAGTTGGTCACGGCGAAGGGTGCCTGATTGACGAAGACATATTCCGGACCAAGCACGCTCTTCAGGCCCTTCAACTCGTCGATGCCCTGGCTGTTGCCGGCCGGACCGCTGAGAAACAGGAGATTGCCACCCTTTGGCAAGACGCTCTTGATCCAGTTACCCCAGGTCACACCGTCGTTCTCGAAGGAGGACCCGATGAACTTGGAGTAATTCATGCCCTCCTTGCCGCCCACCGCGACCCGATACGGCACGATGATCTTCCCCGCCTTGAACACACTGGTGATCGCCGGGAGCATGGCGGGACCTGCATCACCGAAAACGACGAGTGCATCGATGCCCTTGGCTGCCATGCCCTTGATGTCAGAGATTGCCTTTTGTGTATCACCTTGGCCGTCGGCATATTCGTACTTTGTGATGCTGGGGCAGAGCTCAACGGTCTGCTTGCCGGATGCCGTCGTCACCTGACGCCAGCTGTTGCCACCATAGCCGTCGAGAAGAGCGAGCGTCGCCTTCTTGGGTCCGCACCAGGACGGCATTTCTGCCTTGGCCACGCTCGCACCTCCCAGTGCGACAAACGCAGTCGCCACCGATAGCGCCATGACCTTGGTCAAATCTGCATAATTCATGTCTGCTCCTCCACTTGTTATTGTTAGGTCGTTTTTTTGACGTTTCTGCTCCAGTTGAGCGAGTAAACGGCGATGCCAAAACCCAGCGCCAGGGCCTGGATAATCGTTTGGGCGGAATAGGGTACACCGACCGACAGCGCGAATTGGCTCAGCTGATTCAGAAACAGGGCGGCAAGCACTGTCGAGATCGGAAAACCGCGTCCACCCAGCAGCGAGGTGCCACCCAGCACGACGACAGCGACGGACGGCAACAGCAAACTGTCGCCCTGAAAGGCGGTAGGCTCGCGGGTAATACCGGCAATCAGGATACCTGCCAGGCAATAGAACAGCTGCGCATAGACATAGGCCATCATCTGGTGCGACCGGACACGCAGGCCTGCCGCCTCTCCGGCCGCCGGGCTGGCGCCGATCGCCTCGAACCGGCGACCACCGACGGTCTTTTTCAGCATGAAAGACACCAGAGCCGTCGCGCCAAGAGCAAAATAGATCGCATTGGGCAGACCAAAGGTTTCGCCTCCAGCGATCGTGGCCAGGAGATCGGTCGTGACAGAAGGAACCCCGCCAGACATCGCAAAAACCGCTGCGTAGAGAAGCGCATTGGTGCCGATCGTTGCAATGATCGCATTCATACGGAAAACGCTGATCAGGATGCCGTTGAGGACCCCGATCGAAAGGTTGAATGCCAGCGCCAGCAGCACCGCCTGATACAGGACCGCATCATTCTGATTTGGAAAATGCGTCGACACCACAACCGCAAGAGACACGGCTCCAGGAAGCGAAAGGTCGAACCCACCCTGCTGGACGACAAGCAACTGGCCGAGGCCGACAATTGCAATGATGGCTGCAAAAGGAAGACTGCCCGACAGAGCGCCCCACGAAACGCTAGACGGCGCAAAGATTAGAGAGGCGATCAGAAGCAGTGCAATCGAAAGGACAACCGTCACGAAGCTACGCGCCAGTTGAAATTGGCCCGCGCCGTAGTTGCTCGAACGCGTCGGGGTCGTGGAGATGGCACTCACCAGGGAGCTCCTTTCGGCAAGCCTGCGGACGCACGGCAGACGCGACCATTGCTTGCCAAGGGTTTTGATCGAAAGTCGGGGTCGGGACAGTAGCTCGAAAATAAAGTTGAACAGCGTGACAAACCATCTCGGTGCGATACGTCGGCTAAGGCGCCATTGAGAACGTAAAGAACCGCAACCTGCGCCCGTTTCGCATATTCGGTGAGACACGACGCCTGCTTAAAGTTTTCCATCATCGTGCCCTCCTCTCGAGACGATCAAGGTTCGTTTAAAATGAAGGAGTCAGAAAGACATATCCGAACGACGCGACAGCTAAAGCCTCAAGCTTTGGCAACAACCTGAATGCCTCCGAACCGTTGAACGGTCAGAACTGTCAAAATCAAAATGAATTACGGATTGCCCAAATTCTTGCTCCTCCAAGAATTTGTCATTGCGTCTGCCGCTAGCCCCACCGGCTGGTGAGTATACACGGGCTGACCATCAAATCACTTCAGGAAACTTACTCCTCCGAACTCCTCATCAATGACATTATGCATTTTGAAGACTGCGAAAACCACGAAAATATCCGCTTTGGATAAGTGTGTTCTATTGAGAATATTGGACGACCCGCATTCAGGGTGCCCGTCCCATGGAGTGGTAGGTTTCGATCAGCAACTCAGCATTTTGCGGCCCCGCGTCTCGCGCACGCGCTTCGATTTCATAGGCCAGTTCCACCACACGCTGGTTGATCGGGGCTGCAAGTCCATGGGCCTTCAGCGTGTCGATGACCCAGCCGTTCACTTCCTGAATCTCGGCCCGCCGGCCCTTCCGCCAGTCCTGAAGCGAGGTGGTGAGTGTATCGGCCTGTGAGAAGACAGTGAGCACCTCCTCGAATATCTGGTCGACATAGCGTTCCGGATGATTGGTGGTCACCGGCGGCATGCCGATGATCGGTACGATCCTGGCACCATCGGCGATGGCAGCCTGCATGGCCTCGTAGCCCGCAGCCCGCATCACGTCGAGCATTCCTGGACTGCGTGCGGCATCACCAAGCGGTAGGTTGACGATCGCGGAAGGAATGAGTTCGGCGGCATTGACGACGAGCTTCATCCATTTGGCAGAGCGAATGTCATCGGTGACCTCGACCCTGCCCGTACAGCGCAGGAGTTCGGCCACTGGCTCCACCCTCTTCTGGACATCTGGATCAAGTGCACCCAGAGCGAACCATGAGGTATCGTGATCGTTCTGCCGATTGGTCACACCCGGCACGAACATATTGGAGGCGATTTCGATAACGGCACCGATGGTGCGTTCGCGGCCGACAATCGCTGCGATGTCTTCATGGGTCATGCCGTTCTGAAGACCGATAACCAGGCCATCCTTTGCCAGAACCGGCTCGATCAGCTGTGTCGCCCATTTGGTATCGTAGGCCTTGACCACCAGGAAAACCAGATCGAATGGCTCCTTCACCTCGGCCACCTCGCACAGATGCAGTGCGGCAACCTTGGCATTGATCGTGCGGGTCGGCAGATGAACGGTAATCCCGTCTGCCCGGATGGCATTTACGTGGTCGGGCCACTGCTCGATAAAGGTCACATCGTGCCCGGCGAGGACGAAGTCTGCACCGATTGATGCACCTTGGGCGCCGGTTCCAAGGAAGGCAATTCTCGGTTTTTTGCTGGAACTGGATGTCACGCGACGGTCTCCTTGAATATCTGTGCGGGCAACGATTGCCCCTTCAAAATCGAAACAGTTTCCGGTCGCCACTCAGCGGATGGTTCAATGTGCAAGTCTTTGCAACGCGGGCGACACTGACGCTAGAGCGTTTCCTTGTTAAATTAAAACGCTCTAGCAGACGTAGTCCACCTGATGGCGGGCAATGCGAATACCTTCAAGATCAGCGCGCACCTTGGCGTGGGCAGGATGCTCCGCGTAGCACCGGAGCGCCGCCTCATCTTCGAATTCCGAGTAGAGAACCACGTCGCAAGCGTATGGTATGCGGCTGATGTCCAGCCCCACTTCAATGGTTTTCAAGCCCGGTATCTGTCCGATCAGGCTTTCGAACTTGGTTTTGATCATGATGGCGGCATGACGCTTCTGCTCTGGCGTATCCCCGCTGACGTTCCACATGACGATATGCTTGATCATGGCTTACCTCCTCAAGTCTCTATGGTGCGATCGCGCGGAGACGGCGTTGCCGCAAACGCGGTATTCAGACCGCTAATGCATCCGCCGCGGTGCAAGCGCGGGTTTATGGACCTGTCTCTTGGCGGCCTCTTCCGGACCGCCCAGACCGTCGTCCACGACATGGGCCGATCCCAACTCACGCATCCAGCTCGATACGATTTGCAAACACTTGCTTAGCCACGTCTTCATCTCGTTCCCTCCCATCCTTTTGCATTCCTCATCCCGGCCGTCGGCCCTCATAGGCGTTCGCCAGCAGGCGGCGAAGTCCTTCCCCTTCAAGCTCCCGTGGGTTCCAATAGGCATTCGCCATCGCCTGTTCGACAGCAGGATCAATGCCATCGGCGGGCATGCCCATCGATTTCAGCGCCATGGACGCGCCGAGCTTCTCCGCGAGATCAAAGAGCCCCCCCGCAGCATCACTTGCACCAAGCGCGCCCGCGACACGCCTCATAGCCTCGGGAGCGGCTGGTGCGTTGTAGGCCACGGCATGCGGTAGAAGTGCCGTGTGCATAGGCGCATGGGGTAGATTGAACATCCCGCCGAGCGTATGGCAAAGCTTGTGGTGCAACGCCATGCCGACGGATCCCAGGCACAGGCCGCAGAGCCAGGCGCCGTAAAGCGCATCCGCCCTTGCATCCGGATCATCCGGCTGGCGGGCAATGATGGGAAGGGCACGGGCAAAGGCCGAAATCCCCTGCTCGGCCAGCAGTGAGATGACGGGATTGCCTTCCCGTGCATAGAGAGCTTCCACCGCGTGAGCCACGGCGTTCAGACCACTGGTCACGGACATGGCAACCGGCAGCGTCAAGGTAAGGTCGACATCGTAGACGATGACCTCAGGCAGGATGCGCGGATCAGATTTTGTAACCTTTCGGCCATGCTCGGTCTCACCAAGAATAGGCGTTGCCTCCGATCCGGCATAGGTCGTCGGCACCACGATCTGTGGCAGATCGGTGCGAAAGGCGATCGCCTTGCCAAGGCCGGTCGTGGACCCGCCACCAAACGAGAGCAGGGCATTGGCGCCGACGTGCTCAACCATACTCAGTGCATCGACAGTCACGTCCACCGGCGTGTGCATCTGCGCCTTGGGGTAAAGGCCCGCAAAGCGCTGCCCCAGAACCGTCGCTATGGCTTCAGCCTGCTCTGCCTGCTCGGGGGTCGACAGGACCAGTACCCGATCGACCGACAAGCGCTCGGCCTCCTGCGCCAGAGTTCCGATTGTGCCACGTCCGAAGACGACACGCGCGGGCTGACTACGATAGACAAAATTCTGCATGCCTAACCTTCCAGTTTCTGCTGTGGCGTCACCAGCACGAAGTCACAGGTAACGGCCTGGAATGGGTTGGAAAAACCCAGCTCCGACGCCCTTGCCGGATCGTCGACAGCGTGGAAGTCCGCGATAAGATCCTGCTTCACACCAAAGACCGCATCGGAATGCAGATAGGGGCAATCCGGCGTGAAAATATGCGTTGTGATCGGCTCGAAGCCAGCGGCACCGACAATAAAGTGGATATGAGCAGGCCGGTAGGGATGACGACCCATCTGGCCGAGCAATTTGCCAACGGGACCGTCATCGGGGATCGGGTAGTATTTCGGACGCACCGACTTGAACCAGTATCGGCCGTCAGCATCGGTCGTGAAGATGCCGCGCAGGTTCATCTCGGGTTGAACGCCCTTCTGCTGAACATCATAGAACCCGTCTTCATTGGCCTGCCATACGTCAAGCATGGCACCAGCGATGGGCTGGCCCTGTGTATCGGTGACGCGCCCCGTCACAACAAGCGGTTCGCCCTTGCCGTCGAGGCAGATGTTGGCGCCACTCTCGTAGCGCGGGGCATCAGCGACGTGGAAGGGACCGAGGACCGTTGTTTCTGTCGCACCCGATGGTTTTCGGTTGTTGATGGCGTCAACGAGCATCGAGACGCCCAATATATCCGATAGCAGGATGTATTCCTGTCGCCAGTCGTTGCATATCTGGCCGGTCTCGGTCAGGAACGTGATCGCCTTGCCCCATTCCTCCTGTGTCGGCTCCACTTCCTTCACGAACGCATGCAGATGCCGGATGGCGGAATCCATGATCTCCCGCAGACGCGGATCGGAGTCGCTAGCGATCCTTGCGATGACGACCTCAGCGGAATCATCCTCGGAGAAGTAGCCGCTTTCGGCCTCGTGGTTGCGCGGATCAGTCGTCATGTTGTCACCCTTTCCTGATGTCCGTTACGGAACCATGTGATTGGCGCAAAGGCGGTGTGAGCCTCGGTGAAGGATTTGGTGGCGCCATGATCTCAAACATTCAACAGAGTAATCTTGATGCTCTTGGTCGCGTCTTTTCCAAAGCCGAAAGCCTGGACGGCATCCGTCAGCGCATAGTCGTGCGTCTGGATCGGCGACAGGTCGATGCCGGTACGCTCAAGGAACCGAATGGCTGCGGGCCACACGCCTGGTGACCCGATGCAACCCCGGACCGTCAGGTTCTTCATCTGGATCTGCCCGATGACCACGGGAACGCTGCGCCCGATATTGATGCCAACCATCGACATACGGCCGTCTTCACGCGCGTAGTCAAACGCCGCAGCCAGCGAAGCGTCATGGCCAGAGGCTTCGACAACCAGATCCGCGCCATGGCCGCCGGTCATTTCGCGAATGCGATCGGCCGCACCGCCATCGCTCGGGTCGAGTGCCGCATCTGCGCCAAGCTTGAGCGCCACCTCCCGACGGGATGCCAAGGGGTCAACGACAATCACGCGAGCACCCATTCCGATGGCAGCTGCCGCCGAAACGAGCCCAATCGTGCCGCCGCCGGAAACGACCACCGTCTCGCTTGCATTGGTGCCGCCGGAACGCAGAACGGCATAGAAACCGCAAGTGAAAGGCTCGATCAGAGCCGCCTTCTTGTCATCGACGGCGTCGGGCAGCTTGTGCAGCCATTCCGGATTGACGTTGAAGAATTCCCGATCGGCACCGTTCATGGAAAAGCCGAAATGGTGGAGACGCTCGGGGGTGCGCACCACGCATTCGCCCACCACCCTGTCGCCGATCTTGAAACCAGTCACATTGCGGCCGACCTCAACGATTTCACCACTCCACTCGTGACCTGGTGTCACGGGATAGGAGATCGGTATGATGTACCGGCCGGCGAGCAGCTCATAGTCGGAGTGGCAAATGCCGACCGCACGGGTCCGTACCAGAACCTCGTTGGGAGACATCTGCGGCATGTCCAGATCCGCGATTACGGGCTTGTCCGGTGCTTCGAATACCAAGGCTTTCATAGCAACCTTCCTGTCACAGTGTTTCGACCAAGCCCGTGCGGGCAGATCGGATAATGGCTTCCAGCAAGGCGATGTTGTTGATCATGTCCTCGCCGCTGATCGGGTAGGCGTCCAGGCCGCGCACCGCACGGGCAAAGGCACGCAGGTTGTCTCGAACCGGTTCGGCAGGAGCCACCTCACGAATGGTGATCTGCTGCCCCTTCCATCCCTCTGTGACGATCCAGCCATCCGGCGATTCGACATGCGCCTTGTCCCGCACTTCGATCCATCCAAGCGTGCCGAAGATCGCAAAGCGGGAAATGAAGGGCGTCGCAAGCGTTGCCGATACATAGGCAGATCCACCGCCCTTGAAGCGGACATGCGCGCTCATCGTGTCCCCTTGCGGAATCTGGGAGGCCAGGTTTTCACAGATGACCCGCACATCTGAAGGCGGTCCCATCAGCTTTACCGACAGATCCGTCAGATGGATGCCGGTGGCCGTCATACCGCCTGCCGGTGCCTGTTCTGCATCCAGCCGCCAATTGGAAGGGTCCAGCGTCAGAAACTTGTCGTGGCTGAAATTCGCCTCGATCTGCAACAGGCGACCGAGACGTCCGGACGTTGCCGCCTCGAGAATGTCGGCAATCGGTGGTTCGAACCGACGCTCATGACCCATGCCAAGGACGAGGCCCGCGTTCTGGCAGAGCGCAACAGAGGCTTCGGCCTCCCTTCGGGTCATGGCCAGAGGCTTTTCACAAAAGACATGTTTTCCGGCGGCGACAGCTTGCGCAATCTGCCCCTGATGCAGCGCGTGCGGCGTCGCCAGGATCACGGCTTCGACGTGTGGATCTGCAAGCGCCGCAGAAAGGTCCGAGGAAAACCGCATGCCAAGATCGGCGGCAAAACCCTGCACGTCCATATTGGGGTCAACACCATGGACGAAACGCATCTCTGCCCCACCGGCGTTGACGAGGGACGCCATCTTCTTGCCCCACCAGCCAAGGCCCACAATCGCAGCACCGACAGGACGTTTTTCTGCCGCGCTCATCGATTGTCGACCCGCTTGCTGAACGGATGAATATTCACAGAAGCCCAGACACCGGCAACACTGAAAGGATCGGCCTTGTTGAAAGCGACGACCTCTTCCTTGGTTTCAGCTTCGAACAGGAAGAGCGAGCCGATCATCGTCTCGTCATCGTCCGCAAGAAGCGGACCTGAGATGATGGTCTTCGTCTTGCCAGCGGCAAGGTAGGCTTTGTGGGCATCATAATGGGAAAGCCGTTTCTCGACGCCGCCAGGGTGATCAAGGCAATGAACGATGTAATGCATGACGAAACCTCTTTGATTCAGGCGTTTCAGGTCTTGCAAGCAGCCTGGTCAGCCAGGTGCCGCATTTTGGTGATCAGTGCCAAACGTGCCGCCGCGTTACACTCTTGTCGTCAGCAGTCTGAGACAGGGCTCGTCGGGGTTCACCCCTTCATGTTGACGAGGATCTTCATGTGAGAGGCGTTCGGATCGAGCAGCGCCTCGAACCCCTTGTCGACTACATCCTCCGGAGAAATCTGCGC
The DNA here is from genome assembly GCF_023757665.1 of Rhizobium skierniewicense Ch11. Lineage (NCBI taxonomy): Bacteria > Pseudomonadati > Pseudomonadota > Alphaproteobacteria > Hyphomicrobiales > Rhizobiaceae > Rhizobium > Rhizobium skierniewicense. Next base: position 183,423 of record NZ_RXPG01000030.1, read on the forward strand.
GGTGACAATCTGCTCGACCGGGAAAATGCCCGCGCCGATCATCTGCGCAATCCGTGGCCAGATCGTCACCGGATAGCACCATGTCGCCTCGACCGTGATGTCCTTCAGTGCCCACAGCATGGCGTCGATAGCAGCGGGTTTTACGTGCAGTCCGACCTGGACGACGGTTCCCTGACGTCTGACGGCTGCGGCACAAAGATTAAGCGAGGCTTCCGCACCGACGCATTCGAGCGCGACGTCGACACCCACCCCATCTTCCGTATGCTGACGGAACAGGGCTGTCGTATCTGTCTCGCGTGGATCGAAGACGATTGCCTCCGGCACAAGTTTCTTCGCCAGCGCCCGGCGATTGGCATTGAGTTCGGAGACGAAAATGGTCGTTGCACCAGCCGCGCGGGTGGCAAGCAGAACGAGCGCACCGATCGGGCCCACACCGGACACCAGAACAGTGCTTCCCGCTTCCACCCCGCCGCGATCGACCCCGTAGAGGGCAACAGCCGCCGGTTCGATCATCGCAGCCTGAACGTCACTCACACTGTCGGGCACCGGAAAAACATTGTAGCCATTGACAACAGCCAGTTCGCCCATTCCACCCCAGTCCCAGGAGAGACCGACACAGGCCATCTTTTCGCTCAGGTGATAGAGCCCACGGCGTCCATAATAATCGTCACGTGGCGAGATGAGTGGCTGCACGGACACTCGGGTTCCCGGCGTGACATGGGTCACGTTGCGGCCAACCTCAATCACGCGCGCCGAGAACTCATGTCCGAGGATTTGCGGTAGGATCGCGCCAGAATAGACATGGGGCGTCGCTGGCGTGACAATCGGTCCGGCGATGTATTCGTGCAGATCCGTTCCGCAGATGCCGCAGACCAATGGCTCGATGAGCACCATATCATCTGAAAGCGGCCCAGAGGGCGCTGGCACATCTTCGACCCGAATATCTTTGCGCGTATAATAACGAACTGCTTTCACCTGCTTGTCCTTCCCATACAACCGGCTCAACCTCGCGAACCATGAATATCGTCATCAAACCACCGAGCGTTCAGATGCCCTCTGTTGGCTATCGCGCAGGGAGAACCGCACAAGGGCTTTCCATGAGGCGGCGCGACCATTCGTCCAGCCAGCGCTCACGCTTGAAAAACAGAAAATTCCGATAACGTTGCTGCATCACGAATCCTCCTCCGACCCTCGATCTGACCTCAGGCAACAGAAATCGCTTGCAAAGTGCCGTAAAGCACGCCTGCAACATCCTCTTGTTTCTGTCAGCTTTTCCTCCCACGGAACGCTGAACGATCCGATGGCAACGCTAATGGATTACCCAACGCCTCACAGCCGAAGATTTATCCGAAACGGATATTTTGTGCCGAGCTTTCGATCGGCAGTTCGCCATAGTGATGGGCGGGAGAGCATGACGCGGCGCGCCGGACGTGCAGCTTCAACATGAGCGCTCCGTGAACGAGAGCCGGTTCGCTGGCTCGCCATGAGTGAGTGACGACACGGACGGGAGGGTACCATGAACGAAAAGGTTTCGGTCGGATGGGCTGGCATCGGCAAAATGGGGGCGCCCATGAGCCGCCGCGTGCTGGATGCGGGTTATCGGCTTCACGTCTACGAGCCACTGCCGGAAAACCGGGCGACAATCGTCGCCGAGGGTGCAGACGTCGCCCACACGCTGGAAGACCTCGCCGCTGTATCTGATGTGGTTATCCTCACCATTCCCAACGATGCCGTATTGCGTGATCTCATTTTTGGGGCCGGAGGGCTCGCCGGCGTGATGAAAGCTGGCCAGACATTGATCGAGATGAGCACTGTCTCACCCGCGATCTCTGCCGAGGTGAACGAAGCCATGGCTGCACTTGGTGTGGCTTACCTGCGGGCACCGGTCTCAGGCAGCACGGCGACGGCGTCCGCTGGTACGCTTTCCGTCATGGCGTCAGGACCGGAACAGGCATACAAAAATGCCGAACCGATCTTCGAGTGCTTTTCCGCCCGCCGCTTCTACGTCGGCCAGGCGGAAGAGGCACGCTATCTGAAACTTGTTCTCAACGCGATGGTGGGTGCCACGTCAGCGCTTCTCGGGGAGGCCCTGACACTTGGTCTCAAGGGCAATCTATCGCTCGATACGATGCTCAATGTCATTTGCGAGAGCGCGGTTGCCTCGCCCCTGATCGCCTACAAGCGGGATTTGCTGGTCCAGCGCAACTTCGACCCTGCCTTCTCTGTGGCGCAGATGATGAAAGACTTCGATCTCATCCTCGACGCTGCGCGCGCAGATCATATTCCGATGTACATGGCGTCGATGATCCGTCAGCAATACGAAGCCGCATATGCAGAAGGATTGGCGGAGAAGGACTTCTTCGTGCTTTTCGAGCAATCCGAACGCCTTGCCGGGATTGTGCCGCCAGTTGCCGAATAGCCCCAACAAACCAGCATGGGACATGGACCGCGCCTAGCCAAAGGGCGCGCCAGCCGCTAGGAACATCGTCACAATGCGCGACGGACGGGAGGCCGACGTGAACGACTATGAAATGCTCCGGGTAATCGAATTTCTGGAAAAGACCCGGCGCCCCTTTCACGAGGTGATTGCCGGCTTCGACGAGGATCCCGTCTGGAAAATCGCGATCTTCCTGATCAAGGCCCACATTCACAGCCAAAGTGTGGCGATCTCTACGCTCGGACAGGAATCCGGCTTGCCCTATGCTACCTCGATGAGGCTGATCAATCGCATGGTCGACAGCGGCTACATCATCAAGGTACCGAAAGGCTCATCCGGCAAAACCTTCTCGCTACAACCAAGCGAAAAGCTGCTGCAGTCCTTCCAGGCCTATGCCGGCAAGACAAAGTCCCTGCTGGCGCAGACGCTCGGCTTGCGCAGTGGCGAGCAGGAGGACGACTACTACTTCGGCGGCACCCCTCTCGGCTCGCACATCATTCCGCCCATGCGACTGGTGCAGAAGCGGGTGGAATCCCACATCGAGTTGCGCTTCCTTCTCAATGACGACAACTACTTTTCCGCAATGCGCAACATGTGGGCCGACTTCCGCAACAATCTCGCCTCGCGGAAGAACTTCGAGCTTCTGCCCCTGCCTGACCTCTATCGCCGTGTTCTGGAAAATCGCTCCAAACCGGTCTCGGATTACGACGTGCTCGCAATCAACATGCCTTGGCTCGGCGAGTTCGCAGAAAAGGATATCGTCCGGCCGATCGACGCACTGATCCAGAAAACCGGGATCAATCCACTCGATTTCCATCCCTCCATCTGGTCGACCGCGCACTGGAACGGCCGGGACTACGGCGTTCCCGGCTATTGCACGGTCGAGATTCTGGCGGCTCGAAAGGACTTGTTCGCCGATGCCGGGCTGGATTTCCCCCGCAAATTCGAGGATGTCCTCTCCGCCGGACGCTCCTTCCATGCGCCGCAGAACGGCATGTACGGGGCGGTTTGGGACGGCGCGCGGGGCATGCCGATTGCCTCAAGCTTCCTGTTCTTTCTCGGCGCCTGCGGCCAGCCAGCAATTTCATTGAGACGATCACGGGCCGGTTTTACGTTCGAAGGTGTCAATCTTGAGGAATTGCACTGCACCGTCGTGTCAGATGCGGGCCTTGCTGCACTAGATTTCATGCGCCGGCTGATGGAAATCTCGCCGCCGGACATTCTCAACATGGCTTGGGACAGAACGCTCGACGTCTTCATGAAGGGAAAGGCCAGTCTGGGCTATTTCTGGACCATGCGGGCTGCGCGGTTCGAATACGACGTCCAGTCCGTGGTCAAGCGGCGGGTCGAATACCTTCCGCAACCCGCAGGACCCGGTGGAACACGCGCCTCGCCGATCGGCGGCTTCCTGTTTTGCATTCCCTCAAACCTGCCGGAAGAACGGGTCGAACTTGCCGCAGACGCGATCGCATGGATGGCCTCGCGTGAGGCAATGAAAGCCCATGTGAAAAACGGTTTTCCAATTGCCCCTCGCTTTTCTGTGAGTGCGGACCCAGAAGCGGCGGCCAGTTCGCCAATCGTGCGTTTCGTGGACCAATTGGCCAAGAAAAACCTGCTACACACCTGGCAGCGCCCCAACATTCCGCAATACGCCGCAATCGAACGGATCCTGGGCGAAGAGGTGCACGACGCCTTGTCGGGCATCAAAACAGACAAGGCAGCGCTCGCGGACGTGGCAGACCGGATAAACCGAGAACTCAGGTCTCCTACCCATTAGGAGCCCCGTACCTCAGAGGCACGGCGCCACCAAGCTTACGGTCGCTGCAACCAGTTTATGCATCTGCATCTGAGTTGCGCGCAACGTTTAAGCTGTAAACCTTCCTTCTGTATTTTAGCAAAACGCCATAACGATGATTCAAGAGCATGAAATATTTCATGAAAATCTAGTTTCATCAAAACTGGCATGAAAAATGCCTATCATATCGCGACCGGGTTCGTGTCCGGCAATAACTCTAAAAAGAGGGAACGGTATGACGCAGACTTCGAATAAGGCGACCCCAGTGGGTAGCCTTCGGAAATCCATTTTCGCCGGAGTGGCTTTGCTTGCCCTGATTGCGTTTGGCAATAATACGGCCCTTGCTGCAGGTACGCTTCGGATTGGTATGACGGCATCCGACATCCCGTTGACCACGGGCCAGGCCGACCAGGGCGGCGAAGGCCAACGCTTCATGGGATACACGATCTACGATTCGCTGATTGAATGGGATTTGTCGAGCGCCGACAAACCTTCAGTCCTCACGCCGGGGCTTGCTACCTCGTGGGAAATCGATGCTTCAGACAAGCTAAAATGGGTTTTCAAGCTACGCGATGGCGTCAAATTTCATGATGGCAGCGCATTCACCGCCGATTCCGTCGTTTGGAACCTTGATAAGCTGCTCAAAACCGATGCGCCACAGTTCGATCCACGCCAGTCAGCACAGGGAAAATCGCGTATTCCAGCCGTCGCAAGCTACAAGGTCTTGGACCCGCTGACGCTTGAAATTACCACCAAGACCCCGGATGCGACGCTGCCCTACCAGCTGAGCTGGATCACATTGTCGTCGCCCGCCAATTGGGAAGCGCAGGGCAAGAGCTGGGATGCCGTAGCGCAGAAACCATCGGGCACCGGTCCGTGGAAAATGGAAAATGGCTTTACGCCGCGCGAGCGTGCTGAACTCACGCCAAACAAGGAATACTGGGACAAGGCCCGCGTGCCGAAGTTGGACAAGCTTGTGCTCATTCCTCTTCCTGAACCGAATACCCGCGTTGCGGCACTTCGCTCTGGCGAAGTTGACTGGATCGAAGCGCCGCCACCGGATTCAGTGGCCTCGCTGAAGGATGCGGATTTCCAGCTTGTCACCAATGCCTATCCGCACAACTGGACATGGCACTTCTCACGTGTCGAAGGTTCACCATGGAATGACGTTCGCGTCCGTAAGGCCGCTAACCTCGCCGTTGATCGAGAAGGCCTGAAGGAACTGCTCGGCGGATTGATGATCCCTGCCGAAGGTTATCTGCCACCCGGTCATCAGTGGTTTGGCAACCCGACCTTCAAGCTCACCTATGATGTCGAAGCCGCCAAAAAGCTGATGGAGGAGGCCGGATATGGGCCTGACAAGCCGATAAAGACCAAGGTGATCATCTCGTCATCGGGCTCTGGCCAGATGCTGCCTTTGCAGATGAATGAATACATCCAGCAAACGCTCGCCGAGATCGGGATCCTGGTTGAGTATGAAGTGGCGGACTGGAACACCGTCATCAACATCTGGCGTGCCGGTGCCAAGGATGCCAGCTCCAAGGGCGCCACCGCCGTCAATTACAGCTACTTTATCCAGGACCCGTTCACCGCGCTCATCCGCCAGTCCCAATGCAACCTGGTGCCTCCAGCCGGAACCAACTGGGGCTTTTATTGTGATCCGGAAATGGACAAGCTGTTCGATCAGGTTCGTAACAGCTTCGTGCAGGCCGATCAGGACAAGGTGCTCCAGAAGATCCACGAGAAATACGTTGATGAGGCACTGTTCCTGATGGTCACACATGACGTCAACCCGCGGGCGATGTCCAAGAAGGTCAAGGGTTTTGTGCAGGCGCAGAACTGGTTCCAGGACTTCTCGCCAGTTTCTATTGAAGAATAACGCCGGGACTGGTGACAGAAGGATGCGCCGGTTTCCGGCGCATCCGGCAGTGTTCCCCCATTTTTTCCGTGAGGACCACCATGCTGGCCTATACTTTGAAGCGCCTTATCCATCTGATCCCCGTTGCGATCGGCGTCAGTATCGTCTGCTTCCTGCTCATTCACATAGCGCCCGGCGATCCGCTTGCCGCCATCTTGCCTTCTGATGCCTCCGCTGAACAACAGCAACAGGTTCGAGCCTTTTATGGTTTCGATAGACCGCTTGTCGTGCAATATGGGATGTGGGCAGGGAGGGCGCTACAGGGCGACCTCGGCCAGTCGATTGCCACTGGACGCCCAGTCCTTGGCGAAATCGCCGATGCAGTGGTCAATTCGCTCATTCTCGCCTGCGCCGCCACACTCATCGGCTTCACGCTGGGCGCCAGCCTGGGCTTTCTGGCAGGCGTCTATCGCGGGACGTGGATCGACAAGATCGCCTCAGGCATCTCGATGATCGGCGTCAGCATTCCACATTATTGGCTTGGCATGGTGTTGGTAATTGCGTTTTCGGTCACGCTCGGCTGGCTGCCGGCCATGGGTGGTGGACCCGGCGGGTCGGATGGTCGAGCGTTCGACTGGAGCTATATCCGCTATCTCATCCTGCCCGCAATTACCATGTCGGTCATTCCGATGGGGATCATTGCCAGAACCATCCGGTCATTGGTAGCAGATATACTGGCGCAGGATTTCACGCAGGCTCTGGCTGCGAAGGGTCTGATGACGTCACAAATCCTGCGCCACGTCATCCGCAACGCAGCCCCTACCGCGATCTCGGTCATGGGCCTGCAGCTTGGCTATTTGCTTGGCGGGTCGATCCTCATAGAAACGGTTTTCTCCTGGCCCGGAACAGGTTTCCTGCTCAACGGGGCCATCTTTACCCGCGACCTGCCGGTCTTGCAGGGCACCATCCTCGTGCTGGCGATGTTCTTCGTGCTTGTCAACCTCATCGTCGACGTTGCGCAAAGTGCCATCGACCCACGCATTCAGAGGAGCTGAGCCATGTCATCCGCGTCCTCGTTCACGCCAGCAGCATCTGCCAACCTTGCAGCGCCCGTGGCCATCGTTCGCTCACCGGGCTTCTGGAGCGGCGTTGTCCATCGCCTCTGTCGTGATCCCGTTGCACTCGTGGCGCTCGGGTTGATCTTCGTTTTGATCCTGATCGCCATTTTCGCTCCCTATCTGGCGCCCTATGATCCCGCCAAAGCCAGCGTTATCCGCCGCCTGAAACCGATTGGTACGCCGGGCTTTATCCTGGGAACGGACGAACTGGGCCGCGATATCCTTTCGCGGCTGATCTACGGCGCTCGCCTCTCGCTGATTATGGGTGTCATCCCCGTGCCAGTCGCATTCGTTATCGGCTCGGCCATTGGCATCATTGCCGGTTACGCAGGCGGCATCGTCAACACGCTGATCATGCGCACAATCGATGTGTTCTATGCTTTTCCATCAGTGCTTCTGGCGGTGGCGCTATCGGGCGCCCTTGGTTCTGGACTGACCAATGCTCTCGTCTCGCTGACGGTGGTGTTCATCCCGCAGATAGCGCGCGTTGCCGAAAGCGTGACCACACAGGTCCGTCGTCTCGATTATGTCGATGCGGCGCGGGCTTCCGGTGCAGGCCCGGCGACGATCATCACGGTGCATATTCTCGGAAACGTGCTGGGACCGATCTTCGTCTTCGCCACGAGCCTGATTTCAGTGTCGATGATCCTCGCTTCTGGCCTGTCCTTCCTAGGGTTGGGCGTCAGGCCGCCCGAAGCGGAATGGGGACTGATGCTCAACACGCTCCGCACGGCGATCTACACCAACCCTTACGTCGCCGCTCTGCCGGGTGTCATGATCTTCTTCACGTCGATCTGTTTCAACCTTTTCTCTGACGGCCTGCGCAAGGCAATGGATGTGAAATCATGAGCAAGATCGTCGTATCTCCGCCCATGGTGGATTTTCCGACCGGCGAACGCGGAGGCCCGTTACAGCCGCTGATCTCGGTGCGAGGCCTGCAAAGGCACTTTCCGGTCAAAGGGAGCGGCCTCTTCTCTCCCAAGAAGAAGGTGCGTGCCGTCGATGGCATCGATTTCGATATATTGAAGGGCGAAACGCTCGGCGTCGTCGGGGAAAGCGGTTGCGGCAAATCCACAACGGCACGCGTTCTGATGCAGTTGATTCGGCAAGACCAAGGCGAGATCCTGTTCGATGGAGAAACAGTCGGTGGCACGCTGGCACTCAGCGAATACCGCAGGCAGGTCCAGATGGTCTTTCAGGACAGCTACGCCTCGCTCAATCCGCGTCTGACGATCGAGGACTCGATCAGCTTCGGGCCGCGTGTGCACGGCGTTTCAGCACGGGTCGCCATGGCACGCGCCCACGATCTGCTGCACCGGGTAGGGCTGGAGCCGGGCCGGTTTGCCGGACGCTATCCGCACGAGTTGTCCGGCGGCCAACGCCAGCGTGTCAACATCGCCCGTGCGCTGGCACTCGAACCGCGCCTCGTCATTCTCGATGAAGCCGTATCGGCACTCGACAAATCCGTCGAGGCGCAAGTGCTCAATCTGCTTCTCGATCTTAAACGGGATTTCGGCCTAACCTACCTGTTCATCTCGCATGATCTCAACGTCGTGCGCTTCATGTGCGACCGGGTGATGGTGATGTATCTGGGCAAGGTGGTCGAGATCGGCAGCCGTGATGCGATCTTCGAGCATGCGGGACATCCCTATTCTTCAGCACTGCTTGCCTCAATGCCGAAAATAGATCCTGCAGAACGCACCACGGAACCGCCGCTGTTTGGCGATCCGCCAAACCCCATCGATCCGCCGTCCGGTTGCCGTTTTCACACCCGGTGCAATTTCGCCGAGCCGGTCTGCTCGGCGACGGCGCCGCTGCTGTTCGGCGAAAGCTCTGATCACTCGACGGCCTGTCTGATGCCGGTGCCGGGTTCCGGCCACAGCCGGGCACCTGCATTGCGCACACCCGTTCAGATGGAGGCATGAGCATGTCTGAAATCGCACCGATGATCGATATCAAGGATCTCTCTGTCACCTTCAGGCGCGGCCGCAATCCGGTCAGGGCCGTCAACGGTGTGAGCCTGACTGTTCGTCCCGGCGAAGTCGTAGCCCTTCTGGGTGAATCAGGTTCCGGCAAGAGTGTGACGATGCGCTCACTGCTGCGTCTGCATCCGCCCGGAACTCTTATCGAGGGTGGTGTGCATGTGGCCGGGCGCGATGTCATGGCATTGTCGAAGCGAGACCTCGGAGATTTGCGCGGTCCGATTGTCTCGATGGTGTTCCAGGAACCGCGTCTGGCGCTAGACCCTGTCTATACACTCGGTGATCAGATTACGGAAACCATACTGCGGCACGAGAAGGTGAGCCGGATTGAAGCACAGGCAAGAGCGCTGGCTCTTTTCCAGAAAGTGAAAATACCCTCGCCCGAGCGAAGGCTCGGTAACTATCCGCACGAAATGTCTGGCGGAATGTTACAGCGTTCCATGATTGCCATGGCAATCGCCTGCAATCCGAAAGTGCTTCTCGCCGACGAGCCGACGACGGCGCTTGATGCGACGGTACAAATACAGATTCTGCTTCTGATCCGCGAGTTGCAACGCGAATATGGTCTTGCCGTGATCTTCGTCACCCATGATATTGGCGTTGCTGCCGAGGTCGCCGACCGCATCGCAGTGATGTATGCAGGGCGGATCGTCGAGGAAGGCAAGGTTGCAGATATTATCCGCCATCCACGCCACCCCTATACGCAGGGCTTGCTCGGTGCTCGCGTCGAGTTGGCAAACGGTCGAGACCGGCTGATCACCATTCCCGGCTCGCCCCCCGATCTCGCAAACCTGCCATCAGGCTGCGCCTTTGCGCCTCGCTGCGAAAGGGTCTCCGACGAATGCCGTGCGGACGTGCCCCCCCTCTTTCCGCATTCTGACGCTATGGGTCAGGTGGCTTGTATTCATCCCGGTTAGCTGTCTCCAGCATCAACCGACCAACAATGAAGAAGGAGGCGCGCTCTGATCCTCGGTGTGCGTTCAAGACAATGCCGCTGATCCGACTGATAAATCCGAATACGTCCCAGGCCACAACACGAATGATGACGTCTATCGCGCGTTCCACGCTTGATTCATTTTTCGATCTAGAGGGAGTAACCGCGACAGACGGAGTTCCGATGATCCTGGATGCCATGCAGCTTGCTGCTTCGGAACAAGGTGTTGTCGATATGGCTGTTGTCGACAAGAACAGACTGAGCGGCATTATCATCGGCGCCTTCGGTGATCCTGCCATAGATCTCGTGCGCAAGCGCGTGAATTGCCCGGTGGTCGGTCTTTGTGAAGCGAGTATGCTGGAGGCCTCCGCAGGTGCGCGTAAATTCGGCATCGCGACAGTCACGCCGCGGCTCGTGGAAAGCTTTGGCGCCAAGGCGGATAGTCTTCAGCTCGCCCATCTCTTCACCGGAACAAGGCTAACCGCAGGTGATCCCGAGAGGCTGGTAGCCTCGAAAGAACGGCTCGAGGAGGCGTTGTTTCACGCGGTTCAGGAATGTTTTGAAAAGGATGGTGCGGATGCAGTCATCATCGGCGGTGGACCGCTGGGGCAGGTAGCGTTCACCCTCGCAAATCGGTTCCGGCAACCTGTCATCGCACCCATACCCGCAGCGATAAGGCTGCTTGTCCAACGGATGAAAGATTGGACCGTGGATCAAACATAACAGTCGGATTGCTCTGGCGTTTCGCAAGCTGGACAAGCTCAGACCACGGTTTTGCATCCATGGACATGCGCATCCGATTTTCTGCGACACCCCTACGGAGTTGGACTTGTCCTTCAAAGAACGCTCATTTCTTTATCGGGTCCGGCAGGCTCTGCCGACCCTGCATCCGGCGGAGCGGCGGCTGGGAGATTTCGTGTGCGATTTTCCCGGCGAACTGGCAAGCTATTCGGCATCTGAACTGGCGATACTGGCACACGTCTCAAAGGCGACCGTCTCTCGCTTCGTGCAAAAGTTGGGTTATGAAAATTATGACGAGGCAAGACGCCATGCGCGCGCCGAAAAACAGACGGGGTCACGGCTCTTTCTGTCGGCGAAGGGCATTGCATCGGATGGTCAATCGATTGCAGCGCATGTCGCACAGAGCATAACAAATATTGAAACCACGTTTCTGTCGATATCGGACAGCCAGATCGACGCCATCGCGGAAGCCCTTTCTTCGGCTCGAAAAGTCTGGGTCGTGGGGTTCCGCAGCAGTCAACCCTTCGCGTCCTATCTGCAATGGCAATTGACGCAGGTTATAGAAAACATCGTCGCCATTCCTGGTCCGGGCCAGACGCTCGGTGAACATCTGGTCAGCATCATGCCGGACGACGTGGTGGTGTTCTTTGGTCTGCGTCGTCGGATTGCTGGCATGGATATGATCCTCGAGCAGATTGAAAAGGCAAGGCCGAGATTTCTTTATGTGACGGATGAGGGGGCTCCGCTGCTGGGCAGCGCAACCTGGCACATCTATTGCCAGACGCTCGCGCCCGGGCCGCTCTTCAACCACACCGCGGTCATGGCCTTGTGCCACCTCATCATAACCCGCTGCCTCGAAAAAGCGCACGTCACTGGCCGCTCACGTCTTCGCGCTATTGAGGCGATAAACGACAGCCTGGATGAACTTTAAACGCGTCTGTCGTATTTGGCAGGATAACTCGATAACCACCCGGTTTTTAACGGCACGCGTCCGTAGAATTCTCCAGGCGTGGCCGCAATAATCAACGGTGTTGTCTTAAGGTTTGAGCATACGGTTCGAGAGCCAGTGGGTGCGCATGAGTTGCCTGATGTTATCGGATCACTGGGCTCGTTGGATATTTGCCAGCGTTTGTGAAACATGATGAGGATAGCGTGTGCGTCATCGGCGACGTCGCGGGGTATCACGGGCCGATGCTGGCTCTTGGCATTGGTACCAGGTGCCCGAAGAGCGCAATATTTACGCGTGAATCAACACTGTGCGCTTTTTCAACGTCACAGGAGGCGGTGTCCCATGACGCAAGATATCGTTTAAGATATCGGCTAGCAGACCGGAACCACGCCGAGGGAGCCCGGCCTTCATCCCTGTTTGGACATTGGATGTCGTTGTAAGAACTGGAATACATGAGAGGCGACGCGCTCAGTCTCGATATCGGGAAAGAAATGTCCACCGGGGACCGCATGAACCTCAAGGTTGGCACAGAACGGAATCCAGACCGACGGCATGTCGTAGAGCCTGGCCATGGCACCTGATTCTCCGTACAGGACCAATGATGGTGCTGCTACCAGCCGCTCGCGATCTTGGAGGTCATTGGCAAAGTCGACTTTCACAGCGGCTCTATAGTCGTTGCAGCTTCCAGAAATCGCATCATGGTCATGCCAAGATGCACGATATGCCATCAGCTGATCATCTGCGAAATCCGTCGCTATCGCCCCGCCCCAGCCAAACAGACAGGTCTCGTAAAACAGATCCGGATTGGCCTTGATCATTTCCTCCGGAAACGGTGCTGGTTGCGCAAGGAAAAACCAATGCCAATAGCTTTGCGCAACCTCCTTTCGAAGGTCACTCAGCAACTGAACAGTCGGCACGATGTCTATCAGCGTCACGCTCGCAACCGCGCCTTCGTGATCCAGACATAGACGGTGGGCAACACGCGCGCCGCGGTCATGACCGACAACATGAAACCTGTTGTAACCGAGGCGGCTCATCAGTTCCACCTGGTCCACAGCCATGGCGCGAAAGCTGTAGTTTGACAGGTTCGCGTCGGCCACGGGCTTGGACGACTGTCCGTAGCCGCGAAGATCCGCGCACACCACCCGGTAGCCGAGCGCAACGAGTGCTGGCGCGATCTTCGCCCAGAGCGCTTTGTTTTGTGGAAACCCGTGTAGGAGTAAAACGGGATCCCCGGTACCGGCAGCAACGTAGGAAATCTCGACCCCGTTGACTGCAACTCGACCGCTTTCAAAACCTGCAAAGAGTGTCATTGGTCAAGCAACGATCTTATCGGCAGATACGCTGCTGTCTTGTCCACTGGCTGAAGCTGTCGGGTCAACACCGACCAGCTTGCTTACATCGTCCAGGCGTTTGGCTTGCTCCTGCGAAAGCTTGATCGAGACCGCGCCGATATTGGCTTGCAACTGCGCCAGCGACCGTGGACCAATCATCGGTATCGCACCATGAATACCGGCCCAGGCAATGGCCACACGGTCGGGGCTTGTCTCGAGTTCCCCGGCGATTTCGAGCACGGTATCGAGAATGCGTGTGCGCTGTTCGCTGTTCTCGGCCTGGAAGACGCGCCCTCCCATTTTTTCTGCACGGCCGATTTCGCCGTTTCGATATTTGCCTGTTAGGACACCACCACCTAGCGGAGACCACGTCACAATACCAAGGCCAAGTGCCTTGGCGGCCGGAAACAGATCAGCTTCGGGCTCGCGATGCACGAGGCTGTGCTCAAACTGCGCTGCGGCAATTGGGACGGCGCGGGTGAGTTCAGCGATGGTCACGGCGCGCGCAATCCGCCAGGCCGGAAAATTCGACAGACCTGCGTAAAGAATTTTGCCCGCGCGCGCGAGGTCGTCAAGCCCACGAACAATCTCTTCCGAGGGGGTCAAGCCATCAGGGTGGTGAACCCAAAAAATATCGATCCGCTCGGTTTTTAACCGCTTGAGGCTTCCTTCCAGTGATGCGACCATGGCTTTACGGCTATTCCCAGTCATGAGACGGTCCGCATTCGGGGTCGCTCCACTGGTGTATTTGGTCGCCAGCACGAAATTTTCACGACGATCGTGCAACAGTTCTCCGATGATCTCCTCAGATTGCCCGAACTGATAGATGTCAGCGGTATCGATGAAATTGCCACCCGCTTCGGCATAGGCATTGAAGATGGCAGTGCATTCTTCCGCTGTGGCGCCATGTCCCCAGCCTGTGCCGAAGTTAGCAGTGCCAAGCGCGATTTGTGATACGCGCAAGCCGGTGTTTCCAAATGGGCTATAGTTCATGATATTTCCTTTTCTAGCGGCCGGTCAGGCCATTTTCGGTTTTTGGATGAGATTTGTTTTTTGAATGGCGAACACTGCGATGGCAGCGATCAGGCAAATCAAACCCGCAATATAGAAAGCGGGAAGATAGGTGGCGTAAAGACTGCGGGTTAGCCCCGCACCCCAGGCGGCAAGAGCTGCGCCGATCTGGTGGCCGAAGAAGATCCAGCCGAAAACGATGGTAGCGTCAGGCCCGAATTTCTCCGCTGCCAGTTTGACAGTAGGTGGAACGGTGGCCAGCCAATCAAGGCCATAAAAGACCGTGAAGATGGTGAGCTCATAGAACCCGAAATCGGTGTAAGGCAGATAGAGAAGCGAGAGGCCGCGCAGGGCGTAGTACCAGAACAGCAGCCAGCGGCTGTCGAATCGGTCTGATAGCCATCCAGAGCCAATGGTGCCGATGAAATTGAAAGCCCCGATGGCTGCAAGCATGCCGGCGGCCATGACAGGTGCAATACCGAAATCACCGCAGATGGCGACCAGATGGGTCTGCACAAGGCCGGTTGTTGTCGCCCCGCAGATGAAGAAGGTACCGAACAAGATCCAGAATGTGCCGGACTTGGCAGCGACACGAAGGACGCGAAGGGGTGCGACAAGCGTTTTTGCGAGCGATGGTGCCAGTGTTTCCGGCGCGGGCGCTTCCGTCGCCCCGTAGGGCAGGAGGCCGATATCGGCAGGCCTGTCGCGCATCAGCAAGAGAACGACGACGGCGCTGAGCCCGAGCAATGCCAGCAGCAGACTGAGCGCGATACGCCAGCCCCATGCTTCGGAGAGTGTGGCAAAGGCCGGGAGAAATATGACCTGTCCCGTGGCCACGCTGGCGCTGAGCAGGCCGATGACCAGACCGCGCTTGGCAACAAACCAGCGGGTGGCGACAGTCGCGCCCAGGACCATTGCGGTGAAGCCTGTTCCCAGCCCCACAACGACGCCCCAAAGAAGGAACAGCTCGGTCAGGGTTGTCATCGTGAAGGAACCGACAACGCCAGCGGCAATCAATGCAAGCGCGAAAATGGAAACGCGCTTCACCCCGAAACGGGTAATAAAAGCCGCGGCGAAGGGACCGACAGCACCGAAAAGAAGAAAGCGAATGGCAAATGCCGCAGAAATATCGGCGACGTCCCAGCCGAATTCCTTCTGTAACGGGCCGATCAGGACACCCGGTGCGCCAACGGCACTGGCGCCAACCATCATGGTGAGAAAGGTCACCGCAACGATCACCCAGCCATAATGAATGCCGCGCTTTGACAAGGCGTGTGCTATTGGCGGTGTATCGGAAGCAGCGGGAGTTGGGCCTGTCATGAAGCTTCCTTATGCGGGTATATGCATCATTTTGCTTAAATAATCAGATCGAACGAAGAATATCCTGAAGCGCAGTCATCTTGATCGCGCCAAGCCGTTTTTCCATCGCAGCCTGGCAATCGTCCCAGACAGGCCCGGCAGTCTCCAGCATGTCCGTCCCCGCTCTAGTTAGCATGATGAGCGCTTCGCGCTGATCGACGCCGCTGCGGCGGGTTTCAACAAGCCCCATGCGCTCAATGACTTTTACGTTTCTGCCGATCGTGGAGCGGTCGAGATATGCCTCTCGAGCAAGTTCACTAAGGCTGATCGGCTGCAAGCGTTCGATGCGCCGCAACATGGAAAATTGCGCGACATTGATGCCGACCGGCAAGAGCGCCTCGTCATAGAATGAGGAAACCTTCCTGGTCGCCTCGCGCAGCATCGTTGAATAACAGTGGGCCATTATGCGTGCATATACCCTTAAATTGTCCCCGTCAACGCCTCTTGGACAGGTGCCTTTAAGCCCGTCCAGGGCCGAGCTATCTGGCGGCGCTGTATGTTTCTTTCGTGAGCGGCATCGCTCGCATCGCGACCGGTTGAGGTAGACAAGCCGGTCGCTGGTTCGAGGTGGTTACATCGGGGGCACGACGCCATTGGTGCCGACCACGACGCGGCCGCTTGACATCGATCCGTCAGCAGCCTTTTCCGATGGTACGAAGACGGTCGCGCCCGCCTTTATGTCGGCGACGACGGCAGGTGCGAATGTGACGATGGGTGTGCCTTGCGGAATGGTGATCTTTTTCTCTTTCCCCTGATAGGTTAATGTAACGGTGTGGCCATCAATCGATTTGACCGAATCTGCGACCGTCGCGTTGGTCATGGAGCTATTTGGCTTCAGATCCCAGGCATAGCTTCCTTCCCCCGTACCCTTCATGGATGCTGGAAAAATCAGGACTTCCAACGCGCCGTCGCCACCGTCTGCCTTAGGCAACGATGCTATGCCCACAAAATCGCCAGGCTTGATATCATCAATAGACGCCTTGGCGACGCTCGAAATCTTGAAATCATCCTTGAGCGTGATTGTGGCATCGCTGCCCTCTCGGGTCTTGACGGACAGGGTTTTGCCCTCGAGGCTTTCAACGGTGCCTCGGACACGGACCTGATCGGCAGCATAAGTGGCAGAGCCCACGGACATGGCGAGCAACATGCCTGCGATGACCGATGTGCGGGTTCCGACGACGACTTTGGAAACGGACAGCATATCTTCTTCCTTTCAGAGCCCTATCGATTCAAACCACCGGCAGATGCGGGTTGGAAATCTGCCGGTGTCATGTCCTCATAAGGGAAACCATCCCTGTGTCTGGTCGTAAAGATCACCAGCCCGCGGTTGTTCCGCATGCAGTTTGGAAAAGCGATCTCAACTCCCTGCCTCCAAGCCGAGCGCCGGACCGCTTCTCGGTGATGATCTTTAGTCGGCGCTAGCGGACTGAACTTCTCGTTTCGACAATGGAGGCAAGAAGGGCTGCGCCGACTGGAATAATATCATCATCAAAAATGTAGGAGGGATTATGGAGCGGAGCGGTGTTTTCCTGGCCAATGAAAAAATAAGCGCCCGGTACGATCTTCAGCATATCCGCGAAGTCTTCGCTTGCCATGAAAGGTGGGCAATTCGCCTCAACCTGTTTTTGCCCAAGAAGCGAACTCGCTATGTCAACCACCGACTGCGTTTGAACAGGATGATTGTAAAGTACGGAAAAGACATCGCGAATATCGACGTCGATCTCCACGCCGTAGAGCTCCTCGCAGCCTTTCGAAACCTGACGCATCTTTTTGCGCACTAGCACGCGCGTCGCCTCATCCAGAGCGCGGATTGTTCCACCCAACTCCACCAGGTCTGGAATGACGTTATAGGCTGATCCCGCAGATATCTTCGTCACCGAAATGACGGCCGACGATATCGGAGAGATGTTTCGCGAGACAATTGTCTGGAAGGACTGAATCAGTGTGTTCATGACAATGACGGGGTCAACAGTCGTATCCGGGAGCGCTGCGTGACCTCCTTTGCCCCGGATGCGAATATCGAAGAAGTCTGCTCCAGCCATCGCGGCGCCGTTGGAGATTGCAACCGTTCCCTTGGGATGATGGGGTGCGTTGTGAAGCGCGTAGATTTCATCACATGGAAACCGCTCGAAAAGCCCGTCGGAGATCATCGCCCGCGAACCGCCTAGCCCCTCTTCGGCAGGCTGGAAAACAAACATCGCGGTCCCGGCGAAGTTTTTCGTTTCAGCAAGGTAACGGGCAGCACCGAGAAGCATTGTCATGTGTCCGTCGTGCCCGCAGCCATGGAACCGGTTCTCAATTCGAGATCGGTATGGCAGATTGGTCAACTCCTGCATCGGCAAAGCATCCATATCTGACCGCAGGGCAATCGTCGGGCCATCACCATTCCTTAGCAAGCCAACAAGGCCCGTCTTACCGATGCCGCGATGCACTTCGATGCCAATGGCCTGCAAATGCGTTGCCACAACGTCCGACGTTCGCTTCTCTTCAAATCCGATTTCCGGGTTCGCGTGAAGATCATGGCGAATGGAGACGAGATCGGGAAGAAATCCTGTGATGTGGTTTACGATTGACATGGGGCAGGGATCCTAAGCTTGTTCGCGCCGCAGATGACAGGCGACATCGGTGCCATTGCTCGTAGGCTCGAGTTGAGGCCGATCTGTCCAGCAACGCTCGATCTTGATGGGGCAGCGTGTAACGAAGGGGCACCCTGACGGTGCTGCAAGCGGACTTGGAATTTCGCCCGACAAAACGATCTTCTTACGTGCTCTTTGCGCCACGGGGTCAGCCAGCGGAATGGCCGATAGCAGCGCCTCGGTATAGGGATGGCGCGGTGAACCGTATACGTCATCTGTCCTTCCCCGCTCGACGATGGTGCCAAGATACATGACCACGACATCGTCGGCGATGTGACGAACTACGGACAGATCATGTGAAATGAACAGGTAGCTCAAGTTGAGCTCCCGTTGAAGCTTCATCAGAATATTCAGGACCTGTGAACGGATCGACACATCCAGAGCCGAAACGGGCTCGTCACACACGATCAGTTTGGGCGACAGAGCGAGTGCACGCGCAATCACCACGCGTTGCCTTTGACCCCCCGATATTTCGTTGGGGAAACGGCTGGCCTGCGTGGCTGAGAGACCGACCATCTCCATAAGCTCAGCCACTCGTTTCGCGCGATCAGCGCGTGACCAGCGACGGATCCTCAACGGTTCACCAATGCTGTCTGCGATCGTCATTTTCGGGTTAAGGGCCGCACTCGGATCCTGGAAAATAATCTGCATCTCGTTTGAGATAAGGTCATGTCGCGCCTTGGGCTGCATGGAAGCCAAAGGCTTGCCATCAAAATGGATTTCGCCGCTGGTGACGGATGCAAGGCCCAGAATTCCGTACCCGGTCGTGGACTTGCCGCAGCCGCTCTCGCCAACAAGAGCAAGCGTCTTGCCGCGTTCGATGTCCATCGAGACGCCATCCACGGCCTTGAGGACAGCGCGTCCGCCGGATGCTGCCGGTTGGCTGACATTGAAATGTATCTTCAGGTCTTTCACGGAGAGAAGGGGTGAGGTCATGCCAGTTCAACCGTTCTTTCGGCGTGCCAACATTCACGCAGGTGAGTAAACTCGCCGATAGAACTGCCATTCGGCGCGGGCTCGGTGGCGGGCTGTGTTTCGCAAATCGCGTCGCTCAATGGGCACCGATTGCGAAAACGACAGCCGATAGGCCAGTTGCCCACATCGGGAACGGTGCCTTTTATGGTGTTGAGTTCTGTCTTGCGTTCACCCGAAAGCTTGGGGATCGTCGTCAACAGCAGTTTTGTGTAGGGATGCGCTGGCGCTGTAAAAACGTCATCGACCAACCCGGTCTCCACGATCCTTCCCGCATACATGACAGCGACCCGATCGGCCATTTCGGCGACGACGCCCATGTCGTGTGTAATCAACAGGATGGACATGCCGGTCTCCTGTCGGAGGTTTTTCATGAGGTCGAGGATCGACGCCTGGATGGTCACATCAAGCGCCGTCGTCGGCTCGTCGGCAATGAGAAGTTTTGGCTTTGAGATCAGCGCCGCCGCAATCGAGACGCGCTGACACATACCACCTGACAGTTCGAATGCGTACTGGCTGTAGCGTCGCTCAGGGTCTGAGATGCCAACGCGTCGCATGATCTCGATGGCGGTCGTTTTGGCCTCGGCCTTGCCCGTTCCCCGGTTGAGAATGAGAGCCTCGGCAATCTGGTCACCGACATGCATCAGTGGATTGAGCGCGGCAATCGGCTCCTGAAAGATGACGGACATATTGGCGCTGCGAAAGGCTCGCCGCTCGCTTGGACTTAAGTTGCCCACATCCTTGTCGGCAATCCGCAAATTTCCCTGCATCTTGGCCGCGTCTGGTAAAAGCCCCAGAATGGATAGCGCCGTCATGCTCTTGCCACAGCCGCTTTCGCCAACGATGGCCAGTATCTCGCCCTGCTGTATTGAAAGGTCGATCCCATCGACAATCGCCGCACCATCGATGCTAACGCGCAAACCTTCCACATTCAACAGCGGCGCCGATTGTCCAACCATCATGTGGTCTCCTTGCCGGTCTCGCCCTCAGCCGCCACATGGGCCCAAGGGCTGTAGGGGTGCGCCTGGCCGACATGCATGCCGTCGCTTCTGATCATCACGGCCGACGGGATCGCGAAATTGACCGGGTAGAGTGCGTTGTCGACAATCTCCACCGGGTAGTGTTCGGATACGGCAGCGGCGATGTCGTCGGCATCGCGCTGGTCGATCTTGATTGTCGGCGTGCTGCTGTCGATGCGGGGGCGATGAAATGCCTCTTCAAGCGTCAACCCGTAATCGACAACGTAGGACACAAGCTGCGTCAGCGCCGGGAAAATCTGTCGACCACCCGCGGCACCGATGGCCATGAATGGCTGTCCATCCTTGCGCAGCACGAGCGGGC
Source organism: Rhizobium skierniewicense Ch11 (assembly GCF_023757665.1). Classification (NCBI taxonomy): domain Bacteria; kingdom Pseudomonadati; phylum Pseudomonadota; class Alphaproteobacteria; order Hyphomicrobiales; family Rhizobiaceae; genus Rhizobium; species Rhizobium skierniewicense. The sequence continues at coordinate 203,890 of NZ_RXPG01000030.1, forward strand.
ACATATTGGCAAGCGGCTTCACACCTGCGGCGATGGAGTTCGGGTGGCCCGGACGCGGATCGAACCACATCATGCCGTTGTTCATCAAAAACCCGGTTTCCGGCAGGGCGACCTTCGATCCGAACCGCGACAGAAGCGTGTTTGTCAGCGAGACCATGTTCCCTTCCGCATCGACCACGCTGATATGGCTCGTGCAATCGCCATCCGGTGTCGCCGCTTGTCCCATTGTGATCAGCCGTTTCCGATAGGACGTGCGTGCGGCTGTGGCATAGGCAACGGCGGACGCCGCATTCGGCATCTCGTTAACCACAAGAGAACTTGCAAGCAATTCCATAGCCTCGATGAAGCTGGGTCCGCCGCTCAATCCTGGTATCACGTTGATTTCGAACCCTCGATAATCCATCGTCTTCGGTTCGACCCAACGCGGCTGATAGGAGGCCAAATCTTCCATATCTATGGGCGATCCACCCGCGTTCAGGTCACGCACAAGACTTGCAGCGATATCGCCGTCATAAAAGTCACGCGCCCCCGCTTCTGCCAGCCTTCGCAGAACCTTGACCTTGGCATTCATGGGGCGGTGAACATCTCCGGCGCGATCCGATGTCCGGGGTGGCTTCCCGTTTTCCAGGAAAATATCAGATGTCGTCGGGAATCTCGACAGAGTTGCCCATTCGGTCGCGATACAGAAACAGGCAAACCAGTCCATCAGCAGACCGCGCTCGGCATGCTCGATAGCCGGGGCCAGCGCCTCCGCCCAGCTTAATGTTCCAAAGCGCTTGAGTGCTTCGGAGAAGCCTGCAATTGTTCCTGGGACGCAAATGGACCGATAACCAATGAGATTGGCGTCGTCTTTCACACCAGGCCAATTGAACCAGTCGCCACCCTGATCGCCAATGATCGGATAGTTTCCTGGATCCAGTTTGCGCGATGACTTCACGCCGAAATCCAGACCTTGGACATCACCCGTCTTGACATCGGCATAAAGCAGAAACCCACCTCCGCCAATGCCTGAAAGCCAAGGCTCCACAACACTCAGTACAAGGCCTGTGACGATTGCAGCGTCCATGGCGTTGCCGCCTCTTGCCAGAACATCTGCTCCCGCTTCTGCTGCAAAGCGGTTCTGGGCCGAGACGATGCCCGCGCGATTTTCGACGGAAGGCTTTTGTATTGTCCAGGTCTGCATCAGGTCATTCCATATTTGTGCGGGTTTTGAACCCCGCCGGTATTTCGGCATCGACACGATATTTGTCGTGATTGGGCGAGTTCTTATGGTGGCTGGCTATGTCTCCGACAGTGGCAACCCAGACATCTTTTTCCCGGGTTACGAGGTCGAGTAGCTTTTCGAGGAGATGGATTCGGTGCGCCCTGCCGGAAATCCAGTCATGGACTGTCAGCATCAGCATGCCGCCATAACGGTGCAGGTTTTGCCACTCGTCACGCCATATCTCGAAGACGGCCTGAGGCGATGCAGGCGACCAGTTGTCGGCTCCCCCGCCTAGAAATTTGAAATAGATGGCGTCGTCGATCGCCCACTGCACCGGAACCTCAACGACATCTCCGATGACGTATGGATGATCAAAGCCCGACAGGGACGTATCGTACAGCCCGTGGCGCTGGATTTCAGCCAGCATATGAGGCGTCAATTCCCATGCAGGCGAGCGGAAACCGGCCGGTTTTATCCCAGTCTGGCGATGAAAAATCTCGAGTGATGTTTCGAGCGCCTGGGAAAACTCGTCGTCGCTCGTCTGCGAGACGATTTCATGAAAGTAGCCATGCAGACCGATTTCGTGGCCGCGTTCGACGAATGCTGGCAACAGCTCAGGATAGTACTCGGCCACTGAACCCGGCACGAAAAAACTGCCTTTGATGTCGTATCGCTCCAGCAGGTCGAGAATGCGCCAGATACCAACACGTGGGCCGTAGCGCCGTTGCTCCAGTTGACCCAGATACCGCGGCGACGCGTCGTCCCGATTTTGCCACAGCCATGGAGAATCGGCATCGACATCGACAGAGAACGAGAACGCGCTTTTCTTGCCGTCGGGCCACTGATAATCGGGCCATGGGCCAGAGTTCTGCAAAAGAGGTGTCAAAGTGCACTCCTCTTCTCCTGAAAGACCGTCATGACCCCCGCGGAGTTGCCGCCGTCTACAGTCAGAGTAGCACCGGTGACGTAGGCTGCCTTGTCGCCCGCGAGGTAAAACAGCGCGTCTGTCACATCCTTGGCCGATGATGCCCTGCCCAGAGGGATGGTGTTGGTAACAGTATTCACATGGTCGTCGGTTAGTTTGCTGACAGCGCTGCCCGCCGCAAAGCCGGGTTCCAGGGCATTCACGCGAATTCCATATTCTGCCAATTCCAGAGAGAACCCCTTGGTCAAACGGTCAAGCGCTGTTTTCGACACGCAATACGGCACGACGGTACGGCGCATCTTGCGGGCCGCACCTGAGGAGATGTTGACGATATTGCCACGCACCTCTTCCTTGATCATCAATCGAGCCATGCCACGCGTGATCGCGAAGGGAGCGCGCAGATTGATGTCGAAAATCTGATCCCATTCCGCGACATCGATATCCAGAAGGAAGCCGCTTGGGTAGATACCGGCGTTGTTCACGACAACATCCGGAGCACCCCAGTTTTTTCCAACAGCGTCCACAAGTCCCTGGATAGACTGCGCATCTGTGAGATCGCAGGTGTGAACGAACGACTGTTCCGACAGCGTCAGCCGTGTAGCAAGTGCATCGAGTTCTGCTGTCCGGGCATCGGTGAGACACAGATGCGCACCCGCTGAATGGAGCGCCTCGACAATCCATTGACCGATGACGCCGCACGCACCTGTCACAACGACGCGTTTACCGGAAAAATCGCTACTCATAGAACTACCTCATTTTGGGGTCGAAGCGATCACGAAGCTGGTCGCCGAGCATGTTGACGGAAAGGACGAGGAGAAACAGGCAGATGCCGGGGAACGTGGCGATCCACCAGGCGGTGGCCACATAATTGCGCCCCACGCTCAGCATGGCCCCCCAACTGGCGGTGGGTGGCTGGACACCCAGACCAAGGAAAGACAGCCCCGCTTCGAACAGCACCATCAAACCAAACTCCAGCGTAGCGACGACGATCAAAGCGCCCATGATGTTTGGCAAAACGTGCCGCAGAAGGACGTGCAGCGTACCGGCGCCCATGAAGCGCGATAACCGAACATAAGGCATATTGGCGACGGACAACGTCTGGCCATAGGCAACACGGGCGTAGCGTGGCCAGCGTGTCAGCGCCAGAACGATTACGACATTGACGAGGCCGGGACCGAGGATCGCGACGGTGATGATGGCCAGCAGGATAGCCGGGATGGAAAGGAAGATGTCGGTCAGGCGCATGATGACTGTTTCGACCACGCCACGGGCGTAACCCGCGATCATTCCAAGCGCAGTGCCGACGATGCCGGAGAGAATGACAGACGAGAACGCAACAAAGAGCGATACGCGTGCGCCATATATCAGGCGGCTCAACAGATCGCGGCCAAGCTCGTCGCTGCCCAGTGCGTAAAAGACGTTGCGTGCGGTTGTGCCCGGGACTTTCAGGCGCCCCAGAAGATTTTGCGTGTTGGGATCATAGGGCGCTATGAGGGGTGCGAAAATGGCAGCCAGCACGAAGAGCGCCATGATGATGATGAAGGGCAGCGCCTTGAGATTGCGACGCAAACGTCTGGGGTTTGTGCGCGGAGATGCCGCCGATACTGCGCTGCTCATCGCTTGATCTCCAGTCTGATGCGCGGATCGACAACGCTGTAGAGAACGTCTGCAAGGATGTTCAACGCGATGGTCACGAAAGCCCCCATGATGACGACGCCCTGCACGACCAAAAAATCTCGGGAAATGATCGACTGCACCGTGAGTTGTCCAAGACCCGGCCATGCAAAGACGGTTTCCACGATCACGGCACCTGCGAGAAGATTGGAGATTTCGAGGGCGGCGACGGTGATGACGGGTATGGATGCGTTTCTCAGAAGATGTTTGACCACCAGCCGCCCCATCGGCACGCCGCGGGCGCGTGCTGTCCTGACATAGTCCTTGGAAAGCTCATCGATCAGGGCCGTGCGCGTGACACGGGCAAACGTCGCCATGCTGATCAGCCCCAAGGCAATGGACGGCAAGATCAGGTGTTCGAAACCGCCTGCCGATGACGGCGGAAGCCAGCCGAGTTTTACGGCAAAAAACATGATGAGCAGAATACCGCTCCAGAATGTCGGGAGGCTTTGCGCCGCCAGCACGACGCCGGCCAGAAACACGCTGACGGGATTTCGGTGAAACAGCGCCAGAAAGATTCCGACTGGAATACCGATGCCACAGGCCACGAAGAGTGCACCACCGGCGAGCATCAATGTGTAAGGCAATCTCGACGTGATGATATCGACAACAGGCACGTTCTGAATGATCGACCGCCCGAAATCGAACTGCATCAGATCCAGAAGAAAGGAAGCGTATTGAACGAGAAGCGGCCGGTCGAAGCCGAGGGAACGCCGCATCGCTTCGATATCCTGGAGCGATGCCGTTTCGGGTACCAGTAGAAAGGTCGGGTCACCCGTCAGACGCTGAAGAAAGAAAATCAGCGTCGTGACACCGAAAACCACGACCAAAGCCTCGCCGAGCCGTTTGATGAGAAAATGTTTCATGATGCTGCCAACATCAGTCAGTCCACGTCATGCGGTTGAGGAACATGCTTTCATTCGGCGTCGGCTTCCATTGCAGCTTGTTCGAAGCACCGTAGATGATCGCTGCCTGATAAAGCGGGATCAGGTAATTCTTGTCCGTGTTGATCTGCTGCACGGTTTTGTAAAGCTCCAGCCGCTTGGCCTCATCGAGCGTCTGGCGCGCGGCGACCAGCGCGTCATCAATCGATTCGTCGCCTGCGGTGGCCCAGCCACTGGTGGAGTTGAGAGTGGGGAAGAGAATGCCATCGGCATCCTGACAGGCACAGGACCACCGGCTGAAAGCCATTGCCGGGACGGTCGCAGGCCCGCCCTGCATCTGCTTCAACCAGCTTGCCATGTCTGTCATCTGGATCTGCGCATTAAGCCCCACATCGGTGAGCATCTGCTGCAATGCCTGCACGACACGCTGGTCATAGACCGGTGACGTCAAAAGCGGGATTGGCTGGGTTGCCGCAGCACCGGCGGCGGCAATGAGTTCCTTGGCCTTTTCCGGGTCGTAAGGGGTGGAGGTCACACCTTCGACCCAGCCGAAATGCGCAGGGCTCATGAACTGATCGACTGGCCTATCATAGCCACCGAGGATACCTTGGGTGATGCCCTCCTTGTCGATCGCATAGGCAACCGCCTTGCGAAGGTCGGGATTGTCCATCGGGGCCTTCTGCGCATTGAAAGCAAAGTAGGCGACCCGTTCGGTCAGTACAGATAGCGCCTTGCCACTGGTCGAGCCTTCAAGCTGGGCGGCCAGATCGGAATCGAGCGTGACGACGAGATCGGCAGCGCCGGCCTGAATATTGGCAAGGCGCGTCGCCGCGTCCGGGACAGCACGGAATGTGACCTCCTTGAACGGTCCCTTGTTACCCCAGTAATCCGGATTGGCCTCGACAACGACTGCAACGCCGCGATCCCAGCGCTTGAATTTATAAGGCCCGCTGCCAACTGGATTGAGATTGAAAGCGTCCTTGCCGACTTTTTCGACCGTCTCCTTCGGCAGCACCGAAAGTTTTACCAACTGCGCCAGCAGGGCCGGATACGCACCGTCTGTCGTCAGCGTGACCTTAGACGGGCCCGTCACCTCTGCATTCACGATCTTGTTGAACTGGCTCAGCTGTGGGCTTGCAAAAGCTGGATCGATGATCCGCTTCACGCTGAAGACCACATCTTCCGGGGTCAGCTTCTGGCCATTGTGAAAGGTCACATCGTCACGAATGGTGAACTCGATTTTCGTATCGGACAGATACGTCCACTCGGTTGCCAGCTGCGGAACGATCTTGCCGTTATCGTCGCGTGTGACGATATTGTCGAAGATGTTTCGGTAGACGAAATAGCTGTCTGGGTTCCATTGCAAGTGCGGATCAAGCGACGAGGGTTCGTTCACCAGGTTGACCGTAAACATATCTTTTGCCATCGCAAACTGCAGGGTGGTCGTCGAAAGCAACCAACCTGCGGCCACGGCAAGCAATCCGTTCCTCATGCTCTTCATGTTCGTTCCCTTTATACTCGAAGCTTTCTGCTTCTTTGAGCTGGCGCCAGATACGCTCTGGCAAGCGTTCGATACGGTGCCTCAATCGCTCCATGTCATGCGGTTCAGAAACAGGCTTTCATTCGGCGTCGGCGTCCACACGAGATGTTTGGAGGCACCATAGATTGCGGCCACCTGATAGAGCGGGATAACAGGGATATCGCTTCCTACCGTTTCATGCACCTTCCGGTAGTTTTCCAGACGCTTGCCTTCATCCAGGGTCGATCGCGCATCAGCCAGTTGCTTGTCCACAACGGGGTTGCGATAGGTCGACCAGCTGTTTTTGGAATCCAGCAAGGGGAATAGAACGCCGTCTACATCCTGACACGCGCATGACCAGCGACCGTAGCCCAGCAAGGACGCAGTTTCCGGCCCCCCCTGAGAGCGCTTCAAATAGGTCGCCATATCCGTCATCTCGATTTCGACGTTGAAGCCGACATCAGACAGCATCTGCTGTATGGCCTGGACCACACGTTGATCGAAGACTGGTGCTGTTGCAAAATTGATTTTCGCCTTCGCAGACTCTCCAGCCTCGGAGACGATTTTCTTGGCCTGATCAGGATCGAATGCCGGACCTTTGATGCCGTCTACCCAACCGAAATGAACCGGTGTTGCCAGCTCGTCGACTGCCTTATCATGACCGCCGAGAATACCTTCGATCAGGCCTTCCTTATCAATGGCATGTGCAACGGCCTCTCTCAGTTTTACATTGTCAAAGGGAGGTTTCTGCGTATTGAGGCGCAGGTAAGCAACACGTTCCGTCAAGGCCGACAGCGTCGTTGCAGACGCAGAGCCTTCGAGCTGTGCCGCCAGATCCCCATCGAGCGTGACGCCGAGGTCCGATGTTCCAGCCTGAAGATTGGCCAATCTGGTGGAGGCGTCGGGCACAGCCCTGAAAGTTGCCTTTTCAAATTTTCCTTTTTCACCCCAATAGGCGTCATTGCGCGCAAGGGTGACGGAGACGCCACGCTGCCACGCTTCGAACTTGTAGGGCCCGCTGCCTATCGGCTGAAGATTGAACGCATCTTTGCCCACACGCTCGACAATGGCCTTCGGAACGACGGACAGCTTGACAAGCTGGGCAAGCAATGCCGGATACGGGCCGTCCGTGGTCAACGTAACGGTATCCTGGCCGGTCACTTTCGCGTCCAGGATTTTGTTGAACTGACCAAGCTGCGGACTACCGAATTTCGTGTCGGTGATACGCTTGACGCTGAAGGCCACATCGTCGGCAGTCAGCTTGGAACCATCGTGAAATACGATATCATTGCGTATCTTGAACTCGATTTCCGTATCGGAAAGATATTTCCACTCCGTGGCAACCTGCGGGATGATCTTGCCAGCATCGTCACGTGTGACCAGATTGTCGAAAATATTTCTATAGACGTAATAACTGTCCGGATTCCATTGCACGTGTGGGTCCAGCGACGAAGGCTCGTTGACCAGATCGATCGTCAGGCTGTCTTTTGCCAGCGCAGGTGTCACCAATGGCGCTGTCAGAAGAAAGGCGCCAAAGACTGAAACCAGTAGTTTTTTACCCAAAGAATTGGTCATTGCTCAGTACCCTTATCTTTAGAAGTCAATGGAGCTGCATGCCGTCGTGGCGCCGTAACGTGATCGATAGAAAGCTCGCCGCCCATCGTAGCGACGCCTGTGACATCGGTCAGTGAAGATGCAAATGTGCGAGACCGCAGCATGCGGCCGACAATGTATTCCCGGAACCGTGAAACCTCTTGCAAGAGGAGGCTGCGTGCGGCGGGCTCGTCGCCGCTTTCCAGAAGATCGACCAACTGCGTGCGCGAAGATGGAGCGTAAACCGGCTGCCCGGCCTCAAAATATGAGAGCAGTCTGGCGGAATGATCAAGGGCGCCATTTACCCACTGCGCTATGATTTCGCCGCGCCTCTTTGACAGCAAATTGAGAAATGAACGATCAAGGGCTCTCGAAGCGACAACGGCCTCGGCCTCTGTGCGGCCGGCCAACGCATCAAGCTGAGACGAAATTATCCTGAGATGTCTCAAATCCTGCTGCGTGACGAGACCTGTCGCAAGTTGCGGTTCTACAACACATCGCGCTTCCAGAACATCGCCAATCGCCGCGCCGGTAATCGGCGCAACTTGCCAGCCATTTCTTGGGATCGGAGAGATGAACCCCTCCACCTCCAGTTTTGCAAAGGCATGGCGCACTGCGGCCCTGCCCAAGCCGAACCGGTCAGACACATCAGCCTCTGACAAGGACTCTGAAGGGCAGAGTTCACAGTCAATCAAGGCGCGCCTGAGGCGCTTGAGAGCAAAGGCATTCTTGCCCTCAGGTTGCAGGATCGAATGGGTGAGTGGCGAGGACTGATCTAGCATATGATCACGATATATTCGTTCTGAGATTTCACAAGGTAAAAATTGACATTTCACAAAAGTAAATTGGAATTTTTATCTCGCTTTTCAAAACTGCGGGATGCCGGTGGGGCGCGCGGGCTATGCCTGAACGAACAGAGCGTACCTCTGTTCGGGTATGGTTGTGATGTGCTCATCAACACGATAGGCGAGGGGATGCTGAGAGATGGCCTGATCTCACTGGCAGATGGCGCTCGTCCGGTCGTTGTCTGGATGATCGGCGGCTTCAACGCGCCTTGGCGCTGCCGCGCTGGATCAGCGTCCCCGCAAACAATCGGTCGAGATCTGTTCGGTCCGGGTTTGCCAGGACTTTTACGAGGTATTCAACCATCTCGGTCAGCGGCTGTCGATAGGTTGTCAAGCTGTAGTTGGGGTTGTCCGCCTGGGGCACGTCGTCGAACCCGGTAATGGCAATATCTTCCGGTATGCGCAAACCAAGCTTGTGACGAATGACATCGATGGCGCCGATCGCAAGAGCATCATTCTCGCAGACCAGAATGTCCGGGCGCGACGTTGGCTCACGTCCAGACAGGGCGACCTCGACAACGCGGGAAGCGAGCGCCGGATCATAAGCCGTGACCTCGATTGTTTCTGGCTGGTAGCCAAAGTGCTGGCCCCAATAGTCCATGAAAGTCTCTTTGCGAAGGAGATGCGCCGACGACGTGCTTGGTCCGGCGACAAACATCGGTCTGCGATAGCCCTGTTCCCTGACGTAATCAGCAATCTTTTTCATGGCGTCAACATCATCGACTGCGATCGAGATCGTGTTGGGATTGCGTGACGTACGGGCAAAAATGATAAGTTTGCGAAACCGGCGTGCGTGTAGGGCGGTCTCCAGCACCTCATCATCGAACTGCAATCCGATCAGAATGACGGCGTCGACACGACGTTGGCTGGCGTTGAGGAGGGCTCGGCTGGCATCTTCACGGTTCAGCGTGTTGATGAGCAGAATATCAAAACCCTCTCGCCGAAGGATGCGGGTCAGACGCTCCATCATCACAAGCTTGTGGGGATTTGCAAAATCATCGATCAGAAGCGCGACCAAATTGGAGCGATCTGAAGAAAGGCTCGCAGCGCGCAAGTCAGGAACGTATCCAAGGCGCGTTGCCGCAGCATGGACCTTTTCGAGGCTCTTCGCCGAAATGGAGGCATCCTTACGGAATGCCCGATTGACGGTCCAACGCGAAACGCCCGCTTCCTCGGCGACATCGTCAGCAGTGATGTTGGCAAATGGCGTCGTCCCGTCGTCAGTCATGTCAACTCCGCGATCTTCGTCGATCGATTCACAAATGCTTATAAGCATTTTCAATTTTACCTGAAACAAATTCTGCACCCGTGAGCAAAATTGGCTTGCTCACGGGTGCAAAAACTGTACTGTCTGGATCCAAGGGGCAGGGGAGTGCCTCTTAGGGGAGAAATAAACATGCTCAAAGTCGGGTTGCTGGGTGCTGGTCGCATCGGCCGCGTCCACGCTGTTAATATCGCTGGTCATGCCAGGAGTCAGCTTGCCGCAGTGTCGGATGTCAACGAAGAAGTGGCCAGACAACTGGCGGCGGCACACAATTCCACATACGCTCATTTGGACGATATACTCAACGACGACTCGATCGATGCGGTACTGATAGCGACGTCAACCGACACGCACTCGGATCTGATCGAACAGGCAACTGCTGCCGGCAAGGCCGTGCTGTGCGAAAAGCCGGTCGATCTCTCGCTCAAGCGCGCTCAAGCCTGCCTGGACGTCGTCTCGAAGATAGGCGTGCCGGTCATGATCGGTTTTAATCGAAGGTTTGATCCCAATTTTGCGGCAATCAAGGCGTCCGTTGTTGCCGGCGAAGTGGGTAAACCGGAACTGCTGTCAATCACGTCGTTCGACCCGGCCCCGCCTCCGGTGTCCTATATCAAAGTGTCGGGTGGCCTGTTTCGCGACATGATGATCCACGACTTCGACATGGCGAACTTCCTGATGGGGGAGACGCCTAAAGCCGTTCATGCTGTCGGCACATCAATTGTAGACCCCGAGATTGGCAAGGCTGGTGACGTCGATACGGCCGTGGTGACCCTGAGCTATGCCGATGGCCGCATTGCCGTGATCAAAAACAGCCGACGCGCCGTCTATGGTTATGACCAGCGTGTGGAGCTGTTGGGCTCCGATGGGCTTTTGTCAGCCGGAAACGTGCTTGAAAATACGGTCTCGAAGGCAACGAAGCAGGGTGTCACCAGCGCCAAGCCGGAGTTCTTTTTTCTTGAACGCTACATGCGCGCCTATGCAGCAGAATGGGATGCCTTTGTCTCTGCTATACTTGATGGTGCGACTGTGCCGGTGACGCTGCGAGACGGTGTTGCAGCTCTTGCGCTGGCGGAGGCGGCAACCCAGTCGGCTCGGTCCGGCCAGCCAGTCGCGGTTTCCTTTTAAAGATGAGCGGTGCCGCTTCAAGGCGGCACAGAGGATATTGCTGCGACACCTCGAATGTGTCCAGCCATTCGGTGCCGGCCCCGTGCGACCGGAAAGACGGAGCGTCGTGGGAGTGACGCTGTGTAACTCAATTGGGAGGATGTTATGAAGAAATTGCTTGCAGCTGCTGCTACCGCTGCCCTTATCGCTGCCGCCACTCCGGTGCTTGCGACCGATATCATCGTCGTTGCGCACGGCCAGGCCAACGACCCATTCTGGTCTGTCGTCAAGAACGGTGCCGAAAAGGCCGGCAAGGATACCGGCGTCAACGTCGATTTCCGCTCGCCCGAAACCTTCGACATGGTCGCAATGGGACAGTTGATCGACGCGGCCGTCAATCAGGATCCCGATGGTATTGTCGTGTCGATCCCGGATGCGGATGCGCTTGGCCCGTCGATCAAGCGTGCTGTTGACGCGGGTATCCCGGTTATCTCCATGAATTCCGGCTCGGACGTTGCGCGCAAACTTGGTGCAAAACTGCATGTCGGCCAGTCCGAGTTCGATGCGGGTAAGGTTGCCGGTCAAAAACTCGCTGAACTCGGCGGCAAAAAAGCCATCTGCGTCAATCAGGAGGTCGGCAACGTCTCGCTTGACCTGCGTTGCGCCGGTTTCAAGGAGGGATTTGGCAAGGACGTCAGCGTTCTCCCAACCAATAACGACCCGACTGAAGTGGAGTCCAAGGTCCGCGCGGCGCTCGATTCCGACAAGGACGTCAACGTTGTACTCGGGCTCAATGCCTCTCTCGTCGGCGAACCGACTGTCAAGGCAGCCCAGGCGCTTGGCCGTGATGACGTGCTGATCGCGACCTTCGATCTGTCTGCCGGCTTTCTCAAGGATGTCGCTGACGGCAAGGCCGCATTTGCGATCGATCAGCAGCAATACCTGCAAGGCTATCTGCCGGTCGCCTTCCTTGCTCTCAACGCGCAATACGGCCTGATTCCCGGCGGAGATGTGCCATCCGGCCCTAACCTTGTGACCAAAGACACGGCTGCCAAGGTCATCGACCTGTCGGCCAAGGGTATTCGCTAATCACATCGTTACCGGGCCGCACTCGTCTTTGCGGTCCGGACACCGATCAGGAGACAAACCAATGTCGATAGACTCAGCCGTACCTGTGGACGAGCGGATCAAGTCGGAATCCGTTGCCACGAAACTGATGAAACGGCCGGAATTAGGCGCAATAGGCGGAGTGATTCTCGTCACACTTTTCTTCATGATCACTGCCGACCGTACCATGTTCACCCTTTCAGGCGTCATGAATTTCATGACCCCGGCAGCCCAGCTCGGAATTCTTGGCATTGCTGCGGCCCTGCTCATGATTGGCGGTGAATTTGACCTGTCGATCGGCTCGATGGTGGCGTTTGCCGGTATGATGTTTGGCGTTTTCGTCGTGAATGTCGGCATGCCATTGATTATCGCGATACCTTTGACCCTGGGGCTTGCTGCGGCTCTCGGAGCCGCCAACGGCATGATCGTCCTGCGCACAGGCTTGCCGTCCTTTATCGTCACGCTAGCCGGACTGTTTGTTCTCAGGGGGGCGTCCTTGGTCGGCCTCAAGATTTTTACAGGAGGCTCCACGCAGTTGCGTGGTATCCGCGAGGCCGTTGAAGGCGACTTCCTCGCACCGCTGTTTTCCGGTGACGCCTTCGGCTTCGTCATGCGATGGCTGGCTGAAGCGGGTATCGTTGACAGTTTCAAGTCGGGTGTGCCGAAAGTGCCTGGCATCCCTGTCGAGATCATCTGGTTCATCGCTTTTGCGCTGATCTCGACCTACATCCTTTTGCGGACCCCGGTTGGAAACTGGATCTTTGCGACTGGTGGCGACTCCGTCGCGGCGCAGAACTCAGGTGTACCCGTACGCCGCGTCAGGGTATCGCTCTTCATGCTCACGGCAGTCGCTGCGGCGCTCGTGGCTATTATCACGGTCATTGATGCCGGCTCCACGGATGCGCGTCGCGGCTTCATGAAAGAATTCGAGGCGATTATCGCAGCCGTTATTGGTGGATGCCTTCTCACGGGAGGGTATGGTTCCGCGATCGGGGCCTTCTTCGGCGCGATTATCTTCGGGATGGTTACGATCGGATTGACATATACCCGCTTCGACCAGGATTGGTTCCAGGTGTTCCTCGGCGCAATGCTGCTCTTGGCCGTCATCTTCAACAACGTCATTCGTCGACGTGTGACAGGGGAACGCTGAGCATGTCTGTGCCGATCATCCATATGGAGAATATCAAGAAGCACTATGGCAACGTGATTGCGCTGAACGGCGTAACCTTCGACTTGCGAGCAGGCGAATGCCATTGCCTGCTAGGAGACAATGGTGCGGGAAAGTCGACCTTCATCAAGACGATGTCGGGCGTGCACAAGCCGACGGAAGGCTCTATCACTTTTGAGGGCAAGCCACTGTCGTTCAGCAGCCCGCGCGACGCGATGGAAGCTGGCATAGCGACCGTGTTTCAGGATCTTGCGATGATCCCGCTCATGTCGGTGACCCGCAACTTCTTCATGGGGCGCGAGCCGACCAAGGGCCGGGGCTTGTTCAAGCGCTTCGATATCGAGCGCGCAAATGAAGTCACAATGGCCGAAATGCGCAAGATGGGCATCAACTTGCGTGGTCCGGATCAGGCCGTCGGGACACTTTCGGGCGGTGAACGACAAACGGTTGCGATTGCCCGCGCCGTTTACTTCGGCGCAAAGGTGCTGATCCTCGACGAGCCGACCTCGGCGCTCGGGGTTCGACAGACCTCCAATGTGCTTGCCACCATCAAACGCGTACGGGAACAGGGTATCGGTGTGGTGTTCATCTCGCACAATGTCCGCCATGCCATGGCAGTCGGCGATCGGTTTACCGTTCTCAACCGTGGCCAAACACTTGGCACCGCCACGCGCGGGGAAATCACGGCGTCGCAACTGCAGGACATGATGGCTGGAGGGCAGGAAATGGCGACGCTCGAGGGCTCGCTTGGCGGAACGATCTGAGGTTTTAACATGGCAACATCATCCATCCTTCCTGACCGACCGCTCGGCATCGCGCTGATTGGCACTGGCTTCATGGGAAAGTGCCATGCCATGGCCTGGCGAAATGTCGCTGCCGTCTTCGGCGGCGCCCATCATCGTCTGGAAATTCTCAGCGATGCCACGCCAGAAAGCGCTGAAAGCTATGCCCGCCAGTTCGGCTTTTCCCGGTCTACGGCACGCTGGCAGGAAGCGGTGGCCGATCCCAACGTCGATGTCATCTCGATTACGGCTCCAAATGGCATGCACCGTCCGATGGCGGAAGCTGCTCTGGAGGCCGGCAAGCACGTCTGGCTCGAAAAGCCGATGGCACTGACGCTCAAAGATGCCGAGGCGATGGCTGCGACGGCCGCCAGATATCCGGGTCAGGCAACGATGCTCGGCTACAACTATCTGAGAAGCCCAGCCTTTCAGGCCGCACGACACCTGATCGGAGATGGCGCTATAGGCCGACCCCTCGCATTCCGCGGGGTCTATGACGAGGATTACTCCGCCGACCCACTCCTCCCGTGGTCTTGGCGGATGACTCACGAAGGTGGTGGCCTCGGCGCACTTGGCGACCTTGGCTGCCACCTCGTGAGTCACATGCTGGCACTGATGGGGCCGGTGGCCGATGTGGTCGCCCAGACGCAGGTCGCCATTCCAACGCGTCCATCTCCCGACGGGCCGAAGCCCGTTGAGAACGAGGACAGCGCAATGGCGCTCTTGCGGTTCACATCGGGCGCTCAGGGCTCATTTGCCACGTCGCGGGTGGCACGTGGGCGCAAATGCCGACTTCAATGGGAGGTGCACGGACAGGACGGCACGATCGTTTTCGATCAGGAAAACATGAACGAGCTTTGGGTGCACAAGACGGGAGAGGCAGGGTTTGTTCGTCACCTCTCCGGACCGGATCAGCCGGATTTCGCCGCCTTCTGTCCTGCTCCTGGTCATAATTTCGGTTTCAATGAACAAAAAGTCATAGAAGCACGCGACCTTCTTGCCGCCATTGCCGGAGCCCCAAATGTCGGCCCTGATTTCGCCCATGCGCTCGAGATAGAAAAAATCATCCATGCCATGGCCATATCGAATGGGGCCGTCATCCGCTTGTAGCGGTATGGAAGCAGTCTTCAAAAGGAGAGACGAATGGAGCAACCGTTTTCGCTTGCCGCCTGCGCTGAAATGCTTTGGCGTGACAAACCGATTGAGTGGCGCTGCGCGCGCCTCAACGAGCTTGGTTTTATGGTGGGTCTATGGAACTGGCCAAATCATGATCTGGTGGCTCTGGAAAGATCAGGTGCGACCTTCTCCATCATGAACGGCTATCTCACAGGGAGACTGGCGGACGACGAAGGCGCGGCGGAATTACTACGCTCCGCCCGCGAGACGGCCCAAATCGGTAAGCGTCTGGGGGTGGAACGCCTCAATCTGCATGGCACAGGTCTTGGCGAAGGCGGGCTTCCGATCCGCGCAAGCGAAGTCATGACAGGACGAATGTGGCTCAAGGCGCGTGATACACTTGCGCGCATCGCAGATCTGGCCGAAAGGGAAGATGTCGTTTTTACTCTGGAGAACCTTAATCTTCCGGTTGACCACCCTGGTACCCCATTCGGTCGTGCGGAAGATACACTTGCGCTGGTGGAAAGCGTCAACCATCCACGTTTGAAGCTCAATCTCGATCTCTACCACGTGCAGATCGGGGAGGGGAATTTGATAGAGACATGTAAAGCTTGCTTGCCCTGGATCGGAGAAATACAGGTTGCCGATGTGCCTGGACGATATGAACCAGGGACAGGTGAAATCCATTATCCCGGCATCGCCAAGGCATTGTTCGATATGGGCTACCGTGGTCCCGTTGGAATGGAGGCCTATGCAAAAGATCAGCCGGAACATGCTCTTGAGGCATTTCGGCGCGCATTTACGGTGGACATGAGCGGTGACGAATAGGCTTCTTCTGACCCAAGGTAAGGAGCGCTTTTGGCTCGCGTGGATCGCGCCGAGATGAAAAACAACCGCTCGAATTGACCATGCGATCAACAGTTTGCGGGATAAAAGTAGCGACCAATCAGCATTTCCTTACGTCGTTTTAACAAGCCGTCACGGGCGGCCTCTGGGTTCAATGTCCATGTGATCCTGTGTCGACCCCTTTTCCGCTAACCCCAAATCTTTGTCGGTATGAGCCTGGGCTGAGGCTCGTAAAACGCTGGAAAACCCGGCGAAACGCCGTTACGTCGGCGTAGCCGACCTCCCACGCAATCCTCTCTATGGGAGTGCTCGTTGTTTCCAGTGCGTCGCGCGCTTTCATCATTCTGACCTGCTGTAAATATTCCGTAGGCCGCAGACCGGTTGCTTTGGTGAATCGTCGCAGGAAGGTGCGCTCGGCCAACGCGGCGCGCAGCGCCATGGCAGGCACCTCGTGTGTTCCGGCGACATCCGCATGAATATGGTGCTGGACTGCAAGAACCGCAGGATCGCCATGATCGAATTTCGGAATGAAGCTGCGGTAGAGATGCTGATCGCGCCGCGGGGGATCGATCAGCAGGAAACGAGCGGTCGCCAGCATGACGCCCGAACCCATCAACCTTTCCACCAGCGTCAATCCCAGATCTGTCCAGGCGAGAATGCCACCCGCCGTCATGATATCACCGTCGTCTATTACCAATCGTTCTGCAGCAAGCTCGATTTTAGGATAGCGCGCAGCCAACTCCTCACTGAAAGCCCAGTGCGTGGTGACCTTTCGTCCGTCGATCAGGCCTGTCTCAGCGAGAACAAAGGCGCCCGCGCAGACGGAGCAGACCGTCGCGCCCGACTTGTGTTGTTGTACCATCCAGGCCGCCGCGGCGGGCATCGGCTTCATCTCCGTCGGCATGATAATGCTGGGTGGTGCAATGACGTGCCCGAGGCGATGACGGTGTTCCGGGTGGCTGTCCCACACACAGATGACCGTATTATCGACGACTTGCCAATGCGACACCCGGATTGCCCTCATGGCTTCGGCTTTTTGCGGCGCCCACTGGTTGGCGATGCGGAACAGGTCAGTCAGTCCATAGACCGCAGACAGCTGGCAGTCTGGATAGATCAGAAGCCCGATTTCGGAAACAAGCTCGGCATTATCAGCCATTTGTCACTTCCGGCATGTTTAAAGTCATTTTCGCCACCTCACAAGGATATGGGAACCGAGTATATCTGTCCTCATCGCAGTTGATAACGCTAACAACCCTTGCAGAGGAAAAACAATGGCGACATTTTTACAGAGCTTTGGTCCGACAACCACCCGACGCAAGGTCCTCGTCGGCGTCGGCGGCGCTTTTTCTCTTGCTGCCCTGAATGTTTCGGCGACCGCAAAAACTCCCGCTATTTCCAAATCAGAAGGAACCATCGATATGACAGGTACTATCACCACCAAGGACGCGGTCGACATCTTTTACAAGGACTGGGGTCCGAAGGACGCTCAGCCGATCGTGTTCCATCACGGCTGGCCGCTGTCATCCGACGATTGGGATGCGCAGATGCTGTTCTTCCTCTCCAAGGGTTACCGCGTCGTGGCCCATGACCGCCGTGGGCACGGCCGCTCGGCCCAGGTCTCGGAAGGCCACGATATGGATCACTACGCCGCCGACGCCTTTGCCGTCGTTGAAGCGCTCGATCTCAAGAACGCGGTCCACATCGGCCACTCCACCGGTGGCGGCGAAGTCGCCCGCTATGTTGCCAGGCACGGTGAGCCTGCTGGCCGCGTTGCCAAGGCCGTTCTCGTATCGGCGGTCCCGCCGATCATGGTGAAGACGGATGCCAACCCCGAAGGCCTGCCCATGGAGGTTTTCGATGGCTTCCGCTCCGCACTTGCTGCCAACCGCGCGCAGTTCTTCCGTGACGTTCCGGCTGGCCCCTTCTACGGCTTCAACCGCGAAGGCGCGACAGTGCATGAAGGTGTCATCCAGAATTGGTGGCGTCAGGGCATGATGGGCGGAGCCAAGGCACATTATGATGGCATCAAGGCCTTTTCGGAAACAGACCAGACCGAAGATCTGAAAGCCATCAGCGTTCCGACACTGGTTCTGCATGGCGAAGACGACCAGATCGTGCCCATCGCAGATTCAGCGCACAAGTCTGTCAAGCTGCTGAAGAACGGAAAGCTGAAGACCTATCCAGGCTTCTCCCATGGCATGCTGACGGTTAATGCCGAGGTGCTGAACGCCGATCTCCTGGACTTCATTCAGGCTTGAACCAACTAGGCTTTCATTAACGGGCCGCAGCGGCTTTGCGCTGCGGTCAATGGTGATTGCATAGCCTGAAACACACCGGGTTTGGCCATCTATCAAACGCGAAACCAGGCCGTAAATGCTTCTCGACTCTTCCAGTGCAAGACGGACGCCTGATCCCTCAAAGGCCGCTGCGCCATGCTTGATAATTCGCGAGGCCCGCCTTTTCGCCGCCGCGGCCCGCTAGCAACTTAAACACAGTTGCTAAAGGGATTGTGCGGCGTTGATGGAGGAAACGAAGCGGCGCGTACGCTCCTGTTGCGGAGAGCGGAAAATGGAATCGGACGAGCCGGTTTCAACCACTTTGCCGGCCTCGAGAAACACGACGTTGTTGGCAATGCGCGAGGCAAGGCGCAAATCATGCGTCGCCATGACCATCGTCGTTCCCTCTCGTGCGAGTTGGCCGAGCACCTCGACAACCTCCTCTGACAGTTCAGGGTCCAGCGCAGATGTCGGCTCGTCGCACAACAGCACGTGGGGAGAGGGGCCGAGCGCTCTTGCGATTGCAACGCGCTGTTGCTGCCCGCCCGAAAGATTGGCGGGCCAGGCATCGGCCTTGTGCTCCATACCCACTTTGGTCAGCAGCTCCATGGCGCGATCTCTTGCCTTTTCGCGTGACCACTTCTGAACAATCAGCAGGCCCTCCATGACGTTTTCGATGGATGTACGGTGCGGGAAAAGCTGGAAATTCTGAAATACCATGCCCGTCTGACGGCGGATTTTCTGGATGGATTGCCATGCAACCTTGCGACCTGATGTGAAGGTGACCTCATCGGTGCCGATCCGCACTGTGCCCTCCGTGGGGAGTTCCAGCAGATTGATGCAGCGAAGCAATGTGCTTTTGCCACCTCCGGAAGGGCCAACCAGTGCCGTGACGCTACCTTCGGGAAAGCTCAGCGAAATGTCTTTGAGGATAACGGCTTCGCCGAAGCGTTTTTCAATGTTGGAAAGTTCGATCATCGGTTGGTCTCCATCACGCCGCCGTAACGGGCGAAACGAACTTCCAGACGCGCCTGCAAGCTTGATAGCACGGAACTGAGGGCCAGATAGATGATGGCCGCCTCGATATAAAGGATCAGCGGTTCATAGGTCGTGGCGACGATGCGTTGTGCGGACTGGAAAAGTTCCGGTACGGTAATGGCTGCGGCGAGCGAAGTGTCCTTCACCAGAGAAATGAAGGTGTTGGACAGTGGGGGAACAGCCACTCGGCTCGCTTGCGGCAGAATGGTGCGCTGCATGGCTTGACGCCAGTTCATGCCGGTCGAAAATGCAGCCTCCCATTGGCCTTTCGGAACCGACGAAATGGCAGCGCGAATGATTTCTGAGGTGTAGGCGCCTACATTCAGTGTGAAGCCGATCAACGCTGCGGGGAATGCGTCCAGCAGGATACCGATACTAGGGAGGCCGTAGAAGATGACGAACAGTTGCACCAGCAGCGGCGTACCGCGAATGACCCAGACGTAAAAACGCGCGAGCAACCGCAGCGGCGCAGGGCCGAACAGCCGGGCGACGGCGGTGGCGAGCCCTAGCGTTAGTCCAAGCGCGAACGAAAGCAGAGTCAGTGGGATGGTGAACTTCACGCCTGCCCACAGGAGCGTGGGCAGGGAATCCATCATCAGTTGAAGCCAATGCGGCACGGCAAACCCCTCAAAAAATGCGAAGTCCGGCGCTGGACGCCGGACCTTATGATCTTATCTCAACAATGACTTATTTTCTCGCAGGAAAATAGACGGGATGTCAGCCTACTTGGAGACGTCCTGACCAAAATACTTGTCGGAAATCGTCTTGTAGGTGCCATCAGCCTTGATGTCGGCCAGTGCCTTGTTGATGGAAGCAACCAGATCGTCGTCGCCCTTGCGCACGATAATGCCGGAATAATCAGCGTCCGGCTGTTCAGCGACGATTTTCACGGGTGCATTCGCCTGTTTCTTCTTGAAATCAAGATAGGAGAGGCTATCGTTGACGGTCGCGTCGGCGCGGCCTGTCAGCACCAGTTGGATAGACTGGTCGAAGCCATCTGTTCCAACCAGCTCTGCGCCCGCTTCTGTTGCCAGCTTGCCGAAGTTGCTCGTCAGCGATTGAGCCGATTTCTTGCCCTTCAGGTCTGCAAAGCCCTTGATGTCGGTGTTCTTCTCGCTGACGATCAGGACCGCCTTCGATGCGATGTAGGGATCGGAGAAAGCGTATTTCTGTTTGCGCGCTTCGGTGATGCCAACCTGATTGATCACGGCGTCGTAACGCTTGGAATCCAGACCGGCGATCAGGCCGTCCCACTTGCCCTCAACAAACTCGGCCTTGACGCCGAGCTTCTTGGCAACGGCTTCACCGATTTCTACATCAAAACCGACGAGCTTGTTTGCCGAATCATGGAAGGTAAAAGGCGCATACGTTCCTTCGGTTCCGATCTTGATGACGCCTTCGGACTTGATCTGGTCAAGATTTTCGCCAGCGAATGTCGGAGCGAACATGGCAGCGTTCAGTGCGGAGGCGATTGTGATTGTCTTGAACCAGCGCATAATCTTCCTTTCAGAATTTTCTAATGATGTCTCTTCACATAAATCGTGCGGATTTAAACGGGACAAAGACGCAAAAAGATGCAGTTGAAGAGAATATTTTTCTCTTTTCCTGACGCGTTACGGGAATTTCCGGTTGAAGGTTGGATGCTTACTCTCTGAAGGCGAGCTATGTGCCGCATTATGGCAGAATCATTTGAAAATTCAGCGCTATGGCAATTCTGAGCCATCGGTCTGTCAAGGTCATTTCGAGTTAATTTCTACGGTCGGAAACAGCGCCTGTTAATCCTTTGTTAACCACATTCGCGGTACCTGATTGTCAATGATTTCTTTACCAAGATGACCAAAGTGCTAACAGACACCTCACGTTCAATCCGCATCAAGGGCCGCTCGTTTCTCGCGGTCGTGCTCTCTCCTGAACAGCCTCTGGACCAAT
Organism: Rhizobium skierniewicense Ch11; assembly: GCF_023757665.1. Classification (NCBI taxonomy): domain Bacteria; kingdom Pseudomonadati; phylum Pseudomonadota; class Alphaproteobacteria; order Hyphomicrobiales; family Rhizobiaceae; genus Rhizobium; species Rhizobium skierniewicense. The sequence goes on from NZ_RXPG01000030.1 coordinate 225,164, forward strand.
GGCTTGAGCGTTTGGATGATCTGGCAGCACGTTCTGCCGGTTTCTTTTTGTCGCGTCCTGTTGTTCTGGACGTCGCGGATTTGAAGCTGGACAAGGCAGGCTTGAAAGGCCTTCTCGCCGAGCTTTTTTCCCGTAATGTCGCGATCATGGGAATTGAGGGCGCCCGTCCGTCCATGATCGAGCCCGGCATGCCGCCTGCTTTGAAGGGCGGAAAGGCAGCGTCGGACGTCGAGGTCGAGCCGGTATCGCTCGCCACAGCCGAAGTCGCGGAAGACGTTTCAAAGCCGCCGGTGACGGAAATCCGTAGCGTGGTTCAGTCGCTGATGATCAGCGAGCCGGTTCGTTCCGGTCAATCGATCATCTTTCCCGAGGGCGATGTGACGATCGTCGGGTCCGTGGCCTCCGGTGCAGAAGTCATCGCTGGTGGATCGATCCACATTTACGGTGCGCTGCGCGGACGCGCCATGGCAGGCTCGCTTGGCAACGCTTCGGCGCGGATCTTCTGCAAGAAGCTTGAGGCCGAGTTGCTGGCCATCGATGGCGTCTACAAGGTGGCTGAAGATATCGACCCGAAGTTTCGCGGTCAGGCCGTCCAGCTGTGGCTGGAAAACGATACGATCAAAGCGGACAAACTCAATTAAGCCGTAAGCGGCAAAACGAACAGGAGAGCAGGATGGGGAAAGTCGTCGTCGTTACGTCCGGCAAGGGAGGCGTTGGAAAAACCACGTCCACAGCCGCGCTTGGTGCTGCGCTGGCACAGAATAACGAGAAGGTCGTCGTTGTCGATTTTGACGTCGGTCTTCGCAATCTGGATCTGGTGATGGGCGCGGAACGCCGGGTCGTCTACGATCTTGTCAACGTTATCCAGGGTGATGCGAAACTGCCGCAGGCGCTGATCCGCGACAAGCGTCTCGATACACTGTTTCTCCTCCCGGCATCGCAAACACGCGACAAGGATAATCTGACGCCTGAGGGTGTTGAATGGGTCATCGGTGAGCTGAAGAAGCATTTCGACTGGGTCATCTGCGATAGCCCGGCTGGGATCGAGCGCGGTGCGACCTTGGCGATGCGTCATGCGGATGTGGCCGTTGTCGTCACCAACCCGGAAGTGTCCTCGGTTCGCGACTCCGATCGCATTATCGGCCTGCTTGATTCCAAGACGCTGAAGGCCGAGCGTGGCGAGCGCATGGAAAAGCACCTGCTGCTGACCCGTTATGATTCGGTTCGGGCCGAACGGGGCGATATGCTGAAGGTCGAAGACGTACTGGAAATTCTGTCCATTCCGTTGATCGGCATCATTCCTGAAAGCATGGACGTTTTGCGTGCATCCAACGTCGGTGCGCCTGTTACCTTGGCGGATGCAAAGTCTCCGCCTGCCATGGCTTATTTCGATGCGGCACGTCGCCTGCGCGGCGAAGACGTTCCCATGATGATTCCTGGCGAAAAGCGTGGCATCTTCGCCAAGTTCTTCGGGAGGGCCGCATGAGCATCTTCAACCTTTTCCGCAAACAGAAATCGGCGCCTCTTGCCCGTGAGCGGTTGCAGGTTCTGCTGGCGCATGAACGCAACGGTGTCGGCAATGAGCTTGTCGCCTTGCTGCGTGAGGAAATTCTGGCTGTCATCGCCAAACACGTGCAGATCGACAGCGATAAGGTTCATGTCAAGATGGACAGTGACGAGCACATGTCGTTACTGGAAATCGATGTGGAAATCCCCTTGTCGGCACAGTTGCGCGCTGCCTGAGACCTGATCCACACAATAAAAAGCCGCCTGAATCATCGTTCAGGCGGCTTTTGTGCTTTAGACTGCGCGTCGGCGGCTCGGTAATTGCGGTAGAAAGACCGTGAGCAAGCCGAGGAGGGGCATGTAGGAGCAGACGCGATAGACGAATTCTATGCCTTCGCGGTCTGCAAAGACCCCGAGAACCGCCGCTCCGATGCCGCCAAAGCCGAAAGCGAAGCCAAAGAACATACCCGCAATCAGCCCCACGCGCCCTGGCACGAGCTCCTGCGCAAAAACCACGATGGCTGAAAATGCCGACGAAAAGACAAAGCCGATCAGCACGACAAGAATGGCTGTCCACATCAGATTGGCATAGGGCAGAAGCAGCGCAAACGGGATGACACCAAGGATCGAGAACCAGATGACGACCCGCGAGCCGAACCGGTCGCCAATCGGGCCACCGAAAAACACGCCCGCAGCGGATGCGCCAAGGAACAGGAACAGCAGCAGTTGCGCGTCCTGAACCAAAAGGCCGAACTTCTCGATGGTGTAGAATGTGAAGTAGCTTGAAAGGCTGGCAAGATAGGCGTTCTTGGTTGCCGTCAGAATGATAAGGACGACCAGCGTCATGATGACCTTGTTTTTGGCCATGGGCAAGGCGCGGCTGGCTGGCGGCCGGCCGGCATTGCTTCGACGGTGACGGCTGTACCAGACACTGACCCAGGACAGAACGGCAAAGCCGATCAGTGCAATTACCGAAAACCAGCTGAGGCTCTGTTGTCCCATCGGCAGCACGATGAAGGCGGCCAAAAGCGGCCCGATGGCCGTGCCGGTGTTGCCACCAACCTGAAAGAAAGACTGTGCCAGGCCGTGACGGCCACCGGACGCAACGCGCGCCACGCGTGACGCCTCGGGGTGAAAAATGGCAGAACCGATGCCGATCATGCAGGCGCCGATGACCAGAACCGCAAAACTATGTGCGTAAGCGAGCGTAAACAGCCCAGCGCAGGTCGACAGCATGGCGACCGGCAGCGAAAACGGCATCGGCCATTTATCCGTCGCTATGCCCACCGCAGGCTGTAGCAGCGAAGCCGTGACCTGAAAGGCGAATGTCAGCAAACCAATCTGAACGAAATCAAGCGCATAATTCGCCTTGAGAAGCGGATAGAGCGATGTCAGCAGCGACTGCATGATATCGTTGAGCATATGGCAGAAGCTGGCTGCGGCGATGATGGAAAATGTCGTTCTTTCGGCACTGAAGCTCGTGCTGGTCACACTCGCCATGGGTCTCTCTCCAGATACTCGGCATGATTTTGCGTTCTTGTAACCCCATTGTTTTCGGCCTGCTTTTGTGGTGTGGTCTAGTTTTTACGCGAGTGGGCCAAATGTCGGATGGTCAGTCCCATAGATCAGGCTTTCTGCGCAGCGACGAGCATGACGCCATGCTCCGTTTCATCGACGGCAATAATGAATCCGTGCTGGCGCTTCGCCGCCTCTATCCCGAAGGCTTCAAGAGCCCGGTGCATCTGCACGGAAAAACCCAGCTGTGGTTTGCCCATAGTGGGGTCGTGGTGGTCAGTACGGGTGATGGGCGCTGGATGATTCCACCCGGCCATGGGCTGATCATTCCCGCTGGATTGCAGCACTCCAGCGAAATGATCAGCGAAGTGGAAATGCATTCCGTCTACGTGCACCGCGATGTCATCATCACCGACAGGCCACGCGTCGTCGAAGTCACCGCTCTCGCTGGAAACCTGATCGAGGAACTCGTTCAGGATGACGTGAAACGATCAGCGACGCGCAGGCGCGAACTGGTCATGGAACTGCTGATGGATGAAATCAGTCAGCTTCCCGAAAAGCCGCTGGGGCTCCCCTTTCCGTCTCACCCACATATTGCTGCGCTTTGCAGGCATTTTCTCAGCGCCCCAGCCGCCAACACCAGCATCGACGATTGGGCGCTGGCGCTGGGCATGAGTCGACGAACATTTACCCGCCTGTTTCGCGCGGAAACGGGTGTAAGTTTCGTCACATGGCGCCAGCAAGCTTGTATTTTCGCGTCTTTACCGCGTCTGGCTAGCGGGGAGAGCGTAACAAATGTCGCGCTGGATGCGGGATATGAGAATGTTTCGGCCTTCACCACCATGTTTCGCCGCATGTTGGGCAGATCACCAAGCGCTTACCTCAAATCATCGGGCATACGAATAATCAGGCATCCATGATTGGAGAATCTGCTGTCGCTAAGACACCTTCTCGCGCAGCCAATCCACCAGTTTTGCCGTGGCACCTTTTCTGCCGGATGAGCCCATCAACCAATATCCCCGGTCCGGGGCTTCAAGTTCAGGGCCGACACTGACAAGTGCGCCAGTTTTCAGCAGATCATCCACCAGACCCGCCCAGCCAAGCGCCAATCCCTGTTGGCCGATAGCGGACTGGACCACCAGGGAATAGGTGTTGAAGCTTATGTCGCCTCTGCCATGTTCGATATTTCTATGGATGCCAGCAGCGGCGAGATAACTGGGCCAATCGTGCCACGTCGATGCCCAGGAACTTTCGAGGTGGATAAGCTTCAGTTTTGCCAAATTTTCTGGCGTTACCATGTCAGATGCGACGTCTAAAAAGCCGGGTGCGCAAACGGGCCTTACTTTCTCCGGCAGCAGCAACGTCGCGTTTCGTCCCGCCTCTTCGCGGGTTCCGAAAATGACTACAACATCATTTTCACCCGTATCCTGACGGAGCGGGTTCTGTGTCGCGGCGATCTGAATGTTGATGTCGGGATATCGGGCGCGGAATTCCTGCATTCTGGGAATGAGCCATAGCGACGAAAACGCATAGTCCGTGTGCAGCCGAACGGTCGCTCTTTCATCGGTCTTGAACGTCCCGGCCAACTGGTCGATCTCTGCAACGTGACGGCTGACAAGGTCGTAGAGCGCCTTGCCTTCCTGCGTCAGTTCGACACCGCGATGCTGGCGCTTCAAAACGCGGATACCCAGTTCATCTTCAAGACGCCTGATCTGATAACTCACCGCAGGCTGCGTCAGACCCAACCCCTGTGCCGCTGCGGTCAGACTGCCGCGCCTGCCGATTTCCTGCAATATCCGCATCCATCCCAGATTGATCGGTCGATCAGCCATAAAAAATCCTTTTGCCAGATATCAAAAAATATCCGCTTCACGGCAGAGATCAATCTGTTGTTCACTAAAATACTTGATGAATCGGAGAACAGCGATGAACGGGAATTTTCGTACGGGGCGCATCACCGCAGGCATTCTTTTGGTCATTGCTGCTTTTGCAGGCAACGCACAGGCAGCGGATGACGCTGCCTGCAAGGTGGTCCGGCTGAGCGATCCCGGTTGGACCGACATCACCGCGACCAATGGCGTGGCAACAGTTTTGCTGGGCGCGCTTGGATACGAGCCGGACGTTAAGACGCTATCCGTTCCAATTGGCTATCAGGCCATGAAAAACGCAGAGATCGACGTTTTTCTCGGTAACTGGATGCCCGCCCAGAAGTCGTTCATAGACGATCTGACGTCCGCGAAGGCTGTCGAAATTATCGGGCAGAACCTGGAGGGCGCGAAGTTCACGCTCGCCGTTCCATCCTACATGGCGGAAAAAGGCATCAAGAGTTTCGCTGACCTGTCCAAACATGCAGATGAGTTCGACAAGAAAATTTATGGAATCGAACCTGGTGCTCCAGCCAACCAGAATATTCAGAAAATCATCGCCGACGAGAAATTCGGTTTGAAGGACTGGGAGTTGGTCGAATCCGGTGAACAGGCAATGTTGTCTCAGGTGGAGCGCGCGGCCAAATCCAAAAAGGGTGTCGTGTTCTTGGCTTGGGCACCTCATCCGATGAACGAGAAATTCTCGATCGAATATCTGTCCGGTGGCGATGATTATTTCGGACCGGATTTTGGCGGCGCGCAGGTCTACACGCTGGCCAGAACCGGTTGGACGGCACAGTGCCCGAACGCTGCCAGCCTGTTTAAAAACCTTAAATTTGATGTGGGCATGGAAAACAAGCTCATGGGCGAAATTCTCGGCGGTCAGACGTCCACCGATGCGGCAACAGCGTGGCTCAAAGCCAATCCGAAAATCATCGACACATGGCTTTCCGGTGTGATGACGCTGGATGGCAAGCCGGGTGATGCTGCGGTCAAGGCCGCGGTCGGTCTGTGATATCGGGATAAACATGCATGACGCGTCAGAATTTTCTCATCCTCATGGTCGATCAGTTGAACGGAACGTTCTTCCCTGATGGACCAGCGGATTTTCTCCACGCGCCGCATTTGAAGGCTCTGGCGGAGCGCTCCGTTCGTTTCTCCAACAGCTATACGGCCAGTCCGCTTTGTGCGCCTGCACGTGCGTCATTCATGTCCGGCCAACTTCCAAGTCGTACACGGGTTTACGATAATGCAGCGGAGTTTGCGTCTGATATTCCCACCTACGCGCACCATCTGCGGTCAGCGGGCTATTACACCGGTCTTTCAGGAAAGATGCATTTCGTCGGACCGGACCAGCTGCATGGTTTCGAAGAACGACTGACGACGGATATCTACCCCGCGGATTTCGGCTGGACACCTGATTATACCAAGCCCGGCGAGCGGATAGACTGGTGGTATCATAATCTTGGCTCCGTCAGTGGGGCGGGCGTTGCCGAAATCACCAATCAGATGGAATATGACGATGAGGTCGCCTACCACGCCACGCGGAAACTCTACGACCTTTCACGCGGGCTGGATGATCGTCCCTGGTGCCTGACCGTCAGCTTCACCCATCCGCACGATCCGTATGTCGCAAGGCGTCAATATTGGGATTTATACGATGATTGTCCGGCACTTGATCCGCAGACCGGGCCACTGCCGTTCGCAAAGCAAGATCCGCATTCGCAGCGCCTGCTGGAAGCCTGTGATCACCGCGCCTTTGAGATAACACCTGAACAGGTCCGGCGCGCGAGACAGGGGTACTTTGCCAATATCTCCTATGTCGATGACAAGGTCGGCGAGATCATGGATGTTCTGAAACGCACGCGAATGGACGATAACACGACGATCGTTTTTCTCTCCGACCATGGTGACATGCTGGGCGAACGCGGTCTGTGGTTCAAAATGTGCTTCTTCGAAGGTTCAGTGCGTGTGCCCTTGATGATCTCAACGCCCGGTTGGAGCGCAAAGCATGTCGATACGCCGGTCTCGACGCTGGATGTGACGCCGACCCTGTGTTCTCTCGCTGGTTTGGATATCACTGCGCTGAAACGGTGGACCGATGGCGAGGATTTGTCCGGGCTCGCGCAGCAATCGACCAAACGGAGCCCCGTCCCGATGGAATATGCAGCCGAGGGATCAATCGCGCCATTGGTGGCCATACGCGACGGGCGCTACAAGCTGACGATCTGCGAAAACGATCCTCCGATGCTATTCGACCTGGAAACTGATCGAAACGAGCGCTACAATCTTGCAGGTGATCCGCGCCATCAGGCGACTTTGGCGTCGCTTATGGGGCAAGTGAAAAGTCGCTGGAAATTGGCCTCTTTCGATGCCTCCATTCGCGAAAGTCAGGCACGCCGACAGGTGGTCTACAAGGCGCTGCGAAATGGTGCCTACTACCCATGGGACTATCAACCGCTCCAGAAAGCATCTGAGCGCTACATGCGAAACCACATGGATTTGAATGTTCTTGAAGAAAACCAGAGATTTCCTCGGGGTGAGTGATCCCCGAGGCGGGATGCGAGACGCTGTGCTTGACGCCGAAAAATGATAGCCCACATATTTCAGAGACTATCGGCCTCAGTGTGCCAAACACGAAGAACGATCATCAGCAGAGCGATCTGACGATCACGCAGCTTTTGTTGCCGCCATGTTGGCAGACGTCTCGCCCTGGTGTGTTGCATTCAGACGGCGCGCGACGACGTCGTGGTTCAGCCACTGAACGGGCGCACGTGGTTGAGACGATGCGCCGAAAATCAGTTGACCAGTCGCTTCAACGACAAGCGCGCTCAACAGATCGCTGATCATATTCTTGTTGTCACGATGCATCGCAGTGATTTCGTTCGACGTGCCGATGGTCAGATCAGCCTGCGTCTGGCTGTTGGGCATTGGCCAAGCAGTGAAATCGTAGAACGGGACCATGACGTCGCTGGCCTGCAGATTGCTGATCTTGCGCATGACGTCATCAAGCGTGAAACCGTCGGCCAGAAGTGCCTCGCAGGCGGCCCACTGCTCGTCCGCCCACTTGCCGCCGTTTTCTTTTTTAAGCGCCAGCAAGAGCGGTATCAACGGCAGTTCAATGCCCGTGAACACATCGGAAGAATTCGTACGAATCTCAGGGCAGTTGTACACGCAAGCCTTGATGCCCTTGGCCCAAGCTTCTTCAGCAATGCCTTCGAGACGCATCTTTGCGTAGCCTTGGGTGTAATTCGTGTAGGTCTGCCAACGGTATTCACCGTCGATCAGGATGCCTGTTCCATGGTAACCGTAGGCCGTATAGCGAACCTGTCCACCGGATGCTTCAACGCGTTCGCGAATGGATGCGCTGGCCTCGATCAGGTGGCGGAACGTGTTGGCTGAAACCTCGTCAAAATTCCGCAGAATCAACTTGCCCATATCGCTGTCGATCAACGACTGCGACGACATGTGGCGCGCTCCGGTGCCCTTGTAGATGCGATTGGCAATGACCAGGAAAACCTTAGCTTTGGGAATTCCGCCTGCCATCGTATGAGCGAAGAACACGTTGCGGCCATTCGGGATCATGTCATTGAGCTTAGCCATGACCTGCGACAGCGACTCTTTAAAACGAGCTGTGGCAACGGCCTGGCATTTTTCGATGTAATCCCAGTCTAGCTTTTCGTGCTGCCAGCTTTCCAGCGTCAGGCCAGCGAGAAGATCTGTCGGTGTCGGGCCGTTTTCAGGCGCATCGAGATCGAACCCAGCCATCATCGGCACGTTGATGATCGTTCCGCCAAGGCGAGCTTCGGCTTCGGAAAGCTCGTCGCTGGTCAGAGGGCGCAGAGCGTTGTTTTCGTCACGACGTCCAACCGTGATGCCAACGATGCGCATTCCAGCTTTTCGGGCCTGGTCAAGAAGGCCTGTCGCATAGCCACGTCCGAACAGTTCGCCGAACAGTACAAAGACGTCGCCTTTTTTAAACACGGTGTTTTCGGAGATAATCTCCATCGCAATCGGGTTTTTCATGTGCTCAGTTCTTCAGATTGGGGCGTCGGCAAATCACCGCGACAGTTGTGTAAGACTAAATGACTGCAGACGCCCCAGAAAGAAAGTCATTTAAAATGACGGAATATATCAAAGCGTGAAGTGAGGTGCCGTTGGGTGCCGGCCAGACCCCATTCGGCGTCACACTCTGCTGATGATCTGACGTAACGTCGGCGTGTCTGGATGGACACAGCGGAAAAATCGCTTGGGAAAAATCACCTCCATCGGCGCTTTGGCAATAGGTGATTAACCTTTATTTTCTATCTCATTTGCTGTGCCGAATGTCCGTTTATGATGAGTGTACAGGCTGTGATGCGTATTCCCCGTTCAAATTTAAACCATTCCATCAATACGATAGAAGAGAGGGGAGCAAAGAAGCCCGTGGCAGAACCGAATGTGACGCTAAGCGCGTCAGACGGAATGATTCCGTTGACGGCTGATCAGCGTGCCGTAATGGGTCATAACGCAGATCAGATTGCCGCTAACGCGATCGAGGGGCGTGACGAGATGCCGTTGTGGCAGAACGCCTTTACCCTTGGGCCCAATGTCCGCTTTACCCGGACCCCGCAAAATATCGTTGCGGGAAAGCAGTCGACAGGTAGTGCGCCTGGCAAAGCCGAGGATGACGTCGATTCCCTTGTGCACGCAGACATCAAGCCTGTCAGTGTCGAATCAACCGAGCCAAAATTGACGGATGAAGAGCGCAAAATCGCCCGGCCCGCCGTGTTGCCGCAGCCGCCGGGCGCGATTGGCGCTCTCGCTTTGACATACCGCCTGCGTCGCGAATTGGCGTTGAAGCAGAGAGAGGTCGCCGAGCCCGTTGAGTCGGCGTCCGAGACGGCCCAGCCGACACAAGCAAATGTGGTGGAGCAGGTCGATGTGGCTTGCTTTCCTTCCGAACGTGACACCAAAAATTCTGTCGAAACGCTGGATGTGCCTGCCTTCGCCGCGTCTCTGTCAGACGAGATGTTCTGGGAGGCGATGAGCCTGGATGTGGGCGGCGCCTTGCTGCCGCCTTCAAAGCCCATGCGGCTGGCAGAACTGGCCCGGATCAAGGCTCAGACCGTGGCTGCAACCCCAGCCCCAGTCAAACCAACGGCACCTGTTGTTCAAAGACCCGCTGCGGTGCAGATTATCCGTCAGCCAAGACCCGTTGCCGACGCGCCTGTTCTCTCCAACGCTGGGGAATCGGCTGTCGCGCTGTATCGACAACTGGACATTCGTGCTGTTGGATCAAGGGAACCAGTTGTCGAGACCGTGGACGACGTTATCGCGGCACCGGTCGAAGAAACGGTCCAGGTTGCCTCTCCCTTCGAGCAAGCCACCATCTCGGCTCCCGTTGCCAGCCCGCCGCGTCGCGAGATGCGTACGGTCGCTCGCAACAATCAGCCCATGTTCCTGGATGCTCCGGTTTTTTGCGAAGGTGAATACGAATACCCGCCCATCGACCTGCTCCAGAAGGCGCAGGTTCTGCAAACGACGACGATGACGCCGGAAGCGCTGGAACAGAGCGCCGGTCTGCTGGAAAGCGTACTCGAAGATTTCGGGATCAAAGGCGAGATTATCGATGTTCGTCCCGGTCCGGTCGTCACGCTCTACGAGTTTGAGCCTGCGCCTGGCGTCAAGTCTTCGCGTGTCATTGGCCTCTCGGATGATATTGCCCGTTCCATGTCGGCTCTGTCTGCCCGCGTTGCCGTGGTGCCCGGCCGCAATGTCATCGGTATTGAATTGCCCAACCCGGTGCGCGAAACGGTCTATTTCCGCGAGTTGATCGAATCATACGATTACGCTGAAACGCGGATGAAGCTGGCGCTTTGCCTCGGCAAGACCATTGGCGGCGAGCCCGTCGTAGCCGAACTCGCCAAGATGCCGCATCTTCTGGTGGCTGGTACCACGGGTTCCGGCAAGTCGGTCGCCATCAACACCATGATCCTGTCGCTGCTCTACCGGTTGAAGCCGGAGGAATGCCGCCTGATCATGGTCGATCCCAAGATGCTGGAACTGTCGGTCTATGATGGCATTCCACACCTGCTGACACCGGTTGTAACGGACCCGAAAAAGGCTGTGATGGCGCTGAAATGGGCCGTGCGGGAAATGGAAGACCGGTATCGCAAGATGTCGCGGCTGGGTGTGCGCAATATCGATGGTTACAATGCCCGTGCGGCGTCTGCCCGTGCCAAGGGCGAAACCGTGATGTGCAATGTGCAAACCGGGTTTGACCGTGCGACGGGTGAAGCCGTCTACGAACAGGAGGAAATGGACCTTACGGCCATGCCGTACATCGTCATCATTGTCGATGAAATGGCCGACCTGATGATGGTTGCCGGTAAAGAGATCGAGGGTGCAATCCAGCGGCTGGCGCAAATGGCACGCGCTGCCGGTATTCACCTCATCATGGCGACACAACGACCCTCCGTCGATGTGATCACCGGCACCATCAAGGCCAATTTCCCGACGCGTATTTCTTTCCAGGTGACTTCCAAGATCGACAGCCGCACGATCCTGGGTGAACAGGGTGCCGAACATCTGCTGGGGCAGGGCGACATGCTGCACATGGTGGGTGGCGGACGCATTGCGCGTGTGCACGGTCCTTTCGTCTCTGATGAGGAAGTTGAAAAGGTCGTTGCGCATCTGAAGACACAGGGACGCCCGGAATATCTGGGCACCGTGACCGAAGATGCCGATGAGTCCGATGACGGCGAGGAAGAAGACAGCGCCGTCTTCGACAAGACCGCCATGGCCGAAGATGACACTGCCGATCTCTACGAAAAAGCCGTGAAGGTCGTTCTGCGCGACAAGAAGTGCTCGACCTCCTATATTCAAAGGCGCCTGTCGATTGGGTACAATCGCGCCGCATCTCTGGTGGAGCGCATGGAACAGGAAGGGATCGTTGGACCTGCCAACCATGTCGGCAAACGCTCGATCATCATCGGTGAGCGCGATATGTCCGAGGTTCCCGGCGCCGTGGACTGATCAATCCGCTGCGACCAAGCTAGTGGGAGACCGCAAACCCGGCAACACGTGCCGGGTTTCTCATCGCGCGGGCTGGTTCAGGCTGCGGGGACGATAGGTCATCTCTTTGGTCCACTGGTTGGCCGGTGCCGGGCGTCCGACGTAATAGCCCTGCGCCTGGTCGATCCGCAGTTCTTTGAGAAGCTCAAGCTGCTCGGCGGTCTCGACCCCTTCGGCCAGAATTTTATGACCCCGGTTTCGAATGAGGGCGATGATATCGCTCAACATGACTTTCCCACGCGGCGTCTGCGCGTCGTGCAGAAACGACTTGTCGATTTTTACCGTGTCGAAATCGATGAGCCTCAGCCATGAGAGGCCGGCGAAACCCGTGCCGAAATCATCGAGCCATATTTTAATCCCGAGTGTCTTGAGATCGCTGATGCAACGCAGGACATCGGAATTCATGTCCATTTCCAGGCCCTCGGTGATTTCGAAAGCCAAACGTCCACCGGAGACGCCGACATCCCCCAGAATAGCTGCCACCGATGTCGCAAACCCCGGACTCTTGAGCTGGATGGGTGAAACATTGACGCTGACGATCGGTATTTTCTCGCAGTTCAGCGCCTGCTGGCACGCGGTGCGGATCGCCCACAGGCCAAGCTCCATGATCGTCCCTGTCCGTTCGGCGATGGGAATGAAGATGCTGGGTGGCACATGCGTTCCATCCAGAAGTTTCAGCCGCATCAAGGACTCCGCGCCGATGGTGATGTTGGTTCTCAGATCCTTGATCGGCTGATAAACCAGCGATACCAGATTTTGGGCAATCGCGATATTCAGAAGTGCTGCGACATTTTCCGTGTCGTCGCTGTGTTGCGGGTCGTTGGGGTCGAATAGCTTGACGGTGTTGCGGCCACTCTCCTTTGCAAGATAAAGTGCGCGGTCGGCCTCGTTGATGATCCGTTCCAGCTTCGGGTCCTGTTGCGGACGGGTAAAGGACGCGCCGACACTGACCGTGATGACCGATGTCCCATCCCGGCGCCTTTCATGGGCCAGATGCATATCCTGTACGGTCGTCCGAAGTGTCTCTGCAATATCTTCTATGTCTTTAGGCGCCGTAAAACGAGCAAGCGCTATGAACTCTTCTCCACCGTAACGACCGATCACGGCATCGAACCGGCTCATGCTGGCTTGTAGCGTCTGTGCAACCTGGATCAGGCACCGGTCGCCCTCCTGATGCCCATAGAAGTCATTGTACTTCTTGAAGAAATCTACATCGATCAAGAAGACCGCGAAGTTGTGCTGGTGGTTGGTCCAACCATCCCAAAGCTGCCTTAGACGGCTATCGATAGCGCGTCTGTTTTCGAGACCGGTCAAAGGGTCGGTGTTTGAGAGATGGAGCAGCGCTTCTCCGCGCTGTTCTGCCTCGCGCTGCTGGACCTTCGCCTCGATGGCGTTGAGAAAGACCTGGTACCGCTCGCGGTTGAGACGCAAATTGACGTAGGACGTGAAGACGAAACACGAGAAATAGAATGCCCCGAAATTGATCTGGTAATAGATGTCCTCGTGAAAATAGCTGAGAGCGAGGAAGTATATGACCAGCACGAGGCTTGAGGCGATCAGCGACAGAACGAAATTGAACGTGAAAAACAGGTTCGCACCCATCATGAAGATGGCGCCGAAGACCATGTAGTAGGACATGTTGGTGACGTACGACGTCATCAAGGCCGGCATCAGCCAGGCGATATAACCACCGACCAGCGCCGTAGCACAGGCGATGTCCATGTGGCTCGTCTTGACGTTTGCACGGATTTGCATTTCCAGCATCATCAAGGCGGCAATGCCGACGACGAACCGTGCAAACATCGTGTGTGGTGAAACATCCGGGATAAGCAGGATGTCGGTTACCGAAAACAACAGATAGATCGGCACCGCGATCCACAGCCCCTGCCGTATCGAGGTGCGTCTGCTGGCGTCTGCCTCTTTTAAGAAAAGCGCTCTCGAAGCATCGATTGACCGCTCTTGTGATTCATCCAGTTGCGGACCAAGTCCCACCACATCTGCCAAAGTGTGCGTCATGCACTTTTCCATAGGTTGTAATAATAGTGCCAGTTTACATCCAGAAAAATTGTGGAATACATTTCCAGAAATTTTTCGTTACTTCCGTTTCTTCAATCTGGTGATGTCAGAAACAAGAGACATTCCCGCTATTATGGCGTGCGTAGAGCTTAAATTTGTTTAAGCAAAAAGAAAATTACAATCGATCTTCCGTTTACCTTAATAAAAAGTTTCCCGTCAAACGGTGGTTTTATGCATGTGCACCACATTGACTTGCATTCAAATAAGGAGTGAATTGTTTCAAAGTTAACAAAGCGTTAATCAGGAGATTTATCTTTGTCCAATGTGCTGAATAAAAAGTTCGATGGTGAAAGTCTTATTACACCTGAAACAATATCAGATGAAATATTCGCTCAACGCTCAGACGATTTTAAAGAGCAAATTGCAATTGCCGAAGCTGAAGTCGCAATCCTTCTCAATTTGGCGCACCAGCAATTTCTGAGTGATGTTGCGCCGCAGCAAATTATACATGAAGTCGCGGGACGGTTACATCAATGCAGGGAAAGATACCACTCGAGCGTGTGGAAAGAGATCATTCCGCTCGTTCAGAACCATCCCGTTGCGGCGTATTTCCTGCAGGATCCCTTCACCCATTGGTCGTTTGACAAACCGCGCGGATATTCCGGCGATGCCCAGCTTCTCGACTTCATCTACGGCCACCCAAGTGTTCAGGACAAGATTGCCGCCGCATCGCCGATTGGCACAGCGCTTTACGACTATACCAAGGATGCGTCATCCTCTGTGGCCGTGCGTGAGCGCCGCGATATACTGACGAAATATATCGACGACGTTGCCAATACGCGTGGCCCAGACACGGAAATATTGACAATTGCCGCCGGGCATTTGCGTGAAGCCAATGGCTCGTCTGCCTTGGCGCAGGGCAAAATCAAGCGTTGGGTCGCCCTCGACCAGGACCCGCTCAGCGTCGGTGCCATCATGCGGGATTTCCACGGAACCTGCATCGAGGCGATCGACGGGTCGGTGCGTGGAATTTTGTCGCGCCGCCAGGAACTCGGCACATTCGACTTCGTCTATGCGGCTGGTCTTTACGACTATCTGGTCGACAAGGTGTCGATCAAGTTGACGCAGCGCTGCCTGGAGATGCTGAAGCCTGGCGGCAGTTTCCTGTTCGCGAATTTCTCTCAGGATATCGGCGTGGATGGCTATATGGAATCCTTCATGAACTGGGCGCTTCTTTTGCGCACAGAGCAGGATATGTGGCATATCATCAATTCCAGCATTGACCCGTCATTGGTCGAAGCAGAGGTGTTTTTCGGTGAAAACCGCAACATCGTCTACGGGGTCATCCGCAAGAAAGCCTGATGGATCTCTCCGACTGTCGCGATGCTGCACGGCGTCGCGACGGATGTTTGAAAATCGTTCAGGAGTGATTCCCTTCCAAGTCGAAACGCTCTAATGATTTTGCGCTGACATGGCGTGTCTTTGGAGTGCATGATGGACAATAAGCGATATTATTCTGATTTTGGCGGCCTTCCGGGCCAGACTGAATTGCTTTCGAGCAAGGCAACGTTCACCACGGCCTATGCCGTCATTCCCAAGCGTGTGATGTCGGATATCGTCACAAGTATCCTCCCGCATTGGGCAGAGACACGCGCCTGGATCATCTCGCGCCCGATGACGGGTTTCTCCGAGACCTTCGCGCAATATGTCATGGAGGTTATGCCCGGCGGTGGCAGCGATAGACCGGAACCGGACGCACGCGCCCAAGCCGCAATTTTCGTTGTCGATGGTGAGATGAGCATTGAGTACGAAGGCGAAAGACACGCTCTGCGCGCGGGCTCTTTCGCCTATATTCCTGCTGGAAGCGTCTGGACGCTACGCGGCGAGGGCAATATCCCCGTCAAATTCCATTGGGTCAGAAAAGTCTTCGACGTTGTCGAGGGGCTGGAGTTGCCACCTGCGATCTTCACGCATGAAGACGACCATGAACTTTCCGCCATGCCTGATACAGATGGCAAGTGGGCAACCACGCGCTTCATCGATCCCGCAGATGGTCGGTATGACATGCACCTCAACATCGTCACGTTTGAGCCGGGTGCAACCATTCCCTTCATGGAAACCCATGTCATGGAACACGGGCTATTCGTGCTGGAAGGCAAAGCCGTCTACAGGCTGAACAATGACTGGGTGGAGGTTGAAGCGGGCGATTTCATGTGGCTTCGCGCATTCTGCCCGCAAGCCTGCTATGCGGGTGGTCCTGGACGTTTCCGATACCTTCTCTACAAGGATGTAAACCGGCACGTAAAGCTTTGGTAATGTCGGTTTCGCCAAGTTGGCTTAAGCTTCCAATGAAACCGGATGCGTAGGGGTGCGGCGCATACCTGTGCCAGCTTTCCCAGCATGCGCAGATTGATGAAATTCCCCACAGGTGAAAGCCGAGCCTGTCATGCAGTCATCGTGCGACATCTTCGAACCTGAAACAGTTGCGATATGGCGCGAGGAGTTTCGCGGGTCACGCAAGCATTCAATGAGCGCCGCCCTCTCAGGCGGCGCTCATTGTTTATACCAGCAGATTTTCCGCCGGGGCTGACTGGGCCATCTGGCTCACGGCCGGATCATTGATGGAATACGCATGGATATAGTCGATCTTCATTTCGGAGCCGTTCGGCAAGCCGTCTGTCGGCGTTCCAGCGACGCCGCCTACGGCAAGATTGACGAGCAGATACATGGGGTCATGCATGTCCGACGGCGTTTTTGTCTGCGCTACCGCCACATCATCGAAATACCAGGTGACGTAGTCTTTGTCCCACAGCATTCCGTACTTGTGGAAACCTTCGGTGCTGGACACCTGCACATTGTTGATGGTCGATGTCTGCTCTCCCGTTTCGTTGGAATGCGAAGACATGATCAGCGTATTGGGGTTTTGCCCGCGCATCTCGATGACATCGAGCTCCGGTGGCCATTTGCCATCGGTGGGCAACAGCCAGAAAGCAGGCCACGCCCCCTGATCGCTTGGCATATCCGCGCGGATTTCAAAGTAGCCGTAGGTCTGGGAAAAGGATGGATGCGTGGTCAACATGCCCGACGTATAATCGTAACCACCAATCGCATCCGAAATGGAATCCGGGGTAGGGGCCGCCGTGATCGTCAGAACGCCGTTCTGCACCGAAAAGGGATTGACCGATGACGTCGGCTGATAGGCGGGGTTGATGTACCACTGCTCTTCGGAATTGGTATGCAGGCTGCCACCGGAGTCACCTGCCCACCAGAATTTTGGTTCCCAAACGCCTGTCTGACCATCACTCAGAGATAGCGAGTTGAATTCGTCGGAGAAAGTGGACGTGAGTTGGGAGCGGTCCAACGTCAGTCTGAACTGGCTGGAAGTCAAGCTATCAGCTGTCGTATTGGCCAGGACGACACTCTCGCTGTTGTCGAAATTGAGCCAGAGGTCAGCACCCTTTTGGGTCGATGCTGAGAGAATATGATCAAAGGATGTAACGCCATACCCATCCAGTCTGATGATATCGTCGGAACCGAAATCCGTGATCAGGTCCGTGCCATTTCCTTTGGCAAAAACGAAGGTATCGGCGCCGCCCGCACCTGTCAGAACGTCATTACCGGCACCGCCGTCGATCGTCTGTTTTCCGGACCCGCCGGTGATGATGTTATCGGTGGAATTTCCGAATGCGGTGCGTCCGTCGCCCGTGACGTTCAGATTTTCAAAGTTTTCGGGAAGCGTATAGCTCATCCATGTATCGATTGTGTCGATGCCTTGGCCTGCAGCTTCAGCCGCGCGGTTGGATGTCGAATAGAGGTAATAAATGTCGTCGCCCGTGCCACCATGCATGGTGACATTGACGCTGCTGTCGCCCCACATCGAGTCGTTTTTGGCGGTTCCGTAAAGATCAAGACCGGAGCCGGTCGCCGAGAAAAAACCGGTGGACGTATCGCTGTAATATAGCGGCGTTCCAAGAGCATTCAAAATTGATTTCGCCATCAAACCATCTCCTGTTGAAACTGTCCTCCCCACGATACCCTCTCCACGCAGAAGTGTAACAGTGACGACGTTTTCATTTATGGCGGAAATGCGATAAATCGTCCTGAGGCCCACCTGAAAAGTAACGGGTATGCGGGGCCAGGTAAGGCTTAGAGCGTTTCCTTGTTAAATGGAAACGTTCTGCCGGAGCAGATTTTCGTCAGGACAAAGGCGATTGGCGAAGGGCATACCCTAAGGTACGGTCGAGCCGATCGCCTTTGTCCTGGCGGAAAGATGCCCGGCCCTCCGGGTTGGTTGAAACGGGCCATCTGCCTGCCCGGACGGCTTGGCCGTATGCTAAGGCTACGCCACGCGCCATCCGGACAAGCAGTCGATCCCGTTTGAACCAACAGAACTGTTTCCATTTAACAAGGAAACGCTCTAAGACAGGATTACCGAGCCGGGAGTGTCACAACCAATTGCCCGATGTCACCCCAGGATGCCTTGATTGATGTTTGGCCAGACAGCCTGATCAGACCGCAGAGACTGCCTGTTGTCACCACCTGGCCGCGCTTTAGTCCACCCAGATGGTCGAGCGGGGCATTGGCATAGGACAGCAGCGGCGCCAGAGGATCACTTTGTGGGTGCTTTGGCACCGCCGCAAACAGAACTTCGGCGCCGCTTTCCAGAACGAGCGCTGGTAATGTTGCGTCATGATTGGCCAGACGCTCCATAATCGAGTGATCGACTTCCGGCCCGAGAACAAAAGAATGATTGCCCAGACGATCCGCAAGATGGAGCGCAAACGGCGCTTTGTTTTCCTCGATCATCCGGTAGCTGACAAGCTCCGCGCCCATATGCACGGATGCGACGTGGGCCAAAATGTCTTCACGAGAGTAGTCGGAGTTTGCTTCCAGCGCAGGAATATCCTCTGCCAGAACAAAACAGATTTCGATTTCAATCCCGATCGCCCCGGGTTTGGGGACGTTGAAAGCGGTATCGGTAACAGTGTCGAAGACATCCAGAAGCGGTGCAGCAACGGCACGAACGCCATTCATTGCCACTTTCCAGCCGCCGACCTCTTTCCCGATCGCCGCTGCCGCAATGGCCTGCGCTGCCATGCCGGTTTCGACACTATCAGGTACGAGACCGTTGCTTTCAAGTTGCGTGGCGCTGAGCGAAGACTGCTGATTTTCAGCCTCGGCGAGAATAGCACCAAGTCTTATGTTCGCCTCTGTCATCGTCGTCATGCGAAACGCTCCCGTAACGTCAGTCCCTAACAAATTTCATTGCAGTCATTTGCGGCGGTGACAAGTGAAGCGCCAAACGTGATGTGATAAATACATGGTCTTCAACACCTATTCGTCTCTTTGGCCCCAAGATTATGAATGAACAGGCTTCGGCCCATCATACAGCGCACGTGGTCGGATCAGTCTCGTCTGTTGGAATTGTTCCAACGCATGCGCAATCCAGCCGACAGTCCGCCCGATCGCAAAAAGAGCCAGCGCGGCACCCATTGGCAAGTCAAGTTGACGGCGAACAGCCACAAGCGCGACATCGATGGTCGGCCGTTTACCGGTCGTCTCTTCAACGGCATGAATCAGTGATTGACGCATTTCGTTTTGTGGCAGGAGCGAAAGCAAAGCTGCAGCTCTGGGATCGCCATTCGGATAAAGCGGGTGCTCGAACCCCGGTAAACGATCGCCGCGGCGCAAACGTTTTTCCAGCACAAGACGTGCGTCAGCCCCGGCTTCCATTTCGTCGAACAGAATTTCGACGAGGCTCGTCATGCCGCCATGAAGTGGCCCGCTCAGCGCAGCCAGTCCCGCGTCGAGGCACGCGCCCAGAGATGCTCCGGTCGAGGCAACGACGCGTGTCGCAAAAGTCGACGCATTCAGTTCATGATCGGCCAGCAGGACAAGTGCCCGGCGTAGGATGTCTGAGCCGATACCATCAAGCCCCCACGTGTTGGCAAGGTGTAGATGCGCGGACATACCGCTTTGTTGGCTGCCACTGGCAGCGGCGGTCATTGCGCGGACCAGGGCGGCAGCGCTGGGCCACAGGTTTCGATTGTCACGCTGCCATGAGGTTAGTCGTCCTGCATCAACGAATGAAAGCAGCGCTTGGCAACGTTCCGGCAATGGCAGGTGC
Organism: Rhizobium skierniewicense Ch11; assembly: GCF_023757665.1. Taxonomy (NCBI): domain Bacteria; kingdom Pseudomonadati; phylum Pseudomonadota; class Alphaproteobacteria; order Hyphomicrobiales; family Rhizobiaceae; genus Rhizobium; species Rhizobium skierniewicense. The sequence continues at coordinate 245,249 of NZ_RXPG01000030.1, forward strand.
TTCGTCAGATCCAGAAGGGCGCTGTCCCAGGGAGATGGTTCTACGCCAACAAAGGGATCGTGCTCACCGCAGGCCCAGAGCAAGCGAGCGATCTCTTCCAGAGAGGCATGTGTCGAAAGCTTTATCGCGTCATATCCTCGATAGAAGAGGTGCCCATTCTCTATCAGCGTAATGCCCGAAGACAAGACGGGGAGTCCCCAATCCAGTGTTGTCGCCGCGACATCGCGCGGCTTTCGCCCGATGGACTTGTTTTTCCTCAACCTGTCCACGTCTTCGACGGCGTAGAGCCGCCTGCGCGGATCAGTCGGGTCGTCCGTAGCGCGGACAATGCCGCGGCTGACATAGGCATAGAGGGTTGCCCGGCTGATGCCGAGGATTCCGGACGCCGTCTCTGCATCGACGAAACGATCCCGCTCTGTCATTTTCTTCATATTGATTGCTTCAATCAAGATTGATTGTATTGATAGAAGCATCATCCTTGGGGAAGTCAACCCGTGAGGATTATCATGAGCACTCAGTCAAAAAACGCGTCCACAATGGCATCGGTCTCGCAAGCTGTGAGTCCCGGTCTGGAGAATATCGTCGCAGCGCAAACCGTTCTCAGTCACATCGATGGCGCGGCAGGTCGTCTCGTCGTGCGCGGGTATGATCTCGACAGTCTTTCCAGCTGGAGCTTTGAGGCAGTTCTTGCCTTGCTTTGGAAAGACCTGACGCCCGTTTATCAAGATGTTGCACACATAAGCGAGGCGCTTTCGCGGGCCCGAATTCGTGCATTTGCTCTGGTTGAGCCGCTTCTGATGGCAACAAAGACGCTTTCGCACGTCGAGACGTTGCGTCTTTTTTTATCATCTCTTTCGGACGCAGAGCCTGAAGCCCACCATATCATGGCTGTTGCCGCCGTTCCCGTATTCGCTGCCGCCATCGCGCGCCGAGATGCTGGCCTCGCACCGGTTGCGCCCGTAGAAGGTTTGGGCCACGCCGCCAATTTTCTACAGATGCTGCATGGAGAGGAGGCGTCCCCTGATAAGGTCAAGGCGCTCGACACCTATCTGGTGTCGGTGTCCGACCACGGGCTCAACGCCTCTACCTTCACCGCCCGGGTCATAGCATCGACAAAGGCCGGCATGTTTTCGTCCGTCATCGGGGCTCTCTGTGCCCTGAAAGGTCCTCTCCACGGGGGTGCACCGGGTCCGGTTCTCGATATGCTGGATGCCATCGGGCATGAGCGCAATATTCACACCTGGCTGGCCAATACACTGGCTCGCGGCGAAAGGGTGATGGGTTTTGGCCACCGCATCTACCGGGTTCGCGATCCCAGGGCAGATGTGCTCAAGAAGGCGGTTGGCACATTGCAGCGTGATAGCCCTCGTATCAACTTCGCCCAAGCCGTTGAAAGGGAGGCACTGTCGCTGCTGGCAGAAAAGAAGCCGCTACGTCCTTTGGAAACCAATGTCGAATTTTACACGGCGCTGGTTCTGGAAGCCGTTGGCTTCCCGCGCGAAAGTTTCACCAATGTGTTCGCCGCCGGGCGCATGGCGGGATGGACGGCGCATGTTCTGGAGCAGGATCAGGTGGGGAAACTGATCCGTCCGCAGTCGCAATATGTCGGCCCGATGCCCCAAGGACAGTAACCTTCCAGCGAACATCAAACACGCCAATTCTGCACCCTGATAGGTTTCCCGCTATAGGCGTGGCTGGGTCCGGTTACGGGCTGTTGTCCGCACTGCCCGTTGGCAGTGCGTAAAAACGCGTCCGTTTTTTTAGACTTTGTTGTCCATATCTCGGAATGGTTGTGAGAAATAGCAGTCTGCGCCCATTCGTTAAGTCCATGATTAAAGTTTATTCCAATATTGTCCATGGACTCGGGGAAAAAGGTTCAGGCCGCAATGGTCGTTTACAACAACAATGCCGAACAGGAGGCTGGCGATGTGCCCGGACGCCAGGCTCGGCTCGTCTGGTATCATTCACTTTTCTGGAAGATTACCGTCTTTTTCGTGTCGAGCGTGGTGCTCGCTTATGTCGTCGGTGCGACCATTGGTTGGATCATGCTCGAGCGGGATTCGCAGGAACAATGGCGCCGTCAGGCGGAGTTGAACGCGCAGATAACAACGTCCGCGATCCGCTCTATCTACACTTTCGTCGCAGTCGATAGTGCCCATGACGGGCAGATCACCAAAATCATCAGTGAACGACCCCTGGGCGACGATGCGTCTATTCTGGACACGGGCTTTAATCCAAGTGACGTTCTGAACCTTGCGGCATCGCAGACGAAAGGCAACATCTGGCTGTTCCAGATCTCCTCCGACGGACAGGCTTTCTCCAGCTCAGCCGAGGCGCTGGGCTCCAGCCGTGGAACCGCACTCGTTTTGCCGGGTGATGCGCCGCCGGGTCAGTTCTTCACCGGATTTGCCCAGATTGGCACGGCCAGACATTTTATCGCCTATGTGCCTGTGGTGACACCCAAAGGGAATCTTCAGGGTGCCGTGGTCACGACGATTGGTGAGGCATCCATCCTTCAGGAAAGCCAGACCCGGTTGTTCCGCAACTCCATTCTGCTGCTCTTGACCATCCTGCTGCTCACCGGTGTCACGGTCACTCTCGCCATGCGCAAAGTGTTCAAGCCAGTGCCGTCGCTGGTCAGTGCGCTGAGCCGCATCGCCCAGGACGACACGCGCATTGTCACGCCTTTTCAGGATCGTCCCGACGAGATCGGTCGATTTGCAGTCGCCATCGAGACGCTGCGCGAGGCGGTTGTTGAACGCGAACATCTGCGGCAGGTGCGTGATGTTGCAAAACATATGGAGCATCTTGCGCACCACGATGCGCTGACCGGACTTCCGAACCGGGCCTTGTTCAGCAGAAAAATAGAAGAGATGAAGGGCTCGCCGGACGGTGAGGCTCGCGCGTTCAACATCATGCTTCTCGATCTTGATCGCTTCAAGTCGATCAATGATGGCCTGGGTCACGCAAGCGGCGATGCGCTGTTGGTATCTTTTGCGGAACGCCTGCTGCTTTTGATGCGTCCCGGCGATATTGCCGCTCGTCTCGGTGGCGACGAATTTGCCATCATGCAGGTCGTCAACAAAAATGCCGTTGTCGAAGCCAGCAAGTTGGCATCGGCCATTATTCGCTCGGTCGCCAGACCCTTCAACCTGTTGGGCAAAGAAATATCTGTCGGCACAAGCATTGGGATTTGTACCGATACCGCGTTTGACGTCGATATTTCCGAACTGCTTAAAAAGGCGGATATCGCACTTTATGCATCAAAGTCCGAGGGTCGGGGCATTTTTCGCTTCTTCAAGCCCGGGATGGAGATGTCGGGCGACCGCGGTCATGTGATGCAGCATGATATTGTTGCGGCTTTGCGCGACAACCAGTTCATGCTGCATTATCAGCCGATATTCTCTGTCTTGAAAAACGAGCCTGTCGGATTTGAAGCGCTGTTGCGGTGGCGGCATCCAAAGCTTGGCTGGGTTTCACCTGGCGATTTCATTCCCGTCGCCGAAAAGACAGGACAGATCGTGGCGATCGGTGAATGGGTGCTGAAGCGCGCTTGCGCCGATGCCAGACGGCTTCCACCTGAATGTACGATTGCGGTCAATGTCTCTCCCGTTCAGTTGCAGCATGGAAACTTCATCAAGACGGTGAAGTCGGCGCTCTTCAACAACGGTCTTGCCGCTTCGCGGCTGGAGCTTGAATTGACGGAGAGCGTGCAGATTTCGGTCTTGGAGTGCACGGAAACGCTGGAGGGCCTCCGAGCGCTGGGCATACGCATCGCCCTCGATGATTTTGGCACCGGTTATTGTGGTGTCAGCTATCTGCTCACACTGCCCGTCACCAAGATAAAAATCGACCGCAGCTTCATCATGGGCATCGAAGATCGCTCTGAGAGCCGCGCCGTCATCCTCAGCCTGGTACAGCTCGCCCATACTCTGGGGCTGGAAACGACGACAGAAGGTATCGAGACCGAAAGCCAACTCGAGTTCGTCCGCTCCGCCGGCTGTTTGCTGGGGCAGGGGTACCATCTGGGGCGTCCCGCCAAGATCGAGGAAATCGAGCGTATTTATCAAGATTTTTATCCCCAGAAGGTGTCATCGCTAGGAGCGTAACGAATGCGATATCCTGAGTTTTTATGTGTGAATAGGAAATTCTTGCAGATTGCATTTGGGAGCGTTCTCTCCGTAGCACTTGTGTGCCCGCCATTCGGTTCCCCGGCGGCCACCGCCGCTGAGGAGGGAACGCTGGATAAAATTGCCCGTACCAAAACGATCACCATCGGATATCGCTCCGACGAGGTGCCGTTTGCCTATCGAACCCCGGATGGGGCTGCGGTTGGCTATACGGTGGAGTTGTGCAATCGCATTGCCGATCACGTCCGCGCCACGCTCAATCTCGACACCATCAACATCGATTACGTCCTGGCGACAGCCGCAACCCGGTTTCTTCTCATCAAGACCGGCAAAATCGATCTGGAATGCAGCGCAACGACCAATAATGCCGAGCGGCGCGAGCAAGTGGCATTTTCTTATCCCCACTTCATCACCGCCACGCGGTTTGTCGCGAAAAAATCCAGCAATCTGCGGGAAATCAAAGACCTTGCCGGGCGCACCGTGGCATCAACGACCGGCACGGTCAACATCGAGCAATTGCAGGAGCGAAACCGCGCCGATAAGCTGAATATTTCGATCATGCTGGCAAAGCAGAACATCGAAGGGTTTTCCTTCGTGGAAAACAACAGGGCTTCGGCATTCGTCATGGACGGGGTGCTGCTTGCGGCCAATGTCGCGTTTTCCAAAGCGCCTCAGGAGTATATGATCTCGTCCGAGACTTTCGGGCCGCCTGAGCCCTACGGAATTCTGCTTCGCAAGAATGACGAGCCTTTCCGCGCCGTCGTCAACGATGCGTTGCGGACGATTTTTGTCAGCGGGGAAATCGACGAGATCTACAACAGATGGTTCATGTCACCGCTGCCGCCTGATGGTCGCAATTTCAATCTGCCAATGTCTTCGGAACTGAAGTCCGCGTTTCGTGACCCGAAGGAGTATCTGCAATGACATGCAGTTCCTTGTTTCGAACAGGCCTTGTTCAAGGCACCATCCTCCTTCTGCTGTCTGCGGGTCTTGCATCGGCCGAGTTCACCATGCCCACCCTCCAGCGGATCAAGGAAACCGGAAAAATCAGGATTGGTTACGGTGCGACATCGCCGTTCTCGCTCATAACGGCGCAGGGTCGTGTTGTCGGTTATTCTATCGATCTGTGCCGGCTTCTGACAGAAAAGCTCAGAGAGCGGTTGCAAATGCCGAAAATCGAGATCGACTTCGTGCCGCGCACGCCCAGCAATCGCATACAGCTGCTGAATGATGGCACCATGGACATTGAATGCAATGCCAGCACGAACACAGCCGAAAGGCGAAAAAGCGCAAGTTTTGCGGTCAGTCACTTCCTGGGTGTGACACGCTATGTTTCGCTTGCAAAAAATGAACTCAAGACCTTGGCAGACCTGAAAGGACGGTCCGTCAGCGTGGCCCTGGGGACAGTGAATGTGAGTGATATCACCGAGGTCAATCGTTCGCAGAAACTCAACATGTCGATCGTGCCGGTGGAATCGCTGCAGTCGGCATTCGACATGGTGACCGACGGCAGGGTGTCTGCGTTTTCCATGGATGAGGTTTTGCTGAGCATGATGATTGCCAAATCAACAACGCCATCCGAGTACCGCATGTCATCAGACATGGTGAGCGATGAGCAGCCCTATGGTTTCATGATGCGATTGAACGACAACGCGTTTACAGATGCGGTCAACCAGGCGCTGACCGAAATTTACAAGAGCCCGGACATGCCGATGATCTATGCCCGCTGGTTCCAGCAGCTATCGCCGGAGACAGGCGTCAATCTGAACATGCCGATGAGCGCACGTTTGAAAGACGCCTTCGAAAACCCCGTTCCGATAAAATAAAGCATCCACCGCGCTTCCATGCGTGATGGTGGCAATGATTTTTGCTGTTACGCCTTTTCCAGGGCGATCGCTATGCCTTGGCCAACGCCGATGCACATCGTGGCAAGCGCCTTATCTCGACCCGTCAGCGAAAGCTCGAGCGCTGCCGTCCCCGTTATTCGCGCGCCGCTCATGCCGAGGGGATGCCCCAGTGCGATGGCGCCGCCATTGATGTTAGCGCGAGGATCATCATCGGCGATGCCAAGCTGGCGTAGCGTTGCCAGCCCTTGTGACGCGAACGCCTCGTTCAGCTCGATGACATCCAGCATGTCTTGCGTCCAGCCAAGCCGTGACAGAAGTTTTTGGGACGCCGGTGCCGGACCGATGCCCATCACGCGAGGAGGGACGCCAGCCGTTGCTCCACCGCTGATGCGGGCGAGGGGCGTAAGGCCATATGTCTTGACCGCCGCCGCCGAGGCAATGATCAGGGCCGCCGCGCCATCATTGACGCCTGAAGCATTACCCGCCGTGACGGTGGCACCCTCCATGCGATTGATCGGCTTCAATTTCGCCAAAGCCTCAAGGCTTGTCTCGCGGGGGTGCTCATCCTTGCCAACGATAACAGGATCGCCCTTTCGTTGGGGAATGCTGACCGGAGTGATCTCTTTTGCCAAACGTCCGTTCGCCTGCGCCTGCGATGCTTTTTGCTGGCTGCGAACCGCGAATGCATCCTGGCTCTCTCGCGAAACATGATAGTCGATGCCGACATTGTCGCCGGTTTCCGGCATGGAATCGACACCGTACATCGACTTCATTGCCGGATTGACGAAACGCCATCCAATCGTCGTGTCGTAGATTTCAGCGTTTCGCGAAAAGGCAGATTCTGCTTTCGGTATCACAAAAGGCGCGCGGCTCATGCTTTCCACGCCACCGGCAATCATCAGCTCCGCCTCGCCCGATTTGATGGCGCGCGCAGCGGTCATCACCGCATCCATGCCAGAGCCGCACAGACGGTTTATAGTCGTGCCGGTGACCGACACCGGCAATCCTGCGAGCAAGGATGCCATGCGGGCCACATTACGGTTGTCTTCACCGGCCTGGTTGGCGCAGCCGAATATCACGTCGTCCACCGCTTCCCAGTCAATCGTCGGATTGCGCTCGACAAGCGCCTTTAAGGGAATGGCGCCCAGATCATCGGCGCGTATGGAAGACAATGCACCCCCGAAGCGGCCGATCGGAGTGCGGATATAGTCACAGATAAAAACGTCGCTCATGGCGTACCTCACAGTTCGGGCGCGGCAAGATCGGCCACATCCCCATCAATATGGAGTTTGGCGCCGGTCATGGCCTGCAAATCGTCAATCGTCATACCTGCCAGTTTCTCTCGCAGAACGAACCGACCATCGACAACATCGACAACGGCGTGACTGGTGTAGATGCGGGTAATGCAGCCCACGCCTGTCAGCGGAAATGCGCATGTTTCAACGAGCTTTGGTTCGCCCTTCTTCGTGACATGCTCGGTAATGACAAAGACCTGCTTTGCGCCGTGCACCAGATCCATAGCGCCACCAACGGCCGGAACGCCTTTGGAGCCGACGCGCCAGTTGGCCAGATCACCATTTTGCGCCACTTGATAGGCCCCAAGAATAGCAACATCCAGATGTCCGCCGCGCACCATGGCGAAACTGTCGGCGTGGTGAAAGAAGGCAGCGCCCTGCTTGAGCGTTACGGCCTTCTTGCCGGCGTTGATCAGGTCCCAGTCCTCTTCGCCTTCTGGAGGCGCTTCACCGAAATTCAGAATACCGTTTTCGGTGTGGAAGATGGCTTCGCGTCCGGGGGGCTGATAGCGAGCGACCATTTCGGGAAAACCAATGCCGAGATTGACATAGGCGCCGTCTTGGATGTCCTGCGCCGCGCGCCAGGCGATCTGGGCATTGGAAAGCTTGATGTCTTCGAACGTGTTGAGAGCGTGCGTATCGTCGGTCATGCGTAGGCCACTCCTGCGCGGATAAGTTCTTCTTCCTGTTGCGGATGTTCGATCTGGACGACCCCGTCCACGAAAATTCCGGGTGTCACCACCTGTTCAGGATCAATGGTGCCTATTGGCACGATCCTGGAAACCTGCGCAATTGTCGTTGCTGCTGCCATGCACATCAGGGGGTTGAAGTTGCGGCCTGCCTTGTTGTAGGTCAGGTTGCCGTGAGTATCGCCCAGCTGAGCCTTGACGATGGCAAAGTCCGCCTTCAACCATCGCTCCTGCACATAATGGCGTCCATCGAATTCGGCTATCGGCTTGCCCTGCGCAAGCTCTGTCCCATAAGCGGTCGGAGTATAAAAAGCGGGGATGCCTGCGCCGCCTGCACGAATGCGCTCGGCAAGTGTTCCCTGTGGAACCAGTTCCAGTTCTATCTCGCCTGCCAGATATCGGTCGGTAAAGGCACGTGGGTCCGATGAGCGGGGAAATGAGCAGATCATCTTGGCGATCATCCCGGCATCGATCATGGCGGCAATGCCGATGCGCCCGTTTCCTGCATTGTTGTTGATGACCGTCAGGTTTTTCGGGCCCTTGTCGATCAGGGCATGGATGAGTTCGATGGGCGCGCCCGAACCGCCAAAGCCGCCAATCATGACGACGGCGCCATCACCAATCGCGCTCACCGCATCGGCAGCACTACCAATCGTCTTGTCCATAGGTCGACCTCCCGGATTTTGTCCAACTGGCCACAGCTAAATCCGAACGCATCTCGACCGCAACCATTTTGTGCGATATATCATATTTGTTCGATTATCGCACGAAACGTTAGGTGGATGATGACCAGTGACAGAGACATGATGGGCGGGCTTGCCAAAGGCTTGAGCATCATCGAAGCTTTCAGTGCGGAACGACCCCGTCTCTCGATCTCTCAAGCGGCGGAGATTGCGGGCCTTGATCGGGCCACCGCACGACGCTGTCTTTTAACGCTCGCGCAGCTCGGTTACGCTGCTTATGACGGCAAGTTTTTCACGGTCACGCCCAAGGTTCTGCGCCTGGGTACGGGATGCCTCGCCACCATGCCGCTGCCGCGCATCGTCCAGCCGTTGCTGGACCAACTTTCCGAACAGATTGGCCAGAGCACATCCGTTTCCATTCTTGATGAAACAGATATCGTCTATGTCGCCCGCGCCGCTCAGCGACGGGTCATGTCCATCGCGCTGATGCCGGGCTCCCGTCTTCCAGCCTATTGCACGTCAATGGGGCGGGTCCTTCTTGCGGCCATGAGCATGGACGACAGACGAAAACATCTCGCATCAATCTTGCTGGAGGCGAGAACGGAAAAAACCATCACGGATATCGAGATGTTGATGGTTGAACTCGACGTAACGAGGACACGCGGCTACGCGTTGATCGATCAGGAGGTTGAGGTCGGTCTAAGATCTGTCGCGGTACCGCTGAAAAACATTCACGGCAAAACAGTCGCAGCGCTCAATGTCGGTCTACCCGCATCGGCGGCATCGATGGCGGAACTGGTGGAGAATTATCTGCCTTCGCTTCTGAGGGTTCAAGCAGAGCTGGCAAGAATGTTGGTTTGATCGCCCGATGGAGGCGAGATCGACAGTCTCTTCTGTTCGGCCACGCGCCAGGCGCGCGGGTTCATCCCTGTTTCGCGCAGAAAGAAACGCGAGAAATAGGCTGGATCGTCAAATCCCAAACCATCCGCCACCATCTGCACCGTTGACACCGTAAACAGTAGTTCCTGCTTGGCGATGTCGATCTGTTTCTGCGCAACGAGGCGCTGAAGGCTGATGCCGGACTGTTGTCTAACAAGGCGGTTGAGATGTGTTTGTGATATGCCCAGTTGCTCGGCGTAAAACGCCGTGCGTTTTTGTTCGCGGATATGACGGGCCACCAAATCCAGCAAGCGCTCGAAGCGTGCGCCATTGTCATCCGGGCCAGCGTCGCGAAATGTTTGCTGCGATATGCGGGCAAGATGGACCGTTAAAGAGACGATCTGACTTTCGATGAGCGCATTCGACGCCAATCCGCCACTCGAATATTCACGGAGAATCGTTTCGCAACATGAACGCACATCATCGAGCGCTCCGTGAGTTTCCAACATCATTGACGTCGGGTTTGTGAAATACCGACGCCAAAGCGCTTGAACCGCAGCAGGCAGAGCGGACGGTATGATGGTGACGATAATGCCTGTGATATCGGGCGAGAACCGGAAGCCATGCTGGAAGCCGGGCGGGACCACGATCACGGCTGGTGGCGTGATGACCTCAACCTGACCCTTCAGCACAGCATCGCCTTCTCCGCCTGAGACAAAGAGGATTTGCAAAAATCCCTCATGCCTGTGAAGCCCGATCTCAAACCTGTGAAGGCTGCTACGGGAATACAGCGTTTCGCAATGAAAGCGAAAATCCACCTGCTGAGCTGGATCTTCACCGTAGAGATGGTCTTCACCGAAACGCGTCATATCTTTGTCCCCAGATGTATGGTCGGATAGTGCAAGAATTGTGTTTGAAAGTCTATTGTAAGGTCGGAACCGAAGCGGCAAATCTGCGTAAGGGAGAAACAGTTTCGGGAGATACAATGCGCACTCAAGTCGTCATCATCGGCTCCGGGCCAGCGGGCTTGCTGCTGGGGCAGCTCTTGGCAAAGTCCGGTATCGACACAGTCCTCGTGGATCGGGTCGGAAAAGATTACATTTTGGAGCGCGTTCGTGCGGGTGTGCTGGAAGAGGGCACCGTTCGTCTGCTTGAGGACGTTGGTGTTGCCGCTCGCCTTCAGAAGGAAGGGCTGCCGCATGATGGCTTTTCGCTGGCGTTTGATGGACGCGATCACCGCATTGATCTCCACGATTTGACAGGTGGAAAACGGGTCATGGTCTATGGCCAGACCGAAGTTACTCACGACCTGATGGATGCGAGAGAACGCCACGGCCTTGTCACCATCTATGATGCTGCCAACGTACAGCCGCACGATTTCGATACCGATAAGCCCTATGTGACCTACGATAAAGACGGCTCGACACAGCGCATCGACTGCGATTTCATTGCTGGTTGCGATGGTTTCCACGGTGCAAGCCGTAAAGCCGTTCCACAAAGCGCCATCAAGGAGTTCGAGCGGGTTTATCCGTTCGGCTGGCTCGGCATTCTTGCCGATGTCCCACCGGTCAATCATGAACTGATCTATGCCAACCATCCGCGTGGCTTCGCGCTCTGTTCCATGCGGTCCGAAACGCGCAGTCGCTATTATATTCAATGTTCCCTTGACGAGAAAGTCGAAAGCTGGAGCGATGACAGGTTTTGGGACGAGATCCGTCTTCGCTTGCCAACGGAGCATGCGCAAGCGATGGTCACCGGGCCGTCTTTCGAAAAATCCATCGCGCCGCTTCGCTCTTTCGTGGCTGAACCCATGCGGTTCGGGCGGATGTTTCTGGCGGGCGATGCCGCCCACATTGTCCCACCCACGGGTGCCAAAGGGCTCAATCTTGCGGCCAGCGATGTTTATTATCTCAGCAGCGCACTGATCGAATATTACAAGGACCGTTCCGAAGCTGGCCTTGACACTTACTCCGCCCGCGCTCTGTCTAGGGTGTGGAAAGCCGTCCGCTTTTCCTGGTGGATGACGACGATGATGCATCGCTTTCCCGATACCGGCGACTTTGGCCAAAAGATACAGGAAGCGGAATTGGACTATCTCGTGCAATCACGGGCCGCAGCCACGGCGCTTGCGGAAAACTATGTCGGATTGCCCTATTGACGCGGCGAGGCAGCGAGTGCCTCGGCTGTCTCGCGGATCGTCTGCATCAACAGCGAAAGCGGCAGTGACGGTTGCGTGTCGGCGCGCATGGTCAGACCGACGGGGCCGCTGGTATCAGTTGTGTCGAGCGGCAGCACCGCGAGCGTTCCATCGGCCACATCCGCCGCAATCACGCCTTCGGAGATGATCCAGATGGCATCGCTTGTTCGCAAAAATGCCCGACCGAAGGCATCGGATACGGTCTCGATCCGGGTTGGCAGTTGCGACACGCCGTGGGCCAGCAGAAACTGATCGACAACAGGCCCGATCACGGAATTCCGCGTTGGTGTCAGCACGGGAAACTCGTGCAGTCGCGCGAAAATTGACGTCGTTTCCACGAGCAAGGGATGCTCTGCCCGCACCACGAAACGAACCCTTTCAGAATAGAGATGTTCGAACGAAAAACCCGTCATCTTCTCCGGCGCTGCCAATCGGCCGACGACCAGGTCGAGATCGCCGATCCGCAATTGCTCGAGCAAAACGGCGTTTTCGCCGGTTACGATTTTGACAGTACTACCCGTGTCTTCTTTCAGAAAACTGGCCATGACCTTCGGCATGATACTGACGGAGACGGTCGGCAATGCGCCGATCCTCACCGGCACGCCACTTCTGGATGCGTCCTGCGACACCGAATCCATCGCCTGCCGCAGCGCCGTCATGGCGGCGCCCGCATGTTTCAAGAAAATCTCGCCGTAACGGCTGAGCTTGATGCCCCGCCCATCACGCTCGAACAGCACGACGCCGAGCACCTCTTCCAGTTCCCGAACCGTCTTGGTCACCGCAGGCTGACTGACATGCAGGATAGTCGCCGCCTTGACCACGCTTTTTTGACGAGCGACTTCCACGAATGTCTGGATGTGACGAAATTTGAAGCGACTATCGATCATTCATATAATCTAACGGTTATGTTAATTGGCAATAAACTCATTTTACTTAACCATTTTTAGCTTGCAAGGTGATTTCCAGGAGGATCGTTTCCATGCAATTTCTGCTGTCCGGCACGCTGGCTCTTCATTATTCGGCGGTTGCTCTCGACGCCGCAAAACCCGTCATTGTGTTTATCAATTCGTTGGGAACGGACTTTCGGATCTGGGATGACGTCATGGCGGAACTCGGCGATGGGTATGCCTTCGTCCTGCACGACAAACGCGGTCACGGATTGTCAGATGTTGGTGCCACGCCCTATTCCATAGACGATCACGTCAATGATCTCGAAGCACTGCTCGATCATCTCGATGTCAAGCACGCCATCATTTGGGGCCTATCCGTTGGCGGTTTGATCGCGCAGCGTCTTTATGCGCGCCGACCTGATCTCGTGCGTGCACTGGTTCTCAGCAACACGGCGCACAAGATCGGAACCGCAGAGATGTGGAACGACCGCATCGGACATATCGAACGCGAGGGCATAGCCCCATTGGTAGACGGTGTCATGGAGCGCTGGTTCACGCCTGCGTTTCGCTCGCCCGAAAACGTCATGTATCTGGGCGCGCGCACCATGCTGGCGCAGCAGAACAAGGCCGGATATGCCGCGACTTGCGCTGCTATTCGCGATGCTGACTACACTGAACAGGCGGCAAAAATCTTCGTTCCGACACTGTGCGTTGCTGGCGACGGTGATAAGTCGACGCCGCCTGATCTGGTGCATACCCTGTCTTCGCTCATTCAAGGGTGTCGCACTGCCATCATCGACGATTGCGGGCACATTCCGTGTCTGGAGCAACCGGGCGCCTATGCCGCCGTTGTCGATCATTTTCTGAAATCCCTGCCGGAGTTTTGACACATGGCCGAAGCCACGACATCCAACAGGTTCGAACAGGGCATGGTAACACGCCGCAAGGTCTTGGGAGACGCTCATGTCGACCGTGCTCAGGCGGCATCGACAGCTTTTGACGAACCTTTTCAGCGCTTGATTACCGAATCCGCCTGGGGCAACGTCTGGTCGGGCGAGCAGTGGACGAAGCGCGAGCGCTCCATGGTGACGATCGCGCTACTGGCCGCGCTCGGCCAAGATGAAGAAGTCGCGATGCATGTGCGCGCGACCGCCAATACCGGTGCGAGCGAGGAGGATATTCGCGAAGCGCTGATGCATGTGGCGATTTACGCTGGTGTTCCGGCCGCCAACCATGCTTTCAAGATTGCAAAGTCGACGCTTGCGGAAATGCGAGCCACAGCTTTGCCGCAGGAGGAAAAGAAATGACCAACAAGCCGCCAGAGACCGGGCCGTTTTTCGCCCGAGATCACAGTCTTCATCCTCCCGCTTACGCGCCGGGATACAAGACATCCATTTTGCGGTCTCCTCAGCGTGCCCTCATTTCTTTGGAAGGTACCAAGAGCGAGATCACCGGCCCCGTCTTTGGGCATGGCATGCTCAATCCGCTCGATAACGACCTCATCTTGAATTATGCGCGGCCCGGCGAATTGCCGATCGGTCCGCGCATTCTCGTGCATGGCCGCGTTCTTGATGAACGTGGAAAGGGTATCGAAGGCGCGCTTGTGGAGTTCTGGCAGGCCAATGCCGGTGGTCGTTATCTCCACAAGAAGGAGAGTTACCTGGCCCCGGTCGATCCGAATTTCGGTGGTGTCGGCCGCACCATCACGGATGCGGATGGCTACTACTGGTTCAAGACGATCCAGCCCGGGGCCTATCCATGGCCCAATGGGGTCAACGACTGGCGCCCGGCCCACATCCATTTCTCCGTGTTCGGCCACGGATTTTCACAACGTTTGATCACCCAGATGTATTTCGAAGGCGACCCGATGATCTGGCAATGTCCGATCGTCAAAACCATTCCTGACAAGGCTGCCATCGAGCAGCTTGTCGCAGCATTGGACATGACATCGGCCATTCCCATGGATATGCGCGCCTACAAATTCGACATCGTCCTACGGGGGCGCCGTTCGACCCTGTTTGAAAACCGCACGGAGGGTAACTGACATGGTTCAGCCACTTCACTACTTCAAGGAAAGTGCGTCTCAGACAGCGGGTCCCTATGTTCACATTGGCTGTACGCCAAATTTCGTCGGTATCAACGGTGTGTTTGCGCAGGATTTAGGGTCTGGTGCTCTTTATAACGAACGTGCCAACGGCGAACGGATCACCATTCGCGGTACCGTTTACGATGGTGCTGGAAATGCGTTGAAGGACGCGCTCATCGAAATCTGGCAGGCCGATGCCGAAGGGCTCTACAACAGCCCGAGTGAGACACGTGGCACGGCTGACCAGAATTTCTCCGGTTGGGGCCGCTCTCCCGGCAATATGGATACAGGCGAGTTCGTGTTCGAAACCATCAAGCCGGGCAAGGTTCCGTTCAGGGACGGTCGCTGGATGGCGCCACACATCACGTTTTGGATTGTCGCACGTGGCATCAATATCGGCCTTCATACACGTATGTATTTCCCGGAGGAGGAAGCGGCCAACGCTGTCGACCCGGTGCTGGCGCGGGTCGAGCACAAACCGCGCCTGCCGACGCTGATTGCGAAGAAAGAAGACGGCAACACATACCGTTTTGACATCCGGCTGCAGGGTGAAGGCGAAACCGTCTTTTTTGATATTTGAGAATAGAATGAGCCTGTCCCCGTTCGAACATTCTTTTCTGGGCGGTCTTTTCGCCGACGAAGAAACAAGCGCTTTGTTCAGCGCCGAGGCCGATGTCGCCGCGATGCTTCAATTCGAGGTGGCGTTGGCCAAGGCGCAAGCAGCCTGCGATGTCATATCGAATGATGACGCGGTGCGGATCGCCGACGCGCTGAATACGATCGTGATCGATTACCCGTCATTACGTGAAGGGGTTGCAAAGGACGGAGTTGTGGTTCCGGACTTCGTGCGGCAACTGCGTTCGGTTGTCGGTGGACAGGCGGCGACCAGGGTGCATTTTGGGGCGACCAGCCAGGACGTGATCGACACCAGCCTCATGCTGCGTTTGAAAGCGGCTGCTGAAATTATCATGGCACGTCTGTCATCCTGTGTTTCTGGCCTGCAAAATATCGCTTCGCGTGACGGGTCGAAACCGCTGATGGGCTACACGCGCATGCAGGCGGCGATTTCCATGACGGTTGCTGACCGGGTTACCAGTTGGCAGCAACCTTTGGTCGGTCACCACGAAAAGCTTGCCGTTATGATGAAGCGTGGCTTTGCGCTTCAATTCGGTGGTGCTGTCGGGACCCTCGATAAGTTTGGTGATAAAGGCGCTGACATCCGCGCTGAGCTTGCCAGACGACTGGGCCTTGTCGATACGGCACAGTGGCACAGCCAGCGGGATTCGATCGTTGACTTTGGGCATTGTATCGCTCTGATCACTGGTTCGCTGGGTAAATTCGGACAGGACATCGCTCTATTAGCCGAAATGGGGAACGAAATCCGCCTTGCAGGCGGTGGCGGATCCTCCGCGATGCCGCATAAGCAAAATCCGGTGGTAGCTGAAACACTCGTGACGATTGCTCGTTTTAACGCGGTGCAAATGTCTGCCCTGCATCAGTCCATGGTACATGAGCAGGAACGTTCAGGCGCTGCATGGATGCTGGAGTGGTTGGTGTTGCCACAAATGGTCGTCGCGACCGGCAGTGCTCTTCTGCTGGCCGAACGTCTGATAGAGCAGATTGAACATCTGGGCAGCTGATACATTAGCAAAGATTTTTTTAGGAACCATTGCCTCCGGACCACGTTTACCGGGCAGGAGAGCGGTCGTTTAAATTGCACATGATTGTGCCACAGGTCATCGGAATCTATCGTTTCCCGATAACCTCAAGACGGCAGCCGAGCTTCCCAACCACTTGGTGCTCTCCTCATCTTCGAACTGCCGACCGAAGGAGCAACAGATGGAAAAGACCGAAACGCGTAAGCTTGCGGAAGAATACATGCTCCTCGGTGGCACACGACAGGTCATGATTGACGACAACAAAACCTTTGTTCGTCAATATGAGAACGAGCCTGAGGAGGCTGAGCGTTTCTGGCAAGATCGCATTGCGGTTCTTGAGAAGGAACGCAGGGATGATGTGGAATTCTTTCTACCGTCCGTCAATTCCGACGAAGCCGATTGAGCTTCATAAAAATCTAATCATATCCAAAGGAGAAAGCCATGACGGCTATCAACGCTGCAAAGATTTTGATTCTGGCAACAGATGGTTACGAACGCTCCGAATTGCGCGTCCCCTACGAGCAGCTCAAGCTGAAGGGCGCAGACGTGAAGATCGCTTCTATTGAAGAAGGTCAGATCAAGAGCTGGGACGACAAGAACTGGGGCGATAGCATCGCGGTCGATCTTCTCGCCAAGTCGGTCCGTATCGAAGACTTCGATGCTCTCGTCCTGCCAGGCGGCCAGATCAACCCCGACGTCTTGAGAACCAACGAAGATGCGATGCGGGTCGTGCGCGACTTCGTCAAATCCGGCAAGGTCGTTGCCGCCATTTGCCACGCGCCCTGGCTGCTGGTTGAAGCTGACGCCGTTAGAGGTCGTCAGGTGACGTCTTACGGCTCCATCAAGACAGACATCAAGAATGCTGGTGGTATCTGGAAGGACGAGGAGGTCGTAACGGATAAGGGGATTGTTACATCCCGTTCGCCAGACGACCTCGATGCCTTCGTTGCCAAGATTGTCGAAGAAATCGAAGAGGGCCGTCACGAACGACGCGCTGCTTAATATTGACGTCACACTAGAATGGGGGCCGCCATGAAAATGGCGGCCCTTTTTTTGTATGCTGAACAAAAACGCTTGATGTGCTGGATATGGCCAGCATTTGCTCTTATTGAGGGTCAGCGATTGCTATCTGCAGGTCTGTCGAGCACGTCTCTTGGTCAGAATGGGCCGATACGGACACACCGATCAAAAATGTCGCCGGATTAATGTGCAGTTTGCAGAACCGAGCCTTCATTTTTGCAAGACCTCAGTTTTCAGCAGCATCACATCATACGGTCAGAATCACTGCAATTTCAGAGTTGAAACGATTGAATGGCGGCTATCAGAACTCGCTGACCATATTTGATAGCTATGCAAATCCGTATTGACACATTTACGCCTTATTTACGTCATGATTGCGTCCATTTTCGCAGTGTAAAGGCGTTATTTCCTAGCCAAGATTAATTTTTCTTCATAAAAATCGAGACATTTGTTGTCTTTTTGAGTGTGCGTCGCCGCAATTTTATTGCGGTGCACAACGGCTTCTTCTTCACGTTTTTTCTTGGTTTTCTCTGTGCGTGACTTCAAAGGCCGCTTTTCCCAGAGAAAGCTATAAGAAGATCTCCAGTGACGTTAAGTGATTAATACATGACGTAACACTGGAAAAATCTATCCCTCGCGCAGAGAGGTCCTTTTCTTCTTTGAACCATATAATGCGCTCTTTAAAATCTTCATGTGTGAGGATTTCTGCAGATACATTCCAAGAAGACTAAGGCGGCATGCCTCATAAAAAATTCAAATCCACCAAATTCTCGTCACAGCATTGCTGAATGATCAGTTACGAATTGACGCGCCCAACGGGTACCGACCATCGCAAAACATAAATGGAGTCCTCTCTATGAAGTCCGCGACAAGATCGGCTGTTTCGCCGCTTAGTAGCTCAACAGAATCTGATGTGAGCTTTCCGATCGGAGGAATCGCTAAACGCAGCTTTGACGTTTCGTCAGCACTGCTAGCAATCCTCATCCTCAGCCCGATCTTTCTCATGATCATGGCTTTGGTGAAGTTTTCAGACCGGGGTCCCGCATTTTACGGGCACCGTCGTGTTGGCCATAACGGACGCAGCTTTCATTGCCTGAAGTTCCGTACCATGGTCATGAACGGTGACGAGGTCCTGCGGCAGTATCTTGCCGCAAACCCTGACGCTGAAGAAGAATGGAAGACCACACGCAAGCTCAAGAACGATCCTCGCGTCACTGCGATCGGAAGCGTGCTGCGGAAGCTGAGCCTTGACGAGTTGCCACAGTTGATCAACATCATCCGTGGTGAAATGAGCGTGGTCGGCCCGCGCCCTGTTGTCGATGAAGAGCTGAACTACTACGAGAACGCAGCCTCCTATTACCTCAGCACCCGCCCAGGCCTGACCGGGCTTTGGCAGATCAGCGGTCGCAACGATGTTTCCTACAAGGAACGCGTCGATTATGACACGCAGTATGTGCGCAACTGGTCGATGATGCAGGATGTTTTCATCATCGCGAAGACAATTCCCGCAGTGTGCATGTCACGCGGCAGCTATTGAACCAAATTCGACTTCCGACGTTTTGCACCAAAACTTATTGCGGCCACTGATGTGTGGCATATACGACCAGCCTTCAGGCTGGTCGTATTCCGACTGCGGTGTGCAGTTGTAAACATGGAGTGTAATATGGTTGGCAGTGCCACCGGATTTTCCTGGAATATTGCATGGCGCAAGGTTCCTGCGTTTCTCGTAGCCGCAACGATGCTGGCATTAACTCCTCCCCACGCTTTTGCTCAGGACAACCAGTACCGTCTCGGGACGGCCGACAAGCTACGAATCCGCGTCGCAGAGTGGCAACCCGCCGATGGAACGATCCGCAATTGGGACGTCATCAACGGTGATTATGCCGTTGGCGCATCTGGCTCGCTGTCTCTGCCATTCATTGGTCAGTTGGATGTATCCGGTAAAACCACAGGTCAAGTGGGCGAGGAAATCGGTGCTCAGTTGCAAAGCAAGTTTGCCTTGCGCAACCTGCCATCCGCTTCCGTCGAAGTATCCCAGTTCCGTCCCGTCTTTTTGGCCGGTGATGTGCAGACACCCGGCGAATATCCCTATGCCCCCAATCTGACAGTCCTGAAGGCCGTCAGTCTTTCCGGCGGTTTGCGTCGCTCCGATGCTGGTCAGCGTTTTGCACGTGACTTCATCAACGCTCGTGGCGATGCTGCGGTTTATGACGACCAGCGCGGCCGCCTTCTGGCAAGACAGGCCCGGCTTCAGGCAGAAGTGAGGGGCGACAAGGAAATAACCAAGACGCCTGTGCTTGAAAAAATCCTGAACATCGATGCTCTCCTAGAGAGCGAAAATGCCCTGATGAAATCGCGCAGTGAACGATATACGCTTCAATTGAAGGCTCTGACCGATCTCAGGCAGCTTCTGGAAACGGAAGTCGAGTCCCTTCAAAAGAAATCCGAGACTCAGAATCGTCAGTTGCAATTGGCCAATGAGGACAAGGAGAAGGTAAACCGCCTGAACGAGCAGGGGCTGGCACTTGCCCAGCGGCGTATTTCCGCCGAAGAACGCGCCGCCGAGGTGGAATCGACTCTTCTCGATATCGATACCTCATCGCTCCGCGCCAAGCAGGATATCAACAAGGCCGTGCAGGATGAAATCAACCTGCGCAACGATTGGGTCGCCCAGCGTTCCAAGGAGCTTCAGGATACCGAGGCAGAATTGCAAAAGCTCAACCTGCAGCTCGGCACGAGCCGCGAGTTGATGTCCGAAGCGCTCGCACAGTCGGCAGAAGCCATTCGGTTCGATCCCACGGGCAAGTCTGCGACGATCACTTATGTCATCGTTCGCGAAGAAAACGGTAAGCCCAAGGAAATCAAGGCTGACGAAACCACGACCATTCAGCCTGGCGATGTGATAAAGGTGTCATCAGACGTTCTGATGCAGTGAGGTCATCATGCGGATTGCCAAATCGGCCCTGATCGACCCGGACAAGAATAGTGTTTATGGAATGGCAGCGGTTGCGCTGTCATTCTTCATCTTTGCCTATTCCTCCAAGTTCGGCATGGTGTCAGTCCTTGCCTATTACGCCCTGTGGCTTCCACTCGTTCTGGTGGATTACCGCCGCGTTCTGGGCAACTATACGCGCTACCTGTGGATTTTCGGTTTCGGTATTCTGACGGTTCTGTCCAGTTTCTGGTCGGAGGCCATGTCCACGACCATGCGCGCCTCCATTCAATATATGACGCATATCGTTTGCGCGCTGATTGCCATGCGTGTCATATCGATCACGACGCTGACGCGTGGTGCGATGATCGGTATTATCGTCGTTCTCTTGTATTCCATGCTGTTCGGCATTTATCTTTTCGATGCTCTGGATGGCACGTTCAGCTTTGTCGGGGCCTTCTCTTCAAAAAACCAACTTGGTTTCTATGCATCTCTTGGCGTTATCTTTGCTGCTGGTTCTGTGCTGGTTCTGCGCCAACGGGATATCCTATGGCTTGGCATCGCCGGCATAACCGGGCTTGTGTCCGCCTACTGCCTCTTGGCCTCGCAGTCAGCCACGTCCGTCATCACCACGGCCGCCGTTGTGGCACTCATCATTGGCTTTCTGCCCATGGGAATGCTCAATCCGGGTAATCGCAAGATGATCTTTCTGGCGCTCGTCGGTGCCGGTGGCCTGCTGGTTGTCGCGTCACTACAATTTGGTCTGCTCGATGCTATCCTCGGCATTTTCGGTAAGGATTCGAC
Organism: Rhizobium skierniewicense Ch11; assembly: GCF_023757665.1. Taxonomy (NCBI): domain Bacteria; kingdom Pseudomonadati; phylum Pseudomonadota; class Alphaproteobacteria; order Hyphomicrobiales; family Rhizobiaceae; genus Rhizobium; species Rhizobium skierniewicense. The sequence continues at coordinate 266,359 of NZ_RXPG01000030.1, forward strand.
GCTCACAGGGCGCACTTATTTATGGCAACAGGGCATCGAAGCCGCAAAGGCGACCCCCATTTTCGGCGTCGGCTATCAGGGTTTCTGGGTCGTTGGTTTCTATGACGCGGAACGTCTTTGGGATGACTTCTTCATCACCTCGCGCAGCGGCTTTCACTTCCATAACACCTATATCGAGACGGTTGTCGAAAACGGCTTTGTTGGGTTGGCACTGCTCGTTATCGTGCTTTATGGCACGCTGTTTGCGCACTTGCGCTCCATACTGGTAAAAAGGAACGACCCGCAGGGCCTCATCCTGTTTGCCCTGTGTGCGCTTTTCGTCGTTCGATCCTTCGTGGAGATCGACATCATCTTTGCCTACCAGATCGGCTCGTTCCTGCTGTATTATGCGGCTGGAAAGCTGACATTGCCGCAACGGGTGGTGGCACCGAGTGACGGCGTTCTTTCCCGCGTTGCCATGCGCCCCATCGCCGGGCGCTAGGGGTTTCTAAAAGAGTGGTGATCTCCACTTCCTGCCTGTCCACACATCAGAAAAGAGTCTTCTTGACTCTTTTCTGAAATAGGAACAAAAAGTGAACAAGTAGTCCTTAAGCGTAAAATGCTCTTGAAAAGTCTCGTGTCATGCATAAACGCGCCGAACAGCTTGTTGTAGAAGAATTGCGGGAGAGGCTTGAGCGGATCACTCAGGGTCAAGCCCGCCACCACGAAACTCTGCCTTTCGGCATTCCTTCCATTGATGATCATCTGCCCGGTGGCGGACTGAAGCTGGGTTGCTTGCATGAGGTCAGCGGCGGCGGCAACGGTGCGATGGATGGTGCCGCGTCGGCCTTGTTTTCGGCAGGCGTTGCGGCGCGTGTGAAAGGAAAGATCCTATGGTGCGTAACCCGGTCCGATCTGTTCATGCCGGCCTTGACGCAGGCGGGCCTGTCGCAAAACCGTCTGATCATCGTGGAATGTCGCGATGAAAAGGGCGTGCTGGACTGTTTCGAAGAAGGTCTGCGCTGCAACGGTTTTGGCGCTGTGGTGGGGGAGGTGTCAAAACTGCCGATGACCATCTCACGTCGGCTGCAATTGGCGGCGGAAGGGTCTGGTGTCGTCGGTCTTGCCATCCGTCGCTGGCGTCATCCTTCCGGCGCTATCGAATTTGGACAGCCGACGGCTGCGGTCACGCGGTGGCGCGTTTCCGTGCGTCCTTCAACGTCTTTGCCCGTGCAGGGAGTGGGAAGGGCGCGCTGGTTTCTGGAGCTTTTGCGGTGTCGTGGTGGCGAATCTAGCAATTTTGAAGTGGAAGCCTGTGATGCAAAGGGTCGTCTCGCTCTACCTGCCGACATGGTCGACAGACCGATACCGCAGAGCACTTGGCAAACAGGCGCCACCGGTTGATCGCCCTGTGGTGATGATTGCCAGACAGGGAAGTCGCCGTGTCATCGCAGCGCAGGATGTGGCAGCATCCGCACTGGGCCTGCGGCTTGGCATGCCCGTCAGCAAGGCTCAAGCCATCATTCCCGGCCTCATTGTCGAGGAGTTGCAGACGGCGGACGATGCAAAAGCGCTGCGCGATCTCGCTTTTTGGTTCCTGCGCATCTATGCACCCATCGTTGCACCTGATCCACCCGCCGGTTTGGTGCTGGATACGACAGGCGCAGATCACTTGCATGGCAATGAGCTGTTAATGCTGAGCGGCATGATCAACCGGATGCACGGGCTCGGGTTTACTGCCCGCGCCGCGATTGCCGATAGCTGGGGGGCAGCACACGCGCTTGCCCGCTTTGGAAAAGAGCCTCTCACCATCGTACCGCGAAATGGTTTGGCTACAGCCCTTGGCCCTCTCCCCTTGGCCGCCCTTCGGCTTGAGCCACGCATCCTATCTGACCTGAAAGTGCTTGGGTTTCACAATATCGCAGACCTCATGGCTGCGGCCCGGGCGCCGCTGACGCTTCGTTTCGGCCCTGAAATCGGGCGCAGGCTGGACCAGGCCCATGGTCTGTTGTCGGAACCGATAGAGCCGATCCGTATCCCCGAACTGGTCGAGACCTTTCGCTTTTTCGCTGAACCTATTTCCGCGGCCGAGACCATTGCGCGTTACACCGAAAAGCTCGTACGCCAGCTTTGCGCCGGGCTGGAAAAGCGTGGCCTTGGCGCACGCCGTGTCGATCTGGTGCTGCACCGGGTCGATAGCGGCATTCAGGCGATCCGAGCTGGAACCTCCAGACCGGTGCGCGATGTCAAACAACTGAGCCGTCTTCTGACGGATAGGATTGATACGATCAACCCCGGCTTTGGCATTGAAAAAATGATCCTGACCGCTAGCCACGCGGAAGCACTTGTGCCGGGGCAGGCTCGTTCCACCCTGCTTGACGAGTCAAAAGCCGATATCGGTGAAACGGTTGATGTCCTCATCAACCGTGGTCACAAGGTCTATCGTTACAGTGCTGTCGCCAGCGATGTGCCCGAACGTTCCGTCCAGATGGTCGCTGCACACTCTGCCGACGATACGCTTGGCTGGCCGGACCACTGGCCACGTCCGGTCCGCCTGCTTTCGCGGCCAGAGCCGATCCAGACCATGGCACTGTTGCCGGACCACCCCCCCAAAAGCTTCACCTGGCGCGGCATACGGCGTCTGGTAAAGCGTGCCGATGGGCCGGAACGCGTCTTCGGCGAATGGTGGAAACGCGACCGCGAACAGGCCGCTGTCCGGGATTATTTCACCGTTGAAGACGAGAGCGGCGAGCGCTTCTGGATTTTCCGCTCCGGTGATGGCGAACACGCCAACACGGGTTCTCAAGGCTGGTTTCTCCATGGAATATTCGGATGAGTGACCGCTATGCAGAGCTTCAGGTCACATCGCATTTTTCGTTTCTTCGGGGTGTGAGTTCCTGTGAAGAGCTGTTCGAGCACGCAGCATTATTGGGGATCGAAGCTCTGGGCATTGTGGATCGCAATAGCCTGGCAGGTATCGTGCGGGCGCATCAGGCAGCCAAGCACCACGGCGTTCGGCTTGTCGTTGGTTGCCGTCTCGATCTCGCCGATGATATTTCGGTACTCGTCTATCCCACCAACCGTCCCGCTTACGCGCGCCTTTGTAGGTTGCTGTCACTCGGCAAAGGGCGGGCGGGTAAAGGCAAGTGCCACCTGATGTGGGATGATCTCGTTGCCTATGGCGAAGGCTTTCTTGTCGTTCTATTGCCTGATCTGGCAGATGAGACGTGCGCCACTCGCCTTCGCCGCTTGAAGACAGATTTTGGCGAGAGGGCATATATGGCTATGAGCCTGCGCCGCAGGCCAAACGATCAGATGCGTCTTCATGAATTGTCCCATATGGCGTCTCGGGCAGGCGTGCCGACCGTTATCACCAACGACGTTCTTTTCCATGTCCCAGAGCGGAGAATGTTGCAGGATGTAGTGACCTGCATCAGGCATAATGTCAGCATCGATGAAGCTGGTTTTCGTCGTGAGCGTCACGCCGACCGTTACTTAAAGACGCCTGTGGAAATGCATCGACTGTTTTTCCGTTACCCGGAAGCGTTGGGTCGCACGCTGGAGATTGCCAACCGCTGTACATTCTCTCTGGATGAACTTGCTTATCAATATCCTGAGGAGAAAACGCAGCCGGGTCTGACGGCGCAAGAAGCTTTGGAGAAGTTCGTATGGAAGGCGGTGCCAAAACGTTACCCAGAAGGATTACCCGAAAAGGTCGAGAATAGTCTGAAGCATGAACTGGCGCTGATCGCAAAGCTAAAATATGCGCCTTATTTTCTGACTGTTAACGCCATTGTTCGTTTCGCTCGCGGGGAAGATATTCTGTGTCAAGGGCGCGGATCGGCTGCCAATTCGGCTGTCTGCTATGTGCTGGGTATTACTGCCATCAACCCCATGGAAAATGACCTCCTGTTTGAACGCTTCATTTCGGAAAAAAGAGGCGAGCCACCGGATATTGATGTCGATTTTGAACATCAGCGACGCGAAGAAGTCATTCAGTGGGTTTACGACAATTACGGGAGAGACAAGGCCGCACTCTGTGCTGTCGTCACGCGATATCGCGCCAAGGGTGCGCTTCGTGATGTTGGAAAGGTATTGGGCCTGCCCGAAGACCTGACCAAAATCATGTCTTCGCAAGTCTGGTGGTGGAGTGATGGTGTTGGTGAAAAGGAAGCCAAGGACCTCAACATTAATCTGGATGACCGCCGCATCAAACTGGCCTTCGACCTTGCGAAACAACTAATTGGCACTCCGCGCCATCATAGTCAGCATCCCGGCGGCTTTGTGCTGACACATGACAGGCTGGACGAATTGGTGCCGATAGAGCCGGCGACGATGAAGGATCGACAGATCATCGAATGGGATAAAGACGATATCGATATCCTCAAATTCATGAAAATGGACTGTTTGGCGCTCGGCATGCTGTCCTGTATGAAGCGCGGCTTTGATATGCTGGAAGATCGGTTAGGAAAAAAATTCGATCTTGCTGCAATACCGCATCACGAACCTACCTACGACATGATCTGCAAAGCCGACACGATTGGTACGTTTCAGATTGAAAGCAGGGCGCAAATGTCGATGCTGCCACGGCTGAAGCCTCGGAAACTTTATGATCTGGTTATTCAGGTGGCCATTGTTCGCCCCGGTCCTATCCAGGGAGATATGGTGCACCCCTATTTGCGGAGGCGCGAGGGCAAGGAAGCAGTGGTCTACGAGCGACCAGAACTTGAAAAAGTTCTACATAAAACGCTGGGCGTCCCTCTTTTTCAGGAGCAGGCTATGCGTATTGCTATCGATTGCGCAAAATTTTCTCCTGATCAGGCCGACCAATTAAGAAGAGCCATGGCAACGTTTAAGAATGTCGGCACCATCGCAACATTCAAAAAAAAGTTGATAGACGGTCTGGTTGCCAACAAATTCAGCGAGGAATTCGCAACGCGTATTTTTAAGCAACTTGAAGGTTTCGGAAGTTACGGCTTCCCCGAAAGCCATGCTGCCTCATTCGCTTTGGTGGCCTACGCATCCGCATGGCTGAAATGTAATCACCCCGATATTTTCTGTGCAGCTCTTCTGAACTCCCAACCCATGGGTTTCTATGCCCCGGCGCAGCTGGTTCGCGACGCTCAAAATCACGGGGTCGTGGTGCGCCCCGTCTGCATCAACACAAGTCGTTGGGATTGTACGCTGGAAGAGGAAGTCGGGCCGCAGCGAAATGCCGTTCGCCTTGGTATGTGTCTGGTCAAGGGGCTGTCCAACACGCATGCGGGCCGCATCATAGCGTGCCGCGAAGATCGACCGTTCGTATCCATCGATGACCTATGGCGAAGGGCAGGCATACCCTCGGCGGCGCTGGTCGCGCTTGCGGAAGCGGATGCCTTCCTGCCATCACTTGGGCTTTCCCGCCGCCAGGCTCTTTGGGCCATCAAGGCGCTGCGCGATGAGCCGTTGCCTTTGTTTGCGTCGGCTGCCATGCGCCTAAACAGTGTCATCGCCGAGTTGGACGAGCCAGAGGTTGCCCTGCGTCCCATGACGGCAGGTGGCGAGGTCGTGCAGGATTACGGCCATGTCGGTCTGACCTTGCGCCAGCACCCCATGGCGTTTCTGCGTGATGATCTTTCCCGGCGACGAATGTTCACCTGTGCTCAGGCCGTTGCTGCAAAAGATGGCCGCTGGCTGGAAGTCGCTGGGCTTGTTCTGGTGCGCCAGCGGCCGGGTTCGGCCAACGGCGTCGTCTTCATGACGCTGGAGGATGAAACGGGCATTGCCAATGCCGTCGTCTGGGTCAAAACCTTCGAAAAATATCGGCGTGTCGTTCTATCGGCGGGAATGGTCGGGATTTATGGGAAAATCCAGCGTGAAGGAGAGGTCGTGCATCTCGTCGCTCACCGCATCACTGATCTTTCAGATGTGCTGAAAAGCGTCGGCGAAAGGGAAGGACCGTTTCCATTGCCGCATGGCCGAGGTGATGAATTTCATCACGGCATTCCGTCCGAAGACCGGCGTGGCCTGCCGAGGCGATCGGATATGCACGACGATGGAGGGGATCAAATCATCGTCAAGGGCCGCAATTTTCATTGAAGCTTAGAACGTTCCATTTAACAAGGAAGCGCTCTAAAGCGATATCCTATCAAGTCACTCGGCGATTGCTTTCTTGATCCGGTCCTTGCCCACCAGTATGACCTGCCCCATGGCCTTGATAGCAGCACCTTCATCCCGGGCCGCTATGGCATGCACGATGCGCAGGTGGTTGGATGCAATTTCAGAAATCGTCTCAGGCGACGATGCGGGCGAGGAGAGCTGGAAGGAAATGGCCAGTGCCGCCTCGATCAGACCGCTGGCAGAGCGCATGAACGGGTTGCCGGAAATGCGTGCCACGGCCAGGTGAAATTCGAGATCGACCTTGGCGATGGTCTCGGGTGTGTGGTTCGCATTGTCGAACCGGGCGGCAATGGCATAGAGAGAAACAATGTCCTCGCTTGATGCATGGCGTGCGGCTGCGGCTGCAGCTGCAGGCTCCAGCGCCAGCCGGATGTCGGCCAGATGGTTGATGAATTCGGGGTCCAGACCCGCATCACAACGCCAGCCCAGAACGTCGGGATCGAAGAAATTCCAGCTGGATTTTTCCAGAACACGCGTGCCGACCTTGGCTTTGGGCTCTACCAGGCGCTTGGCAGCCAACGTCTTCATCGTCTCGCGCAGCACCGTGCGGGAGACACCGAAACGGAGGGAAAGTTCGGCATCATTCGGCAGAAGAGAATTTTCGGGGATGCGTCCCGATACGATGGCGCTGCCGAGTTCAGCCACGACATGCGCGTGGCTGCTGCGCCGCTTTCGTCCGGTAATCGTCGTTTCCAGCAGCCCCAATAAAATGCCTCCGTGGCTATCCTTATGCCGGATGCGCTCCAGCCAGCCTTCTGTTTGAATACCAGATGATGGTGCGTTGCAACACGATGAAGACGAACAGCAGTATGCCGATGACGATTTTCGTCCACCAGGATGACAAGGTGCCATCAAAAACGATGTATGTCTGGATCAGCCCCTGTATCAATAGACCAACGAAGGTCCCCGCCACGAGGCCGGTGCCGCCGGTCAGAAGCGTGCCTCCGATGACGACGGCTGCGATGGCATCGAGCTCCATCCCGACTGTCGCCAGCGAATAACCCGACGAGGTATAGAGTGTGTAGACGATACCGGCGAGGCCCGACAGAAAGCCCGAGAGAGCATAGATGCCGATGATGGTCTTGCCGATGGGAACACCCATCAGCTCTGCCGATTGCTGATTGCCACCCAGCGCGTAGATGTTGGCCCCGAACCGCGTCCGGCTGGCAAGGATGCCGCCCACAACAAACACGATCAGCATGACCATGGCCAGTGCCGTCAACCGCCCGCCGCCGGGTACTCTCATGTAAAAGCCCTGAATGGCATCGATGACGGGATGCGAGATCGGCACGGATTGCGTCGATATCAGATAGGCGGCGCCCCGCGCCAGAAACATGCCTGCCAGGGTTACTACGAATGGCGGGATCGACAGGAAGCGGATCATCGCGCCCATCAGGCAGCCGAAAATCGTGGAGATGACGAGCACGGCTGCAAAAGCCGCCAGAGGATGAACGTTGTAGGTTCCAACCAGTACCGCCACGAATACGCTGGCAAAGGCAATGACCGAACCGATGGAGAGGTCGATGCCGCCGGACAGGATGACAAAGGTCATGCCGACGGCTGCGATGCCGAGAAACGCGTTATCGGTCAGCAAATTGCCGACGACCCGGGTCGAGAACATCGCGGGATACTGAATGACGCAGAGGACATAGGCGACGACGAAAACCGCCAGCGTCGTTAGGAACGGAAGATTGCGGATGTGGATCATCGCGTTGCTCCCTCATGGTTGACGGCCTGAGACGGCGTGGCTGAATCGGGTACCTTGCGGGACTTCGTAAAGCCGATCAGGGTTCCGATTGCCGGTGACTGCAGTGTCAGCACGATGATGATGATGCCCGCCTTGATGATGAGATTGAATTCCGGCGGGAAGCCGGAGACCAGAATGCCGGTGTTGATGGTCTGGATGATCAATGCGCCGATCAATGACGCGGTGATCGAGAAACGTCCGCCATTCAGGGAGGTGCCGCCGATGACGACGGCCAGAATGGCGTCAAGCTCAAGCCATAGGCCAGCATTGTTGGCATCGGCACCGCGGATGTCGGCGGTGACAATCATGCCCGCAACGGCTGCGCAAAGGCCTGATATGGCATAGACGAAGAAAAGCAGAAAACGGGCGCGCACACCGGCCAGGGCTGCGGCGCGGCGGTTGATGCCGGTGGCTTCGATGAGAAAACCCAAGGCCGTCTTGCGCACGAGAGTGCCCACCAGCAAAGCCGTGAGCACCCAGATGATGACAGGCATGGGAATGCCGGCAAACGCGCCAACGCCGATGGCGGAAAAACTGTCATTGTTGAAGGTCAGGATGACGCCTTCCGTGATGAGCTGCGCGATACCACGCCCGGCGACCATCAGGATCAGCGTTGCGATGATCGGCTGAATGTCCAGAACGGCGACAAGAATACCGTTCCAGATACCGCAGGCGATGCCCACAGTGAGCGAAACGGCGATAACCACGGGGATAGACTGGTCGCTGCTGATCAGCGTTGCTGCAACCGCGCCACAGATGGCGATGACAGCGCCGATGGACAGGTCGATGCCCTTTGTGGCGATGACCAGTGTCATGCCGATGGTCAGCAGTGCCACGGGTGCCGCGCGCACCAGAATGTCGATAACGCTGCCGTACAGTCGACCGTTCTGAAAAGAAATATTCAGGAAACCAGGCGAGATAAGCGCGATAGCACCAAGAATGATGATGAGTGCGACGAGCTGAGGTGTGAGCCGTTTCATGCGGGCGGTAACGCTCTTCATCATGCCGCCTCCGTTCTGGCGGCACTGGCAATAGCTTGCATGATGTTGTCGGCGGTCACGTCGCCCCCTTTGAGTTCGGCAACATGTCGGCGGTCCGACAGCACGATAACGCGGTGTGCGACAGCGGTCAGTTCTTCCAGTTCCGAGGATATGACGATGAGCGACATGCCCTGCGAACAGAGCCGCTCGATCATCTTCAGGATTTCTGCGTGGGCACCGATGTCGATGCCGCGTGTCGGTTCATCGAGAATGAGCAGGCGCGGCTCGGTGGCCAACCACCGGGCAAGAATTGCCTTTTGCTGGTTGCCGCCGGAGAGGAACTTGATCGGGCGTTCGCGATCCGCTGGGCGGATGTCGAGTGACTTGATGAAGCCATCCGCCAACACGGACTTTTGTTTATGAGACAGGGGACGCATCCATCCCTGCCGGGCTTGCAGGGCAAGCGCGATATTATCCGCCACCGAGAAGTCGCCGATAATGCCGTCCGTCTTGCGCTCTTCCGGACAAAATCCGAAACCATTGTCGATTGCCACCTCCGGCGACGTGATTGCAACTGCTTTGCCATCGATGCTGGCCTGGCCAGCGTCCGGCTTGTCGATGCCGAACAGGAGAAAGGCCGTCTCTGTGCGTCCGGATCCGAGAAGTCCTGCAATGCCGACGACTTCACCGGGGCGAACATCGAGATCGAACGGCTCGACACTGCCGCGCTTGCCATAGCCCTCAAAACGGATGGGAGCGTCGCCGTTCACCACGGTATCATCAGGCGCCTGACGGTCATGAGTTACGCTTAACAGCTCGCGTCCCAGCATCATCGAGATGAGGTCGCCGCGGGGCAATTCGGAGATCTGGCGGGTGCCGACAAGCTTGCCGTTGCGCAGCACCGTCACGCGGTCGGCGATGTCATAGACCTGGTTGAGGAAATGGGTGATGATGACGATACCAAGGCCCTCGGCGCGCAGCTGGCGCAGAACGGTAAACAGCATTTCGACTTCGTGGCTGTCGAGACTGGCGGTGGGTTCATCCAGAACCAGCACTTTGCCCGAGAGATCGACGGCGCGCGCGATAGCGATAATCTGGCGGATCGCGACCGAATAGCTGGAGAGCAGGGCATCCACATTGATAGAAAGCCCGTAGCGGGCCAGCAGTTTTTCCGCCCTTACGCGCATTTCGCGCCGGTCTATCAGGCCGAAGCGGCGCGGTTGTCTGCCCAGAAACAGGTTTTCGGCAACGGTCAGGTTCTCAAGAAGATTGACTTCCTGATACACGGTGCCAATGCCGAGATCTTGCGCCTCCGTGACTGTGGTCGGCGAAATCTCCGTGCCATCCAGACGGATGGTGCCCCGGTCGCGATGATAGACGCCGGTCAGAATTTTGATGAGTGTCGATTTCCCCGCACCGTTCTCACCCAGCAAAGCATGCACTTCGCCGCGGTTGAGCGATAGATCGACATTATCGAGAGCAGCGATGCCGAGGAACGATTTTCCTATGGCGCGCGCTTCCAGAAGGGGGCTGGTTTCGGGCATGGTCAAGTCCTGCACGGTCCGTTGGTGGGAACGGCGCTCGGCGCGCCGCTCCCGAAGCTGAAGCTGGCTTAGTAGCCCAGTCCCTTCTTCTCCTCGTACACTTTCATCGGATCATCAGACGCCGTGTAGAGTTTGGATTCCGTCTGGATCCACTTTGCCGGCTCTTTTTTGTCCTTCAGATAGGCTTCGAGCGCATCAAAAGCGGGACCAGCCATGTTCGGCGTCAGCTCCACCGTCGCATTGGCTTCACCGGCAGCCATCGCCTTGAAGATATCGGGAACGGCATCGATGGAGACGACCTTGATATCGGTGCCAGGCTTCAGGCCAGCTTCCTTGATAGCCTGGATTGCGCCGACGGCCATGTCGTCATTGTGGGCGTAGACTGCGCAAATGGTCTTGCCGCCGCCTTCAGCCTTGATGAAGCTTTCCATGACTTCCTTGCCCTTGGTGCGGGTAAAGTCGCCGGTCTGCGAGCGAACGATCTTGATGTTGGCATGCGATGCGATGCCTTCCTCAAAACCCTTCTTGCGATTAATCGCAGGTGAAGAACCGGTGGTGCCCTGAAGCTCAACGACCTTGCAGTCCTTGGAGCCAACATCCTTGGCCAGCCATTCACCAGCGACCTTGCCTTCATGAACCTGATCGGATGTCACGGCAGTCAGATACAGGCTGTCTGGAGCCTCGATCTGGCGGTCCAGAAGAATCACGGGGATCTTCTCTTCCTTGGCTTCCTTCAACACGGCGTCCCAGCCGGTTGCGACGACAGGTGCGATGAAGATCGCATCGACGCCCTGTGCGATAAAGCCTCTAACAGCCTTGATCTGGTTTTCCTGCTTTTGTTGTGCGTCGGCAAATTTCAGCGTCACACCACGTTTTTCAGCCTGCTGCTTCGTCACGGTCGTTTCAGCGGCACGCCAACCCGATTCAGATCCGATCTGCGAGAAGCCAACAGTCAGAGATTGTGCTGATACGCCTGATGCCAGACATACGGAAAGGGCGACGGTAACCGCCGCAAGTGCTTTTTTCATCTGTAATCCTCCCAGAGATGAATTCGGCTAAGACGGGCCGATATGAGCATATAGTATTATCTTTGAAAAGTGGCTTTTGAGCGTTTTCTTATGTTGAGGTGGTCTTTGAAACTGAGAAATCTGGAATTTATCCTTATTTTGCAATAGAAAGTTGGTCGAAAATAATTCTTGTGAGGCTGGCAAGTGGCCAGGGAACTCGCCTTGACAATAAATGCTTTGGCAAATTAGTAATACGAATACCGAAGCGCTGATTGTTGCGATTGACGGAGCAAGTCAATTGTCGCAGATGAGAGCAGGCAAAAGAAGAATTCAGGGCGGAAATTTCGTGACGATCGTCATCGACTGTCTTCAAAAGGTCGAAACATTCCGGTGCTGTCCTCAGCTGGACCTGCCTCGCGCTAGCGATCGCCGAGGTCTTTTTCTCTTTTCCTCATCATAAGGTCGTCGCAATCCTGTTGTCGTACCCATTTGCCATTTCCGGCTGGAGATCAAAGTTATGAAAGACCTGACCAACCTACCCACAACGCAGGCAAAGGGCGGAAAGCTGCGTTCTCGCGCATGGTTCGACAATCCTGATAACGCCGACATGACGGCGCTTTATCTGGAGCGCTACATGAATTTCGGCCTCAGCCAGGCGGAACTGCAGTCGGATCGTCCGATCATCGGCATCGCCCAGACGGGGTCGGACCTGTCACCGTGTAACCGCCACCACCTGGAACTGGCGCACCGTCTGCGCGAAGGCATCCGCGAAGCGGGCGGCATTGCCATCGAATTTCCGGTTCACCCCATTCAGGAAACCGGCAAGCGCCCGACAGCGGGTCTCGACCGTAACCTTGCCTATCTCGGCCTCGTGGAAGTGCTGTACGGCTATCCGCTCGATGGCGTCGTGCTGACCATCGGCTGCGACAAGACGACGCCTGCCTGTCTTATGGCGGCGGCCACCGTCAACATTCCCGCCATCGCGCTCTCCGTCGGCCCGATGCTGAACGGCTGGTTCCGTGGTGAACGCACCGGTTCCGGCACCATCGTCTGGAAAGCCCGCGAACTTCTGGCCAAGGGCGAAATCGACTATGCCGGTTTCGTCAAGCTGGTTGCTTCCTCGGCTCCGTCCACCGGCTATTGCAACACCATGGGCACGGCCACGACCATGAATTCGCTCGCCGAAGCACTCGGCATGCAGTTGCCGGGTTCCGCCGCCATTCCAGCGCCTTACCGCGACCGCCAGGAAATTTCCTACCTCACCGGTCTGCGCATCGTTGAAATGGTCAAGGAAGACCTGAAGCCTTCCGACATCATGACGAAGGACGCGTTCATCAACGCCATCCGCGTCAACTCGGCCATTGGCGGTTCCACCAACGCGCCGATCCATCTGAACGGTCTAGCCCGTCACCTCGATGTCGAGCTGACGGTCGATGACTGGCAGACATACGGTGAAGAGGTACCATTGCTGGTCAACCTTCAGCCTGCCGGTGAGTATCTCGGCGAAGACTATTACCACGCAGGCGGCGTTCCCGCTGTCGTCAACCAGTTGATGACACAAGGCCTCATCAAGGAAGACGCGATGACGGTCAACGGCAAGACCATCGGCGAAAACTGCCGTGGCGCCATCATCGAAGACGAAAAGGTCATTCGTCCGTTCGATCAGCCGCTCAAGCAACGTGCCGGCTTCCGTGTTCTGCGTGGCAACCTGTTCTCGTCGGCCATCATGAAGACCAGCGTGATTTCGCCTGAGTTCCGTGAGCGTTACCTGTCCAACCCGAACGACCCGGAAGCCTTCGAAGGCAAGGCGGTCGTGTTCGATGGTCCGGAAGATTACCACCACCGCATCGACGATCCATCGCTCGGTATCGATGCCAACACGGTTCTGTTCATGCGCGGTGCCGGTCCCATCGGTTATCCGGGTGCTGCCGAAGTCGTCAACATGCGCGCGCCGGACTATCTGCTCAAGCAGGGCGTCACGTCGCTTCCCTGCATCGGTGATGGCCGCCAGTCCGGGACCTCGGGCAGCCCGTCCATCCTGAACGCATCGCCGGAAGCTGCCGCAGGCGGCGGTCTCGCGATCCTTCAGACCGGCGACCGGGTGCGGATCGATGTGGGCAAGGGCAAGGCCGATATCCTGATTTCTGCCGAAGAACTTGCCAAGCGTTACGACGCGCTGGCCGCATCTGGCGGTTACAAGTTCCCTGACCATCAGACCCCATGGCAGGAAATCCAGCGTGGCCTCGTCGGCCAGATGGAAACCGGCGCGGTTCTGGAAAATGCCGTCAAGTACCAGCGCATCGCCCAGACCAAGGGCGTCCCTCGCGACAACCACTGACGTCGCTTGACACTCAAAAACACCGGCTGGTTTCAGCCGGTGTTTTCGTCTTTGTCGCGCAGTCCTTCTACTCGGCGTGCATCACCGTAATGGCGCCATCGCGGGTGATTTTCACCGCAGATAGCCGCCCCGTCATAAACGCACCGGTATCTACATTCAGACGATTGTCGGAAAGCGATACAGTGCGCACAGGCGTATGGCCGTGCACGGTCATGAACAGGTTGTCGGCACCCGGAACGGTCTGATCCTTTGGCCTTATCCACAACAGATGCTTGTCGTGCTGCCTTTGCAGCGGCACACCGTTCACGACCCCCGCATGGACGAAACAGAAGCCGGGCACCGCCAGCAGCGATGGCAGCGATGTCATGAAGTCGATATGGCTCTGCGGAATGTGTTCGTGAAGCCGTGCTTTCAGGCTTTTCTTATCTGCCGGTATCTCCCCGATCCCGTAGGATTTCAGCGTTTCCATTCCGCCGAACTCAAGCCAGAGATGGTCTTCTCGCGGATCGCTTAGAAAATCCAGCATCGTCGCCTCGTGGTTTCCCGCAAGGCAAAAGCGATCGATATCACCGGATATCGGCTGCATCAGCTCATGAATGACGTAGGAGGATTTCGGACCGCGGTCGATGTAGTCTCCCAGCATCACGATCCATTTGGAGCCGTGTATGTGCGCGGCATCGCTCAGGATCTTCTTCTGCAACGCCTGCAACAGATCAAAGCACCCGTGAACATCGCCGATGGCATAGATAATGTCGGGCCTGTCATGCGAGAACAATTTTCGGCGCATCTGGGGTGTTTGCATCGTCTTTGGACCTTCCTCGCGGTTGGGCGACGCCGCGAATTCATGGAAAAGCTATGAACGATTAGGCTTAACGCAGCATTGACAGTGGGCCTGATCCGCACATTGTCCCTAAAATCGTCTCTTTTGCATGGGTTTTTGGTATGACCGATACAAATAACGGGAGGTGCTTATGACGCTACAGAACCGGGTCGATCCCTTTGGAGACATCGTCGCTCTTCCGTTGCGCGGGCTTTTTACCGGCAATCGTGGCATGATTCATGACCCTCGAACCAAAACCCTCACGACGAAACGGTGGACCTCGAAGGCGTGGCTGGTGTGCAATTGCGATTATAAGAAAGTGCGCCGCGATGTCATGGCGACACGCGGCTGGACCGAACTTTTCTTCTTTGACGAAGCGACAGCTTTGGCGGCCGGTCACCGCCCATGCTTCCAGTGCCGCCGTGATGACGCCGATCGGTTCCGGAGCGCTTGGGCAGCCGGGAATGGCGTCTCCCCTCCCAGCTCCAAAGACATGGACAGCGTGCTTCATCGGGAGAGGCTCCAGTCTCGCCGCAAACGGTTGAACATGCTGCTATCGCCTCTGGAACATTTGCCAGATGGCGCCATGATTGCCGCTGCGGGGAATGCTTTTCTGATTGTCGAGGGCAAGCCGTATCACTGGGATGCAGATGGATATCAACCGGTGCAGACCTTGCCATTCGTCGACGGGTTGCTCACGCCGCCCTCTACGCTCAACACCCTGCACGCCGGATACACACCGCGTCTGCACCCGTCGCTTTCAACGAAACAGGAAACGGTCGCATGATGGATGATCTGTTTTCTGGCCTCGAAGCGGCGGCCCCGAAGCGTGTCGAGATGGCAGATGGCGCATGGCTGTTGCGTCATCATGCATTGGATGTTTCCTCGACGCTCTTGCACGCCGTCGACCAGATCTCGTCCGCCGCCCCTTTTCGCCACATGGTCACTCCGGGCGGTTTTTCCATGTCAGTCGCCATGACGAATTGTGGACCCTTTGGCTGGGTGACGGACCGCAGAGGATACCGGTATCAAACCACTGATCCCGAGAGTGGAAAACCATGGCCAGCCATGCCGCAAAGCTTTCAGTCGCTGGCCGAAAGTGCTGCACGGGACGCTGGCTATCCAGATTTTATCCCCAATGCCTGTCTGATCAACCGCTACGAGCCGGGCGCGAAAATGTCTCTCCATCAGGACAAGGACGAGAAAGATTTCACCAATCCCATTGTTTCGGTGTCGTTGGGCCTGCCTGCCACCTTTCAGTTCGGTGGCATGAACCGAACCGATCCGGTGCGCAAACATGTGCTCAGTCATGGTGATGTCGTCGTCTGGGGCGGTCCTTCCCGCCTGTTCTTCCATGGCATTATGCCGTTGAAGGACGGCATCCACGACGCCGCCGGACGGGCACGCATCAATCTGACGTTCCGCCATGCGGCTGTGTGACATCCCGTTAATCAGCGAATCCTACACAACTGTTAACTGTAAATCGCATTAAGTCGCCCGCGAGGGCACTGATTTACCTGTCGTTTCCGAAATGAAGCTAGCGTTGTTCCACAACACGAGATCGGGAAACGACGATGAACACAGCGCAGCAGCTCAAGACGACTTTCGAGATCGACAGACAGGTGGAGTTCACCTCCAAACTGACGGCTGCGCATGCGCGAATTGAAAAGGCGTTTCTTGAAGGCGGAGCGGTTCTGGTGTCCGTCATGGACATTCTGGCCAATCTGACGGGCATTTTGGACGGAATGACCGGCACGATCGACGGTCAGACAGCCCAAACAACGCTCGATGGTTTGGGCAAAACCATCGATGATCTCGCGCAATTGCCGAAGACGGAAAAAACACGCCAGGCGGCATTCAATTCCTTGGCAGAAATGTGCTCCTCCACAGGCGGGCATATTGACGATATCCATGAGACAATCCGCTATCTCAAGACCTTCGTGATCACGGTCAAGATCACCGGTGCTGGGCTCGCCGAATTTGCGGGCTTCGCCGATGAAATTCGCGAACGCATCCAGTCGGGTGCAGACGAAGTCAGCCGTTTTGCCAAGAACCTCGAAGCGATGCGGTCCCAGCTCATCAAGGCCCGTTCTTATTCATCGGGCACGCTTGCGGATTTCGAATCGACCATTCCGCAAATTATCGCAGGACTGAACGAAAACTCAGCGCGTATTTCCACGCAGCAGCAGGAGATGTCTGACATCGCCGCGCAGGTGAAAAAGATCGCCAGTACCATTCAGGGCAAGATCGGCTCGGTGCTTTCTTCCCTACAGATCGGCGATATTACCCGCCAGCGCATCGAACATATCCAGCGCATGTTGGAGATGCTGGATGATTTCGCGTCTTCCGACGAAGGAAAGCAGCTTGATGCCGGTGAATATGCCGTTTTGAAAGAAGCGGTTCTGCAGATGGCTGGCGCGCAGATGAACGAGACAGCGGCCGCTTTCCATCGCGATTGCACCAAGATATTCAAAAGCATTTCGAGCTTTGCCGATGATGCGGCGCGCATCCTGTCTCTGCGCGATGAACTGGTCGACAAGACCCGCAATGGCGACAAGGACACGCTGGCCCTGATGGAGCAGGGTATCGTTGAAGCCTGTAATCTGGTTACCCGTGTGCAGGAGAGCAGCGCCGGTGCCGACAATGTCGTTCTGTCCGTGACCAACAGCGCGCAGGAATTGTCACGCGGCATTGAAATTTTGCGATCCATCAAGATCGATATTCACTACATGGCGCTTAACTCCAATCTGCGCTGCTCTAAGCTTGGCGATGCCGGCCGCTCTGTCAATGTTGTCAGCGGTGAAATGCGAGTGTTCGCGGGCAAGCTGGAGACGCCAGCCGACGCCATCGTCGAAGAACTCCAGCGTGTCGAAGGCGCCACGAGCCAGCTGGCACAACAGGGCCGAGGCCTTTCGGCTGATCTGGCTCTGCCGCTGAACGAAAGTCTCCACGCAATCCGCCGCGCCAAGACACAGATGGATGCGGGTTTGCAGGCCCTTGCCGACGAAGGTCAGGCCGTTTTCAGCCGCATCAGTTCAGCCGTTGTGACGCTCGACTTCGAAAGCGAGCTGGGTGCCACCTTTAACGAATGCTGCCAGATCTCCGCACAATTGTCGCAAGGCTTTGACGCAAACGTCTCTGCTTTCAGCCATAAGATAGAAACCTTCAGCTCAGCGGTCTACAAGCTCTACACAATGTCTCAGGAGCGCGACATTCACGTTCGCTTTCTGCCTGTAAGTGTTCCGTCTGCCAGAGCAAATGTCACTTCCATTGCCAGCAACGCAGCTGCAGCGGATGATGATGATCTGTTTGCGGACGCGCTTTTCTAGGAACGGCCGACCTTCAGGCCGCGACTGTTGAACGTGAGAAAGACGGGAACGAAACGGCCCGCCATCCATTTTCTGCGTGTGAATAAAAGAAAACACGGAGGAAATGACCATGATTTCTCAGGATAAAATTCGCGAGCATATGGAAGTTCGTTCCGCCGATGGAAGCCATGTCGGCACCGTCGACCATATGGAAGGAACCAGCCGCATCAAGCTGACGAAAACAGATGCCGAAGATGGCAAGCACCACCTGATCCCGCTGGAGTGGGTCGATCACGTGGATGCCCATGTCCATTTAAGCCGATCGGCCTCCGACGTGCGCAGCAACTGGGAAACACTCAACTAGAGTGCCAGCAATCGATCAAAGTCATAATGCGGCCCTTAAGGCCGCATTTTTTATGCCTTCATCAGACCCGGTGCCTCAGCGCCCGTCCGTTCGACATATTCGATGTATCCGCCGCCATATTGATGAATGCCTTCCGGGGTCAGTTCCAGAACGCGGTTCGAAAGGGCTGCGAGGAAATGGCGATCATGCGAAACGAAGAGCATGGTGCCCTCATAGTCACCCAAAGCCTTGATCAGCATTTCCTTGGTATCGAGGTCAAGGTGGTTGGTCGGTTCGTCCAGTACCAGAAAGTTCGGTGGGTCAAACAGCATGGCCGCCATCACGAGCCGCGCCTTCTCCCCACCCGAGAGAACCCGGCATTTCTTTTCGACATCATCGCCGGAAAAACCGAAGCAGCCGGAAAGCGCGCGCAGCGGTGCTTGTCCGGCCTTCGGAAAACGTTGTTCCAGCCATTGCAGGATCGTCGCATCGCCATCCAGCAGGTCCATCGAATGCTGGGCGAAATAGCCGAGCTTGACGCTGGCACCGACATTGACAATGCCCGTATCCGGTTTGGCTGTTCCGGCTATCAGTTTGAGAAGGGTCGATTTTCCAGCGCCGTTGACGCCCATGATGCACCAGCGCTCCTTGCGACGGATCATGAAATCCAGTCCTTCATAGATGGTGCGTTGGCCGTAAGCTTTATGCACCTGCTTCAGCGAGACGACATCCTCGCCTGATCGTGGTGGTGCCTGAAAATCGAAAGCCACCGTCTGCCTGCGCTTGGGCGGCTCCACGCGGTCAATCTTCTCCAGCTTCTTGACGCGGCTCTGTACCTGCGAAGCATGGGAAGCTCGCGCCTTGAAGCGCTCGATGAACTTGATTTCCTTGGCCAGCATCGCCTGCTGGCGTTCAAACTGCGCCTGCTGCTGCTTTTCGTTCTGGGCACGTTGCTGCTCGTAAAAACCGTAGTCGCCGGTATAGCTCGTTAGCGATCCCGCATCGATTTCGATGATCTTGTTGACGATGCGGTTCATGAACTCGCGGTCATGCGAGGTCATCAGGAGCGCCCCGTCATAGGTTTTCAGAAAGTTCTCGAGCCAGATAAGGCTTTCGATATCCAGATGGTTGCTCGGCTCATCGAGCAGCATCACGTCGGGCCGCATCAAAAGAATGCGGGCGAGCGCCACGCGCATTTTCCAGCCACCCGAGAGCTTGCCGACATCGCCGTCCATCATTTCCTGGCTAAAGCTCAGGCCAGCCAGAACCTCGCGGGCGCGACCTTCCAGCGAGTAGCCATCCAGCTCCTCGTAGCGCGCCTGTACCTCACCGTAACGCTCGATGATCTCGTCCATCTGGTCGAGTTGGTCTGGGTCCACCATGCGGGCTTCGAGTTCTCGCAGTTCGGTCGCCACCGCGCTGACGGGACCCGCACCTTCCATCGCTTCGGCAACCGCGCTGCGGCCCGCCATCTCGCCGACATCCTGATTGAAGTAGCCGATGGTGACGTGCTTGTCGGAGGCCACCTGGCCTTCGTCCGGCTGTTCCTGACCGGTGATCATGCGAAACAGCGTCGTCTTTCCCGCACCGTTGGGGCCAACCAGCCCGACCTTTTCACCCCGGTTAAGGGCGGCAGACGCCTCGATGAACAGAATGCGGTGGCTGGCGGATTTGCTGATGTTTTCGATGCGGATCATGAGAGGATAACCGATAAGCTGGAGGTGTGGCGTCCCTATGCCATGCCGGGCCGTAGCTGTCACCCGATGAATCGACATGGAAACCTTGTGAAATATTTTGGAATGGATATTCCATATTGCCAGTGGGATAGAACAACGAGGGATTGAACAATGAGGGAGAGATCATGAGTGTGAACGCGGCCCCCGCAACGGTCGAAGCTTTTCGCGAGCGATTGCTGGAGATCACTGACAAACTGCCGAAGCGCCTGCGTCAATGCGCCGATCACGTCGCCGCACATGCCGATCGCATCGCGGTGTCCACCGTCGCCGAACTGGCGGATGGCGCAGGTGTTCCGCCATCCGCCATGATGCGTTTCAGCCAGATCATGGGGTTCTCCGGCTTTTCCGAAATGCAGCGCCTGTTTCGCGAGCATTACACGGGCAGCTGGCCAGATTATACGACGCGTCTCAGCAATCTGCGTGACAGTGGTGAAGATGGCAGTGCGCTGCTTTTGGGAGAGTTCGTGGACGCCGGGCGGGCATCGCTCGAAAACGTGCTGAAAACGGTCGATCCGCAGGAGTTCGAAACTGCGATACAGGTGCTGTCGGGAGCAAGCACCATCCATATTATCGGCCTGCGCCGGTCCTTCGCGGTCGCCAGCTATCTGGCCTATGCGTTCGAAAAAATGGGCGTTCCGGCCATGTTGCACGCATCTGTCGGGCAACTGCACAATGAAAGTGCGATAAGATATGGCGACGTCGTGCTGGCCATCACCTTCGCGCCCTATTCAGCGGAGACGATGGACCTTGCGTCCTCAAGCCTCGCGCGCCGCGTTCCGGTGGTGGCGATAACCGATACGGCCGTGAGCCCGATGCGGAAGCTGGGCGCGACGATCCTCGCGGTCTCCGAGGTGGATTTCGGTGCCTTCCGATCGCTTTCAGCCACACTTTGCGTCGCCATAGCGCTCGCTGTCGGCGTTGGTGCACAGAGGCAAAATTGAATATTTATGTTGAAATCCAGAAAAATGGAATTTATAGTCCAAAAATAACCTGAAATGAAATGCGTGAAATGGAATGATTTTGGAGTGTCATTCCATATCCGGGTTTCGCGCTACAGCGAGGGAGGACGATCGTGAAAAAGCTCGATCTTATTACGATTGGCCGTTCGTCGGTTGATCTCTACGGCGCCCAGATCGGTGGCCGTCTGGAGGATATGTCCTCCTTCAACAAATATATCGGCGGTTCCCCAACAAACATCGCAGCTGGTGGCGCACGTCTGGGTCTCAAGACCGCCGTGATCACCCGCGTCGGCGACGAACATATGGGACGCTTCATCCGCGAAGAGCTTGTTCGTGAAGGTGTGGATGTCGGTGGTGTGAAGACCGACCCGGAGCGGCTGACTGCCCTTGTGTTGCTGGGTATTCGCGACCAATCGCAATTTCCGTTGATTTTCTATCGCGAAAACTGCGCAGATATGGCGCTGTGCGAAGAGGATATCGATCCTGCCTTCATTGCCGATGCCGCCTGCGTCTGCGTCACCGGCACACATTTATCCAACGTGAAGACGGAAGCCGCCGTATTGAAGGCGCTGCGTCTGGCGCGGGAAGGCGGCGCAAAGACAGCGCTCGACATCGACTATCGCCCCAATCTCTGGGGCGTCGCGGGCCATGGTGATGGCGAAAGCCGCTTCGTGGAATCGAAGAAGGTCACCGCCAAGCTGCAATCGACGTTGCATCTGTTCGACCTGATCGTCGGAACGGAAGAGGAGTTCCATATCGCCGGTGGTTCGACCGATACGCTGGAAGCTCTGAACGCGGTTCGGAAGGTCTCAAACGCGACACTGGTCTGCAAGCGCGGCCCGATGGGGGCAACGGTTTTTCCGGGCGATATTCCTGCCAGTCTGGATGATGGCTTGTCCGGTGAGGGTTTCCCCATCGAGGTCTTCAACGTGCTGGGTGCAGGCGACGGCTTCATGGCTGGCCTCTTCCGGGGCTGGCTGCGCGGCGAAGACTGGCCGACGACGCTCAAATATGCCAATGCCTGCGGTGCTTTCGCCGTGTCTCGGCATGGCTGCACGCCAGCTTATCCCAGCTGGGAAGAGCTGCAATATTTCTTCCGCACCGGTATCAGGAACAAGGCGCTGCGCAAGGACGAGGCGTTGGAGCAGGTGCATTGGGCGACCAACCGTAAGGGTGACTGGAGCACCATGCGCGTCTTCGCCTTCGATCATCGCATGCAACTGGAAGCCATGGCGGATGAGGCGGGTGTTGACCGCGCCAAGATCGGGGACTTCAAGGCGCTTTGCCTGAAAGCAGCCCTTCAGGTGTCCGGCGGCGAAGCTGGCTATGGCATCCTCTGTGACAGCCGACTTGGCCGTGACGCGCTTTACGAAGCAAGCGGTACCAATCTCTGGATCGGCAGGCCGGTGGAATGGCCTGGCTCTCGCCCGTTGACGCTGGAGCCTGAAATCGGTCTTGATTTCGGCGGCCTCAATGAGTGGCCAGCCAACAATGTCGTCAAAGTTCTGTGCTTCTATCACCCTAATGATTCTGAAGAGTTGCGCAAAGAACAGGAAGCGACAGTCATACGCCTGTTTCAGGCGGCGCGGCGCAACCGGCTGGAACTGCTGCTGGAGGTCATTCCCTCCAAGGTCGCCCCGGTGGATGATATGACGACTGCAAAAATCATCGACCGTTTCTATGAGATCGGCGTCTATCCCGATTGGTGGAAGCTGGAGCCGATGAAAAGCGAAGCGGCGTGGAAAAACGCGTGCGAAGCGGTCGAGCGCAATGACCCTTACGTGCGTGGCATCGTCGTGCTGGGTCTGGATGCACCGCAGGCTGAGCTCGAGACCAGTTTCAGGCTGGCGGCGGGTTTTGATCTGGTCAAGGGCTTTGCTGTCGGCCGCACGATTTTTGCGGATGCGGGGCGTGCCTTTCTGGCAGGTACGATAAGCGGCGAGGAGGCCGTGAAGCAGATGGCGGAACGTTACAGCGCTTTGTGCCGCATCTGGGATGAGGCGCGCGCCGCAAAGAACAAGGGAGAGGGAGCGTGACGACAATACGTTTGACGGCAGCGCAGGCAATGGTTCGCTATCTGGCCGCGCAGATGAACGAAGATGGCGAGACCTATATTTCCGGTGTCTGGGCGATTTTCGGCCATGGCAATGTGGCTGGCATAGGAGAGGCGCTTTATGGCATCCGCGATGAGCTACCGACCTATCGCGGCCAGAACGAACAATCCATGGCGCATGCCGCCATCGCTTACGCCAAGCAGCTCGGTCGTCGCCGCGCCATGGCGGTCACGTCCTCCATCGGCCCCGGCGCCTTGAACATGGTGACGGCGGCAGCACTTGCCCATGTCAACCGTCTGCCGGTTCTGTTGATCCCCGGAGATGTCTTCGCCAATCGTGGCCCGGACCCGGTGTTGCAGCAGATCGAGGACTTCGGTGATGGCACCGTTTCCGCCAATGATTGCTTCAAGCCCGTCAGCCGCTATTTCGACCGCATCATGCGCCCCGAACAGCTTCTCACCGCCTTGCCTCGAGCTATGCGCACCCTGACAGATCCTGCCGATTGCGGGCCGGTGACGCTGGCATTTTGTCAGGACGTGCAGGCGGAAGCCTATGACTATCCGGCAAGCTTCTTCGAGAAAAAAACCTGGCGTCATCGTCGCCCTGAGCCGGATGTCGCCGAGTTCGAAGAGGCCGTTGCGGCGTTGAAGAGGGCTAAAAATCCGGTCATCGTCGCGGGCGGCGGCGTGCATTTTTCAGGCGCGGCGGAAACGCTCAAAAATTTTGCTGAAGCGCATTCCATTCCAGTCATCGAAACGCAGGCTGGTAAATCCGCGCTGGCCTGGGATCATGATCTGAACTTCGGCCCCGTTGGCGTGACAGGTGCAGACAGCGCCAATGCCATCGCGGAAAAGGCCGATCTCGTCTTCGGTATCGGGACCCGCTTTCAGGATTTCACCACCGGCTCCTGGGCGCTGTTCAAGAACCCTGATCGCAAGTTGCTGGCGCTGAATGTCCAGCCCTATGACAGCTCCAAGCACAATGCTATCAGCCTGACGGCGGATGCGAAAGTGGGACTGGAAAAACTGTCAAACGCGTTGGGGAGCCACCGCTTTGCGGCACCTGACACTGCGTTGAAACAGCAATGGTTTGCAAAGGCCGACGCCGCCACCGCAGCACCAACCGAAGCCAATAGCCTGCCCACCGACATGCAGGTTATCGGTGCCGTGCAGCGCGCGTCGCGTGACGATACCGTCGTCATGTGTGCGGCAGGTACTATGCCGGGAGAGCTGCACCAGCTGTGGAAAGCCAAGCTACCACTCTCCTACCACATGGAATACGGCTTCTCCTGCATGGGCTACGAAATCGCCGGTGGCCTCGGCATCAAGATGGCTGAGCCGCATCGGGACGTGATCGTCATGGTGGGCGACGGTTCCTATATGATGATGAATTCGGAACTGGCAACCGCCGTTGCGATGGGTGTGAAGATCACGCTCGTCATCACGGACAACCGGGGCTACGGCTGCATCAACCGGCTGCAAATGGGCACCGGCGGTGCGGAGTTCAACAATCTTTACGCCCACAGCAACCACACCAACCCCATCGCCATCGATTTCACCGCCCACGCCGCCAGCATGGGCGCGGATGCGCACAAGGTGTCCTCGATTGCGGAACTGGAGACCGCTTTGAATGCGGCGCGGGAGTCAACGGTGACGACTGTCATCGTCATCGATACTGACCCCTATCCGACCCCCGAGGCCGGTGGCTACTGGTGGGATGTCGCGGTGCCGGAAGTTTCGCAGCGTAAAGAAGTCAACAATGCACGCGCAGCTTACGAAGCGGCGTTGAAAGAAAGACAATCATCATGATCCTTTACGGCACGAACCCCATTGCGTGGAGCAATGACGACGACCGCACGCTGGGCGCCCATATCAGCCTCGACCAATGCCTGGACGAGACATCGAAAATCGGTTTCGACGGCATCGAGAAGGGTCATAAATTCCCTCAGGAGCCAGATGCTCTGAAAGCCGTGCTGGAACCGCGCAATCTGCGTTTCGTGTCCGGCTGGCATTCGCTCAATCTGCTGACCAACGCCATCGAAGACGAGAAAGCGGCCATGCAGCCAGCGCTCGATCTGCTCAAGGCCATGGGTTCCAAGGTCATCATCGTCTGTGAAACCTCGAACGCCATTCATGGCGACGACGGCAAGCCGGTCAATGATCGTCCCAAACTTGCCGATGGCGATTGGAAGGCATTCGGCGAAGGCGTCGAGGCACTGGCGGCGTTTGCTGCCGAGCAGGGTATCGCACTCGTCTACCACCACCATATGGGCACCATCATCGAAAGCGAAGACGAGATCGACCGCTTGATGGAGCGTACCGGACCGCATACCAAGCTGCTGCTTGACACGGGCCACACGCTGTTTGGCGGTGGCAACCCGGAGCGGCTTGCGAAAAAGCACATGGGTCGGGTCGGCCATATTCACGCAAAGAACGTTCGCCCCGTGATCGCAAAACAGGTTCGCGACGACAATCTCTCCTTCCTTGAAGGCGTACGCCGAGGTGTCTTCACCGTTCCCGGCGATGCGGAGGGCGGCGTTGATTTTCTACCTGTGCTGAAGATTGCCGCCGAGCATGACTATAGCGGCTGGCTGGTGATCGAGGCCGAGCAGGACCCTGACGTGCGCAACCCGTTTGAGTATCAAAGTCTTGGCCTGACATCCCTGCGCGCTTTCGCCAAGGAAGCGGGACTGGACAAAGCCTGAAACAAGGAGATGACAGATGGCCAATCTGCTGCGCAAACCAACCGGAAAGACCGGCAAGGTTCACGATATCACGCCTGAAAGTGCCAATTGGGGTTATGTTGGTTTCGGTCTCTACCGGCTGAAACCAGGCGAGACGGCGACTGAGGAAACCGGGGATACCGAAGTCATCCTGGTTCTGGTCGAAGGGAAGGCTGACGTTTCGTCCGAAGACAAAAAATTCGGCGAACTCGGCGATCGCATGAATGTGTTCGAGCGCAAGCCGCCACACTGTGTCTACATTCCTGCCGGGTCCTCATGGTCGGTAACCGCCACAACAGATTGTACCATCGGCGTGTGCACCGCACCGGCCAAGCCGGGCAGGGAAGCGCAGATCATCGGCCCCGATGGTATTTCGCTCAGCGAACGCGGCAAGGGTGCCAACACGCGCTACATCTTCCCCATTGCCATGGAAGATCGCGATGTGGCCGACAGCCTGCTGGTCACGGAAGTCTTCACCCCCTCCGGTCACTGGTCGTCCTACCCGCCGCACAGGCATGACGAGGATAATTTCCCCGACATGACCTATCTGGAAGAAACCTACTACCATCGCCTCAACCCGGCCCAGGGCTTCGGTTTTCAGCGGGTCTTTACCGAAGATGGCTCGCTGGATGAAACCATGGCCGTTTCGGATGGCGATGTGGTGCTTGTGCCAAAAGGCCATCACCCTTGCGGCGCGCCCTATGGCTACGAGATGTATTATCTCAACGTCATGGCGGGACCGATGCGCAAGTGGCGGTTCGAAAACCATCCGGATCACGACTGGATATTCAAGCGAGATAACGGTTAACACCCAGGCGCCGATGATCAAGCGCATGACAGGAAGGTTCGGACGTATCAGGGTTCTTGAAAGACCCTCAGGCGCCTCGTATTGACCATGTGTCTTCAGGTAGGAGCAGAACAAGGCATACATCGCACCCCGCTCTTACCTGTGTAAATTTTCGGGTCAAACCCGATGATGATGGTATTGGTGTGGGCATCTGTCATGCGCCCGAAAAAAAGGGGGCAGCGAGCTGCCCCCCGGATCGTTTGTCGCAGCAGACTACTTCTGCCAGCTCTTGACCAGCTCATCATAATTGACGGTCATCGGCTTTTCTTTTTCCTCGGCGATCTTCAGCTGTGGTGCAAGGTTGCCCTTCGAGGCGGCGTCCTTGTTCCAGTATTCAAGATCGTGCTCTTCAGCCAGCTTTGGTCCGATTTCGCCCTGAACGCCTGCACGTTCCAGACGCTGCATGACCTTTTCCTGTTCGGCGCAAAGCGAATCCATGGCTTCCTGCGCGGTCTTTGCGCCCGACGAGGCGTCACCAACTGCCTGCCACCACAGCTGTGCCAACTTTGGATAGTCAGGAACATTGGTGCCGGTTGGCGACCACTGAACGCGGGCTGGCGAGCGGTAGAACTCGATCAAGCCACCGAGTTCCTTGGCGCGCTTGGTGAAGCTCTCGTGGTTGATCGACGAGTCGCGGATGAGCGTCAGGCCGACATGGCTCTTCTTCACGTCAACGGTCTTGGACGTCACGAACTGCGCGTAGAGCCATGCGGCTTTGGCGCGGTCATCAGGAGTGGACTTCATCAGTGTCCAGGAACCCACGTCCTGATAGCCAAGCTTCATGCCGTCTTTCCAGTAAACGCCGTGCGGGGAGGGGGCCATACGCCATTTCGGCGTGCCATCCTCGTTGACGACGGGCAGTCCCTTCTTGACCGCATCAGCCGTAAAGGCCGTGTACCAGAAGATTTGCTGCGCGACTTCGCCCTGCGCCGGGACCGGGCCGGATTCGGAGAAGTTCATACCCTGTGCTGCTGGAGGTGCATAGGCTTTCAACCAGTCGAGATATTTCTGGATGGCGTAGACCGAGGCTGGTCCGTTGGTGTCACCGCCACGGGCAACGCAGGAGCCGACCGGCTGCGATTTCTCGTTGACCTTGATGCCCCATTCATCGACCGGCAGGCCGTTCGGAAGGCCCTTGTCGCCGTTGCCAGCCATGGACAGCCAGGCATCGGTGAAGCGCCAGCCGAGCGACGGGTCTTTCTTGCCATAATCCATATGGCCATAGACTTTTTTGCCGTTGATTTCGCGACCTGTGAAGAATTCGGCAATGTCCTCGTAGGCAGACCAGTTGACGGGAACGCCGAGGTCATAGCCATACTTGGCCTTGAAGTCGGCCTTGTTCTTTTCGTCGTTGAACCAGTCATAGCGGAACCAGTAGAGGTTCGCGAACTGCTGGTCAGGAAGCTGGTAGAGCTTGCCGTCAGGTGCTGTCGTGAACTTGGTGCCGATGAAATCCTTCAGGTCGAGACCGGGATTTGTGACGTCCTTGCCCTCGTTGGCCATCCAGTCCGTCAGGTTGCGGGCCTGCTGGTAACGCCAGTGGGTGCCGATGAGATCGCTATCGTTGACGAAGGCGTCGTAGATGTTCTCGCCAGACTGCATCTGCGTTTGCAGCTTTTCCACCACGTCGCCTTCGCCGATGAGATCGTGCGTCAGCTTGATACCCGTGATTTCGGTAAAGGCTTTTGCCAGTACCTTGGACTCGTATTCATGCGTCGTCAGTGTTTCCGAGACGACCTTGATATCCATGCCGGCAAAAGGTTTTGCAGCATCGATGAACCATTGCATTTCCTTTTCCTGATCAGCGCGGGAAAGGCTGGAGAGATCACCGATTTCCTTGTCCAGAAAGGTCTTGGCCTCGTTCATTCCGGCATTTGCCACGCCTGATATGGCCAGAAGTGCCGCCGCCGTCGTCGTCAAAAGATGCATTCGCATAATAATCCTCCCAAGGTTTTGCGATTGCGTAGATGCATATCCGGGCGGTCCTCCCTCCCGGTATTCCCGTCAGCCAGCCTATACGAAGCGGAACACGCCAATCGCATAGACGACCGAAAGAGCCAGTGCCCACCACAGGCCGGGGCCAACGAGGCCAAGCCAACCGAGGTGGATGAATGCAGAGCCGAGCAAAGACACGAACAGCCGGTCGCCGCGCGTGGTCTCGAACCGCAATATGCCGACGCGCGGATTGCCGCCGGGCGATACATATTCCCAAATTCCCATGCCGATCAAAAGCGCCAGAATGGTCAGAAAAAACAGAGCCGTGGGGAGTGTCCACGCCATCCAGGAAAAACTCATCGATCTCTTCCTTTCTCAGACGCGGCCGAGGGCAAAGCCCTTGGCGATGTAGTTTCGGACGAAATAGATGACCAGGGCGCCGGGAATGATGGTCAGCACCCCAGCCGCTGCCAGCACGCCCCAATCCATGCCGGAGGCTGAGACCGTGCGGGTCATGGTCGCGGCAATAGGCTTGGCAGCTGTGGTCGTCAGCGTTCTGGCCAGCAGCAGTTCCACCCACGAGAACATGAAGCAGAAGAAGGCCGCGACACCGATGCCGCTGGCAATCAGGGGCATGAAGATTTTCACGAAAAAGCGCGGGAAGGAATAGCCGTCGATATAGGCGGTTTCATCGATTTCCTTGGGAACGCCCGACATGAAGCCTTCGAGGATCCACACCGCCAAGGGAACGTTGAACAGGCAGTGAGCAATCGCAACGGCGATATGCGTGTCGATCAAACCGAAGGCGGAATACAGCTGGAAGAACGGTAGGGCGAAAACGGCAGGTGGCGCCATGCGGTTGGTCAAGAGCCAGAAGAACAGGTGCTTGTCGCCAAGGAAGCGATAGCGAGAGAACGCATAGGCGGCAGGCAAGGCGGCGGCGACCGAAATGACGGTGTTCATCACCACGTAAATGATGGAGTTGATGTAGCCATTATACCATGCCGGATCTGTGAAGATGATGGTGTAGTTTCGCAATGTTGGGTTCTGCGGCCACAGCGAGAACGCACCGAGAATTTCACCGTTTTCCTTGAAGCTCATATTCACGAGCCAATAGATCGGCAGCAGCAGGAACAGGATGTAGATCGTCGGGATGAGGAAGGAGAAGCGGGCGATGGATTTTGAATTGCTCATGATGGTCTCCTTTCTCAAGCCTGTTCGTCGCTGTTGGTCATGACGGTGTAGAAGATCCACGAAAGGGCGAGGATGATCAGGAAGTAGATGATCGACATCGCCGCTGCCGGACCCAGATCGAACTGGCCAACGGCCATCTTCACGAGGTCGATGGAGAGGAATGTGGTAGAGTTACCAGGACCGCCGCCGGTCACGACGAAGGGTTCGGTGTAGATCATGAAACTGTCCATGAAGCGCAGCAAAACGGCAATCAGCAGCACGCGCTTCATCTTCGGCAACTGGATGTAGCGGAAGACCGACCAGCGCGACGCCCCATCGATACGGGCCGCCTGGTAATAGGCATCGGGTATGGAGACCAGGCCGGCATAGCACAGCAGAACCACAAGGCTCGTCCAGTGCCAGACATCCATGATGATGACGGTGGCCCATGCATCGACCGGATCCTGCGTATAATTATAGTCGATACCAAGCATGGACAGGTAATGGCCGAGAAAGCCGATGTCGACGCGCCCGAAGACCTGCCAGATGGTGCCCACGACGTTCCACGGGATGAGAAGCGGCAGCGCCATCAGCACAAGGCAGACCGGCACGCCTAGACCGGTTTTCGGCATGTTGAGCGCAATGAGAATGCCGAGCGGAATCTGGATTGCCAGAATAACGAAGGAGAAGATCAGGTTGCGCATCAGCGCATCCCAGAAGCGTGGCGAATGCAGCATCTGCACGAACCAGTCCGTTCCGGCCCAGAAGAACTGGTTGTTTCCGAACGTATCCTGAACCGAGTAGTTGACGACCGTCATCAAAGGAATGACGGCGGAAAATGCCACCAGGATCAGAACCGGGATGACCAGAAACCATGCCTTGTTGTTGAACGTCTTTTCCATGGTTCAGGCTCCCGTGCCAACGCGCCAGCTATCGGCGTAAATGCCGATGGCTTTTGGATCGAAAGTGACGCGCGGTTCTGATGGGATATCCGCGTCCTCCGGCACCACCACCGTCAGCGGATGTCCGGCGAAGTTGGCACGGACGATCTTCTGTCGGCCGATATCCTCGACCTTGCTGACTGTGATGGGCATGCCCTCGCGACCCAGCGAAATGAATTCCGGGCGAATGCCGAGTTCCGTCTTCGCGCCCGACGTTACACCCGGGGCTGCGTCGAGCAAGACGTATTGATCGCCTATTTTTGCCTGTGCGCCATCGAGCGATACAGGCATGAAATTCATGCCGGGCGAACCGATGAAGTAACCGACGAAGGTATGGCTTGGTCGCTCGAACAATTCAGCGGGCGTGCCGATCTGCACGATCTGGCCGTCATACATGACGACGACCTTGTCGGCGAAGGTCATGGCTTCCGTCTGGTCATGCGTGACATAGACCATGGTGAAACCGAACTGCTTGTGCAGCCGTTTCAACTGCGAGCGCAGCACCCATTTCATGTGCGGATCGATGACGGTCAGAGGCTCATCGAACAGGATGGCGTTGACATCGTCGCGGACAAGGCCTCGGCCCAGCGAAATCTTCTGTTTCTGATCCGCGGTCAGGCGATTGGCGCGACGCTTTGCCATCGCGCCAAGATCGATCATCTCCAGGATTTCGTTGACGCGACGATCCACATCTGTCTCCGCTACGCCGCGATTGCGCAGTGGAAAGGCCAGATTATCGTAAACCGTCATCGTGTCGTAGATGACCGGAAACTGGAACACCTGCGCAATGTTGCGCTGTTCCGTCGGCAGGTTCGTGACGTCTCGGCCGTCGAACAGGATGCGGCCGTCCGAAGGATTGATCAGGCCGGAAATGATGTTGAGGAGGGTGGTTTTACCGCAGCCGGATGGGCCGAGCAGCGCATAGGCACCGCCATCGCTCCATTCGTAATTCACTTCCTTCAGGGCGTAATCGTTGGCTGCCTTGGCCTTGGCGTTATAGGCGTGGCGGATATGATCGAGACTGATGCGTGCCATGGTCTCTTCTCCTCACGCGGCTGCTGGTTGGGGACGTGCAAGCGAGCTGCCATTCGCATCGAACGCCATCAGATGGCGGGTATCCAGATAGACATCGACCTGACGGTCCGGTTCGATATCCAAAATACCGCGCGTCAGCATCACCCAGCGGTTGCCAGCAAAATCGACGTGAATGAAGCTTTCCGAACCGGCGATTTCCGAGATCAACGTCTTTGCCCCAAGCTTCACCGCACCGTTGTGGGTTGGTGTCGGATAGAGGTGGTGCGGATGGAACGCGACGGTGACAGGGCCATCGGCAATGCCTGAGAGGTGCGCGGGTACGTCGAACACCGGCTGGCCGTTATACAGGAACGATGCACCGGAGCGGGTCAGTTCCATGATGTTGAGTGGCGGATCAGCGAAGGTCCTGGCAGAGACGAGATCGACCGGATTTCTATAGAGTTCAATGGTGCTGCCATACTGGGCAATGCGCCCCTGATGCATTGTGGCGGTGTTGCCGCCTAGAAGCAGTGCTTCGGATGGTTCGGTCGTTGCGTAGACAAAGATGGCGCCGGACAGTGCGAAGATCTTTGGCAATTCCTCACGCAATTCTTCGCGCAGCTTGTAATCGAGATTGGCCAAAGGCTCGTCCAACAGAACAAGACTGGCATTCTTCACGATGGCGCGTGCGAGTGCTGTGCGCTGCTGCTGACCGCCGGAAAGGTTGAGCGGCGTGCGGTCGAGATAGGGCGTAAGGCGGAGCAGATCGGCAGCGCGACGCACTTCCCGATCGATCGTCGCCTTGTCCTTTTTGGCGATGCGCATCGGGGAGGCGATGTTTTCGTAAACGGTGAGCGCCGGATAGTTGATGAACTGCTGGTACACCATGGCGACGCTGCGATCCTGCACGCGCTTGCCGGTCACATCAGTGCCATCGAACAGCAGTTGCCCTTCGGTGGGCTTATCCAGACCGGCCATCAGCCGCATCAGAGATGTTTTCCCGGATAGCGTCGGCCCCAGCAGCACGTTGAGCGTGCCCCGCTTGAGGGTCAAATTGGTTGGGTAGATGTGGTAATCACCACCCACCATCTTGGCGATATTGCGTAATTCCAGCATGCTGTCCCGAGGCCTCCCAACCTGCAAGATATCTGCTTCAAATTTTCAAACGCCTGCCGATCGCGGCAAACGTCAAGCGGCGATAGCTGTCGCCATGTAAGTATCCAGCGCGGCTGCTTCCTCCTTGGAGAAGTGCAGCCCCTGCTTCGTTCTGCGCCACAGCACGTCGTCGCTGGTTCTGGCCCATTCCTGGCGGATCAACCACTCGATTTCGCGTTCGTAGAGATCGCCACCGAAATGTTGGCCAAGTGCTGCCATGCTCGTCGCATCGGCAAGGATCGCATGTGATTTCGTGCCGTAGAGGCGCACCAGTCTGCGCGCTTGCCGCTCCGATAGAAAGCTATATTTCGCCTTGAGCCTGCTGACTTCAGCCTCATAACCAGTCGCTGCGAAGTCGCCGCCCGGAAGCGAACTCTTGGCCGTCCAGGGCTTGCCCTTGTCGCCGATGGCTTCCGCTACCTTCTCCAACGCGTGTTCCGCCAGACGGCGATAGGTTGTCAGCTTGCCGCCGAACACGTTGAGAAGAGGTGCCTGCCCATCGGCATTTTCAAGCTTCAACACGTAGTCGCGTGTTGCTTCCTGCGCACTGGACGCACCGTCGTCAAACAGCGGGCGCACCGCCGAATAGGTCCAGACGATGTCGTCTTTCGTGACCGGCTCGGCGAAATATTCACTGGCAGCGTTGCACAGGTAATCGGTCTCCTCGCCGCTGATTTTCACATCTGCAGGATCACCATCATAGTCGCGGTCAGTCGTGCCAATCAGCGTGAAATCCGTCTCGTAGGGGATCGCAAAAATAATGCGGTTGTCGGGGTTCTGGAAGAAATAGGCCCTGACATCGTTGAACTTCTTTTTCACGATGATGTGGCTGCCCTGAACCAGACGGACATTGTGAACCTGATTTTTGCCGGCTGCGTTGGAAAGAACATTATCTACCCAAGGGCCGGAGGCGTTGACCAACATGCGCGCCTGAACGGACTTGACGGTGCCGGTCGCGCTTTCCTTGATATCAATATTCCACAGCTCGCCGTTACGGCGAACGGATACCACTTTCGCGCGGCTCATGATGTCTGCGCCACGGTCGGCGGCATCACGGGCATTCAGAACAACGAGGCGAGCGTCATCCACCCAGCCGTCTGAATATTCAAAGGCTTTGGTGAAGAGCGGCTTCAACGGCTTGCCTGCGGGATCGCGGCGCATGTCGAGCGATTTCGTGGCCGGCAACAGTTTGCGACCGCCCAAGTGATCATAGAGGAATAGACCGAGGCGAATGAGCCAGGCGGGGCGGATGCCGCCCCTGTGAAACGGCAAAACGAAGCGCATCGGCCAGATGATGTGCGGTGCCATGGCCCAGAGGACTTCGCGCTCCATCAGCGCTTCCCGCACCAGACGAAACTCGTAATGTTCGAGATAGCGAAGGCCACCGTGAATGAGCTTGGTTGCCCCTGAAGAGGTTCCGGAAGCAAAATCGTTCATCTCGGCCAATGTCACGGAATAGCCGCGTCCGGCGGCATCACGGGCAATGCCGCATCCGTTGATGCCCCCACCGATCACGAAAATATCGCGAACCGCCTGTTCCGTCACGTCACTCTCCCTGATGCGACATTCCGCCGCTTATTCTTGGAATTCGAAATTAACAGGAGTTAAAATGAAAACAAAGTGAATGTCA
The DNA here is from genome assembly GCF_023757665.1 of Rhizobium skierniewicense Ch11. Classification (NCBI taxonomy): domain Bacteria; kingdom Pseudomonadati; phylum Pseudomonadota; class Alphaproteobacteria; order Hyphomicrobiales; family Rhizobiaceae; genus Rhizobium; species Rhizobium skierniewicense. The sequence continues at coordinate 300,750 of NZ_RXPG01000030.1, forward strand.
AACGAATGCTCATCATTTCAGTTTTCAGGCTTCGAACGTTCGGTTTCGATTAAATGAACGTCGTTTTCGGTGCAAATGGCTTTTACGGATTCAAGCGGACAGTGGTCTGTTATGAACGTGTGGACCTGCGAAAGATGACCTATTCTGACCGGTGCCGTGCGCTCGAATTTGCTGGAGTCGGACACGAGAATGACGTGCCTCGCATTTGCGATGATGGCTTGCGCGACCTTCACCTCACGAAAGTCGTAATCCAGCAGGGCGCCGTCCTTATCAATGGCCGATACGCCGATCACGGCGTAGTCCACCTTGAACTGGCGGATGAAATCTACCGCGGCTTCACCGACAATACCGCCGTCTGTGCCGCGAACGACACCGCCGGCAATCACGACCTCGATGTCGGGAAATATTCTTAACCTGTTGGCAACGTTGATATTGTTTGTAATAACCATCAACTCCCGATGCGCGATCAATGCCTCGCCGACTGCTTCGGTGGTTGTGCCAATGTTGATGAGCAGCGATGAGTTGTTCGGGATAATCTCCGCAGCGGCGCGTCCAATCGCCTGTTTTTCCGCCGCAGCAATCGAGCGTCGTGCCTCGTATTTCACATTTTCCCTGCTGCTGGGAAAGATCGCGCCGCCATGGATTCGTGTCAGTGCGCGGGCTTCGCAAAGATCGTTCAGATCCTTGCGGATCGTCTGCGCCGTGACTGAAAATCGCGAGGCCAGATCGTCGACGCTGACCTTGCCTTCGGATTTTGCGAGGTCAATGATATCAAGCTGGCGCGATGAGAAAAACATGGATGCTTCTACCCGACCTTATCTGTGGACTTTCGTTTTATTGCATTTTTTTTGAAAACGAAAGTGTGGCCTCGGGCCGGTTTGGAGAAAGGTTTTCCACAACTAGCCACCTGGTGAGAGTTCTAATTTGTCCGCCTGATAAATATTGGGGTTGCGCCTCAGCGGATTTTGTCCTTGTTTGCGCGCTCTCACACTTTATGGGGAAATTAAAAAAATGCAGACTATAAAAACAACAACGCGCGCCGCTATCCTGCTCGGCTCGCTTCTGATTGGCGCCAGTTCAGCTCTCGCAGAAACCGTTCTGCATCGTGGAAATTCCGGAGAGCCACAAACTCTCGATCAGGCGCAGACGTCGATCGATATCGAAGCTTTCATCGTGAAGGACCTTTATGAGGGTCTGACCACCTATAGTGCTGATGGTAAGATCATTCCTGGTACCGCCGAAAGTTGGACCTTGTCGGATGACGGCACGGTTTACACATTCAAGCTGCGCGAAAATGCCAAATGGTCCGACGGTACGCCTGTGACTGCCGAGGACTTCGTGTTTTCCTATCAGCGCGTCGAGGACCCGAAGACGGCGGCGAAATACGCAAACATTCTTTACCCCATCAAGAATGCAGAAAAGATCAACAAGGGTGAAGCCAAGCTCGAAGAGCTCGGCGTGAAGGCCGTGGACGCGAAAACGCTCGAAATCACGCTTGAGCGCGCGACCCCTTTCTTCCTTGAACTGCTGGCGCACCAGACAGCGCTTCCGGTTTCCAAGGCAAGCGTCGAAAAGAACGGCGCCGATTTCGTGAAGCCCGGTGTGATGGTATCCAACGGTGCCTACACGCTGCAGGCCCACGTTCCCAATGACAGCCTGACAGTCGTCAAGAACCCGAACCACTGGGATGCTGCCAACACCAAGATCGACAAAGTCATCTTCTATCCGATCGATGACCAGGCCGCGTCCGTTCGTCGTTTCGAAGCCAAGGAAATGGACCTGGCCTACAACTTCTCGGCAGATCAGCTAGACCGGCTGCGCAAGTCCTATGGCGATCAGGTCCATGTGTCTCCGACACTTGCGACGTACTATTACACCTTCGACACACGCGAAGCGCCGTACAACGACGTTCGCGTTCGCCGCGCGCTTTCCATGGCCGTTGACCGCGATTTCCTTGCCAAGGAAATCTACAGCGGATCGCAGCTTCCATCCTATTCCATGGTACCGCCCGGCATGGGTAGCTACGGCGAGCCTGCGAAGGCCGATTTCGCGTCCATGTCGCAGCTCGACCGTGAAGACGAAGCCGTGAAACTGATGAAGGAAGCCGGTTACGGTGACGGCGGCAAGCCGCTTTCCGTCGAAATCCGTTACAACACAAACCCCAACCACGAGCGTGTCGCGACAGCCGTTGCCGATATGTGGAAGACCACATTTGGTGCCAATGTCTCGCTGGTCAACCTCGACGTCGCATCGCACTACGGTTACCTGCAGGAAGGTGGCAAGTTCAACGTTGCCCGTGCTGGCTGGGTTGCCGACTATGCGGACGCTGAAAACTTCCTCGCGCTGTCTGTCTCGTCCAACAAGACCTTCAACTATTCGAAGTTCAACAATCCTGAATTCGATGCCTTGATGAAAAAGTCTTACGATGAGAAAGATCCTGCTGCCCGCAACAAGATCCTGCACGAGGCGGAGACCATTCTGATGAAGGAACAGCCGGTTGCGCCGTTCCTGACACAGGCGGACCTCTGGCTGGTTTCCAACCGTGTCAAGGGCTGGGTGGACAATGCCAACAACGAGCACCTCAGCCGCTTCCTGAGCGTTTCCGAATAAGCAGTGCTGCCACGGTGGTTCTGAAACATGTCGCGCATCCCTGCGCGACATGTTTGCGAGAACGGGCTAAAGTCACGGCGGGTGAAATCCCGTTGACCTTTGCCGCCGTGCCATGCCGGAGCCTGACATTTATGATCTCTTTCGTTCTGCGCCGTTTGGCGAGCGCCGTGCCGACGTTGTTTATCGTCGTCACGATTTCTTTTTTTCTGATGCGGTTTGCGCCAGGCGGTCCGTTCAATCTTGAGCGTCCGCTGCCCCCGCAGACCATGGAAAACCTGATGAGAACCTATCATCTGGATGAACCATTGTGGCGTCAGTACCTCATCTACATGAAAAACGCCGTGACCGGCGATTTCGGTCCCAGCTACATTTATAAGGACAACACCGTTGCCCAACTGATTGGCAAGGGTCTGCCCTATTCGCTGGAACTCGGTTTCTACGCGCTTTTGCTGGCGTTGGTCGGTGGCGTGCTGGCGGGGACGTTCGCAGCCCTGCGGCAGAACAGTTTTTTCGATTTCTCGCTCATGTCGTTTTCGACGGTTGGCGTGACCGTGCCCAACTTCGTCGTCGCGCCCGTGTTGACGCTGGTCTTTGCCGTTCTGCTCGGTCTTTTGCCCGCCGGAAGCTGGGGCGATGGTTCGCTGCGTTATCTGCTGTTGCCAATGATTGCGCTGGCGCTGCCGCAGCTTGCTGTCATCGCGCGGCTGACGCGCGGCTCGATGATCGAGGCGTTGCGGATGGATCACATTCGCACCGCCAAGGCCTATGGTCTGCCTGCTCGAACCGTCGTCATCGTCCATGCCATGCGCGCGGCGATGCTGCCGGTGGTTTCCTATCTTGCACCTTGCGCCGCGGCACTTCTTACAGGTTCTGCCGTCATCGAAACCATCTTCACCATTCCCGGTGTCGGGCGGTATTTCGTGCTGGGTGCTATCAATCGTGACTATACGCTTGTCATGGGAACGGTCGTTCTCATCGCGCTGTTCGTCATCGTTTTCAATCTGGTGGTCGATATTTTGTACGGCCTTCTTGATCCGAGGGTCAGACATGACTGATATCCCCGGCACATCAGCCGTTTCTCCTTCGGTGAAAAGCCGAAGCCTGTTCCAACTCGCAACCATGCGTTTCCGACGAAACACAGCCGCCATGGCCGGTTCGGTCATGCTGTTGCTGATCACGCTGTTTTCGTTTCTAGGCCCGCATTTCCTCACCCACACCTATGATCAGGTGTTTTCGTCCTACGTCTCGGTGCCGCCCAGCCTCGAAGCCCGGCCCGATGCCGGTAGTCTTCAGGGTGTGATGGACGGGGTTGCCGGTCGTGCACGGGTCGACCTCAAGGAATTCGCGGTCGAAGGCCAGAAATTTACGGCGACCGTGACGTCGTCCAGCCAGATCGATCCGCGCACGACGCGCTATTTCGACCGTGCCAATGAGTTCGAAAACACCACAGTCGTGGCCACCGAAGACGATGGCCGCACGCTGAAGATCGAAGGCGATGTGAACCGAGAATATTTCTTCTTCGGCACAGACAGCAACGGTCGCGACCTTCTCGTTCGGGTCATGCTGGGGGGGCAGATCTCGATTGCGGTCGGCGTTCTCGCCAGCCTCGTCTCACTCGGTATCGGTGTCGTCTATGGCGCAACCGCAGGCTATATTGGCGGGCGTGTCGATAATGCGATGATGCGCTTCGTGGAAATTCTCTATTCGTTGCCTTTCGTGTTCCTGGTCGTTGTGCTCGTCGTGTTCTTCGGGCGAAGTTTCATCCTGATCTTCCTTGTCATCGGGGCGGTGGAATGGCTGGATATGGCGCGCATCGTGCGTGGCCAGACGCTGGCTCTCAAACGGCGTGAATTCGTGGGTGCCGCGCAGGCGCTGGGCCTGACAGACTGGCAGATCATCCGCCGTCACATTATTCCCAACACCATCGGACCGGTGGTCGTTTTTGTGACTGTGGTGGTGCCGAAGGTCATTCTTCTGGAAAGCTTCCTGTCATTCCTCGGTCTTGGCGTTCAGGCGCCGTTGACCAGCTGGGGGGCGCTGATTTCCGAAGGTGCCAGCAATATGCAGTCGGCTCCATGGCTGCTGATCTTCCCGGCGACCTTCTTCGTGCTGACGCTGTTTTCTCTGAACTTTGTGGGCGACGGTCTGCGTGACGCGCTCGATCCCAAGGATCGCTGACATGAATACGACATCTGACAACATCCTGACCGTGCGCGGTCTCAAGGTCGATTTCACCACGCCAGACGGTGATGTCAACGCCGTGAAGGGTATCGATCTCGACGTGAAAGCGGGAGAGACGCTGGCCGTCGTGGGAGAATCCGGCTCCGGCAAAAGCCAGACCATGATGGGTATCATGGGTCTGCTCGCTGCCAATGGCCGCGTTCAGGGCTCCGCCCAATACAGGGGGCGCGAACTCGTTGCTTTGCCGGTGGATGAGCTGAACAACATCAGAGGCGCGAAGATCACGATGATCTTTCAGGAGCCAATGACGTCGCTCGACCCGCTCTACAAGATCGGCAAGCAGATCGCCGAGCCGATCATTTACCATCGCGGGGCCAGCAAAGCCGAAGCACGGGCGCGCGTTCTGGAACTGCTGAAGCTCGTCGGTATTCCTGATCCGAACAGACGGATCGATAGCTACCCACACGAGTTGTCGGGTGGTCAGCGCCAGCGCGTGATGATCGCCATGGCGCTTGCCAACGAACCGGACCTGCTGATCGCTGACGAACCGACCACTGCGCTGGATGTCACCATCCAGGCGCAAATTCTTGACCTGCTCAAATCCCTTCAACAGCGTTTCGGGATGGCGGTGGTCCTCATCACGCATGATCTGGGTGTCGTCCGACACTTCGCCGACCGGGTTGCTGTCATGCGGCGTGGCGAGATTGTGGAAACGGGAACGACGGAAGACATTTTCGAGCGTCCGCAGGCCGATTACACCAAGATGCTTCTGGATGCCGAGCCCAGTGGTCACAAACCACCTGTCGGCCCGGATGCGCCGGTTGTTCTGTCCGGTCAGAATGTGACGGTTGACTACCAGATACCTGGCGGCCTTTTTGCCAAGGCCAGTGCGTTTCGAGCGGTCGAGGGCGTCACCGTCAATCTGCGCCAGGGGCAGACGATCGGTATCGTCGGCGAGTCCGGTTCGGGAAAATCGACGCTGGGCCGCGCATTGCTGCGGCTGACGCCCTCCACGGGGCGGTTGTTCTTTGGCAAGACGGACATTTCCGATCTCGACAGAAAAGCCATGCGGCCGATGCGGCGTCAGCTTCAGCTGGTGTTTCAGGACCCGTATGGTTCGCTTTCTCCCCGCCAGACAGTGGGTGAAATCATCACCGAAGGTCTGTATGTCCATGCCCCGGAACTCAGCCGCGCCCAGCGTGACAAGCGGGCCGTCGAAGCGTTGACGGAAGTGGGACTCGATCCAGCGGCCCGCAACCGTTATCCACACGAGTTCTCCGGTGGCCAACGCCAGCGCATCGCCATCGCACGCGCCATCATCCTCAAACCGGATGTGGTCATTCTCGATGAACCGACCTCCGCGCTTGACCGGTCGGTGCAGGGGCAGGTGATTGACCTGTTGCGTGATCTACAAACGGCCCATGGCCTGTCCTACATCTTCATCAGCCATGATTTGTCGGTGATCAAGGCAATCTCGGACTACGTCATTGTCATGAAGGATGGAAGGATTGTCGAGGAGGGAGAGACCGATGACGTCTTCAACAACCCGACTGCCGATTATACCAGGACTTTGATCCAGTCAGCCTTTACGGCCGATGCTGCATAAACCCTATCCCGGCGTCGTTGCCGGGACTTTTCTTGGTGCCTGTAGGGAACAAGCGATCTCCATGCACGTTATTACCCCTGAAAATTCATATGTGCCGCGATCAGGGCACACAGGAGGGAATATGTTCAAGCTAGTGCAGATTACGGGTCTTGCCGTTGTCATGGCAGCATCGGGTATTGCGATGACGGCGCCCGCCAAAGCGCAGGATATAGAGTTGCAGATCGGCCGCGACGGCGTGCGCCCCGTGATCCGCGACCGCGATATGGATCGCCGCGGCCCACCACGCGACCGCGGTTGCAGTGAGCGCGAAGCCCGCGCTGCTGCCCGCGCATCCGGACTTCGTGATCCGGAGATCGTCCGGGTCACGCCACGTCGGGTCGTCGTCGAGGGTTTCACGCGCCGCGGCCAGGACACGATCACATTTGCAAACGTTCGCGGCTGCCCTGAAATCTAAGCCATCGGAACTGCGAAAACACGTTTTATTGAGACCCGCCATGTGCGGGTTTCTTTGCGTTCAAGCCATAGACGACAATTTGGATTAGTAATTTCTAAAGTTAGCTGTACTAATAAACATAGCTGGTTGTTCACTATTGAGGATGGGTGCGGTGTTCGCTGTACTTGAATGCGTTGCGTTACAACATGATCAACATACTGTTGCCCTTGCTGCCGTCATCGCTCTTCTAGGGATGTTGTCTTTCTTCCATCTGCTTCTTCGCGCAGATGAGAGTCCCTTGAAACGGCGCCCCTACTGGGCGTTGGTCGCAGCTTTCGCATCGGGCCTCAGCGTTTGGGCGACGCACTTTATCGCCATGCTCGCCTATCAGGGTAGTCTGCCAATCGGTTTCGATTTTCCGTTTACAGCTTTGTCTGCGGTGGTCGCTGTTGCAGGTTTCTGGCTCAGTCTGCAATTCCTGTGGCATAAGACTGGCGCGGCGGTTTTGTCCGGCGCAATCATCACGGTCACCGTCGCTGCCATGCATTTCATTGGCATGGCCGGGATGCAGGTAGCGGCGACACTTGAATATCGCATTGCCCCCATTGTGGTCGGCACAGCTGTCGCGGCTGTCTTTTTTACTGCGTCCTTTATCTTTTTTAAGCGCCTGCGGGGGTGGAAACAGATCGCTACCGCAGCTCTTGCATCCATAATTGGTGTGCTTGCCCTGCATTTCACCGCCATGTCATCAACCATCCTTGTCCCAGATCCGAGCATTGTCGGGCCACTTGATGACAGTCTTGATCGCCTGTTTTTGATGGCGGCCATCAGTGGTGTCACATTCGTCGGGTTGGCGCTCACCGGTGCTGCCGCATTGGTAGACAGGTATCTGGTCGACTTGAAAGGCCTGGTCGGAGCGACGCTGGATGGCTTGGCTGTTGTCCGAGATGGTCGCATCGTTGAGGTCAACACTCGCTTTGCTGCACTTTTCGATACCAGTGAGGCTTCCCTTATCGGTGAAAATGCCGATGACCTGATGCATGCCGATGATGGTATTGCTGCGCATCTTCCTCGCGTTTCAGCTGTGGAGGCCGTCCCGAACAGGGGTGACAGGTCCCGTACGTTTGAGCTTGCCGTTCGAACGATCGAGTATCGAGGCCGTCCCTGCGAGGTCATGGCCGTTCGTGACCTGACCGAAAAACGCCGTGCCTTGCGGGAAATTGAGTATCTGGCTCGACACGATGTTTTGACTTCGCTCGCCAACCGAAAACTGTTCCAGGAGCGGTTGAGCAACCATATCGCCATCGCACAGACCGATGACGAATTCGCGCTCCTGTCTCTCGATCTCGACCGGTTTAAAGCCGTCAACGACCTTTTCGGACACGCCGAAGGCGACCGTGTTCTCAAGGACGTCGCGCGGATATTGCAGCAGACCGCGCGGCCTGGTGATCTTGTGTCCAGACTGGGGGGCGACGAGTTCGTGATACTGACAACATTTGGCACGACAGCCGAAGATGCACGCGGACTCGGTGAGCGTATTCTGGCGACGTTTCGGCAGGAGATGGACTATGTCAGCGATCCAACAGCTGTCGGCGTAACGATCGGCATTGCTGCCTTTCCGGGAAATGGCAATGACATCGAAACGTTGATGCACGCAGCGGATCTGGCGCTCTACCGTGCCAAGATCAATGGTCGCGGCATCATTGCCTTTTACGATCCGGCGATGGATCAGGAAACCAAGGAGAAGCGGCGGCTGGAGTCCGATCTTCGTCAGGCCATCAGTCGCAATGAACTCGAGCTTTTGTATCAACCGGTTCATTCCGTCGAAAACGGCGAGGTTGCCGGCTACGAAGCGCTGGTGCGGTGGCGGCACCCCACGCGCGGCATGGTACCCCCGGATGTCTTCATCCCCATTGCGGAGGAAAGCGGCATCATCATCGCGCTGGGAGAGTGGATATTGCGGGAAGCCTGCTCCACAGCCGTGCGCTGGAAGCCGCATATCAAACTGGCGGTGAATGTATCTCCCGTCCAGTTTTCGCTTGCCAACCTTTCCTACACCATCTGCTCGGTCTTGAAGGAAACCGGCTTGGCGCCCTCGCGCCTTGAACTTGAGATGACCGAGGCTGCACTTTTGAAAGACAGGGCAGTGACGCTGGCGACGATGCGACAATTGAAGGCACTGGGCGTTACGATCGTGATGGACGACTTTGGAACAGGTTACTCCTCGCTCAGTAATTTGCGCAGTTTTCCGTTTGACAAGATCAAGATCGACCGGAGCTTCATTGCAGCCATGAAGCATGACGAAAATGCCCACTCCATTGTCCGCGCCATCATCGGTCTTGGCCGCAGCCTCGACTTGCCGGTTACGGCGGAGGGGATCGAGACAGATAGCCAATACAGAATGGTTGTCGATGAGGGGTGCACGCAGGCACAGGGCTATCTTTTCGGACGGCCAGGAAGAGTGCCGTCCCGCAATAGACAGGCGGAAAAAGCGGAGGTGAACTAGACGGCAGAGACCTCTTGCGTCACGCGTCCATTTGGCCAAAAAAATTAATGACCATCGGAAGAAATTTACGTTTTATAAACCATTCTTCATCTCGATTTCGGTAAACGAAACATACCGTTACGTAACTGGTTGCCAATTGGCCACACAGGGCGATCCACGTATCACGGCATTTTCAATTTTCGGCTTCAAAGTTGTTGCGACTTAACCTCTTGCTGCTATTCCTGCGTGTAAGCGATTCTTTCATGGGGATATGGGATGAAGAAGGTTGTTTCGGTTCTTCTGTTGGCTTTGCTGAGCAGTTGTGCAAAGCCGTCTGACGGGCCGACGGCAGGCAATATTCGGTCTGCAAAACTTCCCCAAACCAATGAGCGTATCCGCGTGGTAGAGCTTGCCAATGCTCCGGCGGCGTCCGTGTCGCCATCGCTCGTGGAGAGCGCATCCGGCCCCGGTCTGACGGCACTTCGCAACACCGGCTACAATGCGCAGCGTCTGCGCCGTGGCGATGTCATCGACATCACCGTGCTGGATACGGGTGAAGATGGCCTGTTCTCGTCCACCCAGAGCAAGACACTCAATCTCGGACGCTTCACGGTTGACCAGAGTGGCAGTGTCAACCTGCCTTTCGTGGGCAAGAAACGCGTTATCGATTCTACACCCGAAGGGCTTCAGTCTCAGGTCGTATCCGGTCTCAAGGGCTCGGCAGTCAATCCACAGGCTGTCGTCACCGTGGTCGATAAGCCGACGAGTGCTGTCATGTTGAGCGGTGCGATAAAGACGCCCGGCAAGATCGCGTTGACGGCCCGCCAGGAGCGTGTGCTCGACGTCATCAATCAGGCCGGTGGTCCAACAGTTGCGCCAAGTGCGGCGACTGTGACCGTTGTGCGTGGCACGCAGCGTGCAAGTGCATCGCTGGATCGCATCACGCGGGAAGACCGCCAGAACATTCGCGTATCGCCTGACGACCAGATCATGATCGACGGCGAAGCATCGAGCATCACGGCTCTGGGTGCGTTCAAAAGCGCTGGAGAATTCCAGTTCGAAACCGGAAAGCTGACCCTTGCGCAGGCCGTTGGCCGTGCCGGTGGTTTGCTGGATGATCGCGCAGATGCGCGCAACGTCTACGTCTTCCGCAATGAAATCGTGCAGGTTCCATCGACCGTTGCTGCGGGATCAAAGGGACCTGCGGCTGTCGCAACGAGCGTCAGGCCGGTCATTTATCACGTCAACATGCGAGACGCGTCCAGCATCGTTCTGATGCAGATGTTCCAGATGCAGAAAGGCGATGTCCTCTATGCCAGCAACGCACCTCTCGTCGATACGGCAAAGCTGCTGACTGTCTTCCAGAAGAGCGCAGCGACGGCCGCGGCTCCGCAGCCTGGCTCATCCAACTGAGACTTGCTTGAAGCAAGCCATATAGCGAGAAACGCTTAACGATCGTCGTTGAGAAGGTTCAATGCTTCATCGGCACTTTGAGGCCGCTGTGCAGCGTTTTCATGTGTGCAGGTGTCTCTGAACACGGTCAACACCGGACAATTGTCGCTGCGCTGATCTGCCATGAGGCGTGTGGCCAGTCGGCCCACGGCGTAGATATCCTGAACCGGGTGGGCTGGGGCTCCGGCGAGTTGTTCTGGCGCTGAGAACTCCGGTGAACCGGCAATGGCAAGTCCAAGATCGCGATGCCGCTCTCCGGTTCGCAGTGTTATGCCGAAATCTCCAAGCCTGGCTTTCGCCAGATCCTCTTCGGGCATCATGATATTGCCTGCGGTGACGTCGCAGTGGACGTAACCTGCGCCGTGCAGGAATGAGAGGGCCTGCAAAATCGTATGGAGAAGGCCCAGTATTTCCTCCGGTCGAAGGTTCCGGGTCTTCAAAAGCGAGGCGAGAGAAACGGGAGCCCAAGGTTGTAACAAGCCCGGGCGACCATCGCGCAGCCGCAGGAGCGCGGAGGTTTCCTGCACCGCAGGATGGCGCAGACCAAGGCCGATTTTAGCTTCGCGCCTTAGCCTCTGGGCGAGGAGCTGGTCATCTCGCTTTCCAGGCGGCATTGTTTTGATTGCGAAACAATCGCCCAGGTCGCGTTGTGTGACCCGCAATATTTGTGTCGTCCCGCTTTCATATAAAACGTCATCGACCGCAAAACTTCCCTCGATGAATACGGCACCTCCGTCCGATAGACGTTCCGTTCTGCGATCAAGGGCGTCACGAATGCGGTCAGTCATATCCTGTGGGTCGTGTGATGCGCGGATCGCGGTCAGAAGCTGCGAAAAACGCTCTGAAACATCACGATCGTTACCCGCGTCGTTCAAGCCGGTCTCCGATAACGATGGCACTGATGTTTTCACGCACGTTCTCGATCAATGCTTCCTGCATCAAGGCATTTGCGCAATCGTTGATCGGCGTGTCGTGCAGGATTTCGGCGACCACCCGTTCCTTGAGTGCCTGCATGAGCGGATAACTGCACAATAAAAGCCTGTCATTCGTCCCGAATTCCTCACTGACGTTGCTGGGCCTGAACTGCTGTGCGTGACCAACGCATTGGGAAAGCTGTTTTTTCATGCCAACGATGACATGATCGCGTGAGAGGAGGTGCATCGTCCCGTCGCGCAACAGGTAGGCCCGGGTGTCACCGGACCAGAGAACGGTGAGCGTCCGGCCAACGATGGACGCGACGACCACACTTGCCAATGGCCTCGTTGTTTCTGCCGAAATCTGACGCGACAGGAGCAGACTGTTGACCGTACCCAACTTGCCCTTGATGTCCTGCGCCGTGCTGTCTGCATGGTCGCTATCAGCAACATCGGTCAGCGCGTTTGTCGTCAGTCTCGCGGCTTCCACGGCGGGGTTGCCGTCTCCGATGCCGTCAGCAACGGCAAACAGTGTTGGAGATTTGGAGACGAAAAGGGCGTCGGCATTGACGCTGAGCCGCGTTCCTGGATGCGTCGCATAGCTATAGACAATATCCGGTGCAGGTGTGTGTCTTGGCTTCGGCTCCTGTGCCACTGCACTCTGCGGGACGATGGTGGGTCGCTGGCTCTTGGGGGATAGATCTGGTTCTGTTTTGGCCGCAGATGTGTTTTCCTCCGGTGCCGATGTTCTGAACAGCCGGACGAAATCTGTCGTGGTCGGCCGGCCATCGATCTTGATTCCACGGGGCCTGCGGCTTTCAGGGTCGATGTGCCACCAGAGGCTGGTCGGCTGACCGGACGTAGGGGCGGGGAGAGTATCGTCATCCTCACGTGGTTTCGGCATGCGCAGGCGCTTCACGGACATCGTAAATCGGGCCATATCGAAATCCGCCGTCAGGGAGGTTTCCGCGAGCGCTTCGGCTGCCATGAACCAGGTCTCGTCAAGATAGAGCGCCTTTGGGTGGTCTTTGAAATCTCCAAGTTGGGCCAGAATGACGAGTGGGTATTTACGGCCCACACGGTCTCTGCTCGGCATGAGCACGCCGGTATAGGCGTGGCGGCCCCAAACGCCGCGCTCTATGATGAAGCGGATGGGTGGGAATGTGGAAAACACCGCGCTCCAGCGATCGACAAAGACATCGGCGCAGGCATGCATGCCAGCGCGAAGCCAGCCGTCAATGGCGCTGATCAACTCGCGGTCCAGCCCTTCGGAGATGAAATCACCGTGACTGGGAATTTTTCCGAAAAAGCCGATCCGGTCTGTCTCGACCGCGGCTTTGACGGGTTTTGCAACCGGCTTGGCCATCAGCCCGGCAAAGCGGTTTCGGAATGGGTTTGTTTTGCTACCTTCATTGTGTCCTCCATTGAATTTTTTGACCCAGTTTCTAGAACTGGACCGGGCAAGAAAAATTGGCGAGCGCATCCAGTTTGAATGGATTGAGCACCGAGCCGAATTGTATGTCGAATTCGGCTGTCTGCTCGCCATTCTCAAAACGGGCTCTCAGCATGTCGCCCGACTGCGTTTCTATCTTGGCGTCGTCAAACAGGCGGAAGGGCGACCAGTCGCCATTCTCCGTCTTGGCCTGCTGCCATCCGCCAGGTTGGAAGGCGATGCGCGACAGGTTCGCCGAGTTGCTCGTGGAAGGCCAGGTGATCGATTTCGCCTGGACGGGGCCGTGGTAATACACCACACGTTCCCCCTCGATCTCGAGCATGACTGCGCTCGACGCTTCTGTCAGGGAGACGGGCTTCACGTTGATCGATACGGCAGGGGTCTCGCTTCCATTCGGGAAGAACGCTCTGAAAATCTTATCCGCATTCTCGAACTGCGCGATGGCTTCGCTGGACATTCCTTCAGCGCCGAATGTTCCTTTCCAACCCCAAGGGCTCGCCGTCTTGTCAACAAAGGGCTCCATGCGTTGCTTGAAGAACGTCTGGAAGGTGCCGGTTGGCCCGAACAAGCGCGTGAAATCCGCCATCGCGACATCCCGGGTTGACGACCTGTCGAACGGATAGCGACCGGTGACGATGGATGAGCAGAGTGAGGAACCTTCGGCACCCCAGAGATCGGCAATCTTCGTTCTGGCGGATTTGACGGCAAGAGAGCCAACATCCGCTGCAAGCCCTGCGACCCAGACATCCAGTGGTGCAGGCAGCTGTCGTGCCTCCTGGAGGAGATCCTGATTGGCTTTCGTCAACTGGCTGTCGACGTCAAACACCTTTGCCACTTCGTCCGAGGTGGTTGAGGAGCGTGCCAATTGTTCATGCAGGGCCTTGATGTTTGCCAAGAGCTGTTCGGATGGTGAGCCAGCCTGCTTCCCACCATTTGCCTGATTTGAGGTATCCGTCTGGGCAGGACCTTTGGCGGCCAGCATTTCGCGAAGGCGGGCGTAGGGGTCGGCCGCATCCACGGTGGCTGAAAGGATGGTGGCGGTCGTATCGCCATCGTCTGTGGCAGCCAACGTCGTCAGGCTCGCCCCTGCATTTGGCCTCAGATCCGTGGCCTCGGCGATCGACTTGGCCGCTTCGATGGTGATGTTGCGGTCATTGGCGAGGATGCGGGTCGTCTCGACCGCATCGCCCAAGCTCTGGGATGGTTTCACACGAACGTCGGTCAGAACCTCGTTCCAGCGCTTCTCGAAACGGTCAAAGTAGATCTGCAGGGCTGATTGCGCGACACTTTCGACGGTGGTGCCGCGGATCGCCTCATCTGAGCCGCGCACCCATGCCTCCGAGAGTGCGACACGGGACGCATAAGCGACCTGCGGGATGACGACGGCACGATATCCGTTCGCCGTGAACAGACCTTCGATACCATCCAGCAAGGGGGCTTTGCTTTTTCGTTCTATCGCGCGGTCGCCCAATGCTCCGAAGGCACCTGACGGGCTCCATTCGGGCAATGCACGGGCTTGCGGAAGACCCGCGAGAATATCGTAGGCGCGTGCGCCGACCGCTTGGTCGCGAATGGTCTGCCGCGCCTTGGCAATCAGGCGGGTGTCGAGTTCGATCGGCGCCAGAACGCCTCCGGCCAGTGCGAGTGCATGCTGATGCAGCGCCTCGCGTGCCGCAGCGCGACCATCTCCCGGGTAGAGCGACGCAAACATATCCTGCGACTGTACATCGAGAAAGTCACGGTCGAGCGTGCCCAGTCCACCCAGCATGCCGTAGAGCTTGAGAGAGTTGAATGTTCGGGTGACGTCGTTTTGATCGTCCAGCTGCTTTTGAAGCTGCACGATCATGCGTGGCAGCAACAGCGCATTCAGCGCACGCTGATAGGCATCGCGTTGACGCCCGGCGATCTTCTCTTCCTGATCGAGCCCGAACCCGACTTTCCAGACGCGACCTTCCGAGAAACCGGAATTCACGTCACGCAGATTGTCGAGTGCCGGAAGAATGCGAAGGAAATCCGCATCCGATACGTTCCGGACGTCTATGCCTTGAACGAGTTGTTGATAGGCGTTGAGTTTGCGGTCGGCTTCCGCCAGCGCTTGCGTATTGGAAAAATACGTGAAAATCCAACCCGTGAAAACAATGGCGACCACGGCGGCCGACAGACCGTAAGCCACACGCCGGACCAGCAACTGTCTGCCTGACAGACGCTTGTCGCGCATGACCAAGGCTGCTTCAGGAAAGATGACCTCTTTGAACAGCCGTGCGAGGAAGTAGCTGCGGCGAGCACGCGGCGCGGACGTGCCTGCTTCTTCCTGGGTTCCTGACGCGAGATAAACGCCGCGCATCAGGGGGGCTTCGACCAGCGGGGAACTGGCGCACAGCTCTGTCAGCGCTTCATGCAGCCTGTCTTTCAGTTTGGCGAGTTCTGCGGGGAAGCGGAAAATGCGGCCACGGATTTCCGCATTCTGCTCCTGTTGCAGACGCTCAATCAGCATGGCATCGACGCGCTGTTGAAGGAGTTCGAATTCTTCGAGGAACCGTTGCGGCAATTCCTGCGACGTGTAGCTCTCGTCCAGTTTGAACGTCGTTCCCCAGACCTGATGACGATCCGTCTTGTTGAAGCCATCGAAAAACTCAACGAAGCCATCCAGAAGATCGGCCTTGGTCAGAACGACATAGACTGGAACGCGCGCACGAAGATACTCATCCAGTTCCGACATGCGTTGACGGATGGCACGTAGCTCCTGACGCTGCTCCTCCGGATCGCGACTGAGCAGATCAGGGATGGACAAGGTCACCAGTGCGCCGTTGATCGGCTGTGAACGCCTGTAACGAAGCAAAAGGTTGAGAAAGCCTTCCCAACCAGCCTTGGACGCGCCATCCAGATCATCCTGGGTGGTGTAGCGACCCGCGGTGTCGATCAGGATCGCCTCATCCGTGAACCACCAGTTACAATTTCGCGTTCCGCCAACGCCTTTGACAGCATTTTCACCCAATGCATCGCCCAAGGGAAATTGCAGTCCGGAATTGGTCAGTGCCGTTGTCTTGCCCGAACCGGGCGCGCCAAAGATGACATACCAAGGCAGATCGTAAATATAGCCGAAACGCTTCTTGGTGATGCGTCGCAGAAGCGCCAGCGCTTCCTTGAGGCGTGTCTGGATTTCTCCAATTTCTGCCTGTCGATTGGCCAGCGCTTCCTGCTCGAGACTGTCGACAAGTTCCTTATCCTGTTTGCGCGCTCTGTAGAGCGAGATGCCAATATAGACAACCCAGACCAGCAGGATGACGCAAATAGCGATGATGCGAGCCTGCGTCGTTCCGAAGGGTTTGAACGACCCGAAGGCGACCAGATACCCGTAGAACCAGATGACGACGCACAGTGCGACCGCCCAGATGAGCGAGACGAAGCGACGGCCGACAAGCGCTGCATAGCTATCGACATAAGACCGGATTGTATAAAAATAACTCAGCGGATTCATTGCTGGGTTTCTCCTGCTGGCTGTCCGGTTGTCGTTGTGACCGTTGGAGACAGGATGCCGGCCTCGCTGAGTTTTTCGTCAGGGTTGGTCAAAACCATGATTTCCGTTCGGCGGTTTTTCTCGCGGCCCTCAGGCGTGCTGTTGTCCGCGATCGGGTCGCTGTCTGCACGCCCTTCCGTCAGGATCGCATCCTCACCAGCAAAAGTGGAGAGGATATCGCCAACCGCTTTGGCGCGCGCTTCTGAAAGATGCCAGTTGGATGGAAACTGGACGGTCTTGATCGGCACATTGTCGGTGTAACCAATGACCACAGCACGGAAGTTTTCAGCCGCAAGCGCACCGCCGATACGCTGGATCAGATCCCGAAACTGCGGGCTGACATCGGCGCTACCGACTTCAAACAGGCCAGAGTTATTGATGCGAACGCGCAGGCGTCCATTGACATTGGCCAGTGTCACCAGATTTCTTTGAACTTCGGGCTGGAGAAACGCCAAGAGATTATCCAGTCGTGTAGGCTCCGGTGGCCTCGCCGGTGGGGGAACCTCGACGACCGGAGGCTTTTCTTCCGCTTGGACAGGCGGCGCTTCCGGCGGCGGTGCCGCAATCAGCACGCTCGGCGTCTCGTTGGGTGGTAGCGATGCCAGGCGCTCGAAGGTCGAGTCCGAGGCGTTGTTCAACGTGAGCGTAAAGAACAGGTAGCCCAAGGCGAATGCCAGGGCGATCAGGGACAGGAGCGTCCAGAGAGCCGCCATGGTACGAAGCGGCGTGTGCCGTGCCTCCACACCTTTCCAGTGGGGGGATAGTTCACGCTCGAACACACCGTACTGGCCGATCAGCGTTTTATAGAGGCTGTCGCGGATGCGTGAAAGCTCGAGTGCGCCCTTGGCAGAGACGCGTGTCCGCCCCTCGAAGGCCAGCGACAGCGACAGATAGATCAGCAGCAGCAGGTCCTTGTTGGCGCCGGGCGATTGGTGGAAATGGTCGAGAATATCGAAAACGCGGTCGCCGCCCGTCACGTCATTGTGGAACGTGGAAACCAGCCCGGAGCGAGCCCAGCCCGCGCGAACGCCCCAGGGTTTGCTCAAAATGACGTCGTCCACCGTGGCGCAGACAACGTAATGGGCTGCTCGTGCCCGCTCCGGGCTTATGCGGGCCGATGCCAAATCCCGCTCGTAGCGAGTGATCGCTTCCACGCAGGCACGGCGAAGATGGTCGGGGCTCGGTTGAGCGTCGCTGAACCGTAAGACATGCGCGAGGTTGAGAAGGGGGGCTGCCGACTGGACCAGCGTTGGTACCTCTTCGCCACCAAAGCGGAAGCTGGTGAGAAGCGCATCGATGGGCAGGCCACCATCCCCGCTGGATGTGCGTGCAGGGGCATCCTCACCTTCGATGATGTCATCGAGGATGGCCGCCATGTTACGGGCGCTTTGATTGCGCGCACGGCTTTCGTCGGTGATTTCCACGACCGTCGGTAAATCTTGCCAGGAGGAGGGCTTTTCGGTGCTCATTCGCGTAATGCCCACATTTCCATCTCGAGGCCCGGAAACTCGCCGGCGAGATGCAGCGCTATGGCGCCTGAGGTTTCAAGCTGCTTCCAAAGAGGGGTTTTCGTATCGATTTCAAAGTAGATCGTGCCTGAACGGTAAGGCAACTGGCGTGGCAACACGGGCAACGAGCGAACCGGGATGCCCGGAAGTGCTACGTTGACGAGCTCGGAAATACGCTCCACCGGACCCACCTTGATCTGGGCGGGAAGCTTGCGACGGATGTCCTCTGCCGACATATCCGCACGCACTGCCAGCACGAAGCCTGCGTCACGCAGCAACGTCCTGTCGTGGATGGTGCCGACGCGTACGCCATGTCTGCGCTCCACAAGCTCGATGGCCACTGCCGATTGCTCCAGCACGGCCGACAGTGAGGTGCGCAGGTCATCAAACACCGCTGCGAAACTGGCCTTTAGGTCATCATGCCTGTAGGGCGGGAATTCCGTCGCACGCTTCCTCTCGGTGGTGAAGGTTGCCAGCTCACCAGCCAGTTGAATGCAATCCTCGTAAAATCTGATGGGGTGGAAGCGCGTCGCATTCGCGGAAAAATGGGCAAGCAGGGGGTCAGCGCGATTGAGGATTTGCAGCAGGAAATAATCGCCGACTTCGGCAGTCCCGCGGATTGTCGGATCGCCGATGCGCTCGGAAATAGCCTGCGCACGATGACGGACAATGCCCAGCAATTCCGTCAGAAGTTCACCCAGCCGCGAGGAGGCGGCGCAGTTCAAGGATGGAGGAATGAAGTCAGGATCGAGAATAACCGCCCGATCCGATCGGACCTCGATAACCTTTGCGAGACCAATCAGATCATAGCCGGAAAGATCGTCGCCCGTCTTCAGGAAGCGCAGGCTGAGGCGCCCTACGTCGATCGGCGCCACAAAATCGGTGTCGACGTTGGCGTCCGAGGCTTCGTATGTCGTCGCAACGACCCGCACACTGTTTGTGTTGGCAATGTTGCCGCTGGACATATCTGCCTTGCCCGGCTGGCGTGCGGGCAGCGCCAGATACACGATGGCATTCTTGACGCCCTCATCCAGATCCAGTGGCGGAGGCAGGTCAGAATCCTCGGGAGCCTCGAAAGGTGTACCGTCAGGCAAGATACCGCGTAGGTTTGAGAGGGCAAACTGACCGATTGCCAGGGCGCTGCGGTCAATACCGATTTCCGCTATGCCCCAGGGGTAAGGGGACAAGTTGCGTGTGGTATTGCGCACGAGCCGTTCTGTCCAACGGTCCGATTGCTGAAAATGTTGAACACGAAGGAACATGCCTTCGCTCCAGGCAACGCGGTTTTCATGCCTCATCTTGTCTGCTTACCCCCTTGGTATCTGTTTCGTGATTGGAAGCTGCTTCTTCCTGCGTCACATCGCCCTGTGCTGCGCGCTGGAGAAACTGCCGGACGGACAATTGCCGGCCTTCCTGTTCAAATTGCTGCTTATATGCGGACCAGTAGTCGGTGCGCTTGATCACGGAGCGCCATTCCTTACGCTCTATCTTGGCTCGCCAGTCGTTCTGCGCATCTGCCATGGCCTCGACTAGCCTCGGTTCAAGCTTGCGGGTACACGTCTGGATCAGCGTCTCAAGTGTCGATGCTAGGAGGCGCTGCTGGCGGATAAGGCCCTCTATCCGTCCGCGTGCAGTGTCGTCGCTCGGTTCGATATCGATTGCGGTGTAGTCGATATCCAAAACGGCAAGACTTTCGGCAGTTTCCTTTTCCAGCTGGACCAGAAGATCGTCAATGGCGTCCTGCGTTGGAGAAAAGACAGGGAGTTGCGGCTCCTCGATTTCGAACGTGTCGTTCGCATCCGTAAAAACGGCATCGAAATCTTCCGGCGCAGCCTTCGTCTTTGGCCGCGTGACCATGACCGGGATATTCAACGCATCCGTATGTTCGTGTTTGCTGCTCTCATCCGGTTCCTTATCCCAGTCATTGGGCAGAACGACGCCGATACCGGATGTCGCAGGCGGGGCGTTCCAGCCGATCTCCACATTGCGCGAGATGGATTTGCTTTTCTTGCCCGATTGATTGGCGACAGCTTCGGGCCACTCATCGTTGGTGGCGCCGCCTGCAATCACGCCGCGCGCTGAACGGCCGTTTGGGGCGATGTCCGCAAGGATGGCCGAGATCGTCATACTCTCGTCGCTGATCCGAAGAGACGTGTCGGGGTCGCCGAAATCCATTTCGGCTTCACCCGTGATGACCGCTTCGAAAACCTGCCCACCGATGCCGATCTGCGATCCATTGTTCAATCGTGCCGTCTGGCCCTCCAGAAGCAGGCGCCCATCCACCTGTGTTCCGTTTGCACTACGGTCGAGGATCGTGAAGCCTTCGCGATCACGGTTGAGCGTGCAATGAATTTTCGATACACGCCTGGCATCGTCATTGACCTGCCAGTCGCAGTCACTCGACCGCCCTATGACCCGGCAGCCGTGTTCAAAACTCCATAGCGTGGGCTTTCCAACACCCGCGTTTTTCTCTTTCAGCACAAGCTTCATCGTTTCGTCCTCATGCAGACAGCGCCGAGCCTTCACGCTCGGTCACGATGGCGTCGGTACTATCCTTTTGGGCGGGCGCAACACGCGCCCAGCTGTTCCAGCCAAGCCTGGCGGGGGCGTCCGGTTGTCCCAACCGGCAAAACGGCACATCCTCTTTTTTCAAAATGACCTGAACATCAAAATCAAAGGCACTGCCGACGAAAAGGCGTGTGACTGCGCAAATTTCCGCGAGGCGTTTCGATCCAGGCGTCAGCGCGAGATAGTCGGCATAGCCGACAGGGCCAACCACGATGCGAAAGCCACCGCTGAAATCCTGAACAGCGCTTCCTGCTGAGACGTTCCGCCCGAGCGACAGGCCGCCCGGCTGACCGAGCTGGCTTTGTTCGTGGACGGGAAGCGGAACCCAGCGCTTGCGAAACTGTTCGACGGCGACATCGAGCCCGGTAAACTCGCAAAGCATAGCGGTGAGTGCGGTCGCATTGCGGTTGCGGTTTGCCAGAAGTCCGCTGAAGCGGAGCAATACGTCATCCTTGACGCCAACTTTTTCACTGAGACCTGCCGTACCAAAGCCCGTAAGTGACAGCAGGGTCTTTCGGAACGCATTGCTCTCCATGTCATTTGACCAACGCAGACCCCGAGCGAGCCTGTATTTCTCGGTAGCAGCAACGAAAAGCTCGCTGAAACGGCCCGCGAACAGACTGAAAAAACTGCCCAGTGCCTTTGATCGATTGCGCTCTTCCCTTTGCAGCATCTCGCCATAGACGGGTGGCAGCGAGCCGAGTGGACCCATG
This sequence comes from Rhizobium skierniewicense Ch11, assembly GCF_023757665.1. Taxonomy (NCBI): domain Bacteria; kingdom Pseudomonadati; phylum Pseudomonadota; class Alphaproteobacteria; order Hyphomicrobiales; family Rhizobiaceae; genus Rhizobium; species Rhizobium skierniewicense. The sequence goes on from NZ_RXPG01000030.1 coordinate 322,190, forward strand.
ATCGGCGCGAAAGCCGAGCGTAACTCTGCTTTGCCGTCTTTTCGTCGAAAGCTGCCGATGGCGACAGGCGTCAGACGCGACCCATTATGCGCGCCAATCGTCAGCTCCTCGTTCTCAGCCAAATGCTGTGCGACACGAAAGGCCGTTGCAGGCTCGAACGCGCCGGGGTCCCGCCCCAGTCGCTCCTCTTGCTGTTCCCGCATATCCCTGGCTGTCTCTGGCATCTAGACCTCCTAAAGTAGCGGGCGGTCCGCCGCACGGGCAGGCCACTTGGCAAGAGGTTCGGATTGACCGCGCATGGTTGCGATCAGGCGCGTGAAGCTGTTGATGGATGTGTAAAGACCAAAGAAATGGTTCAGCACGCTCGCAAACACAAAGGCGGCGGAGCGGTCGATCATCGCCGGATCAAACTCCAGAGTGATGTCTGTTCCCGGGACCATGGCCGAACCGATCCTGGCGTGGGAATTGCTGGCTTCCACCGACGTGATCGCTTCTACCAGTTGACGTGTTTCCGGCGTATCGCGGAAGGCGTAGAGCGACAGGATGTCCTTGAGCGGTGCGCCACCATTGTCAAAGAGCGAGAGATGGTTGAGCAACAGGTGGGAGACCAGCCTCCATTCTCGTGCGGATCGTTCGGTCATTCGCACGGCCGGCGTCGGCGGCAACAGGGCATGGATGGACTCGATCGCCTCGTTTCCAGCCGATAGCTGAAGGAAGGGGTGCCCTCCACCAAAAGGAAGCTGGCTGGGAAGCTCGCGGTTGATACACAGCGTTTCCACGCTGGCGACAACATCGAGCGGCCCCAATGGCCCACGCTGCTGGTCAACGAAGGCTATATCCGTGTCGGATGAACCATCGTCATCGTCGAAACGCCGGTAGGATTGCCAGAACACATTGGACCCATTGCTTCTCTGGGTTCGGCCAAAGAATGGCGACGTCGTTTCGATATGACCGGAGCGGTTTGTCAGATGGACACCTTCGACCCCGTAGATCTCTCGTGTTCGCTGGCGCCGTGCATCCGGTAGCAGCCGGTACTCCGTTCGGGTGCCGTCCAGATTGATCGGCTCACAGGATTGCTGGAAAAGGTTGATGACGGGCGATGCGTTGAGCACGAAGTCCTTTGCCGAGACCATCCGCTCAAGGCGCGCATCAGCTGCGTCAAGATAAATATAAAGTTCGCAGTCACCGCCTGTCCACTGGTTCATGCCGTCAATGTCGAGAAACAGAAACTTGTGCGGAAGCGCAAAAAACTCAGTCAGCAGCCGGTAACCGTCGAAGCTGTTTGCAGGGTAGGGCAGCATGGCCTGGTCGCGCGCAAAGCCCGATGTTTTCAGGTTCTTTGCGGGAAGAAACACGGCGTTCTTGTCTTCGGAATGCTGGGCAAGTGCCACTCCGACACAATGGTTCGCCAGCAACTCGTAAAGGGCTGTTGCCTGCTGCCATGCCGACGATATGAAAATCTGCAGCGAACTCAGCCCCATCTCCCGGAATGTCGTGGGACGTGGCGCTGTGGTGCGCAGAGAGAGCTTCAGGCAGCTGGCGGCACCCGCACTGCTTGCCGAAAACGGCGCGTCGATGGGCTGGCTAACGAGCGATGCGCCAGAGATTTCCAGCGGAACGATGTCGGTGTCCTGTGCGGTCCGGAACCGGCAGCTCTCCCCGCCAATCGGTTCAGCCAGAATTTCGCTATGACGCTCCAGCCTCTGAACGGTCGTAAGAGCGGCGCTTGGCTTGAAATGCACGACGCTCATCGAGGGCAGGGGCGCCAGATAATGGGGATAGAGCGTCTCGAGCAGGCTGTCCGAGAGTTCGGGAAATTCATCATCGAGCTTCAGACGCACGCGAGCAGCGGAGTATGCAAAGCTCTGGATCAAACGTTCGACATGCGGGTCATCGGCAACGTCACCGGTCATCCGCAGCCGTCCGGCGATCTTTGGGAACGCCTTGGCAAAGCGGGACGCACGCTTTCTCAGCGCAAACAGTTCGTCGTTGTATTTTTCCAGAAAGCCGTCAGGCATTTCCCGCCTCCACCAGAAAGCGTTGGGTAGAAGGGTCTATCTTGGATTCAAAACTGATCGGCGGCATGCCCTCATGCAGGCGGAACGTTGCCTGAATGCGCATTCTCAGCGCCCGGTCACCGTCCACCCTGTTGCGCAAAATGGTGACCCGAACATCTGAAAGCCGTGTTTCAAACATGCTGATGCGACGCTCGATCGTCTGCGCGAGCTTTGCCTTGGAAGCATCGGTGACGAGGTTCGCGGAGAGTATGCCATCGACACCGTAGCTCACCAGCGCGTCTGGCAGTTCTTTGAGATCGGCAGACGGCCCCGCAGGATTGCGCCGCGTGTTCAGCAGGGCTTCCAGATCGCGGCGAATAACCTCCCGCATTTCACGAACCTGATCAGCGAGGCTGGCGGGTGGATCATTTTCCGCATCCGGTGCATCATCCAGCAGTCGGTCGAAAACCGACCGAGACAACGTCCGCTGCTTGGGTCTGTATTGCTCGAGCGGATCAACCACGCGCAGTCTGCCTTTCTTGCGTTTCAGCAGTAGAGGACAGAGTGGATATTTCGTGGAATGGCACGAGATCATCACCGATCAACAGGCAACGTTGGCCTTCTCCGGTGACGAGCGGACCGGCATCGTTCCAGATTGTTTCGCGACCCAGCAACATTGTCGGGCTACCAGTTTCGCTGTGGTACAGCGACGGCACCAAGACCGACGCCATGGCGCCGTCACGCAGAGATAACTCTGCCTGGCGGAAGGCGATGTCGCGCGGGCGCTTCATCGGCTCTATCGTCAGCGACTCGATCCTGGCGTAATCGATCCAAAGATAGCGACCTCCGTCCGTCAACACTTCGAGGGCGTGTGGAATACGGTCATCGAGGTCGCGAATATCTCCAGCGGGTTTGCCGTTGCAGACAATGGAGAGCTCGCCGCGCTGTGCCTCGAGTTCCGCGAGCGCGCCCGTGGCCGCTTCCGCGTCGCCTGCGCGCGCCGCAATATTTGCCTTGATCGCAAGCTGATCGAGTTCGGAAGGACCGTTTGCAAAATCGGGGACGGCACCGTCCACGAACCAGGCATTACGTGCTGCCATAGCACGCAAATGGTGGCGGATGATGGAAAAGCCGACAGCATCCTGTGGGGCAAATGTGGCGGCAAGGTTGCACTGCGCATCCGCTTTTTCGAACTCGCCGGCTAGGATGAGCAGGTCGACGTAAAGATTGCGGCCTTCCTTATCAGACGGCTTTACCTTCACATGTTCTTTTGCGGCGCCAATGGCCTCCTGGAGCTGATCGCCGTCGAGCAGGCGGGAGATGTCTTCGCGCAGTGTCATGCGGTAATCCTTTGCGGTTCGGGGGCTGCCCCGCTGCGGACAATGGGAGTTGTCGTTTCGGCAATAAGGTGAAAGCTGGTCGAGACGTCATCCAGCTGAAAGTGGGGCTGGAGACGAACGGTACACGAGAAGCTGCCCGGTTTTCCCGGAATTTCGAAGACCTCTATGCCCGCGGAACGCAGGGGATAGCGTGCTCTCAGAGTGGCCTCGGCGTCGTCATTGCCGAGCGTATAGGACGCCAGCCATGTTTCCAGCTTGCGTTCAATCGTGCGCGCATCGCTCAGTGCACCAATGTCGTCACGCATGATAACCTTGAGGTAGTGCGAAAAGCGGGAAGCGCAGAGTACATATTGCAGCATCGCAGCCAGTCTGGCGTTTTGTCGTGCGCTCTCGCCGGAATAATGGCCCGGAGCATGAAGCGACTGATTTGCGTTGAAAATTGCCATGCTGGACAAATAGGTCGTAGAGACCGGCACGATGCCAAGGTCGGAGAACTGTTGTTCCTGGCCAGTGGTGAGTTGTGCCTCGACGGGCGGCTGTGCTGAAAGTCCGTCGCTTTCAAGGCCCAAGTCGAGTGGGGGTAACTGCGCGGGCGACAGCATGCCGCCATCCACAGCATCCTGCGTTACGCCACGAATATCGGCAAACCAGCCGCTCTCGTTGAAATTCCTGACGACGACGGCCCCAAAGGCAAAGGCGGCATTTCCCCACAGCAATGTTTCCCCGTCCTCCGACACGTGTTCACGGAAGGGGAAAGGATCTTCGCGCCTGCGCGAATATGGTTTGTGTGGTGAGCGTAAAAGGATGCGGGGGGCGACAAGACCAACAAACCGGCTGTCATCACGCGCACGCAGCGCATTCCATCGCAGCCGCGACTTTTCCTGCTTCAACCATGAAAAGTCGTGAACGCGGTTCAGTTCGGAAAAATCCTCAAGGCCGACCGTCATGGGGGACGCTGCCGCGACGAATGGGCAAAACGCGGCCGCAGCAACCATGCCGATCTGTGAAAGAGCGGTTATGGAATCAATGCCCTCCAAGTCATCAGGCGAAAACGTGTAGTCGCCAATCAACAGACCGACAGGCTCGCCGCCCGGCATTCCGAATTCGCGGCTATAGATAATCTCGAAAAGGTGGCTTTGGTCAAAATCCGTCGCCCGCTCCATGCTGCGGGCCAGTTCACGCCAACTTGCGTTCAGCAACTTGATCTTGACGTCGGGGCCTCGGCTTGCCTCGCGCACCACCATGGCAAGCCCTCGCCATCTCGCTTCCATCGCCTGAAAATCAGGATGGTGCAAAATGGCGTTGACCTGCGCGTTCAACGCCTCGTCTATGAGTGCGATGAGCAGGTCGGCCTGACTGCGGGTGTCCGAAACGGACCGTGGCTTCATGGATGGGCTCCAGGCGCAAATGCGAGAAGAGGGGCACTGCTGCCCCTTTTCATCTTCAGTTCTTGGTTGGAATACGGGCGACCATACGCAGCGACGTCGTCAGCTCTTCCATCTGCAACCATGGACGCATCCAGGCAACGGCGTTGTATGCGCCAGGCTTGCCAGGAATTTCCTGAACGGTGACCTTGGCGTCGCGAAGAGGATATTTCGCCCTGGACTCCTCGCCTGCCTCGTCGTTGGCGTTGACATAGTTGGAAATCCAGCGATTGAGCCAGACTTCGCAATCCGATGCCTCCATGAACGAGCCAATCTTATCGCGGCCCATGACCTTCAGGTAATGGGCAAACCGGGACGTCGCCATCATGTAGGGCAGGCGGGCGGACACTGCTGCGTTTGCTGTCGCTTCCGGCCGGTCGTACAGCTTGGGCTTGTGGGCCGTCTGCGCGCCGAAGAAGACGGCGTAATCTGTGTTCTTGTAGTGGCACAGTGGGAGAAAGCCGAGCTTGCCGAGTTCCGCATCGCGACGGTCAGTGATTCCGACCTCAGTCGGGCACTTTAAATCCAGATCACCATCGTCACTGGAGAAGACATGCATTGGGAGATTTTCGACCTTGCCGCCGTTTTCGGCACCACGGATCGCCGTGCACCAGCCATTTTTGGCGAAGGCGTCCGTCAGCTTCGTCCCCATAACGTATGCCGCATTCATCCAGCAATATTCGTCATGATCGAGATCGTTGTTCACGGAACCCTTGGTCTCATCATAGGCAAATTCGTCGATCGGATTGGTCTTCGGGCCATACGGCATCCGTGCGAGAACGCGGGGCAGGGCGAGCGTGACGAAGCGGGAATCGTCGCTCTCGCGGAAGCTGCGCCATTTTGCGTATTCGACAGTGTCGAAAATCTTCTCAAGGTCGCGTGGGCGCGCCAGATCGCGGTAGTCGTCAAAGCCGAACATGCGGGGGCTTGCAGCGGAAATGAATGGCGCAAAGGCAGCCGCCGCGATCGAAGAGACGCCCTGCAACAACTGAACGTCTTCGAACGAGTTATCGAACTCGTAGTCGCCGATAATGGCGCCCATGGGTTCACCGCCGGGAGTGCCGAATTCGTCTTCATAAATCGATTTGAACAGGCGGGATTGATCGAACTCGACGGCCTTTTCAAGATCGCGGCTGACTTCACGCTTGGTGGCGTTCAGAACGCGGATCTTGAGGTTGACGCTCGTCTCGGAGTTCTTGACCAGATAGTTCAGTCCGCGCCACGTGCCCTCCAGTTTCGTGAACTCAGGCGCCTGCATGACGGCGGCGAGCTGAACGGAAATCGCCCGATCAAGGTCGGCAATCGCCTGATTAAGGGTAACTGTGAGGTTGCGGTCATATTTGACGGTACCCTTGAGGGCTTGATCCGTCAGCGTGCGCAGAAGATTTTGAGCACGGTCGGGTTCGGTCTGGCGTGTTGCGGCAACCACCTTGGCCAGAAGGCCATTTTCTTCGGTCGTCGTTGCCTGTGCGTCATTTTTCAGCAGGCTATCAGCGCTCATGTCTCAATCCTTCCAAATGCGGCTTTCTTGTCTGCCGCTAGAACCGGGGAAGCCCCGTTGCCGGGGCGTCTCAACGAAGCAATGCTAATGCAGCGAAGCTATTTGCCTTCGCCGTTCTTCTCTTTCAGCTCAGATACAAGCGTTCCCAGATCAGTCTTGTTCTGCAGAATATCTTCCAGCAATCGCTCCAGGTCTTCCGAACGGTCCGCTTTGGAAAGCAGGTCGCGCAGTTCGTTGCGCGCATCGAGAAGGGCCTTGAGTGCCGGAACTTGCTCCACCACCGCGCCGGGCAGGAAATCGTCCATGCTTTCGAATTTGAGGTTGATCTGCAAATCCGTTCCGTCATCCTGGAGCGTGTTGGGAACGCTCATGTTCAGACCAGGCGTCATGCGTCGCATGACTTCATCGAAATTGTCCCGGTCGATCTGGACGAACTTGCGTTCACCAAAAGGTTTCAATGGCTGGGTGGGGTTGCCGGAGAAATCACCAAGCACGCCAACGACAAATGGCAGTTCCTTGACCACCATGGCGCCTTCGGTTTCCACTTCGTATTTGATGTGAACGCGAGGTTTGCGAACACGCTCCAGCTTCTCATGTACACTTGGCATTGGAACCTCCTTGACGCTTTAAAAGCATTGCTGACTTTGGGGAGCACGCCCCCGTGATTTCACTATTTCCCGGCATCTTCGCCACCCGGCTTTATGCCCGCTGCCGTCAATACCGCATTGCGCACTTGCGCCTCGGGCAACAGCTCGGCAAGTAGCTCTGAAAAATCCATGCGCCCCCTGCGGACCAATGTTTCGATAGCCAACGAAATCGGAGAATGCGGTTCCGTTCGGCGAAAGTAACGCGCAACTGCGAGAAGAGTTTCAAATGCGTCGTCACGTGAAGCGATTTCTTCCGGGTTCGAAGTTAAGTTTTTCTGAACTTCTGGCTGCGCAGGCGCATTTTCCTCATCCGTTATGCGTGTATTCTGTGGAGGCGGCGGTGGTGCGCCATCTTTTCCACCCAGGGCGCGGATTGCGGCAGCTGTTTCGATGAGGATATTTCTGATGTTGGAACTCGCGGGTGCGTTGGGCCCACACCGTTCCGATAGAATTGCGCTGATCGCGTCAAACATTTCGAGGCAGGCGTTCACGTCGGCCAATTGTGCGGACATCGCTGCGACACCGACTTCGGACGCCGCCTGATACAAATCTTCACGGCGCTTGGTTTCAGCAGGTCTCTGCGCCAACTGAAAGTCCCAGAGTGTCCGTTCTCCGAATTTCCCGCCAGGAATGAGCGAGCTCAGTCTCAAGGGCTGAACAAGCGTTCCTTCGCTTCCCACACCGTTCAATCCGGCAAACGGAGAAAATTTTTCTTCGTCATCATCGTCGCTGATCGACTTGATCGAGTCCCACTGGTTGCACAAAATGTCATGGGTCAAGCGGTAGATTTCGAGTAAGCCGGTGTAGCCCCGCAACCTAAGTTCTGCTTCGGCAAGCCATGCCAATATTTCGATATCACGACTTTCAGAATATATAATCTGCAATCCGAGATTGCTAACCTCTGTCCAGTTATTGGAAACCCTGAGAACTTCCTGTGGGGAAACAGAGCGCTCTTCTGCCCGAGCTTGGTTTCTTTCATCCTTAATTCTATAGTAAAGTTCGCGAGTTCTTTGATTGCCTCGAATATTTTCTCCGCAATCTCCAAGATATTCTATATTGCTTGTGACTTCTTGCGCACTCAATATCAGTCTATCCCTCTTAAAGTATGATGTTTCCGTGACGGTTACTTCCGTTACGTAATGTAAGTCACCAACCAGACTTATGGAAAATAAGGCGAAATTGTGGTGACTTCATTTTAAACTCGTCAAATAAAAAACGCAACTTTTGGCTGGACAAGTGAGTTTCACCCACCTAACTATGCCACGTCACGTTGTGTAATGTCGCAAATCGGAGGCCCGCTGCATGTCGCACATAGATCTCAATCGCCTGATCGAAGCGCTTGAGCCAGACCTGCGGGTGTCGCTGGAGGCTGCCGCATCGGTCGCTGCCCGGCGTAACCATCGGTATGTGGATATTGCCCACTGGTTGTGTGCGGTTGTGGAAAACGACAAGCATGCTGACATTTTGGCTCAACTGAAAATTCCGGTCGATAATCTGCGCGCCGAGATCGATAGAGCTTTGGACGATGCGGCAATCGGCGATGGCGAAGCGCTTTCCCTGTCGCAGAACGTCTTGACGACTGGTCGCGAGGCATGGCTTCTCGCATCATTACAGGACGGTCGCAGCCACGTCGATCTCGTTCATCTCATTCTCGCCCTTGATGAGGAGGCCTCGCTCCGCAGTCTCGTGCGGGCAGCGTTCCCCTCGCTCAAACTGGTGGATCGCGTTGCTTTGCAAGCTTTGCGTGAGGAGCAGGCGTTGCAGCCGGAGAGCGGCTCTAGGAACGAACAGGGTTCGCCTCTGTCGGGGCAGGGCAAAGACCAAAACGATTTTCTTCGGCTTTACACACAGGACATGACTGAAGATGCCCGTCAGGGCAAGGTCGATCCGGTCATCGGACGCGACGAAGAGTTGCGACAGATGATCGATATCCTGACCCGGCGGCGGCAGAACAACCCCATTCTCGTTGGTGAGGCTGGTGTTGGGAAAACGGCAGTTGCGGAAGCATTGGCCCTGGAAATCGTTTCCGGGAACGTACCGGAAAAGCTGAGAGACGTGCGACTTCTCAGTCTCGATCTGTCTCTTTTGCAGGCAGGCGCAGGCGTGAAGGGTGAATTCGAGCGACGTCTCCATGGTGTTATCGACGCGGTGAAGCGTTCGGTTGATCCCATTATTCTCTTCATTGACGAGGCGCATGGGCTTGTCGGTGCGGGCGGTGCCGCAGGGCAGGGAGATGCCGCAAATATTCTTAAGCCTGCGCTGGCCCGCGGTGAGGTCCGGACAGTGGCCGCGACGACCTGGAGCGAATACAAGAAATATTTCGAAAAAGATGCTGCGTTAACGCGCAGGTTCCAGCCAGTTCACATCCGCGAACCTGATGAGACGACAGCCATTCGGATGCTCCGGGGTATCGCAGATACCTTTATCAAGCATCATGGTGTTACGATACGCGACGAGGCGATCGTCGCCGCCGTGCAATTGTCTGCACGCTATATGCCCGCACGACAGCTGCCCGACAAGGCTGTCAGCTTGCTGGATACGGCCGCTGCTGCCGTTTCGCTCGCACGCCAGACGCTTCCGGAAAAGCTTCGTAACATGGAGAGCGAGAAGCGTCTTCTGGCGACCGAGCTTGAGTGGCTGTCGCGCGAAAGCTCTGACGAGGAAATGACCAAGCGGATCGAAGCGATCAAGAGTGAGATCGAAAGTCTCGAAGCATCGATAGACGATGTGCGCACGCGATACGATGCAGAAATTCTCGATCTTTCACAAGCGGACGATGCCTCGACCTCGACAATCGAGGCATCGAACATCGCACCTTTGAGACCTGTTGCCGCCCGGTCCGATGGACATGACGAAAGACTGGTGCCGTTGGTGGTAGACCGGGAGATGATTGCGGCCGTCGTATCGCGATGGACTGGCATTCCGCTCGGAAAACTCCTGGCAGACCAGATCGAAAGCGCCAAGACGCTCGATGAGCGCATGAAGCAGCGCGTCATCGGGCAGGATTGGGCCATCGATCGCATTGCGGATGCGATGCGTACGGCGAGAGCCGGCCTATCGGATCCTCGCCGTCCACCTGCCGTTTTCATGCTTGTCGGCATGTCTGGCACCGGCAAGACAGAAACCGCTCTCTCCCTCGCCGACTTGCTCTATGGCGGGAACGGTCATCTAACGACAATCAATATGTCCGAGTTCAAGGAGGAACATAAGGTTTCCCTGCTTCTCGGCTCACCGCCAGGCTATGTCGGTTATGGCGAGGGTGGCGTTTTGACGGAAGCGGTGCGTCGTCGTCCGTTTGGCGTTCTGCTGCTGGACGAAATCGATAAGGCGCATCCGGGCGTTCAGGATATTTTCTATCAGGTCTTCGACAAGGGAATGTTGAAAGACGGCGAAGGTCGTGACATCGACTTCAAGAATACGACGATCTTCATGACGGCCAATACCGGATCAGAACTCCTGTCCGCTCTGTCGGCTGATCCCGACACGATGCCAGAGGGTGAGGCCCTTGAGGCACTGTTGATGCCGGAACTGACAAAGCAGTTCAAGCCAGCGTTCCTCGGTCGAACCGTCATCCTGCCTTTCATGCCACTGGGACCTGAGCAACTTTCCCGGATTGTAGACATCCAAATTGATAAAATAGCCGAGCGGGTGCGCTCATCTTATGGAACCGAACTGGAACTTTCGGCAGCGGCGCGTGAAGCGCTCGTCGGACGTGCCGGTTCGAGCGAAATCGGCGCTCGCGCCATCGAAATCATGATTGGCAGAGACCTCCTGCCGCCTTTGTCCAGCTTCTTCCTCGAGAAGGTCATCGCTGGCGACAAGGTGAGGCGTGTGACTGTCGATTTTGATGATACCGGGTTCGGCATCCGTGCCGATGCGGTTGGGAATATGGACGAATTCGCGGCGGCTCCAGCAGCTGCTGCGGATAAAGTTGCCGCGTCGGATGGGGTTTCTCGACGCATGCGGCATTAGACGAAAGGTAACCCGACCTCGAAGCAAGAGGTCTATCAATCAATACAGGAGCTTACAGTATGCCAATTTATCTGCAGTTGGACGGCATTCAGGGTGATGCAACCCATGAGGAACACCGTAAGTGGATGGATATCGAAGCCCTTCACTGGAACGTCGCTCGTAACATGAATACCTCTGCTGGTTCTGCGGCGAACCGCGAAGCCTCCGAGCCGACAATCTCGGAAGTGATCCTCACAAAGGTCAGCGACTCATCCTCCACCAAGCTTTTTGGTGAAGCATGCGCCGGTCGCACCGGCAAGCAGGCGACGATCCACCTCGTCACGACCGGTAACCCCGGCAACACCTATATCGAGTACCTGCTAACCAATACTCTGATTGCCAGCTACTCCGTCGATTCCAGCGGTGACCGTCCTGTTGAGACTATCAAGCTCAACTTCACCAAAATGGAAGTGAAGTACACACCGTTCGACGATCAGAACAACCCGCAGTCGCCAATGATCTCGTCCTACGATCTGGCGACGACAAAGGCTGCCTAATCGCCCTGGCCTCCGGTGCGGGACCTTCTCGCACCGGAGATTGTCAAGCGAGCTGTTCCGTTGCCGTGACGTTTCCGTCTCGCGTTTCGATTGGTCAACAAATGTTCGGCATGTATCCAGCGCTCGTCTTGACAACATTCCTGTCGTGGGTGGGCTTTGCATTGCCATCGGAAGCGGCAGATCGGACCTGGATATACTCCGGTTCCGAGTTGAAGCAGGCAATCGAGGGCAAGCTTTCACCTGAAGTTTCCGACCCGGAACTCCGCCGTTTGGTTTCCGTCGCCAAAAGTAGCGCTTATATCGCAGCCGTAGCAGATTTGACGGCAAACGCGCACTGGTGTGGTGCCGGTGATATTGCACCGCACGAAATCACAGACCGCGTCTACACCTATCTGGTCGATATACCCTCCGAAAAACTTGCCGAACCGGCAGCCGCTTTGGTCGAAGAAGCGCTCGTCATCGCATTTCCGTGTGAACCTAAAAAAAACTGATCGGACATCGTCATGCGCATTGATTTCGATACACTTTATGCAAATTATCCAAGCAGCGAAGTATCGCGCGGCAACTATGTCAGTCAGAAAGACTTGTTCACCGAAATTGGATGGGACGATTTTATCGGTAATCCGAGCTACAATAACACGTGTGCCATTCGTGTCAGCCTTGCGTTCGTCAAATCTGGCATCAACGTCGTGCCTGGTTCCCATAAAATCCTGAAAGGTCCCTTCACAGGGAAGGGCGTTGAAGTCTCGATGAGACGGCTTGCCGATCTGCTCGCCCGAAACAATTACCTTGGCCGTTATGAGCCCTACACGCCTGCCACGGCCCAGAATGGTATTGGCGCCCGCAAAGGCGTTGTCGCTTTCAACAATATTCCCGGATATCGCGGCGGTGGCCACATCGATCTGGTGTTGGGCGGAACTGACGCCACACAGTGCGGCTCAAGTTGCTACTACAATTCCGAAACGATCTGGTTCTGGCCGCTGCAGTCCAACCGAGTTTCCTGATTGGATATTTCGATTGCGACGCGCTTCCGCTTACCATTGAGAGGTTCTCCCAAGGGCAAGTAAAGACGCTTGCGCAGCGTGGCGCTTTGAGACCGCTGGTTTGACTTCGACTGTGCAACCGGAATTGTTGATCAGCGCGTCGGAAACTTCGGTGACTCGGCGCATCTTAACGCAGCATGATGTGGCCACGCATTAGCTCACGTATCGCACACCTGGATTTGACCCCATTGAAACTCGACCCGGATCGGGTCTTCGCCGATCTCCGGCGAGATTGCGTCGCCTCAGACGTTGAATCTCGCGGCCTGGTGCGCCGCTCCCGCCCAAATTCGTTAAAAGCAGGCGGGTCTCATGGGCGGCTTATGTTAGGTCTATAACGCTCCCGTAGAATCTGTCTTCCTCAGCGCTGCTGATGGACGGGTTTGCTGGATATTTGCTTTTAGAGGAGGCCAGACATGACCAAGCGTATCATTTTTACAGGTGGCACAGGCAAGGCCGGACGCCATGCCGTTCCCAAGCTGTTGGAAAAGGGTTATTCCGTTTTGAATGTCGATTTAAAACCCTTGGATTTGCCAGGGGTCAACACGTTGATTGCGGATATCACCGATAGCGGCCAGGTTTTTAATGCGCTGACGACACATTTCGGGTTCGATGGTTTTGAAAAAGGTGAACCTCCTTCCGCACCTGATGCTGTCGTGCATTTTGCGGCTATTCCCCGTGTGTTGATCGAGCCTGACAACAAGACCTTCGAAGCGAACGTGGTCGGCACATACAATGTGATCGAAGCAGCGATGAAGCTGGGTGTTCGCAAGGTCATCATCGCCTCGAGCGAGACGACCTACGGCGTCTGCTTTGCGGAAGGTGAAAAGGATTTTCACGCCTTTCCACTGGATGAGAGTTATGATTCCGATCCCATGGACAGTTATGGCTTGTCGAAGCTTGTCAATGAAAAGACGGCACGGGCTTTTGCCATGCGGTACAAGGCAGATATCTATGCGCTGCGCATCGCCAATGTCATCGAGCCGCATGAATACTCCAACTTTCCAGCCTTTCTCGATGATCCCATGTCGCGAAAACGCAACGCCTGGAGCTACATCGATGCGCGGGATCTTGGCACTCTCGTTCATCTCTGCATCGAAAAAGACGGGCTTGGGTATCAGGTTTTCAACGCCGTCAATGATACGATCACGGCCGATCTGCCAACGGCCGAATTTCTTGCCAAATACTGCCCCAACACCCCGATCCTGCGGGAAATGGGGCCGGACGAGGCGCCACTCTCCAACCGGAAGGCGCGTGAAATCCTGGGCTTCAAGGAAGAGCATCCCTGGAAGCGGTATGTTGCGCGGTAAGGCTTGAGCTCCGTCAACAAACTCTACCGATGGAGAAGCGGGGGGTGGGCCATACCGGCCTGCCTCCTTTTCTTTTTTCAGGATCTGCCCATTTCTTAGCGCTCGCCGTGGCGCACAAGAGGCAATTGCACAGACAGAATGCGTCTTTGCAAAAGACATCTTAGGAGTTTCCGAAAGAGGCTTTACAAATGATATAAAGTGATAACAATAGGAAGTATAAAGCGACCCCTTGGTGAGGGAAATGGCGACTGAAATCAGTCGTGCAGGGAGGTCGCATGTCCTGGAGGTCATCATGGAAACTTCATCGCTCACCGCGCGTCAGATTTACGAGCAGGCCAAGGCAAATCCCACACGTAAACGGTTCGGGTTCGGTCGCAAGCCGATGTTGATCAACATCGATCTGCAATGTGCCTATACTTCTCTTGGCGAATTCGTGTCTGCCTACGAGACTGATCCGAGGCAGCTCGATTACGTCAATACACTGTCGAACCTTGCCCGCGACAAGAAGCTTCCCGTGACCTGGACCTATGTCGCCTACATGGAGTCGGGCGAAGATTGCGGTGTCTGGGGGACCCGAACCAACACGCCGGACTCACTTCAGAACATCAAGGTTGGTTCGCGCAGGGCAGAGTTCGATCCGCGTCTGCAGATTGATCACGTCAAGGACATCATCATCAACAAGCGCATGGCGTCTCCGTTTCACGAGACGAATCTTCAGTCCCTGATGGTCTGGCACCAGTGCGATACCGTGGTTCTGACGGGTGGTTCTACATCTGGCTGCGTCCGCGCCTGCGTCGTCGATTCCATTTCGCGCGGTTATCGGGTTATCGTTCCCGAGGAATGTGTCGCGGACAAGCATGAGAGCCCACACTTCGCCAACCTCTACGACATCGCGGTGAAATACGGCGACGTAATCCCCGTGGCGGATGCCATTGCCTGGTACGAGGCCTACCAGCCGGAGGAGCGTTAAAATGGCTGCCGAGGGAACCGCGATGAAGTCGGATCTGGGGCTTTATGATTACCTGCCTTGGCCGAACCGTCCCAAGATCGTCTGGCCCGGCAACAAGAAGATCGCCGTCTGGATCGCGCCCAACATCGAGTTCTACGAATACAATCCGCCGAACAATCCGACCCGCACGCCGTGGGCGCGACCGAACCCGGATGTCCTGCAATATTCCCACCGCGATTACGGCAACCGGGCCGGTTGGCAGCGGATGATGGCGGCGATGGACAAGGCCGGGTTTCGCGGTTCCGTCTCTTTGAACGTTGCGCTGTGCGACCACCACCCTGAAATCATCAAGGCCTGCGCTGATCGTGGCTGGGAGTTCTTTTCCCACGGTATCTACAACACCCGTTATGTCTATAATCTCGATATCGAGCAGGAACGCGCCGTTATTCGCGATGCTTTCGATACGGTCCGCAAACACACCGGTCAGGAATTGGCCGGGTGGCTCTCGCCCGCGCTCTCCAACAATTTCTGGACGATGGATATTCTGTCGGAAGCCGGTATTCAGTATACCTGCGATATGTTCCACGACGACCAGCCGATGCCGGTCAAGGTCAACACAGGCAAGCTGATCTCGATGCCTTACTCGCTCGAGATGAACGACGTCATCGTCTACAACAGCCAGAAGGTCACATCGCGCCATTACGGCGAAATCATCAAACGGCAGTTCGATCAGCTCTACAAGGAAGGCGACGAAAGCGGCACTGTCATGTGCATTCCGCTACACCCATACCTTGTAGGGCAGCCGCACCGCATCGACGCGTTTGCCGAAGCTATTGAATATATCGCCAGCCATGATGGCGTGTGGCAAACGACAGGCCGCGAGATTGCCGCCGCCTACTATTCCACCGGTGCCTATGACGCCATGAGCGCTGCTATGGCTGCCCAAAAAATCGGGAAAGGTGCGCGCTGATGTCAATGCCTGAAGACTATCTCAACTATCCCGCCCGTCGTTATGGCATGGACCATGACCGCTATGCGTGGAGCAATCTTTTCACTCGCAAGCCGATCGCATGGCCGGATGGCGCGCGTGTTGCGCTCTCCATCGTCACCCATGTCCAGCATTTTCCACTGGATATGCCATCCAAGCCATTCAAGGCGCCAGGTGCCTTGTCCATGCCGTACCCGGACTTTCGATATTATACGAACCGTGACTACGGAAATCGGATCGGCATTTTCCGCATTCTCAAGCTTCTGGCGGAAAAGGAGCTGGAAACCAGCTTTGCCATCAATGGTGTGATTGCAGCGCGGTATCCGGCACTGATCGAAGCCGTCGTAAGAGGCGGGCATGAGATTATCGCCCACGGTCTGGATATGGGCAAGGTCCACCATTCCGGGTTGGGTGAAGACGAAGAAAATGCCATCATCGTCGAGGCCTTGAAACTGCTTCGTGAAGCGAGCGGACAGAAGGTCGAGGGCTGGCTGTCGCCGGGTCGGGCGCAGGGTTTCAATACGCCCGATCTTTTGGCGTGCAACGGTGTCGCTTACAGTCTGGATTGGGCAAACGACGACTTGCCTTATGAGATGCAGACGAAAAACGGTGCACTCCTCGCCGTTCCCATGGCCTACGAGACTGACGACCGTGTGGTTGCCGAGGAGTATTTCCACTCCGAAGCGGAATGGGTGCAGCAGGTCAAGGACCGCTTCGACGTTCTCTATCGTGAAAGCGCGGACTATGGCGGCCGCATCATGAGCCTTCCCCTGCATAGCTGGGTCTCCGGCATGCCTTACCGCATCGAATATCTGCGTGAGGCGCTCGATTACATTCTGTCGCATGACGGCGTGTGGAATGCGCCCGCAGGCGACATTTGCGAAGCGTTCCGTGCTGCGCGCTAAAGCCGAACCTCGAACTGATAACAGGAAGACAAGGTCATGGCGCAAGCAGTCGCACCGCGCACAATGTTGGGCAAGATCTGGGATGAGCATGAGATATTGCGACATCCCGCCGGGCCATCGCTGCTTTATATCGACCGCGATATGATCCATGAAGGCAGTTTTCATGCCTTTGCGGATTTGAAACGGCGTGGCCTGAAGCCACGGCGTCCACAGCAAATCTTCGGTGTCGCCGATCACTATGTCCCGACACGGGGGCGAACATCGCGTGATGCGGCAAGTCCCGCCATTGCCCACATGATCGATACGTTCGATGAAAACATGGAATGGGGCGGTATGCGCCATTTCGGAATAACGAGCCGTGAGCAGGGCATCGTCCACGTCGTGGCACCGGAGCAGGGTATTACGCTTCCCGGCCTCACCATCGTCTGTTCCGACAGCCATACCTCGACCCAGGGCGCGCTGGGCGCAATCGCTTTCGGCATCGGTCAATCCGAAAACGCCCATGTTCTGGCCACCCAGACGCTGTGGCAGTCACGTCCCAAAACCATGCGGATCACGATCGATGGAAAGCTTGGACAGGGCGTCACGGCCAAGGACGTGATGCTGGCGCTGATCGCGAAGATCGGCGCAGCAGGCGCTGGGGGGCATGCCATCGAATTCGCCGGGCAGGTTGTTCGAGACCTTTCCATTGAGGGGCGGTTGACGCTGTGTAACATGTCGATCGAGGCTGCTGCCCGTTTCGGTATGGTTGCTGCAGACGAGACGACTTTCGCTTACGTCAGAGGCCGCAATTTCGCGCCATCGGAGCAGGAATGGGAGGGCGCGGTTGCGCATTGGCGCACGCTCTCCAGCGATCCGGAGGCTTTTTTCGACGCGGAAATGTCGTTGGATGGTGCCGATATTGCGCCGATGGTGACATGGGGCACGAGCCCGGAAGATGCCGTTTCGATCGACGGACGCGTTCCTGACCCATCAAGTTTCGACAGTTCTGACAAGCGCAAGGCCGCAACGAAATCACTTGAATATATGGAGCTCACCCCTGGCACGCCTCTGGACGGCTTGAAACTGGACAAGGTCTTTATCGGTTCCTGCACCAACAGCCGGATCGAGGATTTACGGGCTGCCGCCTCCATACTCAAAGGCCGCAGGGCAATGATACCGGCCATAGTCGTGCCAGGTTCGACGCAGGTAAAAGAGCAGGCAGAAGCTGAGGGCATTGCCCGTACCTTCCGCGACGCGGGTTTCGAATGGCGCGACTCCGGCTGTTCCATGTGCGCGGCGATGAATGGCGATGTGGTTGGCCCCGGTGAACGCTGTGCCTCCACCTCAAATCGTAACTTCGTCGGCCGCCAGGGCCCGGGTGCCCGCACCCATCTGGTTAGTCCCGCAATGGCTGCTGCCGCTGCCATCCGCGGCTGTCTGACCGACGTGCGCGGGATGTGAGGACACGATGATGAAAGCCTTTATTCGTGAAACATCTACGGCAATATCTATACCCGGCGTCAACTGCGACACGGACCAGATCATTCCCGGCCGTTTTCTCAAGGAAGATCGCGCGCAGGGCTATGGGCAGTTCCTGTTTCACGATATCCGGCGCAATGAAAAAGGTGACCTCGATCCGGTCTTTCCACTGAACAAGCCGGGTGCCGATGCCGCGACCATCCTTCTGGTCGAAGATAATTTCGGTTGCGGATCGTCCCGTGAGGGCGCCGTTTACGCTTTGGTCGATCATGGCATCCGGGCGCTCATCGCACCGAGCTTCGGCGATATCTTCTTCAACAATGCCCTGAAAAACGGGCTCGTGCCTGTCCGCCTGGCCGCTGAACACTGCGAGGCGCTCGCGGATCATCTCAACCGTTTTCCGGATGCCGAGGTTACGGTCGATCTGGAGGGCGCACAACTGGTGCTGCCGGGTAATCTCGGCACGCACCCCATCACGATCGATCCCTTCGCGCGTGACTGTATTTTACGCGGTCTGGACGAGATCGAGATGACGTTCACATTCATGGAGCAGATCACCGCCTTCGAAACCGATCGAATGGCGTCACATTCCTGGCTGGGCCGTTGACGGGCGGACCAGCGAGTTTCTTTTGCCGTCTCATAAAAAAACTGGGAGCATAACAATGACATTTGAAATTCACAGACGCAGCCTTCTAAAAGCATCCGGCGCCCTGGCCGTCGGTTTCGCCGCACCGTCCATCCTGCGCGCGCAGACACCGACCATAAAGGTTGGTGTCATCGAACCGCTGACGGGTAACCTTGCCTACAACGGCACGCAAAGTGCAGCCGGCGCAAAGTTCGCAGCCGAAGCCATCAATGCCGCAGGCGGCATCAAGTCCATGGGCGGCGCGAAAATTGAGCTCGTCGTGGTCGATGCGCAGAGCCGCCCGGAAGCCGCAGCTGCTGCTGTCGATACTCTCATTCAGGCCGATGCCTGTGCGTTTACTGGCGCGACCGCCTCTGCGCTTGGGCTTGCCTCTTCACAGGCTGCAGCAAAATACAATCTCGCGCAGGTCTTTTCCATCGGTACAGCGGAAACGGTTGTCCAACGTGGCCTGCCGAATGTCTTCCGCTTTACCCCCGGCGTTAACAAGTGCACCAGCGTCGCGCTCGAAAACCTGAAGCTTCTGAATGAGAGCACGGGCAGTACGGTCAAGACTGCGGCAATCGTCCATGAAGACGGGCCTTTCGGCTCCAACATGGCAAAAATTCTGGCCGAGCAATTGCCAAAGCAGGGCATTGAGGTCGTTGAGACCATTTCCCATCCAACGCCCCAGCGTGACTTCTCCAACATCGCGCTGCGCGTCAAGGCGTCCAAGGCCGATATTCTCATTCCTTCGAACTACATCAACGAATATACGCTGATGGCGCGCGCTCTCAGCCAGCAACGCGTAGAACTGAAGGCGATCTATTCGATCCTTGGCGGTGCGGCGTCGAACATCAAGTTCGTCCGCGAAAACAACAAGGTCGCGCAGTACGTCATGGACTGCAATCACTGGTACGATCCGTCCAAGGACTTGTCCAAGGCGCTCGCCGCCAGCGTTGCCGCTGCCAATCTGGATATGACCTATGACGTCATGGTGTCCTACGCGACGATCCAGGTTATTGCCGACGCGCTGGAGCGTAGCGGTTCCGCCGACCGCCAGAAGATGATCGAGGCTTTGGCTGCATCCACCTTCGATCAGTCGATCATGCCTTACGGCCCGATAAAGTTCGTCAATGGCGACAATGTCAATTCTCGGCCGGTGAACACGCAGATTCGTGGTGAAAAGATCGAACTGGTCTTTCCAAAGGAATATGCCACCGCAGAAGCGGTCTTCCCGATCCCTGCTCAAAACTGACGCGGTCTCGCCCCCATGGTCGTGAATGTCTGTGGGGGCACTCTTCAAACGACAGAGAGGCGAGCCCTTATGTCAAGTCTGATCTTACCTGCCGTGTTGAGCGGCCTGATGATGGGAGCCGTCTATGCGCTGGTGGCGCTGGGCTTGACCCTGATTTATGGCGTGCTCCACATCATCAACTTCGCGCATGGCAGCCTGTTGATGCTGGCGCTCTATGCCGTCTACTTTCTGTATTTCCATTTCGGCATCGATCCGTATCTCGCCATTCCGATCGTTCTTCCGGCCTTCTTCGCGTTGGGTTACGTGCTGCAACGGTTCCTGATCGCGCCAATGAGCAGCGGATCGGAACAGAACGTCCTGCTCATCACGCTTGCGGTGTCGATGATCATCGACAATCTGGCGCTCTACTTCTGGACGTCCAATACGCGCACGGCCGATATCGCCTATGCCTATGATACGGTCGAAGTGCTGGGCGCCTATCTGCCGCTCGGGCGCGTGATTGCTTTTGGTGCCGCGCTCGCCGTCGCGCCGCTGCTTTGGTGCTTCATGGCCTATACCCGCACAGGCTCGGCGATCCGCGCCGTGGCGATTGAAAAGCGCGGTGCCGAACTCGTCGGTATCGATGTCAACCACACCTATGCGGTTTGTTTTGGCATCGGCACGGCCTGCGTGGCACTTGCCGCTTGCCTGCTGTTGCCAACCTTCTACATCACCCCACAGGTTGGCTATACCTTCGTGCTCGTTGCCTTCACCACGGTGGTCTTGGGCGGAATGGGCAGTCTGCTGGGTGCCTTGGTCGCCGGTCTGCTTCTGGGTGTCATCGAGTCCCTCTGCGGTCTCTTCCTTGGCGAAAGCCTCGGTCAGATCGGCATCTTTCTAGCCTTCATTCTCATCCTTCTCTTCAAACCGTCAGGGCTACTCGGGAGGGCAAAGACATGAGACCTCAATCCATCGGGCAAATTGCCCTTATTGCGGCGGCTCTCGCCTATCTCTTCGGGGTCTATTTCGCGTCGTCGCCAGTGTGGATGGGCTTTACCATCAATGCGTTGATTGTCGCCGTCGTTGCCCTGTCATGGAATATCACCGGCGGTTTTGGCGGCATGTCCTCCTTCGGTCACGCAGCACTTTATGGCACTGGTGCCTATGCATCGGCCATCCTTCAGGTGCAATATGGTGTCAATGCGTGGGTTGGCTTCGGCGCGGGCATTCTTGCAGGTGCTATCATGGGTGCCTTCATTGGCGCGCTTGCTTTCCGTTACGGTTTGAGAGGCTCCTACTTCGCGCTCGTTACCTTGGCCTTTGCAGAAGTGCTGCGCATCTGCGCGTCTTCCTTCGATTTCACCGGCGGTGGTAGCGGATTGCAATTGAAGCTGGCACCCGGCGTTGGCAATCTGCAATTCAACGACCGTGTCATTGCTTACACCGCTCTGTTGGTCGTGGTCGCGTTGGTCATGGCGCTGACGGCTCTCATCAAATATTCCCGTTTCGGTGCTTATCTGATCGCCGTTAGGGAAAATGAAGATGCAGCGCGTGCACTCGGCATCGACACCTACAAGATCAAGGTGCAGGCGATGGCGATCTCCGGCGCATTCGGCGGTCTGGCCGGTGTGCTGTATCTCCAACTGTGGCTCTTCATCGACAGCAACGTCGTC
The DNA here is from genome assembly GCF_023757665.1 of Rhizobium skierniewicense Ch11. Taxonomy (NCBI): domain Bacteria; kingdom Pseudomonadati; phylum Pseudomonadota; class Alphaproteobacteria; order Hyphomicrobiales; family Rhizobiaceae; genus Rhizobium; species Rhizobium skierniewicense. Next base: position 343,792 of record NZ_RXPG01000030.1, read on the forward strand.
TATGGCAGCGCGGTCTCTATCGAAGCTCTGATCGGCCCGATTATCGGCGGTGCGGGCACGATTTGGGGTCCACTTCTCGGCACGCTCGGCCTGCACCTGCTCGGAGAAGGTGCCAAACATCTGCTGCCCAATGCGCCGGGTCTGAACTTCGTGCTCTACGCGATTGTGCTGATCTGCGCGCTGCGCTTCCTGCCGAACGGCCTTGTCGGCCTTGCGGGCAAGCTTGGTGCCTTCAAGAAGAAGGAGGACGACAATGCTTGAGGTCCGAAATCTTTCCAAAAGCTTCGGCGGCTTGAAAGCCGTCACGGATGCTTCGCTCGATGTACCCGAGGGTTCCATCGTCGGACTGCTGGGCCCCAACGGTGCTGGCAAGACAACCTGCTTCACCATGATTGCCGGTTTTACCAAGCCGGACGAAGGCACCGTCCGCTTTCAGGGCAAGGACATCACCGGCGTTGCGCCGCACAGCATCTGCGCACTTGGGATGATCCGCACCTTCCAGATCGTCCAGCCCTTCGCAGGCCTGACGGTTCAGGAAAACATCGCTGTTGGTGCCTATCTTCACCACCATGACCGTCGCGAAGCGATGTCGGTGGCGCGGGATGTGGGAAAACGGCTCGGCATGGGAGCGATGCTTGATCGCCCCGCATCGTCGCTGACGATTGCGGGACGCAAGCGGCTGGAGCTTGCACGTGCGCTGGCAACAGGTGCCAAGCTGCTGCTGCTGGATGAGGTCATGGCGGGGCTGATCCCGTCCGAGATCACCGAGATCGTCGGCATTATCAGAACGATCCGCGACGAAGGGCACACCTTCCTGATGATCGAACATGTCATGCAGGCGGTCATGCAGCTTGCCGAAACGGCTTATGTGCTGAACCAGGGCAAGATGATTGCCCACGGAACGCCGCGTGAACTCGTCAAGGACCCATCCGTGGTGGAAGCCTATCTGGGCCATGGTGCGGCCGCACGTCTGCAGGAGGAAAACCATGCTTGATATCAAGGGTATCCGCGCAGGCTATGGCTCGATGAGCGTGCTGCGAGGCATCGATATGAGCGTCGAAAACGGCGAAATCGTTGCCCTGTTGGGGTCCAACGGCGTTGGCAAGACGACGCTCAACAACGTCATATCGGGCTTCATCAAACCAAGCGCCGGATCGATCTCCTTCAAGGGCGTGACGATAACAGGCAAAAACGCGCGTGACATCGTGGCGCTCGGCATCGCCCATGTGCCGGAGGGCCGAAAGGTTTTTCCCAATCTGTCGGTTGGAGAAAATCTGAAGCTTGGTGCGTTTCGCCGTGCCAGCAAAAACACCAAGCAGAATTTCGAGCGCATCTGCGAAATCTTCCCGAGGCTTCGTGAACGAATAACCCAGCTTGCGGGTACTCTTTCTGGCGGTGAGCAGCAAATGCTGGCGATCGGTCGGGGCATGATGTCGGAGCCGGAACTGCTTATTCTGGACGAGCCCTCGCTCGGTCTGTCGCCCATCATGGTCGAGGAGATGTTTGGTCTGATCACGAAGATCAATGCGGATGGCGTGGCTGTATTGCTGGTGGAGCAGAACGTGATGCAGTCGTTGAGTGTCGCAAAGCGCGCCTATGTCATCGAGCAGGGGCGTTTTGTCATGCAGGGAGAGGCCGCCACACTGCTGGCGGATCCGCAGCTGCGCCAAGCCTATCTCGGAATGTGAGATGCTGCCCCGGATGGAGTAAGCCGGGGCCAATTTACGGAGAAATGGAGAATACAATGTCCCTTACACGTACCCAGCGTCTGCGGCAGCTGCTCGCAGGCGAACGAGCCCTCATGGCGCCCGGTGTGGTCGATGCCATGTATGCCCGCCTCGTAACCGAAGCCGGTTTTGACGCCATGTATATGACGGGCGCTGGCACATCCGCCACGCGTCTCGGCTACCCGGATGTCGGCCTGCTGACCATGACCGAGATGGTCGATAATGCCACGCGTATTGCCGACGCCTCCGACATTCCGCTGATTGCCGATGCTGATAATGGTTTCGGCGGTCCGCTGAACGTCCGCCGTGCCATTCAGCTTTATGAGCGTGGCGGCGTCGCTGCGGTACATCTGGAGGACCAGGTTCTGCCAAAGCGCTGCGGCCATCTGGCGGGTAAGCAGATTGTTCCAGTCGAAGATATGGTGGCGAAGGTGAAGGCCGCCGTGGATGCACGGATCGACCAGAACTTTGTCGTCATCGCCCGCACGGATGCTCTGGCGCTGCATGGTCGAAACGCCGCCTTTGACCGAGCCGAGATGTACCGCGAAGCCGGTGCTGACATCATCTTCATCGAAAGCCCCGGCCCGGATGATTTAGCCCACATCGCCCCGCGCTTTCCCGGCATTCCGCTGCTCTACAATATGGCGACCTCGGGCAAGACGCCGTTTCTGACGCGGTCGGAAATCGAAGCGCTAGGTTTCAAGCTCATCATCTACCCCAACTGGCTGCTGCTTTCCGCCTGCGAAGCCGCGCGCAAGACGCTTCAGGTCTTGAAGACCGAGGAGACCATCGCTTCGGTTGCTCCCAACGTCATGAACTTCCAGGAGTTCTTTGACATGGCGCGGATGCCTGAAATTCAGGAACTGGAAGCCCGCTACGGCACACCCGAAGCAAACCGCACCAGCTATTGAGCAGGAGATTTGAGCCATGGCAGTGCTATCTGCGGAAGGCGTGACGTTCGATTTTGAAGTGCCGGTCGTCGTCGTGGGGGCAGGGGCATGCGGTCTCGTCGCAGCCCTTGCGGCACACGATGTGGGGCAAGAGGTGATGGTGCTGGAGCGGGACGAGAACCCGACGGGCTCTACCTCGCTGTCCGCTGGTCTCATTCCGGCACCGTGCACCCGATTGCAGAAGGAAGCCGGTATCGAGGACAGCCCCGAACTTTTTGCGAAAGACCTCGTAGCCAAGACCCATGACCATACGCCGCACGATATGGCGCTGGTTGCGGCGCAAGCCGCAGGTCCTATGATCGACTGGCTGATGGATACGCATAAGGTGGAGTTCGAACTGGTGACGGGGTTCATCTATCCCGGTCATTCGCGCCTTCGCATGCACGGCCCGAAAAGTCGTACCGGTGCGGATCTGGAGCAGGCGCTTCTTGCCGCTGTGTCCAACGCCGATATCGATGTCGTCACAAATGCGTCCGTCGAAGATCTCTATGTGGATACCACTGGTCGCGTCACCGGCGTGCGGTTTCGGCGGCCCGATGGCGCGCTGGAAATGCTGGGCTGCAAGGCGCTCGTTCTGGCCTCCTGCGGCTTTGCTGGCGATGTTGCCTTGGTGCAGAAATACATCCCCGAAATTGCGGACGCAGAATGCTGCGGTCACCTTTCCAATACCGGCGATGCGGTGAAATGGGGACTGGAAATTGGTGCCGCGCTCGCAGATATGGGTGGCTATCAGGGCCATGGTTCTGTCGCTCACCCCCACGGATTACCACTAACCTGGGCCGTTATCACCAAGGGCGGCATTCTTTTGAACGCCGAGGGCCAGCGCTTTTCCAACGAGATGCGCGGCTATTCCGAACATGCCGCAGAAGTCGCAGCGCAGCCCGACCACATCGCCTGGGATATCTATGATTCCAGAGGAGATGAGGCGGGCATGGGCTTTTACGATTACCGGGAAATCCGCAAGCTGGGCGCCATCAAGACAGCAAACAGCCTGGAAGAACTGGCGGCTGTAACAGGCCTGCCGCTTGCAGATATCCGGGAAGAATTCGAGGCCATCGATACATCCGCACGCACCGGCACGCCGGATCGGTTTGGTCGGACGTTCACGCAGGATGATGTGCTCAGCGCGCCCTATCATGCCGTGAAAGTCAACGGCGCGCTGTTCCACACCCAAGGCGGGTTGGTGATCAACGCCGAGGCGCGAGTGCTACGCGAGGATGGCACAGCCTTGCCGAACCTGCTGGCAGGTGGGGGCGCGGCGCGCGGTGTCTCGGGAGATTCCAATTACGGCTACCTGTCCGGCAACGGCCTTTTGACGGCAACCAGCTTCGGTCGGTTGGCGGGCATGACCGCCGCGCGGATTGCTGCCGAAAGCTGAAACAGGAGGAGAGCTTGATGAAGAAGGTTATGGTCATCGTACCGTTTGCCATGGGGCAGGATGACATCACCCGCAGGCAAGCGCAGATGGATGCGGTCGATCTCGGCCCAGGCATCGAGTTTCACTATCGATCCGTTCGGATGGGTCCGAAGAACTATTCGAGCCAGCACGACATGGCCCTTGCTGACGTCTCGATCCTCGATGCAGGTCTAGACGCGGAGAAAGACGGCTTCGATGCCATCTGCATCGACACCATGTCCGATAGCGGCATGTCGATGCTCCGCTCGGTGCTCACCATACCGGTTATCGCTCCGGGCCGTCATTCCATGCTGATGGCGCAGATGCTGGGTGACAAGTTCTCCATCCTCATGATGTGGGATCGCTGGAAAATGCTCTACACCAAAACGCTGGGCGAGCTTGGGATGGAGCATAAATGTGCCTCCATGCGATCCATCGGCGTAACGCCTGATAATAAAAGCCTGCTGGCTGGCAAGGAAGACGAGGTGTTCCCGCTTCTGCTGGCTGCCGCGAAAAAATGCGTCGAAGAGGATGGCGCGCAGGTGCTGATCCTGGGATCCACGACCATGCATGAGGCGCATTCCTGGCTGTCTGCCCGCATCGGCGTTCCCGTCATCAATCCCGGACCGCTGACCTACAAGCTGGCATCCATCGCACTCGACCTGAAGCTCACCCACAGCAAGGCGACATGGCCGACGCCCCTATCGCCAAAGCACGACATGATCCGCGCCATCGGCGCTGCCGGAGCGGCCTATCTGGAGAGCAACCAATGATCCGCATTCTCGTCATCGTTCCCTTCGCACTGGATGCCGAGGGTGTGCGCAATCGTCAGGCGCAGTCGCAATATGTACCGCTACCTGCGGATTGGGAACTGACCTATCGCCCCGTCACCTGCGGCCCGACATCCTTCATGTCTCCGCACGACTGGGGGCTGATGGACCTCGCCATCTTCGAGGCCGGGTGCAAGGCGCAGGATGAAGGGTTTGACGCCGTCTGCATCGACACGATGTCGGATAGCGGCATGGTCATGCTCCGCTCCGTCCTCTCCATTCCCGTCATCGGCGCAGGCAAGGCTTCGATGCTCTATGCGCTGACGCTCGGTGGCAAGTTTTCCGTGCTTGCGCAATGGGAGCCAGCGCTGCCACGTTATCGCAAGGCTATCAGAGAATATGGTTTCGACCGCCAATGCGCCTCTGTGCGCAGTTTCGATCAGCCGCCTGATTTCTCGAACTTGCTGGGCGGCAAGGAGGACAGTGTGTTTCCACGGATGCGCGATGTTGCCATGCGCTGTATCGAAGACGATGGTGCAGAGGTCATTTGCCTGGGATCGACAACCATGCATCAGGCCGGAGAGTATCTGGCTGCGAACCTGCCTGTCCCCGTCGTCAATCCCGGACCCCTGACTTACAAGCTGGTCGAGACCTTTCTGGCGCTTGGCCTCACCCACGGCAGGGACGTTTATCCACCGCCTGTCGAACCGAGGCTCGACATGCTGCACGCCATGATGAAAGCTGGAGCTGAAGCAGAAGCGAAGGCCTAAGGCAAGGGGAGTTCCTTGGGCCGTGTCATCAATTGCCGAGCGAGAAATCCTTACCATCTTCTCGCTTCAGCGACACGCGGTATTCATAGCGGTCGGCCCGGTAGAAGATTTCAGCGGCGTAGAACGGCGTGAGCTCGGCGTCGAAAAACAGTCTGTTGACCAGCATCAGCGGCGCGCCGATTGGAATTTCCAGATGTTTGGCAGCGTAATCATCTGCCAGTGTGGCTGTCAGTGTTTGTTCGACCTTCTCGACCACGGCGCCAGCTTTTTGGACAAGGTCAATCATGTTGGTTGTCGCCAAGTCCTGACGTCTGAGCGTCCCTCCGATCTCCGGCAGCAAATAGGCAATGGAGAGGGAGTAGGGTCGACGATCCAGTGAGCGGACGCGCACCGCGCGAACCAGTTGGGTGGTCGGTGCCACTCCCATCTGCTCGCAGATCCGAGGCGGCGCCTCGCCAAGGTCGAGACTGACCGCCTTCAGTCGCGTGCTTTTACCCACCGCGTTGAGATAGCTGAACAGGCCATTGATATTCGACACCACTGCGCGGTTGAGTTTGTTCTCTTTCGAGCGGTCCGTGACATAAGTGCCCCGCCCGCGCGTTCGGGTCACGAGCCCCTCTGCCGTCAACATTTCCATTGCTTTGCGGATCGTAATGCGGCTGACGGAAAAACTTTCAGACAGTTCAGCTTCGCTGGGAACGGCGACTTCGCTGGGGTAGTAACCTTTCAAGATGCGCTCTCGCATGACCGCATAAACCCGATGATAAAGAGGGGTCGGAGAATGAGTGTCGCGCATCAATGGTGACATCCTGACAATGAATAAAACTGCACAAAATAATTGCATACGAGACTGTATGGTGCAAACTAAAAGATTATAACATTATGTCATTTATACCATTTGTAACGAGGCTGATGCCATGAAATCATCGGGCCGACTGCTCCGTTTTTAAGAGTTGCCAACGGGTTCAGGTTGCAGGATGGTAACGATAATGCGGAAATAACACGTTCGGCGTTAGGCATTTAAGCTTTCGCATATATACGTTTCGATAGGGATGTGTATCCTTGGGGCATTGTTATCAGTTGTCGGATGCGAATTTGAAACTAACGGTCATTCTCAAAACGCTGAACGAGGAAAAGCGTATCGGCGCTGCTATCGAAAGCGTCATGGCTGCATTGGTGGGTATTGAGGGCGAAATCATCGTGGCCGATAGCGGGTCGCGCGATAAAACCGTCGAGATCGCATCACAATATCCGGTCATCATCGCCCAGATTGAAGCGCCTGCCAAAGCCAGTTGCGGCATTGGCCCACAACTGGGTTATCAGTACAGCAAGGGTGAGTTCATTTGCCTGATGGACGGCGATATGCTGCTGGATCCGACATTTTTGCCTGCGGCACTTGACTACATGGATAAGAACCCGCGCGTCGCGGGCGTTAGCGGCCATGTCAACGAGGTCAATCTCGATAATCTGGAGTTTACCCGGCGGGTGCAGAGACATGCACCGGAAAACCTGACCGGTGTTCTTGACCGGCTGAATGGGGGTGGCCTTTATCGCCGAGCGGCTATCGAAGCCGTCGGTTATTTTTCAGACCGGAATCTGCACGGTTACGAAGAGTTCGATCTTGGACAGCGCCTTCGGTTGCGTGGGTGGACGCTTTATCGCCTCGACAGGCGGTTCGTGGACCACTTCGGCCATAGCATCAATTCCTATGTGCTGCTCACACGCCGCTGGTCGTCGAAATATCTTCGTGGCGTGGGCGAGCTGTTGCGTGCCGGGTCCGAACAGTCTCGTTTAGGAGATTTGACCAGCGAGCTTTCCGAAATTCGACTGTGGCTGGGTGTCTATGCATGGTGGGTGATCCTGTTGGTCTGCCTTATCGCAGGCTTCTTCAACGGATATGGCTTTATCGTATTTGGGGTTGCACTCGTCGCGCCGGTCGCCTTGATGAGCATCCGGCAACACAGTCTGTCGTTGGGGTTTTATGCCGTCGTCGCTTGGTGTTTCCACGCCGCTGCACTGCCTCTCGGTTTCCTGAGCGCGCGCCAGCCGCCCGAGAGGTGGGTTGAAAGCAAACTTTTGAAGTCGCAATGAAAACACTCGTTCGCGTCAGTCTGATTGCGTGCCTGTCGGTCGGCCAACCAGCCATCGCGGATGATTGGCTCCCGGTTCGCGAACAGTCACTGGAAATTCAGCCGGGCAGCCCACTGGATTTCTCTCGCATGCTTCCGAATGGCACCATCAATGATGCCTCCAGGATCGTGATCAATTCCGCTGGCAAGCTGGCGAAGGCCAACAATACCGAAACACCACAGCGTTTTCTGTGCGCTTCGCTTGCCTGGAGCCCGGCGTCTGGCGGGTTTCCGGATCACGCGATGGCGGATCGGTATGCCGCACAGTTAAAAGTGCACGGCTACAACATCGCCCGTTTCCATTATGTGGATGCAGCTTTGATGGAGGGACGTACGACCGATTTCGATTTCAATCCGCAGGTTCTTGACCGTGTTCACTACCTGATGGCTGCACTGAAACGAAATGGCATCTCCTGGATTCTAGACGGGCTTACCTCTTCCAGAGGTGCTTACGGTGGTTTTGGCGATCGGTGGGAGGTTAAAGGTGATCTGAAACTTGGTGCGCAGATCGACGAGACTGATTTCGGCCACTGGCTTAAATTCCAGGAATTGTTTCTCGCCAAGGTCAATCCTTACACGAGCATGACGCCGGTTCACGATCCGGCACTGGTCGCAATCGTCCCTTTCAACGAGAACGGTCTGGAATTCGATTCCATGATGCAGGAGGCGACGCGGGGAACTGTATTTTCCGAACGTCTCAAGCCATTGTTCAACGAATGGCTTTTGAAAAAATATGGTTCGATGCAAGCGCTCGCTCAAAAATGGGGCCGGTGGGTGATGGAAGGCGACTTGTCCAATCGCTCCATTGCGTTGCCAACCAACCGTTACGAGCGCAGCGAGCGGATGCGTGACCTGCAATCTTTCTTTATCGATGTAGAGCAGGGCGCAACAGTCAAGATGACGAGCGCCCTGCGTCAACTTGGCTTCAAGGGTATCATCTTGCCCTACAACAACTGGCCGACGGTTCAGACAGGCATGACCCGCGCCAGTCAAGACGCAGTAGCGATGAACACCTATCAGGACTGGGTGGATTCCTATGCGCCCGGCACCAGCATTCAGGGCAAAAGTTCGCTGGAGGACGGGCTGCTTTATCTGCGGACAATCGGGCTTGCGCGCTGGCTGGGTCGCCCGTTCTTCGTCACCGAATATGACCATCTCTTCTGGAGCCCGTTCCGATACGAGGCGGGGCTTGCAGCACCCGCATTTGCCGCCATGCAAGGGTGGGACGTGCTGTGTCGGCATGCCCATGGCCCCATCGTTCTCGCCTATGGCGAAGATTTTCCGCATAAGAAGCAGATGCTGCCCTACGCCATTGCGCTCGACCCGGTGGCGCGCGCGGGTGAGACGCTGAGTGCCCTCGTTTTCCGTCGTGGCGACGTAAAATCCTCCTCGCTTCGCATACCGTTTCTCGTCGAAGGGCAATCTGGTCTGCCCGATGGTGTCAACGATATGGAGCCTGAGGCGCTCACGCGGTTGGGATTGATCGGTGCCGTTGGACTTCAGTCATCATCCACAGGTAGCGCTGTCGCTGTCGCATCGTCGCGCGCGGGCCAGACGGCGATGGGCATTGTTGCGAAGTTGAAAGAGCAAGGACTGCTGGCCGGCGCCCACACGGCCGATCTGGACCAAGGCCATGTCTTCAGCGAGACCGGGGAATTGCAGTTGAATGCGCCGGAAAAAAGTATGGCTGTACGATCGCTTCTGACGGAGGCTCTCGCTTTCGATGTGCTGAACACGCCAGTCGATCTCGGTTTTGTGACAGTGCAATCGGCAGATGGAAGAGGACTGTTTTCACTGTCATCGCTTGACGGCTTGCAGCTTGAGAAAAGCCAGAAACAGCTCCTCATTCTCGCGTCTGACGCGCAGAACACCGATATGAGGTTTCGGGATGCGGAAGAGCGAATCATCGACAATTTCGGGCAATTGCCGGTGAAGATCCGCCGCATGCAGATCGCCCTTCGCTTGCGCAATGACAGTGCCTTAACGATCTCCCCCGTCGGGCTTGATGGGCGTGTGTATCCCCCGGTCCTAAATGCCGGTGCAGGTGAAACGATCACGCTGAGCAACGACACGCCTCAGGGACCAACGACCTATTTTCTGGTCGAAACGACGATCAAACAGCCATCATTACCTCAATAGAAATCGTGGACCAGGCGGCTCCAGCTTTCGCCAGCAACACCGCCGATATAGGCCTGACCGCTTTGCATGGCCTGCTTGAACTCAGGCGATCTGGAGGCGGCGGACACGCCTGTGACATGTCGATACCAGATGCCCTTCTGCTTCGATAATGCCGGTATGATCTCAGGCCGAACCTGTGCCGAGGCGAAGGCAAAGCCTGCTTCTTTCAGGGAAGTAAAAACAGTGTCGACGACGGCTTCCTGCTTGCCGGTCTGCCATAACAAATCGAGAATCTGCGCTTCGCCGCCTCTGGCTCGAACAAAAGAGAAAACGCCGTTCACAACGCCATTGCCGTCCTGCACCTGAGCAAGGACCAGGCGACCTTGGCCCAATGCGTCACTGGATGCCTTGATGGTCCAGTCGAGATCTGGCGCGGAGTAGACCGGCGCGACCGTATAGTTCGCCAGGAACTGGTTGGCGTATTGTGCATACATGTCCACATCGACCGGGCTAGCGCTGAACCCGGAGGCTGTCCTGCTTCCACTCATGGACGCTGGGAGAGGTAAGGAGCCCTGGTGGAGGAGTGCTGGATATTTTTGAGAGACGCGCCGCCTGACATAACCGGTGGCCGCGGGCAGGGGCTTGAAAACCTTGTACCAGCGCAAGCTTTGGACCGGCAGTTCGACGCCGCCGATGGCTTTGAGATGAGACACGCTGACGGGTGCGGCGCTATCGGAGAAGCTGATCTGGTTGACCCGGGGGCGCAGTTGAAAGATCAAAGCGGCGATGCTGCGTGGGTTTGCGTCGTCTGCCGCCATGAAGGCGCACGCCAGCCGTGCCGTGACCGGTTCCTCCCCAATTCGGTACGTCATGGGCAAAATAATCAGAACGCTTTTGACGTTTCCGGTCCCATCGACTGACACGATACTCCCATTGTCCGGTGTGTAATTCGGGTGGGAAAACATCAGTTGGGTGAGATAGGTGTTCAATTCGGTTTTGTTCGGCTTCGACCGACCCCGAAACACGGACGCGAAGAGGTCCGCGATTTGCGCGACGTCAGCAGGTTCGGCAGGTCGCACCCTGGTCGCACGTTCCAATGTCATACTGCGACCTCCCGAGCTTCTTTCAACGACCGCGTGACATGAAGCCTCACCACGATCCACGCTGCCAAAACGATGCTGATTTCGATTGCGTAGCCTGCGATGAAAATGCCGTAGGGCGGCCATGCCCATGCCGCGAGGCCAATCACCAATGCGCCAATGCCATTCGAGAGGTTCAATACCCAAGCCCGCGATGCGTGTTCACCGGCAGCGCCGAGCAGATCGACCGCGATGGACCATATCGCGACGAAAACGATGAGCCAGGCCATGATCCGCAAAAACTGCGGCAGAGACACGTATTCGGGTCCGAAAATCAAAGGCATGAACGAAGCGGCGACAAAGATCACGATGGCTGCGATCAAACCCAGAGCAAAGGCAAGGCCCAGAATACGGATGGTCAACCGAAAGGCATTGTGGATGCCCGACATGCTGGCAACGGCGAGACGGGGGTAAACAAGCCGGTTCAGCGCATCGATGGCCATGTAGCTGCTATCGGTAATGCGTCTGGCGACACCATAACTTCCCACGACCTCCGCTCCGGCCACAAAACCCAACACCAGCAAATCGACGTTTTGGCGAATGGCCCTGAAGATGAAGGGCGTGGCAAAGAGCAGTCCAAGCCGAACTTCATCCCTTTCGATAACGAATTTTGGGCGGCCGATGCGCAGGGCGAAACCGGCATAGAGAACGAGTGTCAAGAGATGGGCGCCGAGCTGCCATGTTGCCCAACTCTGGACGGTCGACACCTGGAAGGCGAAGCACGCCAATGCCGCCGTCACGGTGCGGACGAAGGCAAAGCCGACGACGGATGCATTGGCAGCACCATATCGGGAGTGCGCGAGAAAAATACTTTCACCCAGCATGATCAATCGAACGAGGACGACGTTGGTCAACACCAGTTGAAATGTGGTCAGGACGCTTTGCCCGGACGTTTCGCCGAAGCTGATGAACTGCGGCAAAAGCACGGTGCCGAGGACGACCAGAGTGGCTCCGCTGACACATGTCAGAATAAGGTTGTGGCCGAATATCCGTGGGAAGCATTGGGGGTCTTGGGGCACGCGGCGCACGAGGCACTCAGAGGCGCCCAGTCCACACAGATGGACAGCGATGCTGGTAATGGCCATGAAGGAGACGTAGCGGCCAAATTCCTCCGCACCGAACGAACGGGCCAGGATTGCGAATGTGATGAGCTGCGCGGCGTTGGCAATCAACAGGCTCGCTGACGATGCGCTGTAGGACAGCAGCATACTGATCAACCGTGGCTTGTCTTTTTTGTCGCTGCTTATCATCTCGTTCATATCCATGCCGCAAAAACAGATGCGCTGTAAACGATTTATCAGCGGACTCTATGATTTAGTAAGTCTGTATATAAAGAAAATGTTTCGTTTTGATTGATGTAGAGGTTACGGTGAGGCATGTACGAGTACCCAACCGAAAAGCGCACCAGGCCGGTCTTTGACGATCCCGTGCCTCGTGCGACCGTCCATTCGAAGGGTTCGACGCCTGTCGAGCCCATGGTAACAGTTGCGATTTTACTCGCCTGGCTGCGTCGCGGCCTGTTTTTCATCGTTATTTTTGCACTTTTGGGTGGTGCCTTGGCTGTGGGTTTCGGGCTTGCCGTGAAGCCACGCTACACATCCAGCATGGACATTCTGTTGCCGCCGCCGACCGGTCAGGTCGTGCCAAACGAACTCACAACGCCAAACATCCAGAGTGACGCGCAGATACTCGATATTTCGAGCAAGCTGCTTTTGATCACGTCGGGCAATGTGTTGCGGAGGACGGTCGAGCAGCAGAAGCTTCAGAACGTGCCGGAATTCAATTCCGCCGCCGACACGCAAGAAGGTCTGTTCAGCTGGTTGAAAATGCCAAACGCGACGCCATCGGATGATGGCGTTGTTATCGCGATGCGAAACCTTGCCAAGCGCATCAAAGTCGCACGCCAGGGCGGGACCTATCTCGTCTCGATAAGCCTGTGGACGCGTGACGCCGATCGGTCGGTGGCGGTGCTTTCGACACTGGCGCAATCGTTTCGCGAAGAACTCGAGGCGACCCAGACCGATCTCGCAAAGAACGCCAGTGCCGCACTGTCCAATCGTCTGGAAGAACTGAGACTTGCTGCCACACAGGCTGCCAACGACGTGATGCAGTTTCGTCAGGATAACAATCTCCAAAATCTCGGCGGCGGCTCCGTCAATACGCAAAGCGTGTCGCAGCTGAACACGCTGCTGAATGAAGCATCCTCTCGATTATCGGACGTTCAATCGCGTTACAAACGGCTAAGCCAACCGGCAACCGATGGCATCGTGCCTACGGATACGCTGGATTCTCCGACGCTCATTGCGCTGCGCTCGCAATACAGTGTCCTCAAACAGCAGTACGAAGAACTGGCGCTGACCTATGGTACGCGCTACCCAAAACTTGTGACGGCACGCGCGCAGCTTGGAACGCTTCGTGCAGAGATGGCGCGGGAGACAGAACGCTCGCTACAGACCATTCAGGTTGATATGGATCAGGCGGAAAACTCCGTTGCCACCTTGCGCGCCCAACTGGAAAATGCCCAAAAACGTGTGTCCACCGATGATACGGCTCAAGTCCAGCTCCAGGAGCTGGAGCGTAACAGTCAGGCAAAATCTGCCCTCTATGACACCTTTTTGAAACGGGTTGGTGAAACCAGCGAGCAGCAGCAGATCAGTGTCTCCAACCTGCGGATCGTCACAGAACCGGTGCCGCCGGAAAAACGCAGTTGGCCGCCACCAACCGTACTCCTGGCAATTGGCGGCGTTCTGGCGGGGCTGATACTGGGTGTCATTTCCGTTCTGGCAACCCGTCTATTCGTCCTTCTTCGAGACAACAACTGGCGCTACGAACGGGGAAGCTGATGCAAATAGTCTCGGGCCTGAAAGAATACGCCGGTTTTCAAGGCAAGATCAGGTCTTTGGTCTTTATGGGGCTGTTCCTGTTTTTCTGGATCACGACAAATCCCTTTGTGGATCTCACCAGTGTCGAGGTCAGCGGATCGAACGCCACCGGCGGATCCAATCTCTTAAACCAGCTGGTTTTTCTGGTTTTGACTGTCGTCACACTCTATGCAGCCCTGACCCATCCGCTGCGGTCTCGCATCTGTCAGCCGCAGATTCTTGTTATCGCGCTGTTTTCGTGGTTTCTCATCTCGTCCGTTCTTTCGAACTATCCTGTCGACGCGATCAAACGAACCATTCTGGCGATACTGACCTGCCTCAATGCCGGGATGTTTCTGCTGCTTGCGCGTTCGGAACAACAGTTTGCGCGTCTGATGCTCTATGGGACGGCGATTACGCTGGGTATAGCCTATTTCGGTGTTATCTTTCTGCCGATGCTGGCTATCCATCAGCCAACCGAGCTGATCGAGCCAATGAATGCGGGCTTCTGGAGGGGGCAGTATTCCCACAAGAATCTGGCTGCGGCCGTGATGCTTTTGGCTGCGTTTTTCGGGCTCTATTTTCGCAGCGTGGGTTGGAAGAAAAGCGGGCTGGCTGTTGTCATCCTGTCCGTTGTCTTCCTCATCCAGACCGGCGGAAAATCCTCCACTGCCATGTTGCCGCTGATACTTGTTCTCCAGTGGATATTCGAGAAGTTTCGCTGGAGCCGTTGGCCGATTGCGGTCGGTGGCATCGCTGCGTTCAATCTTCTGGCATTGGGGGCCGCACTTTCGGAAGGTTTTCGCGGCCTCATCGCATCACTGGGTGTTGACCCTACCTTCACCAACAGGACCGATATCTGGAAGATTGCATTCGACGCGATCACCCAGTCACCCATTTTTGGCTACGGCTTTCAAGGTTTCTGGCAGACCGCCGACATCACGCAGAGCTCGGCAGGACTTGAGACCTGGGCCGTGAAGGCCTTTAACGGGCACAATGCCTATGTCGATGCCTTGCTGACGACCGGAATTCCCGGCTTCATCCTCACCATAGCCCTCGTTATCTTTGTGCCTTTGCGGGCCGTCGGGCGTCTGGGCAAAGGTTCCAACAGCCCCGCACTGTCGCGCCTTTTTATGCGGGTATGGCTCTATGTGATCTACGCCGGCTGCCTCGAAGTGATCTTCTTTCAAAGCGGTAGCCCGATCTGTTTTTTCATGTTGGTCTCCATATTCGGACTGGAAATGCAATCTCGCATGACCCTCGTCAGCGACAAGAAACCCGTCTGGGAGGGGAAAAATGCCGTTGCTGTCTAAGGCGAGATATGTCGGTGAGCGTATTGCCGAAAGGGCCGTTCGGGCATTGCCCGTGTCGACGCTGAATGTGACATGCCAGCGTCCAATCGTGTCGTTCACCTTTGATGATGTGCCGGACACCGCATATACGGAAGGTGCGCGGATATTGGAAGAAAACGGTGTCCGCGGCACGTTCTACATTGCGGGAAGTCTGATCGGGACCGCAGAACCCGACCGCAACCTGATCTCCGCAGAAGAATGCCGGTCACTTGCCCAATCCGGTCATGAGATCGGCTGCCACACATTCGCGCACAAGCCCGTCAGCACGTTGAGCGGCTCGGAGCTGGCACGCGATCTCAATGGCAATGCCGAGGTTCTCGACGGCTTCGATCACGCAGGAGGGCTCAGGAATTTTGCCTATCCCTATAATCAGGGTTCGCTCCGGCATCGGCATGCTTTTTCCAAGCGCTACGCAACGGCCCGTGCCGGTGGAGATCGCATCAACCGTGGCAAGGTCAATCGGTCCTATCTCTGGGGAATGGAAATCAGGCAGCCGGACGTGGCTGCACGGGCTTTGACCCGTCAGATCGATGCGGTTGTGGCGGAGCCGGGCTGGCTCATTTTCTTCACCCATGACATCAGCAATGACCCGACGCCCTATGGCTGTACGCCCGAGACCTTCTCATCTCTGGTTCGCCATGCCGTCTCAACCGGATGTCTTGTGCTGCCCGTGCGCGACGCCCTCGGTCACATTGGGGAAGTGGGGCCGGGCTGAATGGGACGCACGTTGCTTGCAATCAACAACTATTTCTATCGGCGCGGCGGCGCGGAGGCGATATTTCTCGATCAGATCGAGATGTTTGAGCGGGCCGGCTGGCGCGCAGTGCCGTTTTCGATGCAGCATCCGAACAATCTCCCATCCCCTTGGTCGTCCCATTTCATTCCAGAGATAGAATTCGGTCGTCAATCCGGCCTTTTGACCAAGATCGAGCACAGTCTGGAGGTCATCTATTCTCGCAAAGCCCGGACCCATCTCAGCCGTCTTATCGATCAGGTTCGTCCCGATATCGCCCACGCCCATAACGTTTATCACCATATGTCACCCTCGATTTTCCCTCTCCTGAAGAAACGGGGAGTTCCGACGGTTCTGACGGCCCACGACCTGAAGCTCGCCTGTCCCGCATACAAGATGCTCTCGCCTCAGGGGATCTGTGAAAAGTGCAAGGGCGGCCGCATCCATAATGTCTTGACGAACAGATGCATGAAGGAATCGGTCGCGCTGAGTGGCCTCGTCATGGTTGAAACCGCCGTTCACCGCACGTTCGGGCTTTACCGAAACTACGTCGATCGCATCATCGTGCCGAGCCTGTTCTATCAGGCCAAGCTCATCGAGTGGGGCTGGCCGAGCGAGCAACTCATTCATATCCCGAATTTTGTCGACCAGTCGATCACTGACAATCCTCTTGTGTCGGAAGAGGGAGATTATTTTCTCTTTGCCGGCCGTTTGGCGCCCGAAAAAGGCATCGCGACGTTGATCAGGGCAACCGGCCTTTCAGGGCTACGGCTGCGCATCGCAGGAACCGGACCCGATGAAGCGTCACTTCGTGCACTTGCGCAGGATGTCGGTGCCAATGTCGAGTTCTTAGGCTATTTGACCGGAGGCGCTCTTCACGCTGCTATCGCCGGTGCCAAAGCGCTCGTGCTGCCATCCGAGTGGTACGAAAACGCACCGGTCAGCCTGCTGGAAGCCTATGCTCTCGGACGTCCGGTGATTGGAACAGACATTGGCGGAATACCCGAACTCATCAAAGACGGGGAGACGGGCTTGATCGCGCGATCGCTGGATGCCGAAAACCTCGCCGAGGTTCTGACTACTATGAACAGCCTGCCTAAGCCGGCTCGCCAAGATATGGGCGAGCGTGGCCGAGGCTGGGTCAACAGCGAGTTTTCGCAAGGGGCATATCTGGAACGCACGACGGCACTCTATAGGGACCTTGGCGTTCGCTGACGGTGCGGCCGTCATGGATATCGGCTGATAATCACCGCATCCAGAATATGCATGTCCATGTCGGGACGTTTGAAGTCTTCAGCGAGACCTGACGCCAGTTTCTCCTTCGAATCTTTTGGTATGGATTTGGCCGCGATGACCCTGATGTCGGCCCAGCCGTTACGCTCGAACGCCCTGACATAATCGATCGGTCGCTTTCTGTTCGGCTGGCCTGGAAAAGCGAAGCGAGAATAGAACCGGTTCGAAAATCGGTAGATATTATTGGGATCACGCTGCCGAAGCGCATTCGTGTGGGTCTGGAGATCGACAATATGAAGGCTGATGCAGCCGCTTTGTGCCACTCGCGTTAGTCCGTCAATGGTGGTTTCCACGGCATCGAAATGCTCGAATGCCGCACAACTGAGGATGAGATCGAACTTTTTGCCTTTGCTGAGGGCGGGTATATCGAATGCGGGGTCCACATCGTATTGGAGGCCTGAAGGGTCTTTCAGGGTCTGGAGCGCGACCTCAACATCCTCTGTCTGCAACTCGCAAGGGTAACGCGCGATGGCTTCGAGACGGAACTCCTGCGTTTCATCGGCTGCCAGTCTGAAGGCATCGACCGCCGTGTAGGATTTAGCCCCATGTGCCAGAAGCAAGGCGCCCGTCGCCAGAGATGATCCCGGTCCTAACTCAAGGACCGAGCGTTCCCTCACGGAAACATCGGGTGGCAAAAACTTCAACCAGGACTGAATGACGTCGTGGACGTAGGCGATCCGCGCGTTTCTGTCGTCTGCCCTGACTGTGTTCGGTTTTCGGTAGCCCATCAATTTGTGCTTGGTCCAGACGCCAATCAAAATGGCTGCGCCAATCAGCTTAAATAGACTATTTCGTAAGACAATCGGCATTTCCGCCTCATCCGCCATTGCGTTCGTTCAGGTTCGACATTGACGCATGAGTTCTGCATGCAACGTCAACTCCGAACAGTCTTAGAGATGAATTAGTTATTTTAGAATTCACTACTTTAAATTAAATTTCATGTCATGGTTGACTTGGTCTGGTCGAGAGGTGTGGTTTGATGCATTCGCCTGATAATTCTGCACTGAGCAAAGCATTGTCGACTGCAGCCGTCGCCCAACTCGGTGGACAACGAAAAACGAGCCGTCGCTACGAGAACATCGATGCTCTCAGAGCAATAGCGGCTCTCTCCGTCGTCATCCAACATTTCTTCGGGGACAGTCTGCGTGAGGCGACGCACCATGATGGCATCGCGTTTCGGATCGCTGCAGCCAGTATTGCTCATTTTGATGCCGGGCGCTTCGGCGTTGTCTTGTTCTTTTTGATCAGCGGCTTTGTCGTGCCCTTCAGCATAAGGGGCAGCCATCCGCTCCACCGATTCGCAGTCTCGCGTTTTTTTCGTCTTTTTCCCGCAATGTGGTTGGCGCTGTTTTTCCTTTGGATTGCCTCGGCGATGCACGGCCAAATTCCTCCCGTGTCGACATTGATCGCGAATATGACGATGATGCCCTCTTTATTTCGACAGCCTTGGATGTCAGGCGCCTATTGGACACTGACGATCGAGATCGTGTTTTACGTTCTGTCGGCCGGTCTGTTCGCACTCGGTATTCTTTACCGTCCTCTTGTCATTGCATCCTTCGCAATTCTGCTCGCCTCGGCCACGGCCGCTCCTATTTTCCTTCGGGCAGGCGGATGGGTGTTGCCCGTGCAGTACATTAGTTTGCACGTCTCTTTTCTTTATCTTGGTCTGTTGTTGCGCATGGCGCTTGTGGACAATCTTGCGGGTGCGTGGATCGGGGCCACCTGCGTCTTGCTCATCCAGACCATCGTGCTTCTCAGCATCGGCGACTTTTCGCTCTCCCGGCAGGATGGCTTTTTTCTTGTTGCGAAATTTCCCATTCTCGCAAGCTATTTCGCAGCACTATGCGCCTTTGTATTTTCGGTGAGAACAGAGCTTCCCCAACATCCGTTTCTCTCGTGGCTGGGTGCGCTCAGTTACTCGATCTACCTTTTTCACGGGATTGTCGCGCTCATGGTTTTTTCACTCCTTCCACTCACAGGCACGGGGGCTGATCTGTTGACTGCGCTCGCCTGGCTAGGTCTCACGCTCGCCCTGTCAGTGTTCGTCTATGAGTATTTGGAGAAGCCAATGATCAACCTTGGGTATAGGTTTCTCAGGCGAGAAAACAACGCGGAATCGAAGATTTCGGTCTAGTGTTCGGATTTGTGCAGCCCCGCCGTTTACTATACCTGCGGGATCAATCTTGTGTTTGTCAGAACCTACTAGCCTATTCCAGATTTTAAGTTATTATATCCTAATGTTCTAATGTGAACTAGGAGCGGGCTATGGATCATGTTGAGACACTGGAGCGACGACCTGCATTTGAGGCGACGAGCCTGGCGTATTCGGAAGACAATGCCAACTTCCTGGATTCCATGCGTATCTGCATGATCGGACTGCGGGGTATTCCCAATGTCCAGGGCGGCGTTGAAACCCACGTCGAGCAACTCGTGTCGAATCTGGTTGATCTGGGTGCGGATGTCCATGTCTTTGCGCGCAAGAACTACGTCGCCGACACGAAGGCCTATGTGTGGCGCGGCATCACCGTGCATCCCTTGTGGGCACCCCGCAGCGCGCGGCTGGAGGCGATCTTCCATACGGCATTTGCTCTTTTTAAAGCACGGCTCCTGAACCCGGATATTGTCCACATCCATGCCGTTGGCCCATCTCTGGTCGCGCCGCTGGCCCGGCTTCTGGGTTTGCGTGTGGTTTTCACGCATCATGGCTATGATTACGACCGTGAGAAGTGGAACCCCATCGAGAAACGAATTCTGCAACTGGGCGAGTGGGCAGGAATGCGCTTTTCTCACGCGCGCATCGCGATTGCAAAGCACATTGCCGAGCGCATGCAACAGAACTTTCATTCGCCGGTCCACTTCATTCCAAATGGCGTGAAGGTGGACACCAAGAACCTGGAAGACGGCATACTGGAAGAGTTCGGGTTGAAAAAAGGTCGATACGTCCTCCTCGTTGCTCGCTTGGTTGCGGAAAAACGCCAGCTCGATCTCATCGATGCTTTCGGCCGGACGAAACTGAAAGACATCAAGCTTGTCTTGGTGGGCGGGGGAGATGCGGACAGTAGCTATGTCACTGAACTGCATGCTCGTGCGAAAACCAATCAGAACGTCGTTCTGACAGGCGTCCAGTCTGGCAAGAAGCTCGCAAGCCTCTTTGCCAATGCTGGCCTCTTCGTTCTTCCATCGAGCCATGAGGGTATGCCAATTGCTCTCTTGGAAGCCATGGCGCATGGCCTGCCGGTGCTGGCGAGCGATATAGAAGCAAACCTTGCTCTCGCTCTCGAAGATAGTTGCTACTTCCCGCTCGGCGATATCTCCGCGTTATCCGCAGCCCTCCAGAGCAAGATCGACAGTGCATCGACGGCCACCGTTCGACAGAACGGCTCCAAGGTTATGGCAAAGTATGATTGGCGGGCCATCGGTATGAGGACCGCAGAAATCTACCGATCGATTTCAAAGACGGCCCCAGCCAGATCATATCGCCAACCGAAGCGAAACATTGCCCCTATAGCGCGCTAACGTGGGAAGCGGGCAAATCCTTTTGCCAGTATAGCGCCTGTCGGTCGGCCGGTCGGAGATCCGCCTGCCTGTTCAAGCGTGATTTCGTAGAGTTGGTCGCCGCGCGGGGCGGGCAAGGCCGGTCCGGTGAGCTTGGTCGAACGAACACCCTCAAGCAACCCAAGCGAAACAGGTCCCATCTCCTGAGAGGGAAGGGTCCAAACCTGGATCGATTTTTCCTTGGGCACGTTGAAGTCCGCCAGGAGTCTAACCGTTGCATTGTCGTTTCCGAAGTCTTCCACGACCGCTTGCACGTCCCCGGCTTCGTTGAGGAGAACTGCGACAACCATGGGGTCTACCGAACGCATCAGGCTGAAGGTCAACCCGACGGCGAGCAGCAAACTCGCCGCAATGGCCGATACTGCGGTCACGCGCCATAGACCCGACCGGTTATCGTTGGCGACAGGGGTCTCCCCGCTTGGTCTTGATGACTGTGGAGAGTGCCGTTGAGGCGGAAGATGAGTTTCGATGCGTTGCCAAAGGCTGTCATCGACGTCGAGCGGTTCCATACCGGTGTCCAATGGAAGAAACCGCTCACGACTGGCGTCGATTGCTGCCCGCAATTGTTCGTTCTCTTCCATCTCGATTTCAATTCTGGCCGCCTCTGCATCATCCATCAGGCCCAAAACATATTCATCGGCGATGTCGGCAATGTTGTCTTGCGCCGCTCTCATGCCATGCACTCCCTCAGCGTCGACAGTCCGCGGCGAATCCAGGATTTGACCGTGCCAAGTGGCATCTGTAATCGACCAGCGATTTCACCATGCGTGTAGCCGTTGATGTAGGCCATCAGGATACCGCGCCGCTTGGTCTCGTCCAGATTGCTCAAACAATCGTAAAGGCGCGAATTCCGATCCAGCTTCTGCCACACGGCAATAATCTCATCAGCCTGATCGCTCTCTTTCATCGATTCGATCTCTGCGACCGTGTGTTCACGCTTGCCGTCGCGAAGAAGGTTGAGGGCTCTGTTGCGAACAATCGCGTAAATCCAACCGCGTGCAGATCCTCGGTCGGCGCTGTACTGGTGCGCGTGGGTCCAGATTCGAATGAAGGCCTCCTGCACGACCTCTTCAGCCAAATCGCGTCGACGCACAATGCGTTGCGCCACGGCAGTCAATTGGCCTGCCTCACGATCAAAAATGCGCCGAAGCGCGCTCTTGTCGCCCTTGGCACATGCTGAAAGAGCAATGTTCAGATCATCATGCGCAACGCCCATCGGCATCCTGTCCTTTTCAACGTCCTAATCGCGACTAGCATCGCATATGATTCCACTACCCGCAGACGGAATATTTGGATGCAGCAAAAAATAATTTAACCGACTGCATCCAAAACAACTGGTTGGCGTGTCTTAGCCTACAGAAGCATCCAAAGCCGAGTGCGGGATGACTTCCAAACGGAAAAACGTACGGGAGAAAGATATGAACACCATTCGCCTCGCTCTGATCGCGTCCACTGTATTCGTAACAGCCGCTGGAACAAGCATCGCTGCTCCTGTCCTGGGGCTGACAGGTGACAAAACGCTCGTCATGTTCGACACACAAAAGCCAAGTGTCAGTAAAACAATGGATGTTACCGGCGTCGATAAACTTGTTGGTATCGATTTCCGACCTTCAAACAAGACCGTCATCGGGGTGACACCGGACTTCCGGATCGTTTCCATCAATCTCGAGACAGGTGCCGCAACCGATATCGCCAAGATGGACAAGACGCTGACAATCACGCAAGCGCCCTTGGTCGTCGATTTCAACCCGATGGCTGACCGCCTCCGCTTCATGAGTGGCACCACGAACCACCGTGTTCATCCTGACACTGGTGCTGTCACTGTCGATGGTACGCTCGCCTTCGAAGGGACTGATATGCACAAGGGTGAGACGCCCAATATCGTCGCTGCCGCCTATACGAACTCAATCGGCAAGCCTGAAAAAACAGCGATGTACAACATCGACGCCACCATTGGCGCTTTGATCCAGCAGACCAAGCCGAACGATGGCACATTGAAGTCTATCGGCAAGCTCGGCTTGAAGGAAATGCCAGCGACCTACGCCTTCGACATTCAAGGTATGGAAGGCGGCAAGAACACCGCATATCTGGCAGCAGGCAAAATGTTGTACACCGTCAATCTCGAAACCGGGGCGGCCACCGAAGTGGGCGCTATCGCCGGTAGTGAGGCCGAAATCCGCGATATCGCCGTTCTGCCCGCTATGTAAGCAGCGGCTGGAATTGGAATAGACGGGTGGCCCCGATGGTGTGCGGGGCCATTTCTATGGCGTGGAGCGCCCGGAAATGCGCTCTTCAGCTAAGACACCTTTGCTTTTCTCAAACGTGCAGGCGATCAAAGACCAACCTGCCGAACCGATGATAAATCGACATGACACCGAAGCGTCAGGCAGACGAACGGCAAAACAGTCGGCATCGTTACGCCGCCGCGTGGAATACAGGGCTCCCAGCGATCCATGTCGACTTCATGGAGAGATCGCGGTTCAAGATTACGAAATCCGCATCATATCCCGCCAGAAGGCTGCCTTTTGTCTCTGCCTTGATGGCCTGTGCGGGGTACATCGACGCCATGCGCAGGGCTTCCTCCAACGGAAGGCCAATGCGTTCGTGAGCAAAACGGATGCAGGAGAGCATGTCGATATCGGCGCCTGCAAGCGTTCCATCCGCAAGGGTCAATCGCCCGTCTTTCCGGTAAACATGTCGTCCGTTCAGTTCCAGCCCAGTGTCATCGGTGCCGATGGTCGACATGGCATCGGTCACGAGAAAAATGCGACCAGGCTGATTTTTTGCTTTCAGCGCTAGAGCCATCGAGACCGGATCGACGTGGAAGCCATCGGCAATCATGCCGCAATGAAACCTGTTGTCATGGAGCCCGGCGCCAACAAGACCAGGTTCACGGTTGCCAAGCTGGCTCATGGCGTTGAAAAGATGGGTCACCATCGAAGCGCCTGCGTCAGCGTAATGTGCGGCCGTCACGTATGTCGCATCGCTATGCCCGAGGCTGACAATGATGCCCGCCTGAGCGAGCGATGTGACCTGCGCTGTGCTTACGCTTTCCGGGGCTATGGTCGTCAGAATATGGGAAAGTCTCTGCTTACAGCTCAGAAGCAGGTGCAGGTCTTTTTCTTCCATCGGTCGGATCAATGCCGGATCATGCGTACCTTTGCGAGCCGAAGACAGATGCGGACCTTCAAGATGGAGACCGAGGAACCCCGGCACGTCGGTTTCCTGCGCCGCTATCCCAGCTTCAACCGCTTTCACGGTGATGTCAGGACTATCCGTGATCAGTGTCACCATCAGGGCAGTCGTGCCGAACCTGGCGTGCGCTGCGCAAATCCGGGTGATGCCATCCACATCTGGCCGGTTGTTGAACATCACGCCGCCGCCGCCATTGACCTGAACATCGACGAAGCCCGGCACGATGAGCAGTCCAGTTGCGTCGATGGTTTCGGCATCGTCATGAGCGGATGCCGAGATGGCGGTGACTTTCCCATGCTGGACAACAAGTGATTTGCCGTCGTGCCACATCTCGCCGTCGAAGATGCGCGCGCCGCTGATGATCTTGGCATCGGTCATCGTGTCTGCGTTACCTTGTTCAGAGCAACGGGCGCATCGGGATTGAAGCCACGCGCGCGCGACAGCGCTTCGATGAAGCCGTAGAAGGGTGCGATCAGCAGAAGCGCGTCGGTGAGCGGGTGGTTGGTTTCGACGAAGGGCAAGGCTGTGGCCGATGTCGCTTTGGCTGACGTGAGGAAAACATTCGCGCCTTTTGCCGCAAGACCGTTGGCTGTTTCAGCAACCGATGCTTCGGCACGATCACGTGCCGCAAAAGCAATGATTGGAAACCGTGGTGCGACCAACGAAACCGGGCCATGCATGACCTCGGCCGACGAGTAGGCCTCAGCGTGAAGTTCACATGTTTCCTTGCATTTCAGGGCTGCTTCGGACGCAATGGCAAGGGCAGGGCCACGGCCAAGCATGTAGAGAGAATCTTCGCCCTTGATAGCCTGGGCGATTTCGCTCCAGTCAAGTTCGATGGCTTTTGCAAAGTTTGCGGGCAGTGCCGCGATGGCTTTGACCAAAAGTTGGTCTTCCGTTGCTGCCGCAAGAATGGATAGGCCCGCGACAATGGAATTCACAAAGGATTTCGTCGCGGCGACAGCTTTTTCTGGCCCGGCCTGAATGTCGATAGCCTGCGTGGAGGCGTCTGCCAACGGTGAGGAGAGTGTATTGACCAGGGCAAAGGTGAGCGCGCCGCCACGCTTTACATTGCGGGCAAGTGCAACAATATCCGGGCTTTTGCCGGATTGGGAAATCGCTAGTGCCGCAGCCCGTTCCAGCTTAAGAGGTGCATCGTAGATGGAGGCAAGCGACGGCCCCAGCGATGCGACGGGCAGGCCAGTCTGGAGTTCAATGGCGTATTTCATAAAATGTGCGGCGTGGTCCGAAGAGCCACGAGCGATGGTCACGATCACCGCCGGATCTTGTGCTTTCAGATTGCGTCCTGCCTCCTCCAGCATTGGCAAAGATGTTTCCAACAGCCGGGCAACGGCATCTGGAATCTCATCAATTTCCTGTCGCATTAAAGTCGTCATGTCACAGTCTTCCTGATTGTATGGTTACTCTGAACCCATGGTCAGTTCGGCAACCAGATCATAGGCATCGCTCCGATACAGTGCCTTGGAAACCTCCATGATGCGTCCGCTTTCCAGATAGGCCATGCGCTGAACAGACAAAGCCGCAGAGCCGGGCGGCACGCCCAAAAGTACGGTCTCGTCATCGGTCAGATTGCGCGCAGAAATGCGCTGGATGGCACGGATGGGCCGTATGCCACTTTTTTTCAATACCATGTAAAGGGAGTTTTCGACCGATTGCGGGTCTTTGAGAATATCGTCCGGGAGGCTCGTGACCTCCAGCGCAATCGGCTGCTCGTTGGCAAGGCGTAACCGGGTCAACCGGGCCACCTGTGACGAGGACGACAGGCCGAGCGCCATTCGTTCGTCAGGAGTTGGATAATACAGACCCCTGTCCAGCCAACGGGTGCTGGCGGTCATGCCTCTGCGGCGCATGTCTTCTGTAAATGACGTCAGCCGTGTCAGCGGTTGCTGCATGCGGGCTAGAGGCTTGACGACGAAGGTGCCGGAACCGTGACGACGGACGAGAAGACCGTCACGCGCCAGATCGTCTATCGCTTTGCGAACAGTGACGCGGCTGACCGCCGCTTCCTCTGCCATGTCCCGTTCCGGTGGTAGGGCATCGCCATGCTTCAGTCGTCCTGCCTGTATGGCATCCTCAATGGCCTGTCGCAGCTTGAGGTAAAGCGGCCCACCTGATGCTGACTGTAACCGGTCAAGCTCCAGAACATCCGCCATAAATACCTCTCCAAGATTTTTTCGCTCGTGCTTTTATCAATTCTGCCTCGCTTTTGGCTATAGCACAGACCGGTCGATGAGCAATACCAAAATCAAACCACATGCGCGTCTAACGAGAAATTCCAGTTCGGCCCCCTTCGTTAAGAGCCTGATTTTATCAGCGTTCTCGTGGATTGACTCGCATTTCCTAATTAATTCTAAATTGCTGGGACGATTGGTATAGACGGGTGGCATTTTTTTGGTATTGTTTTGGTGCTGGTTCGAAATATGCTCTTTTTCGAAGTCTGGGCATCGGATCAATATTTTTTTAGAAGGGGCTTTCATAACGCGACGAAGTTTGCCAATTTCTGAAAATAAATTTCAGAAATGAAAGCGCTCAACGCAAATAACGTAGCCTTCAGAAGAAATGGCGCGTAATTTGCGAAAAAGAATTACGGGAACAAAAAACAGGGAACGATAAGATCATGAAAGTGGGAATCGTCGGGCTTGGATTTCGTCTGGGATATCTCGGTTACGTTTTCAGTGAAATCGACAAGGATTTCGAGATCGTTGGATATGTCGACCCTGCGCCGGCCGGATTGCCCGGCTTGCAGGAGAAAGGCATTTCCGTCGGCACGGCGTACGAAACGCCGCAGGCGCTTTTCGACAATGAAGAGTTCGATCTTTTGATGATCGGTTCACCCAACCACATGCATCTCGATCACATCCGGCAGGGACTTGAGGCGGGATATACGATATTCACCGAAAAGCCGATTGTGGTCAGCATCGAAGAAAGCTTTGAGCTGGCCCGGCTGCTCAACATCCATGGCCACGAGCGACTGATGGTCGGTCTCGTCCTGCGGTACTCGCCACTCTACCGCGATCTGCGGCAGGCGCAGGCAGACGGCAAGCTGGGCGAGGTGGTTTCCATCGAGGCATCGGAACATATTCCGCCCTATCATGGTGCGTTTTTCATGCGCGACTGGCGGCGTTATGAGCATTATTCCGGCTCCTTCATGCTGGAAAAATGCTGCCACGATCTGGACTTGTACAATGGGGTCGTCGGCGCACGTCCGCGCTACGTCTCCAGCTTTGGTGGACGCAAAAGCTTCACGCTGGCTAATGCCCCGCAAAATGACGGCATCAACGATATGGAAGTCTACCATCGCAAGCCGAGCGGCTGGATGGGGTCCGACAAGGTTTTCGACAGCGATGGCGACATTATCGATTATCAGACGGCTATCGTGGAATATGAGAACGGCGCGTCGTTGGCGTTCCATACCAATCTGAACGTGCCAGACGACTTTCGTCGCTTCTGCGTGATGGGTGCCAAGGGTATGGCCGAGGGCGATTTTGTTCGCGGTTTCCTCAATGTGCACAATGCCCGCACCAATGAGAAGACCGTCTCAAACACTTACTCGGCCTCCAATTTGTCGCAGCACTACGGCGCGGATGAGCAAATGGCAGCCGATGTCATCGCTCACGTGGTGTCGGGAGTACCGCTGCCGGTTTCGGCTCTGGATGCCATTGAGGCCGGTATTTTGGCGCTGGCCATGGACGAGGCACGGCGCGGCCGCAAGGTCATTGACCTGCAATCTGTTTGGGAAACGTATGACGCCGCCCTGCACGGGTCCGTGTCTGCCGCTCCAGATGCAAAAACAGCGTGAGGGAGGCGACGGTGGACGCAAAACGCAGCACAGTCATCTTCGCCTGGCTCCTTCTTCTCCCCGCCATTCTCTATATCACGGTCATCGTCGCCTATCCCTTGGTTGATACGTTCATTCTGTCCTTCACCGATGCTTCGTTGAAGCGGACAACGGAATGGGTGGGATGGGCCAATTATACCAAGATTTTCAACGCGACTTTCGCAGAAGTTATTCTACGCACCTTCATTTGGACCTTCTTCTCCGTTTCGTTCAAAATGATCATCGGAATTTTCGGTGCCTGCATGCTGAATGCAGCCGTTCCCGGAAGAACGATTTTCCGTATGCTGACCATGCCTCCATGGATCGTGCCGATGGCGATTGGCATCTTCATGTGGGGCTGGATGTATAATGGCCAGTTCGGCATGATCTCCGGAATGCTGCAGCGTTTTGGTCTCGTGGATGGGCCGATTGCTTTCCTCGCAAACGGCTCCACAGCTTTCTGGGCAACCATCATCACCGATGTGTGGATCGGTGTGCCATTGGTAACGCTCTATATGCTGGCCGCGATGCAATCCATTCCGCAGGATCTGTATGAGGCTGCATGGACCGACGGCGCAGGGCGTTTTTACCGCTTCCGTCGCATCACGCTGCCGCTTCTGGTCCCTTCGGTGATCACCATGTCGATGCTGTCGTTGATTGCCACATTCAATTCCTTCGACATCATCTGGATTCTGACCCGTGGTGGACCGAGCGGCGAGACGACGACGATGATCATCGACACTTATCGCACTGCCATCGGCTCTAATAAATATGGTGAGGGTGCTGCCCGAGCGGTCCTGATCTGCATATTCCTGTCGATCTTCTGCGTCTGCTACTTCCGCGTAACCAGCCGCCTATCTGCCGGAGACAAGCGATGAGACAACCACCTGCTTTGATCAATCGCTACAGCTGGTACGAACTGATCGGCATCTATGCCGGGATCGCCGTGTTCCTGATTTTCATTCTATCGCCTTTCGTGGAAGGCTTTCTGGTATCATTGAAGCCGCTTAGCCAGCTGTTTTCCTCACCTTACCGTTTCATTCCAGAAAACGGTTCGTTCGAGGCCTACCGCACCATGTGGATCAGAATTCCCGGTTTCGCGCGCTATATCTTCAACTCTTTCCTGATTTCGATCGTGGTCACAACCGTTGTGCTGATCCTGGTCGTCCCGGCGTCCTATGCGCTGGCACGGTTCGAGTTCAAAGGCTCAGGAACGCTTTTAGGGGCATTTCTCGCGGTCAACATGTTCTCAGGCGCCGTTCTTTTGATTCCGCTGTTTCGCTTGATGCGCTCGCTGGGCGTTTTGAACACCTACTTTGCCATGATCGTGCCGGGTGTCGCATTTCTCATTCCGTCGGCTATCTGGCTGCTGCGAACCTACATGATGCGCATTCCAAGGGAACTGGATGAGGCGGCGTTCGTGGACGGTGCAAGCCATCTCTATACCTTGCGACGCGTCATCGTGCCGATCGCGATGCCGGGTATCATGGTCGTTGCAATCACCACCTTCATCGGGTCTTACGCGCAGCAGTTCATCTTCGCGCTGACCTTCAATTCGAAAACGGAATATGCGCCTCTGCCGGTCGGTCTGTTTGCATATTTCGGCAAACAGGAAGTGATCTGGAACGAATTGATGGCGGCAAGCTTCGTCGGCATTGCGCCAGCAACCATCGTGATCTTCTTTCTTCAACGCTATCTCGTCAGCGGCCTGACCGCGGGCGCGGTGAAACAATAAGCCAACCACCAGAGAAAACGGGAGCTAAAACGTGACAGTTCATCTCAAAACCGGGCTTTTCGCCCTGGCCATGCTCGGCTCCACCGCGCTTGGCGCCATGACTGCAAATGCTGCGGATCAAGAAATCAGCTGGATCTATTGCGGCGACAAGATTGACCCGGTGCATGAAAAATACATCAAGGAATGGGAAGGCAAGAACCTCGGATGGAAGGTCGCTCCGGAAGTGGTCGGCTGGGAACAGTGCCAGGATAAAGCAACAACGCTTGCCGCCGCCGGCACCCCTGTCGCCATGGCTTATGTCGGTTCGCGCACACTGAAGGAATTTGCCGAGAACGACCTCATCGTTCCCGTGCCGATGACGGCTGACGAAAAGAAGGGCTACTATCCATTCATTCCCGATACGGTCACCTTCGATGACCAGCAGTGGGGCGTGCCCGTCGCCTTCTCGACGAAGGCCCTTTACTGGAACAAGGACCTGTTCAAGCAGGCCGGTCTCGATCCTGAGAAGCCACCGACAACCTGGGCTGAAGAGATTGAATACGCCAAGATCATCAAGGAAAAGACAGGGATTGCCGGGTACGGCATGCCTGCCAAGACCTTCGATAACACCATGCACCAGTTCCTGCATTGGGTTTATACCAACAATGGCAAGGTGACCGATGCCGAAGGCAATGTGACGCTTGACAGCCCGGAAATTCTGGCAGCCTTGCAGGCCTACAAGGACATCACGCCTTACTCTGTCGAAGGGGCAACGGCCTACGAACAGAACGAAATCCGTGCCATCTTCCTCGATGGCAAGGCCGGCATGATCCAGAACAGCACCGGTGCCGCTTACCGCCTGCTCAATACCAAGATCAACTGGGGTGTGACGACGCTCCCGCTTGGTCCATCGGCAAAGGGTCCGGGCACGCTGCTCATCACCGATAGCCTTGCTATCTTCAAGGGCTCGGGCGTTGAGGAGAAGGCCATCGAATTTGCAAAGTTCATCACGTCTCCCGGTCCGCAGGAAGAATATGAACTGACAACGGATTCCGGCCTCACGCCACTGCGTCCATCTGCCAAGGTCGATCAGCTGGTCAAGGACAAGCCGTACTGGAAGCCATTCATCGACGGCATCGCGTTCGGTGGTCCTGAGCCCCTGTTCAAGGATTACAAGGGTTTCCAGAATGCCATGATCGAAATGGTGCAGTCTGTCGTGACATCCAAGGCAACGCCTGAGGAAGCCTTGAAAAAGGCTGCAGCCGAAGTCGAACAGTACAAATAAGCAGATATCTCGACAGCCGCGAGCCTTGTGCCCGCGGCTGTCTCCACCACAATTACAACAGCAGCTTCGGCTGGTGCGGGGAAGACAGGTTTTGGGTCAGCTCTCTCTCAACAACGTCCGCAAATCTTACGGGCACTTCGAAGTCATCAAGGGTGTGCAACTTGAAATCGAGGATGGCGAATTTGTCGTCTTCGTCGGACCGTCCGGCTGTGGCAAATCCACGCTTCTGCGCATGATTGCAGGCCTTGAGGATATTACTGCTGGCGAGGTGGTGATCGATGGAGTGAAGGTCAACGATCTCGCACCCGTCAAGCGCGGCATTGCCATGGTGTTCCAGTCCTATGCGCTCTATCCGCACATGACCGTGTTCGAAAATATCGCTTTTCCGTTGCGAGTCGAGAAGATGGAGGAGGCGAAGCTCAAGGAGAAGGTCGAAAGCGTTGCAAAGATCCTGCAACTGGATCAGCGTCTTCAGCAACGTCCGGGCATGTTGTCGGGCGGCCAGCGCCAGCGCGTCGCCATCGGTCGTGCCATTGTGCGGGAGCCGGAAATCTTTCTGTTCGATGAGCCGCTTTCGAACCTCGACGCGGCCCTGCGCTCCGATATGCGGATCGAGTTGACCAACCTTCACCGGACGTTGCAAGCAACAATGATCTATGTGACGCACGACCAAGTGGAGGCCATGACCATGGCTGACCGCATCGTGGTGCTCAATGCCGGTGAGATTGCGCAAGTGGGCGCGCCGCTGGAGCTCTATCACAAGCCGGCCAATCTGTTTGTTGCCGGCTTTATCGGCAATCCCAAAATGAATTTCCTGCCGGTCATCTGCAAGGCCGTTGGCGCGGAGGGTATCAAGGTCGAGTATGATGGTCAGACGATCACTGTTCCGGTCGAACCGCGTGCCGGTCTCGAGGGCGCAAGCTTGACGCTCGGGATCCGGCCTGAACACACAGCCATCGGCGCTGGCGACCTCAACATTCGCGTTGTGCCGAACGTCATTGAACGGCTTGGGATCAACACGATCGCCTATGGTATGGCGCCAACGGGTGAGAACTACTGCGCTTTATTGTCGGGTGCAGCGCCTGTTGCAATCGAAGAACCGATCATGACCGGCATCAAGGCATCCGACTGCCATCTGTTTGATGAAAGTGGCGCCGCATTCGAGCGACGGGTGGATATGTCTGCAATTGCGCTCGGACAATAAAGGCGGGATCATCCCCGCCACCATCTTCCTGCGATTACCAAACCAGCCCGCGCGCCGCGACCGGTTCGACGCGGGTGACAACGCCGTTGCGGTGAAAGGTCATCACATCCTGAAGGTTGGAGACGACGCAGGTGTGGTTGGGGATGATGCGGATCTTTTCGCCGATCTCAGGTCGCTTGCCGGTAGATCTCGACAGATCCACGGTGCCGTGTTCTTCGGACAGGCCGGTTATGACGGCTTCGGGATATTCGAGGATCAGCCCGTAATCGGAAAAGCCCAGAAGATCTGACGTCAGCGCCTTTGAGCCTGCGTCCAGAATGGCGCGGTCTGGCGTCGGTCGGGAGACAACCGTCGCCAGAATGGTCATGGCGCAATCGTCAACCGAGCAATGACCTGCACGCACCATGGATCGATCATTATAAACATATGTTCCGGCCCGGTGCTCCGTTGCGGATGGCACGAGGTGCGCATCGAACAGGCTCGGCGAGCCGCCATTGGTGACGATCGCGCATTCGACACCGTCTGCCTTCAGTCGTGCAACTGTCGATGCTAGGAATGCTTCGACGGCTTCGGCGCTGTCCGGTTTGGGGTATGTCATCAGGCCCCCGAAATCGAGCCCATCAGATGCGGCGATATGCAATGCCAGCGCCGCCGCCTCCTGCGGGGTCTGAACACCACAACGGCCACCGCCGGTGTCACATTCGACGAGAACCATCAGCGGGCGATCTGGAGAAAACCGACGCGCAAGGCCTTCAACGGTCGCTGCGCTATCCGCCACAACCTTCAGGCCGCTTATGCGTGTGTTGAGCGCGTAGAGACGATCCAGCTTCTCCGGCCCGATAATATTAAAGGTGATCAGGATATCTTCAAAACCGGCATCGGCGAAAACCTCCGCTTCCGTCACCTTTTGGCAGTTGATTCCCTTGGCACCGGCCTTGACCTGCAAAGCTGCGATCGCTGGGATCTTGTGCGTTTTGATGTGTGGACGAAAAGCCAAGCCATGACGGTCCATATAGGACTGAACCCGGTGGATATTGGTCTCCATCCTATCCTCATCGACCAGCGCCAGCGGGGTCGAGAGAGCTTGAATGAGATCACCGGGATTTGCGAATGGAAGGGTCATATCAAAAAGCCTCGTCGCCATGGGGATTATTGACCATCGGCCATATATCACGCGGCGCATGTTGATAGGGCGTCGTTGCGGGATTGTTGGGGTAGGGCGTGCCTGCCGAGCAGTAAATGATATCCGACGCGATCTTCGAAAAGGCCGCATAAAAATGGTTGGTTGATTTGATGACCAGAATTTTCTTCGACGTCGGGTCGATGCCCATGGCCGAAAAGAGCGATGGATCGTAGCTCTGGGCGCGAATCGAGTTCAGGATGATATCGATACCGTTCAGACGAATATGCGCTGAATCACCAAAGGGTGCGATGCTTTCCCCGAAACGCATTTCCGCACCGCGCACCAGACGGATGATCGTCACGCGACCATCAATGGGATTGCCGGTGCCAGGGGCGGATTTTGCGCCGAAGCGCAATGGAATTTCCGCACCTTCGCCAGCAGCCATGCAGATTTGAACGGCAATCGGGTCCCAGATGGTGCCGATGGCAGCATCGGTTACAGCTTGAGCAAAGAGCTCAGCGAGTACGACCGTCGCGTCACCGGCCGTGCCGCCACCCGGATTGTCCCACATATCGGCAATCACCACCGGGCCTCTAGCTGCTGCGATAGCGCTGGTGACGGCATTTTTCTCGTCGGTCCACGGCATCATGTGTTTGCCGCGATTGGCAAACAGTTCCAGACCAAGATCGCGCGCCAGGCGCTCACCCTTGTCTTTTTTGCCGTTTGTGACAGCGATCGTCTTTGTCCCCATTTCCGGGACATCACCGGCCATGAAACCATGGATGACCGACAGTGACAGCACATCGTCGTCCTCGCGTTCGATCTGTATCAACCTGTCGACGAATGAGCGCATTGGCTCGCGAGAGGTCGGAAAGACGTCGATCATGCGACAATCAAAGGTGGACATGACGGGTTTGATCCGGCCCTCAAGCGTATCGATAACGATCTTCCAGAGGTCATGCGCACGGTCAACAAAATCCGTATGCGGAAACTCCTTGAAGGCAACGAAGAAATCCGCAGCCGTGACACGTTTTTGGGTGAGGTGGCTGTGCGGATCAAGTTCGGCGCAAACCAGACAATTCGTCCCGACAATCTCACGAATGCGTGTGAGAAAGTCGCCTTCGGGATCGATATAGCCGTCCGCGACCATGGCGCCGTGGAGGCCGAGAATGACGGCATTTACCGGCATGGCTGCGCGCAACTGCTCCAGAATTTCGTCGCGTAAACCTTCATAGGTCTGGCGGTTAACCAGTCCGGCCGGGTCTGCCCATGCCGCACTCCCCTCTATCAAGGTCCAGCCCTTCTGTGCCATCAAACGGCGGCCGACAGGAACCGGGGCGGTGCACAGCGTTGCCGTTTCTGGATGCTGACCAGGGCCTGCGTAGAAGGAATCTTCGAAGGCCTTCCGGTCGATGCATATAGGTGAAAACGTATTCGTCTCGGTCGCCAGTGCAGCGGTGAAAATGCGCAATGTCTTGCCTTCTTATAGAGCGCTGCCCATCGGATTTGGCAGATATCCGATAAAGCCGCTGATCTTCCAGCGACCGCCATGGAGCCTGCAATAATACAGCGTCTGCCATTTCATGACATCGAGCGAGCCATCCGTCTTGCGAATACCGCCATCAAATTTCTTGCGCACCAGCGCGGTGTCATTTTCGATCTCGATTTCATCAAGCGTGGTCGTGGTGAAGATCGCCTTGCGGGTATCTTCCGCGAAACTTTGGCCTTGAAAATCCCGTGCCTGGCGCAGCCACTCGTCGCGGTATGCGATGAGATTCGGAAATCCAAGACGCCATTTGTCGGGGTTGTCAGCGCGGTTCGCGTTGATCGCCAAAAAGCCGGCTTCGATGAAGTCACCTTCCACTTTGGACCAGTCTGCCGCCAGAAATGCATCAATATCGCGCGGCACCAGCATCTCCCAGATGGCGTGGCGCGCAGCATCGGTTTCAGGGAAGGGGTTTTTGAAAGGGTCGCGCATGCAAATGATCCAATGTTGAAATTATTTTCATAATCACTGTTTTTCACTGGCAAAGATCCCTTTTCTATGGTGTCCTGTCAACGAATAAAGAAAATAATTTGCATGGGTATGGTGATGACGATCAAGCGGTACGGAGCTGAAAAGGCGGGTGCAGGCGGGCAGAGACTGCCGTTTGCACGAGCAGTCGAGGCAGACGGCTGGCTCCATGTTTCCGGTCAGGTCGCAATGGTTGACGGCGAGATCATTGCTGGCGGTATTGTGGAGCAGACCCATAAGACGATCGAAAATCTCATCGCTATTCTTCACGAGGCCGGTTACGGCGTCGAGCATGTGGTGCGGTGCGGCGTTTGGCTGGATGACCCGCGCGATTTCTGGAGTTTCAACAAGATCTATGAGAGTTATTTCGGAGAACATCCTCCCGCCCGTGCCTGTGTGCAGGCGTCGATGATGGTTGACTGCAAGGTGGAAATAGACTGCATCGCCTATAAAGCCAAAGTCTGATCTTTGGCATCAATCGGAGCGGCGTGCGGATGGATATTTTTGCGAAATTGCAGGACAATGAAGAGCAGTTTTCGCAATCGGAACGGCGAATTGCGGATATTCTGCTGGCCGATTTCGAATTCGCCGTCAATGCTTCGATCATCGAGCTGGCTGGACGAGCGCAGGTTTCTCCGCCAACGGTGACCCGTTTTTGCCGCCGGCTCGGTCTTCAAAGTTTTGCCGATTTCAAGGTCAATCTGGCAAAGACTGCCTATGTGGGTGCGCGCTACCTCAACCCGGAGATACCCCGTACGGGGCCTTCGGATGTCGCTGAGGACATACTTACAAAGGCGCAGGATGCGCTTTTTCTGCTCCACCGCACACTTGACCCTGCTGTTTTGGCTCGGGCCGCGGCGGCCATTTCTTGCAGTGGCAATGTCTATGCATTCGGGTCAGGCGGGAATTCCTCGATGATTGCTGGCGAAATCCAGAACCGTCTTTTCCGGCTGGGCCTGCGTGTGACCACCAGCAGCGATCACAGCATGCAACTGATGATGACGGCCGCCGCCCGGCCGAATGACGTGATTGTCGGTTCGTCCTTTTCGGGAAGAAACATGGAGCTGGTGAAGTGCTTCACGCTGGCGCGTGAAATGGGCGTTTCCTCGATCGCTCTCACCCAGAGTGACAGCCCGGTGGCGCTTGCGGCAGACATCGTTGTTCCGGTCGATGTGCCGGAGGGCAGCAACATCTTCAGGCCAACATCATCGCGCTACGCTTATCTGGCTGTTGTCGACATGATCGCCAGCCTCGTTGCTTACGAGAACAAGCAGCAGTCCATGATGACGCTGCGGCATATCAAGCAGCAATTGATTGAACACCGGGACGGCGATGACCGCCAGTTGCTCGGCGACTGACCGACGGAGAGACATGAGGATGGCGGAAACGATAGCAATTGTAACCGGCGGTGCAGGCGACATCGGTCGTGCCATTGCTGTCAGGCTGGCCGATACCCATGACCGTGTGGTCCTCGTGGATATTGATGGTCCCGCAGTTAATCGGGCTGTCGCATCGCTGGCTGGTTCGTCGTTCATGGCGATCGAATGCGATGTAACGGATGCTGCAAGCCTCACTGAGCTTTCCAAAGACATCCGCGCTTTGGGCATCGTGCGCACTCTGGTCAACAATGCCGGTGCTGCAAGAGCCGTCAGTCTGCACGATACGACCCCCGAAATCTGGCGGCTAGATAATGCGCTCAATCTGGAGGCACCGTTTTTGTGTTTCAGAGCCTTCGAGGACGCACTGAAACAGTCCCAAGGGTCGCTCATCAACATCGCTTCGGTCAACGGAATGTCCGTCTTTGGCCACCCGGCTTATAGCGCAGCCAAGGCCGGGCTCATTCATCTGACCAAACTGATTGCCGTCGAATACGGGAAATTCGGCATCCGCGCCAATGCCGTGGCACCCGGGACGGTGCGCACGCAGGCGTGGGAAGCCCGCGCGAAAGCCAATCCGCAGGTCTTTGAAGAGGCAAAGCACTGGTATCCACTCCGGCGCATTGTTCTGCCGGATGATGTGGCCAATGCCGTCGGTTTTCTGGCCAGCGATCAGGCCGCCGCCATCAGCGGTGTCTGTTTGGCCGTGGACTGTGGTCTGACCGCAGGACAGGCTCCGCTTGCGCATACATTTTCGCAATCCGAGCACTATTGAAGGACGGCCCGCCCCGTCGCAGAACTACAAAAGGGAACGATCATGACGCTTGCACAGTACCGTCTTGAAAATGCGTGGCACCCCAATGAGGATGACCCGAGCGGCGGTTTCGTCTTCACGCTGTTCAACCTTTCCCACCAACCCCTGAAAGACTTCCGCATTGTCTATACGTCGCTGACGCGAACGATCGACAAGCCTGTCTGCGGCAATGCCGTGTATCTGCGCCGTAACGCCAATTTCCATGAGTTTGCTCCTCCTGCTGGTTTTGAACTGAAGCCGGGTCAGGCATGGCGTTTTACGGTCGATGGATTGTTACGCCCCGCGCGCCATCGCACGGATGGTGCAAAATCCGCCTATGTCAGCCTTTCCGATGGTACGCATCACACGGTTGCCGTTGGAGATCTCATGCTGGAAGGTCGCCACAGCGAACCGCCGCCGGTGCTTTTGCCGCAAGGAGAACTCGACTTGCCGTTCGCCATCCAGCCGTGGCCGGCGGATGTCTCGGCTGAAGCTGGAGAGACGTTTCCCGTCGCACTGTTCCCGTCTGAGGATGCAAAACCGGATGATGTTCTGGCAGTCGATACGGCTATTTCGCTGTTCCGCAGGCTTTATACCAGCGCCCATGTGCCATTCTGCCTTGCGCCTGTCCATGAGGGGCGGACGTTGACGTTTGAGCAAAACAGCGGGCTGGAGACGGAGGCCTATTGCCTTTCTTTTTCCGAAACTGATGTGGTTCTGGAATACTCGGCACCTGCAGGACGGCAATATGGCCTGACAGTGCTCGCGCAACTGCTGCATGGCGCACGGACAGAGCCAGCAAAATTTCGCTTCCCCATCTCGGGTACGATCAAAGACGCGCCGCGTTACAGCTGGCGCGGATGCCACCTGGATGTGTCGCGCCAATTCTATCCGACGGATGATGTTGCGCGGCTGATCGACATCATGGCCTGGTATCGCATGAACCGTTTCCACTGGCACTTGTCCGATGACGAGGCATGGCGACTGGAGATCAAGGCCTACCCGCTTTTGACGACTGTGGGGGTGAAGCGCGGTCCCGACGAGCCTCTGTTGCCACAACTAGGCAACAGTGCAGAGCCGGTTGAGGGACATTATACGCAGGATGACGTCAGGGCCATCGTTGCCCACGCCGCTCTGCTGAATGTCGAGGTTGTGCCTGAGATCGATATTCCCGGCCACAGCACGGCGGCGCTCGTTGCCTATCCTGAACTGACCGATGGGCAGGAGGCACCGGATAGCTACCGTTCCGTTCAGGGGTTTCCGAACAACGCGCTCAATCCGGCAATCGAGTTCACTTATGAGTTCATCGGCAAGATCTTCGACGAAATGGTCGACCTGTTCCCATCCCGGCTTATCCATATCGGTGGTGACGAAGTCGCCAATGGCTCATGGCTTGCCTCACCGCTTGCCAAGCAACTGATGGACAGGGAAGGGCTGGATGGCACTTTCGGCATCCAGTCCTATTTCATGAAGCGCATTCAGGGCATGTTGCATGAGCGTGGTCGCGATATTGCCGGCTGGGACGAGGTATCTCATGGTGGTGGCGTCAACCCGCACGGCACCTTGCTGATGGCATGGCAGAAGCCTGACGTCGGCATCGAGCTGGCGAAGCAGGGTTACGATGTGGTGATGACGCCGGGGCAGGCCTATTATCTGGACATGGTTCAGGATGAAGCATGGCAGGAGCCGGGCGCCAGCTGGGCCGGAACCGTGCCGCCTTATCACACCTACCATTACGAAGCGGAGGGTGATTTTCCTGATGATCTGAAGGACAGGATGAAGGGCGTTCAGGCGTGCATCTGGACCGAGCATTTCCTGACACGGGACTATTTCAATCATCTGGTCTTCCCACGCCTGCCCGCCATTGCGGAAGCGGCATGGACACCGAAAGCAAAGAAAGACTGGCTACGTTTTGCCGCCATTGTTCCTTCGCACCCGGTCTTTTAAGAGAGGTTTTCATGCGCATTGCGTTCGGTGGAATTCATACGGAATGCAGCACCTATTCGACGGTGCTGATGCAGGTCGAAGATTTTCGCGTTTTCAGGGGCGGTGAACTTGTCGGCATGGACTATTTCAATTTCCTCGATGCAGACGGTGTCGAGCACCTGCCGCTCCTGCATGCGCGCGCGGTTCCGGGGGGGCCGCTTTCGCGTGAGACCTACGATATCTTCAAACAGGATTTTCTGGAGCGGCTAAGCGCCGCTCTACCGGTGGACGGGCTTTATCTTGCCATGCATGGGGCAATGAATGTCGATGGTATGGATGATGCCGAGGGGGACTGGATCTCTGCGGCGCGTGCCATCGTCGGACCCGACGTCATTGTAGCGGCAAGTTACGATCTGCATGGCAATGTCAGCCAGAGGATCGTAGACCAGCTCGATATTTTCGCGGCCTATCGCACAGCCCCGCACATTGACGTGCGAGAAACCATGGTGCGTGCGTGGTCCATGCTGGTGAATGCGCTGAAGACGGGCGTGAGGCCGGGCGTCGCATGGGCCAAGGTGCCCGTTCTGCTGCCGGGCGAAAAAACCTCCACCGAGGATGAGCCGGCAAAAAGTCTTTATTCTGCGTTGCCAGCCTTCGATGCGAGGCCCGGAATATTAGATGCGAATTTGATGATCGGTTATGTCTGGGCAGACGAACCGCGCGCGACGGCCTGCGCTGTGGTGACTGGAACGGAAGTGGCTGCTGCGGAACAGGTGGTAACGGAAATTGCGCAATCCTACTGGGATGCGCGCAAGTCGTTCCGTTTCGGGCCTGTGACGGAGGCGCTGGACGACATTCTTGATATTGCCGAGACGACCGGGACGCGACCGACCATTCTGGCTGATTCCGGCGACAACCCGACGGGCGGTGGCGTTGGTGACCGTGCCGATGTGTTGCAGGCATTGATCAAACGAAACTGGCAGGGCGCACTTTTGGGCGGCATCACCGACCGACCGGCAGTTGATGCCTGTTTTGCAGCAGGAGAAGGCGCCGTCATCGACCTGAAGATCGGTGGTAGTCTCGATCCCTCTAGCCCTTCTGTCGAGGTCGCTGCAAGGGTTTTGAAGCTGGACGATCATGAGGCTGCGAACGAGCGGCAGGCCGTTGTCGAAATCGGTGGCGTCATCGTCATCCTCGCGTCCAGGCGTCGGCCCTATCACATGATCTCGGATTTCACGCGCCTTGGCTTTGATCCCTCCAAGGTCAGGCTTCTGGTTGTCAAATCCGGCTATCTTTCACCGGAACTCGCTCCCATTGCCAATCCCAATCTGATGGCTTTAACCAACGGTGTCATCAATCAGAACATTGAAAGCCTGCGGAACGAA
Organism: Rhizobium skierniewicense Ch11; assembly: GCF_023757665.1. NCBI lineage: Bacteria > Pseudomonadati > Pseudomonadota > Alphaproteobacteria > Hyphomicrobiales > Rhizobiaceae > Rhizobium > Rhizobium skierniewicense. Next base: position 384,438 of record NZ_RXPG01000030.1, read on the forward strand.
CGCAGGGATGGAAATATCTATCCTTTCCAGGCGGATTTCCAGTATGTGCCGCAGGCACGCCGATCTTCGCGCTGGAGTTGACTGTAGACATCAGCCGACGGAAACGCCTGCTTTAGAAGATTTTTGGGTTGCCAGCCTTTTACAGCAGGACATAAGACCATGCGCGCCGCCTTTTCCATCGTCATTCGAAACCCATCGATAAGGGTGGCTGCGCTTGCCATTCTGTTTTTCGGGTTCTCCAATGCAGCGACAGCACCCTATCAGGCGGTCATCGGCATCCGGGAACTGGGGCTGAGCGACGGCGTATACTCACTCTTGATGCTGGTCGCTGCCGTCATCAATGTCAGCGCCAGCGTGTTGATGGGCATCCTCGCGGATCGGCTGGGTGAATATCGCAGACCGATACTGTGTATCGCCCTGTTTGGTATCTCTGGCTATTTCCTGGTCTATTTCGCGGCAAACGCGCCTGCCTTCATCGCCGCCAAGTTGCTGTTGTTGCCGATTTTTGGCGCCATGAATTCGCTGATCTTCGCGCATGTGCGCGCTGATGCCAAAGACCTGCCGCCAAAAGAGATGATATCGGTAAACTCCGTCATGCGGGCAACGATCTCGCTCTCATGGGTGTTGGTCCCGGGCCTTGTCGGCATTTTTCTCGCCGCCTCGAGCAACATGCTCTCTGCGTTTCTCCTATCGGGCATTTTTGCGACTGTTTGTTTCCTGTTAGTCGCTTTCTATCTCCCAAAGACTGCTGCACCGGTCGTGAGAAACGGAGAGGGGCGGTTCGGCCTTTTTGCGTCACTGGGCGAAATCTGTTCGCGCCATGTGTTGCTGCGCGTTATCAGTATTGCGCTGATCTCCTCCATGCTGCACCTCAACGACTTCGTACGTGCGCTCATCATTACAGGGTCCGCAAAGGGCACGGTGACAGATGTTGGCATCGTCGTCGGCATTGTCGCTGGACTGGAGATTGTTTTCATCATCATGTGGGGCATGGTCGAGCGGCGCTTTGCGCAAACGACAACCCTTGCCGCGGGGGCCATCCTCTATTCGGTCTATCTTGTGTTACAAGGGTTCGCCACGCAGCCTTGGCACATTTACGCGCAAACACTGATCAGCGGATTGGGAGCCGCAGCCCTCATCAGCATACCCATAACCTATCTTCAGGAGTTGATTGCCGACCGCCCAGGGCTCGGCAGTTCGCTGATTGCCGTCAACATCTTTCTGAGTGCGGGCATCGGCTCTCTGGTGTTTGCAATCGGCACCTATGTCTCCGACTATTCGGGAGCATCGATCCTTGGTGCTGTCTTTGGTTTGGCAGGCATCGTCATGCTCTTTACCCTAGATGGACCAGGAAAACGGCGATAGCCCGTATTTTTGCAAATCATGCCAGTTCAGCTTATGGATGCAGACGAAAAGGAATTCCCATGATTCTTGAGATTTGCGTCGATGATGTAGCCGGGCTGGATGCAGCGATTAGGGGCGGGGCAGATCGTATCGAGCTTTGCGCGGCCCTTTCGGGTGGCGGTGTGACGCCATCCAAAGGGTTCATGCATCTTGCCGGCGCCAAGAATATCCCCGTCAGTGTCATGATACGCCCGCGTTCGGGTGATTTCGTCTTCGAACGTGCTGAAGTGGATATGATGAAGCACGATATCGATGCGGCGCGAAGCGCGGGTGTTTCAGGTGTCGTATTGGGTGCTTCTCTTGCGAATGGGGCGCTTGATACCAACACGCTGGAGGAGCTCTGTGCTCATGCGCAGGGTCTCGACACGACGCTCCATCGTGCCGTAGACGTCGTTCCTGATTTCCCTGAGGCGGTGGAGGCGGCGGTTTCGCTGGGGTTCTCCAGAATTCTGACATCCGGTGGCGCAAGATCAGCGCTTGAAGGCGTAGACCAGCTGGCGAAGATGATCGAGGTCGCGCACGGTCGCATCTCTATCATGCCAGGAGCAGGCATTCGGCCACATATGGTTACCGAGATCCTGTGCCGTCTCGTCATCAATGAAATCCACGCATCCTGTTCCGCCAATGCACCATCCGGTACAAATAGGAGGCTTTCGATGCTCGGGTTCACCGGCCCTGAGCGCAAGCAAACCGATGAGGCAACCGTGCGTGAATTGAAGCAGCTTTTGGAAACTCAGGGGTAGTCGGGAGCGGCGCGCTTTACAATGCGAGATGGTCGAAGGACCGTCTGATCATCATTGGGTTCGGGCGACGCGGACCGTGCAGCCTTCAAGGCCACATCGACGATGACGGCAAATTTCAACGCCATCCAGACCTCCGGCATGGGTTGATGCAGCCGACAATCAACGCCCGAGCTGGCTGAACTGCGGACTTCACCGCAGGGTTACATCCGTTGAGACAGAATTCGTTTATCAGAGGGATGATTTAGGAGTTTGCACGCGCGATGCGCATGTCCGTGTCGACGGGCCGGTTCTTCCGACGCAATCCTGAAAAACGGAAGGTTCGTTGATCGGTAGCGGGCTTATTGACTTTACGATCGGCGCATAAATCAAACGCAACCAAAAGAGATCGGTCTAGCCTGCCGGTATGAGCGGCAGGCTAGCGCAGATAAGCGTTAGAGAACGCTGACGTTTTCTGCCTTCGACTTGCCCGTCTTACGGTCCTGGCCGATTTCGAAGCTGACCTTGTCACCTTCTCTAAGCGAACCACCCTGCTGCAGGGAAGACACGTGAACGAACACGTCTGTTCCGCCGTTTTCAGGTGTAATGAAGCCGAAGCCTTTGTCGTCGTTAAAAAATTTCACAGTACCGGTAGGCATGACAGTTCCTTTTTATTTCCGTAGCCGTTTGACTCCGCGACAAACTCTTTATAGCGCGTTTGCGCCTCCATCAACTCCCAAGGTTAGAACAGAAAGCCAATGAGTCAAATTAAACGCGATTAGAGACCAAAAAATCTCTTGTCAGCGGGTCGCCACGGCAAATTTCCGCTCAAGATGGGCTCCCAAAATCGTCAGAGGGCAGCACATCACGAAGTAGAGGGCGCCGACGATGCTGAAAACGGTCAGCGGTTCGAATATCTGGTTCGAGATAATGTTGCCGGCGCGCGTCAGTTCTGTGAAGCCGACGATGGAAGCCAGCGACGTTCCTTTGATCAGCTGGACAAGGAAACCCACCGTTGCCGGAAGCGAGATTCGAATCGCCTGCGGCAGAACGACGTCTTTCGTACGGGAAACATAGCGAAGGCTAAGAGCCTTTGCCGCTTCGATCTGCCCCTTGGGAACAGCGTCGATGGAGCCGCGCCAGATTTCCCCCAGATAGGCGCTGGCATGAAGGGTAAGGCCGATCGCGACTGCAATCCAAGCATCGAGCCGAAATCCGAGGAGCGCCAGCCCGTAATAAACCACGAAGAGCTGCATCAGAAGCGGCGTGCCCTGGAACACCGCGATATAGGCAGACGTCACCCGCTCCAGAAGGACGATGCCGGATGTTCGCGCCAGAGCGACCAGAAGCCCTGCCATGCAGCCAAAGACAAACCCGACAGCGGACAACGCGACTGTCCACTTGAGACCGATCAACAGGAAGACAAATTCATCATAACCCATATCGCAGCTCCTACTTGACGGGGTAAGCGAAGTAGCGCGCCGAAAACAGGGAGAAGAGGCGCATCATGATCCAGGACATCACGAGATAGAGAAGCGTGATGGTGAAATAGATTTCGAAACTGCGGAAACTTTCGGATTCGATCTGTTGGGAGACCGACGTCAATTCATAGGCCGAGATCGCGGACGCAATGCTCGTGGACAGCGTCAGAAGGACGAACTGACTTGTCAGTGAGGGGTAAATGGCACGCAGAGCAGGCTTGAGAACAATCAGCCGGAAAACTTGTGCCTTATGAAGGCCAAGGGCGAGACCTGCCTCCCTTTGTCCTTTGGAGATGGACTGGACACCGCCACGAATAATCTCGATTGCATAGGCACCCCCATTGATTCCCAGCGCGATGATCGCCGTTGGAGTTGGATCGAGCCGAACACCTGCAAGAGGCAGGGCAAAATAGATAAAGAATATCTGCACCAGGAACGGCGTGTTGCGGATGATTTCCACAAAGCCGATGACGAGCCATCTCACCGCCTTGAAACGGGAATCGCGCAGGGCGACGCCACCAATTCCGATGATGATCGCAAGAACCATGCCGCACAAGGCGAGCGTGAATGTTCCAAGGCAAGCAGACAGCAGACTTGGAAGACCGTCTATCACGGGTGTGAAATCGAGCTGGTAATTCATGATGCCTCCACGGGTGTCACCATGCCGACCATCGCCTGAATGGCCAGTTCATAGCCTGCGGCACCAAAGCCGATCAGAATGGCGGTCGCAACACGGGAAATCAGCGAATGGTGGTAGATGCTTTCGCGGGCATGAACATTCGAAATGTGAAGTTCGATCTTGGGCGGATCGAATGTTTTCAGGGCATCCATAAGTGCGATGGACGTGAAGGTGTATGCGGCGGGGTTGATGATAATTCCGCAAGCTTCTTCGCGGGCTTGATGCACGCTCTCGACCAACTCACCCTCAAAATTCGTCTGTCGGAACTCGATATCGAAACCCAAGCTGTTCGACTTTGCGATACATCGATCCTTGATGTCCTGAAGCGTAGTGGTGCCGTAGATCGAAGGTTCTCTCTGCCCCAGAAGATTGAGGTTCGGTCCATTCAAGATGAATATTTTTTTGCTCATGATCGGGCTCTTCGGACTATCGTCAGATGTAGGCGCGCGGGAAAGGGGCCGGCGGGCGTCGCTGCGCGCCCACCGTTTTTTAAGACAGAAAGGCCGGACTGACGGCTATTTCGCGACGAAGGAAATGCCTTCGAGACTCTCCGGAAATTCCGGTACCGGCACTTTCATCCACTTGTCGTAGATTGCCTTGAGTTCGCCATTCGTCTTGATCTTGTCGATAAAGGTATTGAGCGAAGCGTTGATTTCTTTTTCGCCTAAACGTGTGCACGCGCCGTTATAGAGCTTCTGGAACTCCAGCTTGTTTTCAAACTCGCCGGGGCGTGCTTTCTCGACGCGGTCCATGTAGAAAATATTGCCGCCCAATGCCTGCACCTGACCGGAAGCCAGAGCCTGGACGCTTGCTGCGTCTCCGTCATACCGGCGGATCGTGGCGGTCGAAGGTGCATTTTTCGTGACCTGGGTGTCCTGCGCTGCACCCTTTGCAACGGAGATTGTCAGGTTTGCCATATCGTCGTTGGTCTTGATCGACATGGATTTTGGCCCGATCAAAACGATGGTGTTGGCCACATAGGGCTTGCTGAACTGCACGGCTTTGGCCCGGTCTGGCAGCATGGCCATGGTTGCAAACAGAAGGTCAACACGCCCACTGGTCAAAGCGGGGATCCGATTATTCACCTCAAGCGGGACGAATTCGACGGGCACGCCGAGTTCCTTGCCAAACAGTGTGGCAATATCCGCATCAAGCCCATCCTGTTTTCCTGCGCTGGTTACAAAGCCCCAGGGCGGGTTGTCTCCCTGAATACCAACGATGAGCTTGCCTCGAGCCTTGATCTCATCGGGTGTAATCGCAGCAGCCGGTTGCGCAAGTCCCAGACCTGCGGTCATCATTGCTGTCGCCAGCAAGATATGGCGACGTGTCCATGATGATTTGAACATTGAATTCCTCCTCCTGTTATGAAACGGCATATGCTTCGCAGCTATTCCTCACCCTTCACTGCACGACGCATAGTTGCAGTAACGGATATTCAAATCAACAGGTATTTTAGAAAACATATTCTCATTTTAAGAGGGTGTTTCTGGTTGTCAGGAAAGAAAGCCGCTTTTCAAAACATGTTCGACGCCGCTCAAGACATGGCCTCTAACGATTGCTTTAGCGCCTTCGATATCTCTTTTAAGAGCGGCTTCGAACAGGAGTTTGTGATCGCTCACGACCGCGACGCCGCGAAACGTTTTGGCAAGCAGGTGGTATCTTAAAAAGCGATCAAACACCGACGATAGTGTTGCCATCAACGTCGATGAGTTGCACGCCGACACGATTGCATGGTGAAATTCCCAGTCGTAGCGCACCCAGTCGATCGTGCGCGACGCGTCGCCATTCAACAGCGTTCGCTCAGCCGCAGCGAGCTTGTAATGGGCGGCAACGATATGTCCTTCCCAGTCGATATCACCTTCGACAAAGGCCAACTCCAGCGCGTGTGTTTCTAATACGATCCGTAGATCGGCAAGTTCGTAAAGCTCTTGCCGTGATACCGGGCTGACTTCAAAGCCGCGCTGTCCCTCTGCCACGACGAGATTTTCCATGGCCAAGCGGCTGAGGATCTCCCGCAACGACGGAATGCTGATCTCGTAGCGCTCTTTGGTCTGCTCCAGCTTTATCTTGGATCCGGGTAACAGGTGGCCCGAAATGATATCCTGGCGGATTCGCCGGAACACGACGTCTCCTATGGTTTCAGTGGGCGTCTGGTTTTTCTTCAGCATGATTTTGCGTCCAGCAGGATGAAAAGCGCGAGGGGTGGACTTGATCCAGTTTCAGTAGTCCGTCGCCAAAGCGAACACCACAAAATATATGACGTTTTTCTGATTGCCAGATATATTTGGAAAGTCTTTGCAGCGCCGCCAACCGACCCTCGCTAGGGTCCGCGAGCAATTTGAAGGCTGAAAACATCACGCGCCCGCATCTGCAGTTTCTGCTGCCAAATAAATAGGCAATAAATTTATCAAAAGGTAAAAAATTTATCATTTGATAAAGATCGGAAATCCGCTACCTTGTAAATCACTGTTTTTCCTGTGCCTCCAAGTCTGGCACGGAACCTGCGTTCAATCTTTCAAACGTTCAACACGGGAACAAGAACTGGAGGATGCATATGGAAATCGGTGTTTTCATTCCGATTGGGAACAATGGCTGGCTGCTTTCGGAGAATGCTCCGCAGTACAAGCCGAGTTTCGAACTCAACAAGCAGATCACGCTGGCTGCGGAGAAGTACGGGTTTGATTTCGCACTTTCGATGATCAAGCTGCGTGGCTTTGGTGGCAAGACGGAGTTCTGGGACTACAATCTGGAATCCTTCACGCTCATGGCGGGGCTCGCAGCCGTAACGTCTAAAATCAAGCTTTTCGGAACGACTGCCACTCTGGTCATGCCGCCAGCGATCGTCGCGCGCATGGCGACGACCATTGATTCGATTTCCGGCGGTCGCTTCGGTATCAATCTGGTCACGGGCTGGCAGCGACCGGAATATAGCCAGATGGGCATGTGGCCGGGCGATGACTATTTCGGTGATCGCTACGAATATCTTGGCGAATACACGACGGTGCTTCAGGAGCTTCTGACGACGGGCCAGTCGGACCTCAAGGGCAAATATTTCACGATGGACGATTGCCGGATGAAGCCGGTCCCGGAGGGTAAGGTCAAGCTGATCTGCGCCGGTTCGTCCGATAAGGGCATGGCGTTCTCAGCCCAGTATGCAGATTACAGCTTCTGCTTCGGTGTGGGGGTTAACACGCCCAAGGCTTTTGCCCCAACAAATGAGCGACTGCTGGCTGCGACTGAGAAGACAGGACGCGATGTGAGATCCTGTGTCCTGACCATGGTGCTGGCCGAGGAGAAGTCCGAGGACGCGTGGGCAAAATGGGAGCATTACAAGGCTGGCGCTGACCAAGAGGCCATCAAGTGGCTCGGACTGCAAAGCTCGGTGGATACGAAATCGGGCGCCGATACCAATGTGCGGCATATGTCGAACCCGGTTTCCGCCGTCAACATCAACATGGGAACGCTGATCGGCTCCTATGAAGAGGTTGCTGCCATGCTGGACGAGATGAGTGAGGTGCCGGGTACCGGTGGTGTCATGCTGACATTTGACGACTTTGTCGAAGGCATTGAAAAATTCGGCAAATATGTGCAGCCTCTGATGAAGAGCAGGCAGCATGTAATGGCCGCCTTGGAGGCTGCGGAATGACGGATACAGTGGTCGCAGGATATAATCCGCCCAGAAGCCTCTCGGAAAGCGTAACGCTTCCCGCAAGACCAGAACCGATTTCGTTGAAGCCCAGCGAAACCGCCGTCGTGGTCGTCGACATGCAGAACGCCTATTCCACGGAAGGCGGTTATGTTGATCTGGCCGGATTCGACATTTCGGGCGCAAAATCCACCATCGCGAATATCGGCAAGACAGTGACGGCCGCCCGTGCGGCTGGCGTGCAGGTCATCTATTTCCAGAACGGCTGGGATAGCGATTATGTTGAAGCAGGCGGCCCCGGCTCCCCCAACTGGCACAAGTCCAACGCGCTGAAAACCATGCGTTCGCGGCCGGAATTGCAAGGAAAGCTGTTGGCGAAGGGGACATGGGATTATGCCATCGTTGATGAGCTGCAGCCGCAGCCGGGCGATATTCTTGTACCCAAAACGCGCTATAGCGGTTTCTTCAATACCAATATGGACAGTGTGTTGCGGGCGAGGGGCATCCGAAACCTCGTTTTCGTTGGCATCGCCACCAATGTCTGCGTGGAAAGCTCGCTTCGCGATGCCTTTCATCTCGAATATTTCGGGGTGATGCTGGAGGATGCGACCCACCATCTGGGCCCGGATTTCATCCAGCAGGCGACCGTCTACAATGTCGAAAAGTTTTTTGGCTGGGTGGCGACGGTAAATGATTTTTGCGCCGTCATATCGCAGGCTGCACCCATCGAAAACTGATCAATCGCCATAAAAGAGGAGAACAGACAATGCCGAAAAAAATCATCGTACCGGAAGGCACAGCCAAGCCAATCGCACCGTTTTCGCCGGGAACACTGGCGGATGGCATCGTCTACGTGTCGGGCACGCTACCTTTCGACAAGAACAACGATGTTGTGCATGTGGGGGATGCGGCAGCGCAAACCCGACATGTGCTGGAAACCATCAAGTCCGTTATCGAAACCGCTGGAGGCACCATGGAAGATGTCACCATGAACCATATCTTCGTGACAGACTGGGCGAACTATCAGGCCGTCAACGCGGTTTACGCCGAGTATTTCCCCGGCGACAAACCGGCGCGTTATTGCATCCAGTGCGGACTGGTAAAGCCGGACGCGTTGGTCGAAATCGCAACCGTGGCGCATATCGGTCGGTGACGGACAGGATCTGACAAGATGTATTTCGAGGTTCAGGGTCGACGCGAACCGGACGCGCAAACTATTCTTTTGTCATCCGGTCTTGGCGGATCTGGGGCGTATTGGGCGCCGCAAATGGAGATGCTGGAGCAGCATTTCCGTGTGGTTATCTATGACCACCGTGGCACGGGACGAACGGGTGGCGCGGTTCCCGCAAATGGCGGCATTTCCGCGATGGCGGATGATGTGCTTGAGATTGCAAGCCAGTTGAACCTCGAAACATTCCACTTCATGGGTCATGCCTTGGGCGGTTTGATCGGGCTTGATCTTGCCCTGCGCAAGCCCGGTCTTTTGGATAGCCTCGTCCTCATCAATGCCTGGAGCAAGGCGGACGCCCATTCCGGACGGTGCTTTGACACACGCATTTCGCTGCTGGAAAATTCCGGCGTGGAAGCTTTCGTCAAGGCGCAGCCTCTTTTTCTCTATCCGGCAATATGGATGTCTGAGAATGCGGAGCGTCTGGCCAAAGATGATGCACATGGCGTGACGCATTTTCAAGGCAGGGATAACGTTCTGCGTCGCATTGCAGCGCTGAGGGCTTTCGATGTGGATGATCGGTTGGGCGAGATCGGCAACAGGACGCTTGTGGTGGCCGCAAAAGACGACCTGCTCGTACCCTACACACGCTCGACGCGGCTTGCAGAGGGCTTGCCAAATGCCGAGCTCTTCATGTTGGATGAGGGCGCTCATGCGGTTAATATTACCGATGCCACAGGTTTTAACGTGGGGTTGGAGAAATTCCTGCTCACTCCGAAATCGATATAATTGAGGATTTTCACGATGACTTTGGATCAACAGGCGCTCGCCACTGTGTTTACGGAAGCCCGCTCGCACAATGGATGGTCTGACAAGCCGGTCAGCGACGCATTGCTGCGCGACGTTTATGACCTGACAAAAATGGCGCCCACGTCGGCCAATTGTTGCCCAGCCCGTTTCATTTTCGTGCGCTCGCCCGAAGCCAAGGAAAAGCTGAGGCCTTCCCTGTCGTCCGGCAATCTCGAAAAGACCATGACCGCACCGGTTACGGTCATCGCTGCCATAGACAGCGAATTCTATGAAAAACTGCCAGAGTTGTTCCCGCATGCGGATGCCAGATCGTGGTTTACCTCAAGCCCGGCGGTTGCCGAGGAAACAGCATTCCGGAACGCCACGCTTCAGGCAGGCTATCTCATTCTGGCGGCAAGGTCGCTAGGATTGGACACCGGTGCGATGTCCGGTTTCGACAAGGCGAAAGTCGACGAGGCGTTCTTTGCCGGAACGACGTGGAAATCCAATTTCCTCATCAATCTTGGTTATGGCGATCCGTCGAAGCTGTTTGGTCGCTTGCCACGGTTGCCATTTGAAGATGCCTGCCTGTTGGCATGATCACGGATTAGGAAAAGGTGATGTGATGCAGCCACTGTCTCTCGAAAAGGATACCGCAATGGAGACGAAGACTGCCGAGGATCTGAGCCTCGGCTTCCGCAACGCCATGTCACGGCTGGCCGGTGCGGTGAATATCGTCACGACAGACGGACCGGCAGGCAAAGCGGGTTTTGCCGCAACGGCGGTATGCAGCGTGTCGGACAGCCCGCCGACATTGCTCGTCTGCCTTAACCGCAACTCCTCCGCCTACAAGTTCGTCGTTGAGAATGGAGTGGTCTGCGTGAACACGCTCGCTGCGGACCAGGAACAGTTGAGTAGTCTTTTTGGTGGCAAAACCCCCATTGAGGAGCGCTTTGCCGCTGGCGAATGGAATAAGCTCGAAACCGGTTCGCCGGTGCTGACTGGGGCTCTTTGCTCGTTCGATTGCCAAATCCGGACCATCCATGATGGCGGCACCCACGATATTCTGATTTGTGACGTGCGTGACACGGTGGTCAACACAGGCGAGGAAGCTTTGATCTATTTCAAACGGGCCTATCGCCACATCTGAAAAGTGACAAGCTGTCCTTACTAAAAAACCCGGCGATATCCTCGCCGGGTTTTCTGCTTCAAATGCTGACTATTGCATCTTGTGAATGTCGCGATCTTTCGTCTCGGGCAGGAACAGGAGGCCAACGACCACTGTAATGCCTGCGAAGATGATCGGATACCAGAGGCCATAGTAGATGTCGCCCTTGGCAGCACTCATGGCGAATGCCGTGGCAGGCAGAAGGCCGCCGAACCAGCCGTTACCAATGTGGTAGGGCAGGGACATGCCGGTGTAGCGAATGCGGGTCGGGAAGAGTTCGACCAAAAGTGCGGCAATCGGGCCATAGACCATCGTGACATAGATGACGAGAACGGTCAGAACGGCAATGATGACGATCCAGTTGACTGCAGCAGGATCGGCAAACATCGAGAATGCTCCACCGCCGGCGACCGTGTAGACAGCCATTTCGGTCACGCCGTTGACGTCTGCAGGTGTCAACAGCTTGTCGGCGACGAGCTTGTCTGCAGGTACCGTTTTGGCGGGTGTTGCGCGGATAGCATCTGCGTTGAGGCCGAGTTCGGGGTTCGCCGCGACGAAGGCGTCCAACTTTGCGGCTGGAACCTGAGCTGCACCACGAACCAGCGGGTAACCGCTATCGTGAAGCGCGATGTTGATCTGCTTTTGGAAGGCTCGGTCATTTGCAGCGGCATTGGCACCTGCTGCAATGGCGTCGTAGCTTGCGATCGTCGCATCGCCGATTTTGACGGATGCAGGCTGACCAGCAGGACCCTCAACAACATCATAGGGAACCGAGTTTCTGGTCAGAAACGAGGTCGCGATATCGCAGGAGGTGGTGAATTTTGCCGTACCTGTTGGGTTGAACTGGAAGCGGCAATCGCCGGGAGCTGCCGTAACCGTCGCACGAACCGTTGCTTGAGCCTGTGCAAGGGCAGGATTGCCAGCCCATGTCAGTGCTTTGAACAACGGGAAATAGGTCAGCATTGCAAGAACAAGACCTGCCATGATGATCGGCTTGCGACCGATCTTGTCGGAAAGCCAGCCGAACAGAACGAAGAAGCCTGTGCCCAGTAGCAACGCGCAGGCGACCATGATGTTGGCAGACTGTCCATCAACCTTCAAAATGCTCTGGAGGAAAAAGAGGGCGTAAAACTGGCCGGTGTACCAGACGACGGCCTGACCGATGACGGCACCGACCAGCGCAATGATCGCAATCTTGGCATTCTTCCACTGACCGAAGGCTTCGCTGAGTGGTGCCTTCGACGTCTTGCCCTCTTCCTTCATTTTCTTGAAGGCTGGCGATTCGCTCATTTTCAGTCGGATCCAGACGGATACGCCCAGCAGAATGACGGAAAGCAGGAACGGGATGCGCCATCCCCAATCGGCAAAGGCTTCGCGGCCAACAGCAAACTGCACGCCCAAGATGACGACGAGGGACAGGAACAGGCCAAGTGTCGCAGTCGTCTGGATCCACGAGGTGTAGTAACCGCGACGCCCGTTGGGTGCATGTTCGGCCACATAGGTTGCCGCTCCACCATATTCACCGCCGAGTGCCAGGCCCTGTGCCATGCGCAAAACGATGAGGATGATCGGTGCTGCAATGCCAATCTGCGATGCGTTAGGCAGAATGCCGACCAAAAAGGTCGAAAAACCCATGATCAGAATGGTGACGAGGAAGGTATATTTGCGACCGACGAGATCGCCCAGTCGACCGAACACCAGCGCGCCGAAGGGGCGAACGAGAAAGCCTGCCGCAAAGGCCAGCAGCGCAAAGATATTACGGGTTGTTTCCGGATATTGGCTGAAGAAATTCGCGCCGATATAGATGGCCAGAGAGCCGTAGAGATAAAAGTCGTACCACTCGAATACGGTCCCCAGAGAAGAGGCGAAAATCACCTTCTTCTCTTCGCCCGTCATCGGGCGCGCCTTTTCAGGCCTTGCATGTGCTATAGTCGCCATTGTCTGTCCTCCACAGAATAAATGGCACATCGCGGAAGCCTGTTTCTCCCCCAGGCGATCCTTGCGGTGCGATGTCCCTGACGACAGAGTGACAGAAAATTAACGAAAGGAAGAGCAATGCTTTCGGCTTATGACTTTAGTCTAAGGCGACGTTCGATTAATGTGGCGACTGAGGTCGGATTCCGTGGCGTGGGGACCGAAATGGCAGGCGTTTACGCTTGACAGAAATCGGAAACACCATAATAGCTTTGCCACGAAAAGGAGCACGATCTTGATGAGACATGTCATCGACATGGTTGTCTTGCAGCATCCGGCAGAACCTGCCGGTGGTCCATCGTGCTTGTCCCATTCCATCCGAATTACGGCCAAAACGACGATTAAAACCGTCTGACGTCTCTGGCCCACCGCTCTCTCCCCGGTTTGGTCGGGGAAAAGGAAGCCGCAGCCATGCGGGTTCCCCTCACCAAAAAGAGGAGAGGCAGAAAGAGAGCTTTATCATGGGTTTCAAAGTTGCAATCGCAGGTGCCACCGGTAATGTCGGTCGCGAAATGCTCAACATCCTTTCCGAGCGCGGCTTTCCGGTCGATGAGGTCGTTCCGTTGGCTTCCGCCCGTAGCCAAGGCACGGAAGTGTCCTACGGCGATCGGACGTTGAAGGTTTCCAATCTGGAAAATTACGATTTCTCCGATACCGATATCTGCCTGATGTCGGCTGGTGGTGATGTTTCCAAGAAGTGGTCGCCAAAAATCGGCGCGCAGGGCTGCGTGGTTATCGATAATTCTTCAGCATGGCGCTATGATCAGGATGTTCCTTTGATCGTGCCGGAAGTGAATGCCGACGCTATCGAAGGCTTCAAGAAGCGCAACATCATTGCCAACCCCAATTGCTCCACGGCTCAACTTGTCGTCGCGCTAAAGCCTCTGCATGATTTTGCCAAGATCAAGCGCATCGTCGTCTCCACCTACCAGTCGGTATCCGGCGCCGGTAAGGAAGGAATGGACGAACTCTTCCAGCAAACGCGTGCGGTGTTCGTAGCGGACTCGATCGAGGTCAAGAAGTTCACCAAGCGCATCGCCTTCAACGTCATCCCGCACATCGATGTCTTCATGGAAGACGGTTACACGAAGGAAGAGTGGAAGGTTCTGGCTGAGACCAAGAAGATGCTGGACCCGAAGATCAAGGTGACGTGCACCGCCGTGCGTGTGCCTGTGTTCATCGGTCATTCGGAATCGGTCAACATCGAATTCGAAAACGAAATCACCGCCGATCAGGCACGCGATATCCTGCGTGAAGCACCCGGTTGCCTCGTCATCGACAAGCATGAGAACGGTGGCTACATCACGCCGGTCGAATGTGCAGGTGAAGATGCGACCTATATTTCGCGTATTCGTGAGGATGCGACCGTTGAAAACGGCCTGAACATCTGGGTTGTGTCGGACAACCTGCGCAAGGGGGCTGCCCTCAACGCCATCCAGATCGCCGAGCTCTTGGTCAATCGTGGATTGATTAAGCCGCGTAAGGCTGTTGCCTGATACGGTTTTTTAACAAATATTAACTATAACCCGTCCACTCCACTGCGAGAATGGGCGGGTTTTTGAGTTTGTTGCTATCACGGGCAGTTTATTTGCTGGTTTTGATGTTGGCAGGCACTTTGAAATCAGCACATTTTCTGTGACGTGGCCACAGGTTGGGTATAATCCCCGAAATATTGAAGGCAGGTTCTGATGCGGGCAATGAAAGCTTTTTCCGTTGGCGTGGTGATGGTTTCGGCATTGGCGGCAACGCCGTCACTGGCCGCACAATGCGGCAATACCTCGGCCGGCTTTGACGCCTGGGTCGGTTCATTCAAGCAAGAGGCCGCAGGCCGTGGTATCAGCGCGTCTGTTCTGGATAGGGCGTTTTCGAATGTTTCCTACAACCAGCCAACTATACGCGCCGATCGCGGTCAGCACAGCTTCAAGCTGTCCTTCGATCAGTTCATGCAAAAGCGTGGCGGTCAGGCGATCATTTCTCGTGGCAAGGCCATGAAGAAGAGCAATGCCGCATTGTTTGACAACATTGAGCGGGCCTACGGTGTACCTGCGGGGCCACTTCTGGCGATCTGGGGTATGGAAACAGGTTTTGGCGGTTTCTTGGGCAACCAGCACACCCTGTCTGCGGTCGCGACACTATCCTACGACTGCCGTCGCTCTGACTATTTCACGGAGCAGCTTTACGCCGCTCTGAAACTGGTCGGCAGTGGTAATCTGAGCGTAACGGCCAAGGGTGCTGCTCATGGTGAGATTGGCCAGACGCAGTTCCTGCCGCTCAACGTTGTCCGCTATGGCGTCGATTTCGATCGCAACGGTCGTATCGATCTGGTTGGATCGCGTGCGGATGCTCTGGCGTCCACGGCAAACTTCCTCGTTGGTCATGGTTGGCAGCGCGGTGCCGGTTATCAGCAGGGCCAGACGAACTTCGCTGCTATCCAGGGATGGAATGCCGCCAGCGTTTATCAGCAGTCCATCGCCTATATCGGCAAGGCCATAGACGGCCAGTAGACCTGGCCGTCATCGGATAACATCAATCAGACAGTCGGGCGGCGAAAGTCGCCCGTTTTGCTGTCCATGACCCACAATTCGCCGGTTGAGATATCGAACCAGGCGCCGTGCAGCTTCACTTGGCCAGCGGCTTCCTGTGCCTTTACGAAAGGAAAGCCACGCAGATTGCTGATCGAGTTTCGAATCGAAACGCGCTCCAGCGCTGTCTGGCGCTCAGACGTTGTCATCACGTCATTGCTCTGTATTTGCTCGGCTGCGGATTTGACCATGTTCATCCACTTGCCGATGAAGTCACCCGGAGACAGAGACTCGAAATTGGGGTCGAGCGCAGCCTGAATTCCGCCGCAGCGGCCATGGCCCATGACGACGATGTTCTTGACCTTCAACACCTGCACGGCATACTCAATGGCAGCCGATGTCGCGTGGTACTGCCCATCGGGTTCGAACGGTGGCACCATGTTGGCCACGTTTCTCATCACGAAGAGCTCGCCCGGGCCGCAATCGAAAATGGTTTCCGGCGCAGAACGGGAGTCGCAACAGGCGATAATAAGGGTTTGTGGCTTCTGTCCGGTGTCGGCCAAGACACGATAACGTTCGCGTTCATCGGTGTAACGACCGGCCATAAAATTCTTGTAGCCATTGAGAAGGTAGTCGGGGAAATCTTTCATGGATATCTCGGTACCATTATGCTGGGCCAGTATCGTAAAATGATGCTTGGCGCGTTGAAAACCCTTTTTTTGCTCTGCTATGTGCGCTTGCTTCGCGACGGATGCAAGAGATGGCGCATCTGAACCATTGCCATGGGTGTGGAAAGGCTTGAGGCATCCGTTTCCAGTGTCAACTCATTGACGCCCCGTTTCATGGTTCGAGCCAAGACCTCAAACACGCTTGCCGTGGCCAGTTGTAACGCTTTTTCGTCATCGAGACCCTGAAGCAACCGCGCCAGAAAAAGCGCAGCGAACAGGTCGCCCAGGCCGTTCGGCACATTCTCTATCGAGCGATGCTCAGCCAGCAAAGCATGGCGACCGCTTAGGAACAGATTTCCTATGCCACCCGCCATCATCGGAACAGCCGAGGTTACCAGCATTTTCGCCGGTCCGAGTGCCAGTGCCGCGTCCATGATCTCGTTGTTTGTTTCAAGCTCCGCCCCGCTCATCCAACCGAGTTCGTAGCGGTTTGGTGTGGCAACGGTGGCAAGCGGAATGAGTTCGTCACGTATGGCTTGTGCCGTTTCGACCGGCACATAAAGCCCGCCATTGTCGCCCATGACGGGGTCGCAGACATAGATGAGATCAGCATGGCGTGCTTTCAGCGAGCGAATGAGCGTTGCTGCGGAGCGGACCTGGTCGGCGCTGCCGAAATATCCCGTCAGGACCGCTCTGACTTCGCCCGCCCATTTGCAACCGGCCAGATCCTGCATGGCCTTCTCGAACTCGCCATTGTCGAATCGCAGCCGCGTGGACGGCCCATGGCCCGGATGCCACGGCATCACGATGGTGGGCACGGCCCATACCGGAAATCCAAGTGTTTCAAGCGCAAACACAACGGCTCGGTTGCCGACTGAGCCGCGCATGACGTGGCTTGAAATGACGATGACGGAGCCGTTGGTATTATCCTGCATGGCATACTCGTTCAGCTTGGCGACGGTCGGGAATTTTACTCTGAAGCACCGGTTGTCTGATAGGTCCCTCATGGCATATTGGCACGTTGCTTTCCACTGCAATATCGGCGCGTTTTGCTGGGTCTATTTGGCTGCCCGTTCCAGTGCCTTGAGAACCGTGCGTTCGGAAAGGTTGAGGTATTGCTCCATCTGAGCGGCGGCCTCGACGACGTTGCCTTTTTCGACCAGAGAGAGGATCTGCTCATTCATGTCGACAAAGGGCGAGTGTAATTGCTCGGGGTCTTTCAACAGCCCGAAGCTGAGACGCAGTTCCGCAGCAACACGGGCATAGAAATCGCTCAGTCGGCTGCTGTCGGACAGATCGACCACGGCTGCGTGGAACCTCATATTGGCGCTACCGACTTCACGCCATTGCTTCAGATCGCGGTGTATCTTGGCGTACTCAACCGCGTCGCGCATGGTTGTCGTTGCCGGATGCCTGGGCCATGCCTGCCGTAACGCGCTGCATTCCAGCATGCGGCGTACACGGTAGATATCGATGATCTGATCCGTACTGGGCGCAGAAACGAAAACACCGCGATTGGCTTCGTGCCGCAACAGGCCGTCTTTGGTTAAAAGGCGAAAGGCCTCCCGTAGCGAGTTTCGAGACACGTCAAGGCGTTCGCTGAAAGCCGCTTCCGACAGACGCTGCCCCGGCGCCAACGCGCCGGTGATCAAAAGGTCACGAATATCCTTGGCCACACGATCTGCAAGCGGCAAATTTTCCGTCATGGCATTTCCTCAAAGCTCTTCAATCGGACATCCATCGTCCGATAGCGTTTTTGTCGCGCCGCTAATGCGGGTGCAATATCACAAATTGCGAGCAGAACAGGTAAAAATCGTGCTTATTTTCAACGCATATGTTCCAAAGATTGCGCATAATGAAAGAACGATATAATTTTATTGTTCAACAATATTGACAATTTTGTAGATGACGCCAAGATCACTGCACAGCATCCGCGAGGGGCGGAGTGCGATAAGGAGAAAATCCATGGAGCAGAACAAGCTTGCCCAGAGCGTCGAGTTTGCGAAATCGCGGCGCGCATCTCTCACAGCCGCCATCTTTCTGATGGCGACCTCGGCCATCGGCCCGGGCTTCATTACCCAGACGGCCACCTTTACCACCAAGCTCGGATCGGCCTTCGCTTTCGCCATTCTTGCATCGATTTTGATCGACTTCGTCGTCCAGTTGAACATCTGGCGTATCGTGACGCTTACCCGCATGCGCGCCTCCGACATCGCCAATGCGGCGATCCCCGGTTCGGGTTATGTGCTGGCCATTCTCGTTATTGTCGGCGGACTGTTCTTCAACATCGGCAACATCGGTGGCTCCGGCCTTGGCCTCAACGCCATGCTTGGGCTTGATCCGAAGTGGGGCGGGGCGCTGAGCGCACTTCTTGCCATCGGCATCTTCCTGTCGAAACGCGCCGGTATGGCCGTTGACCGCTTTATCATTTTCGCCGGTCTTCTGATGATCGCGCTTACGGTCTATGTGGCGTTTGCATCCAATCCGCCGGTCGGCGATGCGCTGTTCCAGACATTCCTGCCCTCCACAATCGATTTTGCGACAATTACCACCATCGTTGGCGGTACTGTCGGCGGGTACATCACCTATTCGGGCGCCCATCGTCTTCTCGACAAAGGCATGGTCGGCGTTGAAAATCTTCCATCCATCAATCGCGCCGCACTCACCGGCATCGCCGTGACGGGCGTCATGCGTTACGTACTCTTCCTTGCCATTCTGGGCGTTGTCGCCAGTGGCGTCATTATCGACGTTTCGGGCAAGGGCGCAAACCCTGCCGCGCAGGCCTTCCAGTCGGCCGCCGGTGATATCGGGTTGAGAATATTCGGCGTCGTTCTGTGGGCCGCGGCCATCACCTCGGTGATCGGTGCTGCCTATACGTCGGTCTCCTTTATTACGGTCTTCAAGAAGGATATCAGCGAACGCGGTCGCAATATCGCGACGGTCATCTTCATCGCGGTTTCTCTCTTCTTCTACCTCGTCATCACCACGCCACCAGCACAGATGCTCGTCTTTGTCGGTGGTCTCAACGGTCTCATTCTTCCCATTGGCCTGTCGATCTTTGTCTATGCGGCTTGGGCGCGGTCTGATCTGATGGAAGGGTACCGTTATCCGCGCTGGCTTCTGGTGCTCGGCATTCTGGTCAGCGCGCTGACCTGGTACATGGGCTACAAGTCCATCGGACCCATCTTCGCGCTTCTGACGGCATAAGGAGAAAGACATGGCTTCCATTGATCTGAACAGCGATCTTGGCGAAAGCTACGGTGCCTGGAGCATGGGAGACGACGGCGCGATGCTATCTGTCGTCTCCAGCGCCAACATTGCCTGCGGTTTTCATGCGGGCGATCCGGCCGGTATTTTCCGCACCGTCAAAGCGGCTGCCGACAATAGTGTCGTCGTGGGAGCCCATGTCTCCTATCCGGACCGCGTCGGCTTCGGCCGTCGGGATCTGGATGTGACGTCGGAAGAATTGATTGCCGATGTCATCTACCAGATTGGCGCGCTGAAAGGTATTGCCGCAGCCGCTGGCACCACGGTGCGTTACGTCAAACCGCACGGCGCGCTGTATAACCGCATCGCCAATGACGCAAAGCAGGGTCAAGCGGTGATCGACGGTATCAAGGCCATCGATCCCTCGCTGGTTCTCATGGGCCTTGCCAATGCGCCGATCCTCGACCTTGCACGCAAATCGGGTCTGGCAGTGGTTGCCGAAGCCTTCGCCGACCGTGCCTACACGCCGCAAGGTCAGCTCGTCTCCCGCCGCGAGGCCGGTGCGGTGTTGCATGATGCGGAAAAAATCGCTGACCGCATGGTGCAGCTTGCCCGAACGGGTACGCTTGAAGCCATCGATGGCAGCATCATCAAAATCGAGGCGCAATCCATCTGCGTTCATGGCGATAGCCCCGGTGCCGTCGCCATTGCGCAGCAAATTCGCAAACGGTTCGAAGCGGAAGGCATCGACATCCGTTCTTTCGCCTCCAACAATTAAGGAGCGATCCATGACGATCCCCACTTCCTACCTGAACCACACGGATGCCACAGCAGCACGCAAGGCGCGTGACGATTATCGCGGCGGTCTGGTCGCGCCGACATCCGGCATCGCACCTGGTTTCACGCAGGCCAACATGATTGTCCTGCCGCGTGACTGGGCGTTTGATTTCCTGCTTTATGCGCAGCGCAACCCCAAGGCCTGCCCGGTTCTGGATGTTTCCGACCCTGGCGTTCCGACCACTGTGCTTGCTCCCGGTGCCGATCTCAGAACCGATCTGCCGCAGTACCGGATCTGGCGGGATGGCAAGCTGTCGGAGGAAACCGCAGACGCTACCGCCGCATGGGCAGAGCGCGATGACCTCGTGGCCTTCCTCATCGGGTGCAGCTTCACGTTTGAAACGCCCATGGTGGAAGCCGGCATTGAAATCCGCCATATGACGGATAAATCCAATGTGCCGATGTATCTCACCAACCGGCCATGCCGTCCTGCCGGTCGGTTGAAGGGCAATATGGTTGTTTCCATGCGCCCAATCCCCGCCACGCGCGTGGCAGATGCCGCAACGATTTCGGGTCGCTTCCCGGCTGTTCACGGCTCGCCCGTGCATGTCGGTTCGCCGGCAGAACTCGGCATTGCCGATCTCGCGAAGCCGGATTTTGGTGACGCGGTGCGGATCGAAGCTGGTGAAATTCCGGTGTTCTGGGCCTGCGGTGTTACACCACAAGCCGCAGTGATGGCGTCCGGTGTGCCGTTCGCGATCACACATTCCCCAGGTTACATGTTCATCACCGATATTCCCGATTCCGCCTATCATGCGTGAGGACACGATGCGTTTTTTACCCGTCAGCCTCACGACTATTCTGGTGGAACTTGATGACCTCGACCAGACACTTGCCCTGTTTGCATCGCTTGAGGCCAACCCCGTCGAAGGTGTCGAGGAAACGGTTCCGGCTGCTCGCACGCTGATGATCCGGTTTCGGCCTGAAACCATCGGGGCGCAGGCGCTGGCGGCTGAAATCGCCACCCGTGATCTCTCGGCAAAGATTGCTCCGTCCGACAATCTGGTGGAAATACCGGTTCGCTACGATGGCGAAGATCTGGCCGATGTCGCCGAACTGACGGGCCTCAGTGTCGAAGAGGTTATTCGGCGACATACGGACAGTGAATTTACCGTCGCGTTCTGTGGTTTTGCACCCGGGTTCGGATATCTGGTCGGCGGTGATCCGGCGCTACATGTGCCGCGCCGCAAAAGCCCGCGCACCCGTATCCCTATGGGCTCGGTTGCCCTTGCCGGTGCCTTCAGTGGCGTTTATCCGCAAAACAGCCCCGGCGGCTGGCAAATCCTCGGCACCACGCCCCTGAAAATGTGGGATATCGACCGCGATCCCGGCGCGCTGTTTCAGCCCGGTTATCGCGTCCGCTTTTTCGATATGGACAAGGCTGACCGCAACATCGACATTCCCGCAGCAAAGCCTGCTGTCGCGAAACCCGTGGCGAACACAGAAGCCGCTCATTTCGACGTGCTGGCCGCACCCATGCCCGCCGTGTTTCAAGACCTTGGGCGGTTTGGCCAGACGGGACAAGGCGTGTCCGCGTCCGGCGCTCTGGATCGTTCCGCCTTAAACACGGCAAATCGCATCGTTGGCAACCCGGCCAACACCGCCTGTCTGGAAATCACACTTGGCGGCTTTTCCTTTAAAAGCACCAGCCGCGCAGTCATCGGTGTTGCAGGCGCATCCTGTATCATAACCGTGAAATCTGATGCCTACAGCGTCGAAGCCAACCCCTACATGCCAATCTCTCTGGAGGCAGGCGATGTGGTGACATTTGGCAATCCTGCAAAAGGTATGCGCTGTTACCTCGCGGTCCGAGGCGGTTTCGAAGTCGCGCCGGTTCTTGGGAGCACATCCACGGATACGCTTGCGGTTGTGGGGCCGGATACGGTCACTGCGGGGTCGATCCTCAATCTGAAAAAGAATAAAAACGGCCTTTCCAGCGTGTCCATCGATGAGGTTCCAGCCTTTGATCTGCCCCAAGTGGGTGATGTCGTCACGCTGGATGTCGTGATGGGTCCACGCACCGACTGGTTCACACAACGCGGTATCGAAACACTGACAAGCCAGCTCTGGCAGGTCACGCCGCAGTCCAGCCGCGTCGGCATTCGCCTTGCTGGTGAAACGCCGCTGGAGCGCAAGGACAGTGCGGAATTGCCGAGCGAAGGCACAGCAACGGGTGCAATCCAGATACCCCATAGCGGTCAGCCGGTGCTGTTTCTCGCCGACCATCCGCTGACGGGAGGATATCCGGTCATCGGTGCCGTTGCGGAATACCACTTGGACCTCGCGGGTCAGATACCCATCAACGCCAAAATCCAGTTTCGCCCGCTTGGGCCATTCGCGGAGATTTCGGCCATAAAAAACACAGAGCTTTCGGGAGAACGCCCATGAAAAAAGTGCTGATTGCCAATCGCGGTGAGATCGCGGTGCGCATCATTCGCGCCTGCCGAGATTACGGTATCGGATCGGTTGCCGTTTATGCCGATCCTGATCAGGACGCAGTTTTCGTGCGACTGGCCGATGAAGCCTACGCCCTGGACGGCGTGCGTCCGGCGCAAACCTATCTCGATATTGAAAAGCTGATTGCTATCGCCAAGCGCTCCGGTGCGGATGCGGTCCATCCCGGTTATGGCTTCCTGTCGGAACGTGCCGAATTTGCGCAGGCCGTTATCGACGCAGGCCTGATCTGGATTGGCCCTGACCCTGATGTAATCAAGGTTCTGGGTGACAAGGTGGAAGCGCGCCGCATTGCCACCAGCGTTGGCGCGCCTCTGGTCGCAGGCAGCGATGGGCCGGTTGAAACAGCAGCGGAAGTTACCGCCTTTGCCCAACAGCACGGCCTACCGGTTGCCATCAAGGCCGCCCATGGCGGCGGCGGACGCGGCATTAAGGTTGCCTGGAAAATGGAAGAGATCTCCGATCTCTACAGTTCTGCAGTGCGCGAAGCGACAGCCGCCTTCGGGCGTGGCGAATGTTTTCTGGAACGGTTCCTGGACCGTCCGCGCCACATCGAAGCGCAGGTCATTGCCGATAAGCACGGCAATGTTCTGGTTCTCGGCACGCGCGATTGTTCGTTGCAGCGCCGTAACCAGAAGCTGATCGAAGAAGCACCGGCGCCGTTTCTGTCACCAGAACAGCGTCAGAAAATCCATGAGGCGGCAAAGGCCATCTGTGCGGCGGCCGGTTATTCCGGGGCGGGCACCGTGGAATTTCTGCTGGGCGTGGACGGTACGATTTCTTTCCTTGAAGTCAACACACGTCTTCAGGTGGAGCATCCGGTAACGGAAGAGACCTCAGGCATTGATCTCGTCATAGAGCAGTTCCGTATTGCGGAAGGCCATAAGCTGCGCGTCTTCGAAACGCCGGAACCACGCGGCCATTCCATGGAATTCCGCATCAATGCCGAAGATCCCGGTCGCGGCTTTCTGCCGACGCCCGGAAAAATCACCCTGTTCGATCCGCCATCAGGCCCCGGCATCCGCATGGATAGCGGCGTCGTCACCGGCTCGACGATACCCGGCGTGTTCGATTCGCTAATGGCGAAACTGATCGTGACAGGTGCGGATCGAGATCAGGTGCTGCGCCGCGCCCGCCGCGCCCTGAAGGAATTCCGCATCGAAGGCATCGCCACGGTTCTGCCGTTCCACCGCGCCGCCATCGATACGGATGATTTTATCGGAACGGATGGCTTCAAGGTTCACACCCGCTGGATCGAGACCGATTTTGCCGACATGCCCGATGCCATGGAGCGCCCCGCACCGGGAGACGACGCCACGATGACCCGCACATGGCTGGAAATTGACGGAAAGCGCGTATCCGTCGGCCTGCCGCATCTATTGCTGGCAGGTTTTACCGGTGCTGGCGTACGTTCCACAGAAGCAGTCGAGGCGATCCCCAAAACAGAGGGCATCCTGGCACCCATTTCCGGCACGCTTCAATCCTTCAAGGTCGAAGACGGAGCGGATGTGGCCGAAGGCGATCTCGTCGCCGTTATGGAGGCGATGAAAATGGAGACGCAGGTGACGGCTCCGAAAGCAGGCAAGGTCCGTCTTGTGGCCAAAGAGGGCGGGTATTTGCAAGCGGGTGAGGTTCTGATCTCCTTCGATTGACCGCCGGACAACCTACAATCAAGACATGGTCTCGCGGTTGCCAATGACCGCGAGACGAGAAAGCTTTGGATCTTGTCAGATGACGAGCTTGCGGAGCTGTTGCGAAATCAGGTCCATCACGGTCACCGTCAAAACGATAATGATGATGATGGCGGAGGCTTGCGGGTAATAGAAGCCACGAATGGTTTCGAAGAGGATCTGGCCGATGCCGCCTGCGCCGATCAGGCCAAGCACGGTTGCCGAGCGGACGTTGGATTCCAGTCGGTAGAGGGAAAACGAAATCCATAAAGGCAAGACCTGCGGAATAACGCCGAAGATGACCTGCTGCACTCTGGACGCGCCAGTGGTTCGGATCGCTTCGACGGGCCGCGGGTCGATGGCTTCCACTGCTTCCGAAAACAGTTTTGCCAGAATTCCGGTCGTATGAATGAACAGGGCCATGACGCCGGCGAACGGGCCAAGCCCTACTGCAACCACGAAAAGGACCGCGAACACGACTTCGTGGATGGCACGGAACATGTCCATTAATCGCCGTACTGGCTGGTTGATCCACCAGGGCGTCATGTTGTGGGCAGAGAGAATGCCAAATGGTATCGATACCAGGACCGCGAGACATGTGCCCCAAAGCGCAATCTGCACGGTGACCATCATCTCTTCGAGATAATAGGGCCACGTCTTGAAGTCCGGACGCAGGAAGTCCTTGGCATATTCCGCCATGTTGCCGCCATCGGTAAACAGGTAGGTCCAGCGATCCATCTCTGCCGGGCTCCAGCTGAAAATCAATGCAGCCGCCAGACCGAGCATCAGGCTCCAATTGCGAATGCTGCCCGGTTGCCTGCCAGTTGGCAGACCGGCTACAGCACCCTTAGAAAGAATTGTCTCGCTCATGGCACACGATTCCGGTTTTTCAAAAGAGGGGCGGGCAACTTCTCCCGCCCCTTACGCGTGGTGACCTCAGGTCTTGGACGCCTCTGCGAGTTCGGCTTCGAACCTGGTCTTCTGGTCGGTCAAGGACTTGATCTTTTCAGCCTTGGCTTCGGCAGAAAGAGACGTGTCGGCTTCGACCTGCGAGAGTGATTTCGTTAGCTCCATCACGCGGATCGGCAGCAGCTGCTTGTTGGTCGAGGGACGGAACGGTCCCCACTTCAGGCTGGCAAGGATCTTTTTCTCCTCGGCAACATTACCTGTCGACTTGTCGGTGCCGTAGGTCACGAAGAACGTCCGGATTTTTTCCTTGGTCGCATCGGGAAGATCCTTGCGCCAAACGATCGGGTCAGACGGGATCAGCGGCGAGCGCCAGATTTCGCGGATTTTCGCAAATGCGTCCGGCTTGTTCTGCTTGATCAAGGCCATGTTTTCGGTGTTGTTGGCTGCAGCATCGACCTGCTTGTTGGCAACCGCCATTGCATTGGTTTCGTGGTTGGCGTTGGTGACATTCTTGAAGCAGGTCTTGGGATCGATACCACGAGCGCTGAAGACAAACGTCATCGGCACGAGATATCCGGATGTCGAATTCGGGTCGCCCAGACCGAAGTTGAGCGACTTGTCGCATGTCAGCACGTCATCAATGGTCTGGATCTTGCTGTCTGTAGGTACGATGACGACGGACCAATAGCCCGGATCACCATTGATCGGCATGCTCTGGACGAAGACTTCGCCATCAGCGCGATCGACCGCTTCCATCGCAGACTTGTTGCCGTACCAGGCGACCTGCACCTTGTTGAAGCGCATGCCTTCGATGATGCCGGCATAGTCGGACGCGAAGAAGGCCTTGATGTCGAGGCCTGTCTGCTTCTTCATATCGGCCAGAAGCGGGTCCCAGCTGGTCTTGAGGTTTTGCTGGGATTCCGTGGAGATAATGCCGAAATTGATCGTGTTGTCCTGCGCCAAGGCTGCGGAGGAGATCGTCAAGGCGACAGACATCGCCGCCATGCTTTTCAGTATCGCGTTCATGAGTGGTCTCCGGTGATCGTCGGTCAGACGCCTAAAAGGGCCAACTGACGGTGTTGAGGCTCCGCACAGGGTTGGGGAGCCGGGTACTCCGCCGGAGCTTCCGGCAGGACGAGTTCTTCCGACGCCGAACCGTAGAGTTCGGCAAGGAATGCATTGGAAAGTTCGCTTGAAGCGCCGTCGAACACGATTTCGCCGTCGCGCATCGCAATCGTTCGCTTGCAATATCGCCGCGCATATTCGACCTGATGCAGCGAGACCAGAATGGTGATGTTGTCTTGCGTGTTGATGGTGGCGAGAACGTCCATCACCCGCCGAGCCGAAGACGGATCAAGCGCCGAAATCGGTTCGTCCGCGATCAGAATTTCAGCACCCTGCACCAGGGTCCGCGCGATGGCCGCTCGTTGCTGCTGGCCTCCGGAAAGCGTCGAAGACCGCTGGGTCGCCACTTGTGGAATACCCACGCGGGCAAGGGCCGCAATAGCCGCATTCTTTTCTTCCCGATTGAACAGACCAAGCGTTCCACGCCAGCGCGGTATCTGGCCCAGGTGGCCGATAAGGACATTGGTGAGAACCGACATGCGGCCCACCAGATTGAACTGCTGGAAGATGACCGAGACCGCGCCGCGCTTGACCTTGTCCGTCAGGCGTCCGGCGCTCTGCGACACATTGCCTAAAACATCGATCCGGCCATTACGACCATCGCCGGTTTCAAGGCCCGCAATATGACGGATCAAAGTGCTTTTGCCGGAGCCGGATGCTCCGATGAGGGCGACCATCTCGCCTTTTTCGACCATCAGGCTGACACCGGACAGGGCTCGGGTCGAGCCGTAAGTCTTCGAGAGATTGGAAACCATAATCGCCGTCATTGCCCGTCTCCGTGCTTGGGTCTGTTCAAAGAGATTGGATGGCTTTTGATGATCGTTCAGTGACGGTTCGGTGAAAGTTTCGTGTCAACCGCCATAACGGCTGATGAATTCTTCGGCTGGGAGATCGCGAAAATCTTGGAGTGCTTCGAAAAGGCGATCATGCGACCAGTCCCACCATGCAAGGTTATCCATGCGCTGACCGGTCTGGGCGTCGAAGCGAGCCCGGATCAGACGGGCGGGGACGCCGCCGACAATGGTGTAGGCCGCGACATCGCGCGAGACGACAGCACCCGAACCGACGACGGCACCATTGCCGATTGTCACGCCCGGCAGGATGGTGGCGCCATGGCCGATCCAGACATCATGACCAATCACCACGCGTTTCGCACGCCTTGCGGCAAAGAAATCGGCCTCTTCTTCGCCTTGTGGCCAGTAGTCTCCGGCGCGGTAGGTGAAATGATGCAGGCTTGCCCTGTCCATCGGGTGGTTGGTGGCATTGATGCGGACACTGGCGGCGATATTGGCAAACTTGCCGATGGTCGCGCACCATACCTGACCGTTGCGCTCGATGTAGGAGTAGTCAGCGAGGATCGTCTCCGAGATACGACATCCCCCGGCGATCTCGGTGTAGCGCCCAAGTTGGCAGTCGCTGACCTCTGCTGTCGAATGAATCAGAGGCTCTAGGGAAAGCTTGGTCATGCTGACATCTTTCGAGCGGAAAAGGTTGATACATCCAGAATGCGGGTCGCCACCGCGTCTCGCACGGGTTGGTCATGGAAAATTCCAAGCACCGCTGTTCCAGCATCCGTCTTTTCCGCAATCATCGCAACCACGATGTCGCGGTTTTCCGAGTCGAGTGACGCCGTCGGCTCATCGAGAAGCAGGATGGGGTGATCTGTGATAAAGCCGCGTGCAATATTGACGCGCTGCTTTTCTCCACCCGAAAAGGTCGCTGGCGGCAGGCTGAAAAGTGTCTGCGGCAGGTTCAGTCGCAAAAGCATGACCTCTGCACGCTCCAATGCTTCGGCCCGGGATATGCCGCGGGCCAGCAGAGGTGCTGCAACGACATCAAGAGCGGAGACACGCGGCACGGCTCTTAAAAACTGGCTGACATAGCCGATGCTTTCGTTTCGCAGTTCCAACACCAGTCTCGGATCGCCGCCTCCCAGATTACGCATGGCTCCAGACTTGGTGTCACGGACCCAGATCTGGCCACGGTCGATGGCGTAATTACCGTAAACCATCCGCAATATCGACGATTTTCCGATGCCCGATGGTCCGCCGAGCACCACGCATTCGCCGCGATGGAGCTCAAAATTGACATCGTTGACGACGGGCAGAACAAGTCCGTCGCGCAGATGCATGGTGAAGGATTTGGCGACGTTCTCCACCGATAGAAGAACGGTCTCGGCAGCATTGATGGACGGTTGATGAAGGCTCATCTCAACTCTCCGGTATCGAGGCGACAAGAAGCTGCGTGTAGGCATGTTGCGGGTCGTCCAGCACGCGATCGGTCAAACCGTTTTCGACGACCTTTCCATCTTTCATCACGAGCATCCGCTGCGACAAAAGGCGCGCCACAGCGAGGTCATGGGTGACGAGGACGACAGACAGACCAAGGTCGCTGACCAGCCCGCGAAGCAGATCGAGAACACGCGCCTGAACGGAAACGTCCAGACCGCCGGTCGGCTCATCCATGAAAATCAGGCGAGGGTGGGTCACCAGATTGCGGGCGATCTGCAATCTTTGGCGCATGCCGCCTGAAAATGTCACAGGCTGGTCATCGATACGATCAGTGGCAATTTCGACACGCGCCAGCCAATCGCTGGCGTTGCGGCGAATATCGCCGTAATGACGCTCTCCAATGGCCATAAGGCGTTCACCGACATTGGCGCCTGCCGAAACCCGCATCCGCAAACCGTCGGCCGGGTTCTGGTGAACGAAGCCCCAGTCCGTGCGCATCAAGAAGCGTCTCTCAGCCTCAGATAGATCGGCAAGATCGGGAAAACGCCCGTCACGCATCCGATACCGGACGCTACCGGCAGAGCGGTCGAGCCGCGCCGAAGTACAGTTCAGCAATGTCGTCTTGCCGGACCCGGATTCGCCGACAATTGCGATGACCTCGCCCGGCCAGACGTCGAAAGAAACACCGGTGCAGCCGATGAAGGCGCCATAGCGACGTTCAAGATCGCGCACGGACAGTATGGGATCGCTCATGGTTGCTCTCCCATCGCAGCCTTCGGCATTCCTAGACCCTGATGGCCGTCTCCCTGTCTCGTTTCGCAATGATCTGTGTCGGAACACACGAACATGCGTCCGCCTTGGTCGTCGGTCACAACTTCATCGAGGTAGACGCCGGTGGCATTGCATAGAGCGCAGGGTGCAGTGAACGTCTGGACCTCGAAAGGATGGTCTTCGAAGTCGAGGCTAACGACGTCCGTGAAGGGTGGAAGCGCATAAATCCGCTTCTCGCGACCAGCACCGAACAGCTGTAATGCGGGCGAATTGTGCATTTTCGGATTGTCGAATTTCGGAATGGGCGAGGGGCCCATCACATAACGGCCCTCGATCTTGACGGGGTAATCGTACGTCGTTGCGATATGGCCGTGTCTGGCGATATCCTCATAAAGCTTGACCTGAATCAGGCCGTATTCTTCCAACCCGTGCATGATGCGCGTCTCCGTTTCACGCGGTTCGAGGAAACGTAGCGGCTCAGGAATGGGGACCTGATAGACAATGGTTTGGCCGGCCTTGAGAGGCGTCTCGGGAATGCGGTGGCGCGTCTGGATGACACTGGCTTCTGTGGTTTTCGTCGTCGTTGCCACGCCCGCGGTCTTGGCAAAAAAAGCACGGATCGAGACTGCATTCGTCGTGTCGTCGGCACCCTGGTCGATGACCTTGAGAACGTCGTCCGGGCCGAGGATCGCAGCCGTCACCTGAACGCCGCCGGTTCCCCAGCCATAAGGCATGGGCATCTCGCGGGAGGCGAACGGCACCTGATAGCCGGGGATGGCGATGGCCTTCAGGATTGCCCGACGGATCATGCGTTTCGTCTGCTCATCCAGATAGGCGAAGTTGTAACTGGGCAGGTTCATTCTGCTGCCTCCTTGCTGGCCGAGGTCTCTTCGTTTTCCTTCCGCAACATGCGCAGCAGACCGAGTTCGGCCTGGAAATCCACGTAATGCGGTAATTTGAGATGTTCGACGAATCCGGTGGCTTCGACATTATCGCAATGGGCCAACACGAACTCTTCGTCCTGTGCGGGCGCGGTCCGTTGCTCATCGAATTCATCGGCGCGCAACGCTCGGTCAACGAGGCTGACAGCCATAGCTTTTCGTTCGGACTGCCCGAACACCAGCCCATAGCCCCGCGTGAAGCGCGGGCCGTCTGCCGTGGTGCCCTTGAACTGCGACACCATCTGGCACTCGGTGACACGAATGGAACCAATGGAAACCGCAAAGCCAAGCTCCGGGACATCCACCTCGACCTCGACGAGCCCGATGCGCACTTCTCCGACAAAGGGGTGAGTGCGGCCGTAGCCTCGTTGCGTGGAGTAACCGAGCGACAGCAGAAATCCCTCGTCGCCACGCGCTAGCGCCTGAAGTCGCAGATCTCGGTTCGCCGGAAATGACGTCGGCTCACGGGTCATATCCGTCGGCTCTTCTTCCGACTGGATGTCAGGCTCGATCAAGCCTTCATCGTTGAGGATATCCGTGATGCGTGGATAGGTGCTCTCTTGCTGGGCCTCGCGCCGTTCCGGCTGATCAACGGTCTCGTCAACGGCCATGGCGGGGTCGATCAGGCGGTGGGTATAGTCGAAGGTGGGTCCCAACAGTTGGCCACCGGGGATATCCTTATAGGTGGCAGATACCCGGCGTTCGATCTGCATGGCCCCCGTGTCGATCGGTTGGGAATATCCGAAACGGGGCAGGGTGGTGCGATAAGCCCGCAGCAGAAAAATCGCCTCGATGAGGTCGCCGCGGGATTGCCGAACGGCCATAGCAGCCAGTTCTGGATCATAGAGAGAACCCTCGGCCATGACGCGATCAACGCCAAGCGAAAGCTGACCGGCAATCTGCTCCAATGTCAGCGCAGGCACATCGCGATCGCCTCGGCGTCTGTCGGCCAACAGCTTATGAGCTTTGTCGATAGCGGCTTCACCGCCCTTTACGGCCACATACATCGCTTCAAATCTCCTTGATGCGCGTTGTGCGCGGGAGGGCCAACGCCTCGCTGCCACAAACGATGATGACGTCGAGGCCCAGTGGGTAAGACGCGTTGTTCTCCAGCGCCCATTTGGCAAAGCCTTCCGGCAGGCCGGATGGTGAAATGGCGTGCGTGTTTTCAATCCCGGGGCCGGAGAGTTGCAGCATGGTCCCGCCAGTCATGGCGTGAACCGGAAGGATCAACGTTGCAGAGCGGTCGGGATAGCTCATCGTCCCCACAGCAAAATCTTTCCAGTTATCAATTCGGCTTTTCTCACTAAGAACCGCAAAGCTTGCCTTGCCTTGCTCTGGTGTGACCGGTGCGCCCGAATGGAAGACCAGCCATTCGGCAGCACTCTGCATGTCGCCCGCGTTTTCAAACCAGACCGGGGTGTCATAATCCGCAAGCGTCAGCAAAATGGCAGAGGCAGCGCAGGTGAGGGGCGCAGGGCCGGTTGCGACGGTGCCGAGATCAACGTTCGTTCCAGGTCTGGAAAAAGCATCCATTACCGCTCGGAAAACACTCTGGGAGGCGAAAACAGGATCGGTGAAGCCGCCATCGAATGTTGCTGTTTGCATCAGTCTTCTCCTCGTGTGACGG
Organism: Rhizobium skierniewicense Ch11; assembly: GCF_023757665.1. Taxonomy (NCBI): domain Bacteria; kingdom Pseudomonadati; phylum Pseudomonadota; class Alphaproteobacteria; order Hyphomicrobiales; family Rhizobiaceae; genus Rhizobium; species Rhizobium skierniewicense. Next base: position 416,431 of record NZ_RXPG01000030.1, read on the forward strand.
TGAAGAAATCGACCTTTGTCGCTTCCGTCTCTTCGGCGCGCTTTTGCTTCTCGTCGTTGATTGCGGAGAGGATGGGCCGGGTGATTTCGTCATCGATACGTTGCTGCCAGGTGTCGATTTGCCGTAGCGCATCGAGATGGGCGACGATGCGTGCCTTGTTTTGGTCCCGGCCCAGCACGATGGAGTGGCCGACCTCACCTGTCACGAGCTTGATCGTTGCACGAGTGACGCTCGCTTCGCCTAGATTAAAGGTGGCACCACCACCGCCAATTCTGCCTCGAACCATGACGGTGCCGATTTCCGGGCCGCGTACCGGTGAAGCGGTGGGCAGCGATGGAGCCATCCGCGAGTAACGTTCATCCAGCAGAACAGCAGGCGCCGCCGACAGGATGTCGAGAGCGCTTTTTCTTGAGAGAACTGCAGTGTCAAAGGGGTGCTTGATGCGTGTCATCTCTCATCCATATTTATCTAGTTGTGTAGACAACTAATCATATTTGATATATACACTCAATACGGTGACAGAAGAATGACAGCCTGGTGTTTGTGGAGGGCTTGCGTGGACGATCTCGATGATGGCGTTTCACGGTGGCGGCGCGTTGCAGACGGCATCCGCAATGCCATCAGCGAGGGGGCGATAGACGATCAATTGCCAACGGAGGGCGCCTTGGCGTCTCAGTACGGGGTCAATCGCCATACCGTCAGGCGAGCAATCGCTGCGTTATCCAGTGAGGGGCTTCTTCGCGCTGAGCGCGGTCGCGGCACCTTCGTCAATGCGGTGCCCCAGCGCATTGTTTATCCGATTGGCACGAGGGCCCGCTTTTCCGAAAACATGATGCGACAATCGTTGGAGCCATCGGGGCGATTGATCAATGCCGAGCTGATTGTTGCCAACGCTGCACAGGCAAGCCTGCTGGATTGCAAGATCGGAGCGCCGCTGCATCGTATGGAGCATCTGGCCGTGGCAGCCGGTGTTCCGCTGTCCAGATCGACCTCTCTTTTTTCCGCAGACCGGTTTCCCGGGATCATCGCCGCCTATGCCGAGACCGGCTCCATCACAAAGGCACTGGAAATGGAGGGTCTTGCGGATTATCGGCGCAAGGAAACGAGATTGACCGCTGAACGCGCATCATCTCGCGATGTCAGCTTCCTCACTTGTGCGCCCGATAGTATCGTCCTTGTCAGTCGGGCAATCGATATCGATCAGAACGATGCACCCGTACAAAGCATCGTCACGCGTTTCTTGGCAGACCGTATGGAACTTGTCTTCTCGAATGCGCCATAGCTTCTATCTTTCCGCGATCACATACAGAGCGAAACTGGAAGACGGACCGGGCTTGTACAAAACTTTTCGGGAAAAAAGACAACCGTATCAAGGTTGTTCTCACCGCTTAAGCTGTTAGAACCAAAGGACCACGCCGACCGTGTGGTCTGCATACGGTGGGTTAACCCTGGAGAGCTTTGTCGATGAATTATGCCGCACTCATCTCGGAGCTGTTGGAAACCTCTGAACACGTTTCAGACACCGACCCCGCCAAAATCCGTGAACTGCTTGATCACGCCGTTGTCGCGGTGCGGGACTTGAGAGACAAGATCGACAGACATCCAGCGCAAAACGTCCGCGATGCCGTGACGTTTCTAGAGAAGATTTCCGCTGATTTGGCCGTCGGTGACGTTCCTGTCGATCAATGTCGAAGCGCGTTGAAAGACGCTTCGGTCATGATCGAAGACCTCGCAGCAAAGTCGCGTTCCAAGATTTATTAGAACACGACCCCCTTATTGCGACATTACGGTTGACGATCACAACGCGTCAGCAAAAGCCATTCAGCTTCAGTATCTTGTGTGCCTCGATCGTCGCTTGAAGCGCTGCTTCCGAGGTGCGGTCGCCCTGGTTGCCATCTGGGTGATGCATCTTAAGCCTTTCCCGGTAACGGCGCCTGATATCTTCAGGCGTCGCATCTGCTTCGAGGCCTAGCGTGTCGAAAGCCTTTGCTTCGAGCACCTTGAGCTTGCGTTTCTGAAGATCGGCTTTTTGCGCCTGACGCTGAGCTGCCGTCTTGCGCTGATTCAATGCTTTTGCAGAACCGGAGCGTGCGGTCGAGGGCATCGGAATTTCCGTCGACCGGTCGACCCGTGTGCCAAAGGTCACGCGGCGACCTTCAGCAGCTTCCTTTTGGTAGCGCGCCACTTCATCGCTCGATGGGGCTGACGTGAAGCTGTATCCCTTGTTGTAATCTCTGACATGCTCGATGCAGAACATGAGATACAGTCCTTCGGCCATGGGTCCAACAGGTGCGCGATGCGTACCGGTCTTGTCGCAACCGTCCCACTGACATTTCGGACCTGTCGGCTCGCTAGCGCTTGTCGATTTTTTGCGCGCGGACTTCAGTCCAACGAATATTTTTGAATCAGACGTCATGACGTGTGTATGGACTCAGTGCGCCATCCCGGCAAGGGTTTTTGCGCGACCTGCCCAATGGTTTTTGCGCACCCGATATGCATGGAGGGAATTGCGCGCCATTTATCTGTGAGACGATGGTGGGAAATTGATGATGAATTGGCTGCTGCACATCGTGTAATGATCGCATCATTGTGTTCAAGACACACGGTGCGGACTTGTTAAAAAATCACAATTGCTCTCTAGATTTCAGTAGAGTTGATTCAAGACGTCGATAAGGAATAACGCTGAATGCGCATGAAGTATGGTTTTGTTGGCTTAATTCTGTTTGTTGCGTCCTCTGCTTTTTCTCAAGAGCTCGCGAAACCTCCTGTCTTGGAGCCATCCAGCACTCAGGCGCAAGCCGCCAATCTGAGTGCGCAGTTCCTTGGGAGGTATGCCTATAAGCCTGTTCCGCTCGATGACGCGCTCTCCGCAAAAATCATGGACAAGTTCATCAAGTCTCTCGACCCGGACAGGATGCTGTTCATGCAGGCTGATATCGACACCTTCATGGTTGGCAAAAACAGCATCGATAACGGGATACTGGACGAAAACCTAGAAATTCCGTTTTCCATTTTCAACGTTTATACCCAGCGGGTCGTCGATCGCATGACCTACGCCCGTGGCCTGCTCAAGCAGCCGTTCGATTTCACAGCAAAAGAAGAATATTCGCTTTTCCGAGAGGATGCCCCATGGGCGCAATCTGCGCAGGAGAGCAATGAGCTTTGGCGCAAGCGGGTTAAAAGTGACTGGCTGCGTCTGAAGCTGGCGGGTCAGGCCGATACGGCGATTCGTGATACTCTGGACAAGCGTTACAAGAATATTCTGGAGCGCGTTTATCCCTACAAGAGCGACGACGTGTTCCAGACGTTCATGGCCGCCTACACAACGGCAGTGGATCCTCATACCGACTATTTCAGTGCCGCAGCGTCCAACGAGTTCGACATCTCGATGAGACTTTCTCTGGTTGGTATCGGTGCCGTTCTGCAGGAACGTGATGGTTACACCACAATTCGTGAACTCGTTGCAGGTGGTCCGGCCCAATTGTCCGGAAAACTTGCCGTTGGCGATCGCATCATTGGCGTGGGGCAGGGTCAGGATGGCGAGATTAAAGAGGTTGTCGGAACCCGGCTGGATGAAGTGGTCCAAATGATACGGGGTGAAAAAGACTCCACCGTTCGACTGGATATCTTGCCTGCAGATGCGGGTGGAAATGCAAACCACCGTGTTATCACTCTCATCAGAGACAAGGTCAGCCTGGAAAAACAGGCCGCTCAAAAGACGATCGTCCCCGTGCTCAAGGATGGTGTCACGCGCAAAATTGGCGTGATCACGCTGCCGACCTTTTACGAGGATTTTGAAGCGCGCCGAAAAGGTGACAAGAATTACAGAAGCGCCAGCCGAGATGTTGCCAAGCTGCTTGGAGAGTTGAAGCAGGAGAATGTGGACGGCGTGCTTGTCGATCTGCGTGACAATGGCGGCGGATCCCTGTCGGAGGCAATTGATTTGACCGGCTTGTTTGTCGGCAAGGGGCCGGTTGTCCAGCAGCGGGACGCAGAGGGCAAGATCAAGGTCGAAAGCGATGATCTGTCAACGCCGGCATGGTCAGGTCCCGTCGGCGTTCTGATCAACCGCGGTTCTGCTTCGGCCTCGGAAATTTTCGCGGCCGCCATACAGGATTATGGCCGTGGGGTGATCGTGGGCGAGCCGAGTTTCGGTAAGGGTACGGTCCAGACGGTTGTCGATCTCGATCAGGTTGCCCGCAACACCAAGCCGGAATTCGGCCAGCTGAAACTCACCATCGCACAGTTTTTCCGTATCGATGGTGGCACGACGCAATTGCATGGTGTCACACCCGACATCAGCCTGCCGGGTCTGTCCGATCCCAAGCTGCTGGGTGAATCGAGCTACGACAACGCATTGCCGTTTTCCGAAATCAAGCCTGCGAAATATGCCGCTAAAGGAACGACAAGCGCTCTGTTGCCGCAACTCCAAAGCCGCCATGAGGCCCGTATCAAGGACGACAAGGCTTTTCAGCGATTTGAAGCGGATGTCGCCGACCTCAAGGCCCAACGCGAGAAACGAACTTTGTCTCTCAATGAAGCTGAACGCAGGAATGAAATGACCGCGTTGGCGGATCGTCTGAAAGCGCGCGGAGAGGCAGACGACGGGGTTATGCGCGGTAGTGATGATGGTTTGCAAGCAAACGAGCGCAGTCTAAGTGCTAATCTCGCGATCGAGACCGCTCGGAAAAATGCAAAAGACGTTCTACAGATCGAGGCAGCAACGATCGTTGCCGATGAGGCAGACCTGTCGCAGGACGTCAAGAAAAAGCAGTAAAGTCTGCAAAACAGGCTCAAAAGCATCAAGTCGCCGACCAGAGCTCACATGCAGGTCGGCGGCTTTTCTTCGACGTCGGTGGGTAACATGTGTCGCCCAATCGAGCGGATTGTCCAAAAGAAAATCGCCATGAAGATCATACCGCGGTGGATGATGCATGTGACCTCCATGGTCTGAAGGCCGTTTCACTTTATCCGTTTAAGCCGCGAAATAACGATAGTTCTGGAACCTGTTGGCGTACCACCAGTTTGCTTGGCAGTACCCTAAAGGAGAAATGTCATGAGAGATATCAACCCGGCTCCAGATAACCCCGCAGAAACGCCACGCGGCCCAACGTCGACACCCGGCATTCCAGATCGCGTGCAGGAAAAGCCACCCGTCCCGCCCATCAGTGATCCCGGTGACACGAAAAACCCAAACGATCCGACACTCAACCCAGCCTTGTTGCCGATCGGCGACCCGGCTGGTGCTGCCTGATGCCTATGACGTTTTGAATGAGGCGCGGCCCGACCGCGTCTCATTCGCGTAATGCGGCAATGGACTCACCTGTTGATCGCGGCATCTTTTGCGCCGACGACGTTCGTGAAGATTAAATCTGTTGTTATGCAGTGATTGAAGACAACAAATTTGTGTGCGCTGATTGACACCCCGGTCAAACCGCTAAGCCTGCGCGCGTGTGGGGGAGGGGCTCTCGTCTAGCCGGTTCATCCCAGTTATAGGGCCTGTTACGTCGAGATGAGCAAGGGTCGCAGCGAATTGAGACCTGCTGTGAGATCCTCGAAACTGGGCGCACCCAGACAGAGCCGCAGTCCCGACTGGCCATCTCCGGACCCTTCGATAGAACTTGGCGGTGTGATGGCAATGCCGTTCACGACCGCCGCCGACAAAACCTCTTCGGCTTTCTCGGCGGGCATCGGCAGCCAGATATGGAAGCCTCCGTCCTTGGATTTGAGCGCGACGTCCGGGCCCAGTAGTTCTTGCGCCGCCCGTGTCCGGCGTTGAGATTCTGTACGCACGTCGTCAATGATGATCCGAGCGGCACCAGTCTCTATCAGGCGAGAGGCAATGACCGTATCAAGGGACGTAGCCGTGATCATGGTTGCTTGTAGCCGACTGCTAATCGCGCTGAAAAAACGGTCGTTGGGCGCAAGGATAAATCCTGTTCGCAGAGCCGGGCAGACGGTTTTGGAAAGGCTGCTGATGTAAAAGCAGATGTCGGGCGCCAACGCCGCCAGTGGCGGTGGTGCTCCAGGGATAAGGGCGCCGTAAACATCATCTTCGACGAGGATGAGATTTAACCTTCGGGCAATCTCGATGATGTCCTCCCGACGCTTCAGGCTCATCACGCTGGTTGTGGGATTCTGCAAGGTCGGCACCAAATACGCAACCCGAGCCCCCGTTCGCCGGGCTGCCTCTTCGAGGGCTTCGGGCAAAATCCCTTCGTCGTCCATGGGAACAGCACACAGCCGAAGATCGTTCTGGGCCGCTGCAGATCGAACGCCCGTATAGGTGAAGCTCTCAACCAGCACAGTGTCTCCCCGCGCCGTGCTTACGGAGAAGGCAAGGCTGATGGCATGCTGTGCCCCTTTGCACACAGCCATCCTTCGCGAGTCTGCTGGCAGGCCCTGCGAGGTGATCCATCGTGCGAAAGAGACCCTGTGCGCATCGAAGCCTGCTGACGGGCCGTAGCTGCAGAAGTCGAGCCAGCTTTCGGGATTGTTGCCGAGTTCGGCAAACACGTCTGCAAGACGATAAAGCGACTGCACCATCGGTGGTTCATTGAGGGCAAGATTGAGCGTTGCGAAATTGCGGTTACGGATCTCTTCGGATCGTGGTTTTGCACTGGCGGTTTCATTGGCCTGACCGGCACGGGCGGCAAGCCCGCTGACACGTGTGCCTCGCCCAACATGCCCTTCAATCAATCCACGCGTTTCGGCCTCGAGGTAAGCTCGCGTAATCGTGCCTGGACTGACTCCCAGTGCCTTCGCAAGGTTTCTGTGGGGCGGCAGGGCGTCACCACCGACAAGATGACCCGACGCAACGTCACGCGACAGGGCCTCGACGATGCGCAGATAGATCGGCGCGGTGTCGACCGATCCTGTGCCTATTTTAGGCATCCACATTTCATCTCCTTACGCTTGACTCATTTTTTGTGACGTGACATTTTGTACTGGTGCATTAAATGCAAATTTTTAGATAATGCTCTAGTTCATTTTGTTCGACTGATGATATTATCAGCTGCACACGCTTGCAGAAGGAATTTTCTGAATGGCCTTATTGCAGAACGCAGGCGCGCGCGCCACAACCTCAGCTCACGAAAATATCGGCCTCATACTCGGAACAGTAGCGGTTTTGGCCTTCTCTCTTACGCTCCCTATCACGCGGTATTTAACGCACTATCTCAATACATGGGATATTGGTTTGGGGAGAAGTTGCCTTGCTGCAATGGGTGCGGTGGTTGTCCTCATGGCGACTCGTCAGCGGTTTCCAACACGGCAACAATGGGGGCGACTTGCTCTGACGGCTTCAGGTATAGCGTTCGGTTTTCCTCTGTTGACGGCGCTGGGCATGAAAACGGTGCCAGCTAGTCATGGAGGGATTGTCCTTGGTAGCCTTCCCCTCGCTACGGCCCTTATCGGCTGCTTTCTTTCTAAAGAGCGGCCATCTTTTGCTTTTTGGGTGGTCGCGTTGGTCGGCTTCGCCCTGGTTTTCACGTTTTCGCTCTACAGTCAGGGTGGTACAGCGGATTTGTCGTTCTATACCGGTGACTTGGCGCTGATCGGCGCCGTGGTAATGGCAGGGATTGGTTATGCGCAGGGAGGCATACTGGCCCGCTCCCTGGGGGGGTGGCAGGTTATCTGCTGGACCCTGGTTGCCAGCTTGCCGCTCCTCATACCTGCCACGATCGCGACGGCCAACTGGGATAATTTCGCTGCCTTGCCAGTTGTGCCATGGGTCGCCTTTGCTTTTCTTGCGCTCGTCAATTCCCTGATCGGATTTTTCTTTTGGTATCAGGCTTTGGCGATTGGTGGCATCGCTCGCGTTAGCCAAGTGCAACTCCTCCAACCGTTCTTCACATGGCTTTTTGCTGTTTGGTTCCTCGGTGAGGATCTCAGTCTCGTGACGCTGGTCTTCACGGCATTGACCATCGCCACTGTGATCATAGGTAAGAGAACACTCGTCCGATAACGCAATAGATCAATCATTCAATATTGTTATATATCAATTTAATTTCATACTAGACATTTTCAGCGATACAAGAGAGGAAATATTCATGCCTCGAGAGAATGCTTGCCCGCGCCTAGAATTGAGTTCCACCGGCAGTACAAGCCGTCATTCAAACAGGACCGACGTCGCCGATTTCGGCTCCCGCTCCTCGCGTTATGGCTGGGGGATCGATGTTCGCGCTACATATGCCCATCTTCCATGCCAATGGTTCTGGACCTGGCTGACCGGGAAGTATCCGGTCCGGCACGAGCCGCGCCGTCCTGTCGAAACGTTGCTCGCGCCCTGGCAGCTCGGTCTACAGCTTCTGTGGTCTTGGGGACTGATCGCAGCATCCTTGGTCCTTGGCGCCCACCTTTACAGCAGCCCCTACATCGGCGTGGTGACCAAGGTGGTCTGCACGCTGGCACTGTGGGTCATCGTAACCAACAGGACCCGCGGCCTGCTCCATACTTTCCACTATACCAACCATGGTGCCTCCATCCGCAACCAGCAACTGGCGCGGTTCCTCGGCAAGTGGTTCATGTCTATTCCGGTCATGCACCTGACCTGGGACGAATATCATCGCATCCATGCAGGCGATCATCATGCCAGCACATCCCTCTGCACGGAGGATGATCCGGATGAACAGTTCATGACGGACCACGGATTCTATCCCGGCATGCCGGAGCGGCTGTTCTGGCAGCGTCTGGTGCTGGCACCATTTCACCCGCGAGCGATCTGGAACCACATCCTCTTTAGGCTGCGACACAATTTCATTATTCCGGAGCGCTCTGAAATCATTTCGCGTATCGCCTTCTGGGCGGTGGTGCTTTCCGTCGTCGCGGCCACCGGTACGATGGACATCTTCCTCATCTACTACATGGTACCGCTTTTCGTGGTCACCCAGTATTCGTCCTGGTTACAGCACACGACCGAGCACCTTTGGTTTGCCACCCGGCCGGCAGACGTCCCGCCCTTCGTTTTCTATGCATCACTGACGTGGGGACGTTTCCTTGGTCGGCCTTATCCGCGCGATGAGCGGGGCTATCGCGGCTTGCTGTTGCGAGGAACATGGTGGGCGCAGGTTTTCCTCGTCGATCTCCCGGTCAAGCTGTTTTCCTTCATGCAAGATCTGCCGAGCCACGATTTCCATCACCGCTCGCCCCGGGTGAATTTCTGGTCGATTGCCCGTGAACGCGCGGCTGCCGAGGGGCTGCCTTCGAAATATGGTCCAATGGCCGAAACCTGGAGTCTTATCGAGAGCTGGAAAGTCGTCCGCGACCAGGTTTGCTACGGCGAGACAGATGCCTTCGGTATCTGGAAATGGGCACGCGAACGCGAACGTAGCGCACGACAGGTGAACCAGTGCCCATTGTGGGACTCTGCTCAGCGCGGGCGGGAAACCGCCTAAGTTTCAACTTCCACGTTTCCATATTTTCACAGTTCGTCAGGAGAAAGCAATGACGCCGGAAGCCGCGCGTGCCCACAACCTGTCTCATGGCTTTATAGACAGGGGCCTCAGTCAAACCATCTTGAAGGAAATAGCAAGCTCCACCAAGGCGCCGCCATCCGCGCCCTATCAGCCCGAAATCAATCTCGACCTGGAGATGCTCCACCGCCGTTATTGGGAAATACGCAACTCGATACCCAGCCTGCAGTGCCGAAATCTGCCTTTCTACCTGATGATCAGGGAGAAATACGCAGATTTCAGGTGGCATATCTCCGACGATGGGGTCGTCATCGATTATCATTATAAAGGGCTAAAACCGAGCCTTCTGTCGCTGCTGATGGAGCGGGTTCCGCACTACACTGCGAGACCCGCGGATCCGCTCGATCGCCTACTTCCAGACATCGCAGCCGAGATCCGCGTGGTATTTCACGAGGTGGGGATCGTCGCGCCGGAAAAGGCGCAGCTGGAGAAGCTGGCGCTCTGGCTGCGCAAGGGTCTCGATGGCGAGACCCTGACCATCGTTTCGCCGGTCTGCCCTGACTATGCGGTGGAGCCCATCAACGAAACCGAAGAAGCGGCCGGTAACGGACCCGACCGGCGCGTGCGCGCCCGCCGCCATCGGTTCACATTCGCAGGCCTCGGCGAGGATATCGGCGTGACGGCTGCCCATCTGTTCCAAGCGGCGCCACGGCTGCACGCGCTACTCTGCGAGCGGCTTGGTCTGGATGTCCGATATCTCGTGGCGCCCGGCGATTTCGAAGGGTTTTCCGACGAGACCTGCCAGCGCCTCGGCGTTGATGATGCGACCTTCCTGAGGAAGGTCGCGGCCCAGGCGCGGACGATCCAACAGCGGGCGCCTATTGCCGTTGCCAGCCATCCCTTCACCGACCTATGCGGCGGCCGACAGGGTTGGATGATGCGATGGAAGGAAATGCTTTTGCGCATACGGGACGGCGACCTGTCCGCCATTGGGCGGGAACCGTGGGTACGCGCCACCGCGCTCGGTCGACGCGAGCTCTATGATCGCTGGTACGGCTGCAAGAATCGGGAAGACGGTTTCTATCTCGATATCGCCCTCAGGCAAGCTGCGGAATATGCGGCAATGGGGCAGATCGTTGCCGCAAGCAAGGACCTGCAAAATCCCCTCATCCTGGGTGCGGACGACCATAAAATGGGGCGCTTTTATTCCATCGCCTCGGAAATTCCTGTTCTCTATCTTCAACGAAACTATGAGTAGGGCCAATATATGCTGAAGAATGTTGGTGAAGTCAGTGAGTTCCAACCTGTCCCGATCCCGATCACCAGCGAGCATTTCGATATGCTCGCAGATAGCGGTACGGCAATGTTTCCCCCCGAGATCATCTTCACGCCGGAAGAGCTGCAGCGTATCGACACAGCGCAGTCGCAACTGCCGGAAGAAAAGGTTCTGATCGGCGATGCGGGAGAGCCCAATCTACTGCATGTCCGGCGGATCGTGGTGGATCTTGCCGGAGAACTGCCGCGCCGGGTCAATTCGCCCCATTCGGACGCGATCCTGGCTATCCTCGACGACGAGAGCAGGCGCGATTTCTTTCGGCGGCTTCTCGGCACGGAGAAACATCTTCGCCGCTGCCAGATCAATCGCATGACCCAGGGGTCCTTCATCGGACGGCATGTCGACCGCGACAGCAACCCGGATTACGATGTGGCCGTGGTCATCCAGCTCGGCAAGAGCTTTTCAGGCGGCGAATTCGTCGTGCACCCCACAGAAAGCGAACCGACTGTGTTTCGTCCCGAATACGGCACCGTGCTGGTCAGTCGTTGCGAGGTCCCGCACGAGGTGCTGACCGTCACCTCGGACGAACGTACGTCACTCGTGTTCTTCCTGTCGGATCATGCTGGTAAAAACCGGCGTGTCCTTCCCTGAGACGCCAGTCCTGCAGCCGGTGACCACGGGCTGCAGGAAACCCTTCCTGACCAAGAAGGCTCGCAACATCGATCCCGCCTCCGTATGGGGCCGGAGCGAGAGCGACGCGTCCGACCGGGTCTGCGGTTTCTGCTGGTCGGCCAAAGGCGGCGCACTGTTCTGTCCGGAGTGCGGAGACACTTGGGTTTTATGCTTCGACGACGAACCTGTGCGTGCGAGCGTCCTCTGCGTTTAACGATTGCTGCCATCTCAATCTCCAGGTGCGATCGACATGACGCGCAGGAAGCCCCTTTGCCAAGGATAATTTCAGCACGCTCGCCTTGGCCAGAAGGACCAGACCGGTTAACGTTGGCGCGAAGCAAATCGAAGACGACGCATGGCAGCCAAGACGACACTCAACGCGAAGAACCTAGAGGTGCTCGGCGCACAAAGGCTTGCCGAGCTTCTCATTGAGATCAGCACTGGCAGCGCCGCACACAAGCGTCGTCTCCGGATGGAGATCGCAGGCAGCCACAGCAGCGCGGATGTTTCCAGAGAGGTTCGCAAGAGGCTGTCAACGATCATGCGCGCCCGTACATTCATCGATTGGCGCAAGGTCAAGGCAATGAAGATGGACCTGGAGACCCAGCGCAAGACGATCGTTGATGCCGTTGCGCCGCATGACCCCGCCGAGGCCTTCGAGCTGATCTGGCAGTTCCTGGCGGTCGCAGATCCGCTGTTTGGGCGGTCGGACGACGGCAGCGGTTTGTTGATCCAGAGCTTCCATCAGGCATGCCATGATGCCGGGGCGATCGCCAAGGCTGCGAATATCGACATCGACGTGCTCTCCGAAAAGATATTCACGGCATTGCAGGACAACGGCTATGGCCAGTTTGACCGGCTGATCACGGCCATGATCCCAGCTCTGGAGAATGAGGGCCTTACGCGTCTCAGAGCGCTTTTTGTCACCTGGTCGAAAGAACCGAAAGAGAAAGCTCGCAAGACGGACCGGACAGTCATCGGTTGGAGCAGTGCTGGCGCGATCTACGAGGACGAGGTCTACGGCAACCATAAAGACCTCACAATCCGCATCGCTCTCCAGGAAATCGCTGACGCTTTGGGCGACGTGGATGCCTATATCGCACAACAGCCCGAAAAGACACGCGCAACGCCGATGGTTGCAGCAGACATCGCCAACCGCCTCGTATCAGCGGGACGAGCCGAAGAAGCTTTAGAGGTGCTCGACAAAGTTGAGACGAACAGACGAACGGATGTCCCCTTCGAGTGGGAGTTGGCCCGTATTCAGGCGCTGGACGCACTAGGGCGTGGTCAAGAAGCCCAGGCATTCCGGTGGAGGTGTTTTGAGCAGTCGTTGAACGATGAGCATCTGCGCGCCTATGTCAAACGCCTGCCCGACTTCGATGACATTGAGGCGGAGGCGAAGGCGTTCGGCTACGCGCAGGCATTCCCGAACGTCCATCGTGCTCTGCACTTTTTCCTGCGCTGGCCCTCACCAGCAGAGGCAGCAAAGCTGGTCATGAAGCGAGAGGCGGAGCTGGATGGGGACCTCTACGGACTGATGACGCCGGTTGCGGACGCACTGTCCGCGAAACAGCCGCTAGCAGCGACAGTCGTCCTTCGATCCATGATCGACTTCACTCTGAGAAATGGCCGATCGAGCCGATACAAGCACGCAGCACGACACCTTGCAGAATGCGGCTCGCTGGCGAGCCAAATCGAGGACTTCGGGAGCAGACAGTCGCACGATGCTTATGTCGCTGACCTGAAACGAGAGTACGGGCGGAAGTCGGGGTTCTGGAGCCAGGTGCAGTCATCCTAGCCCGAGCTTGCGAGCGTCCTTCGAGTGTCCGTGCCATCGCCATGTGATCTCCAATCGACATTGAAGATCACGCACAGGATGCGCCTGAAGGGAGTTCCCGGTATGATTCTGGCGGATTTTTGAACCTGAGAGCCTTAAACTAACTCTGTCTCTCGATGTTGCCTCACGTGCTGCAACGCCTATCTTCACGGCCTCGCAAATGTAATAAGAAATTCCGAACCAATGGAGCGCAGCTTGTGATCAGAGATACTCAGGAACAAAGCATTGTCGATGGCCTATCCCAGCGACACGGCGTCAGCCAAGGCGTCATCGAGCATCTCACAATGGCGTTGATTGCAGGCAACACCAATCAGGCGCAGTTCAATCACTCCGAGCTTGGCGGGATGGGGCAATGGTCGAACGGCGGCATGATCATGGTCGGAGACATGTTCAACAATGGCCTGAAGCATCGCGTTGACATGCTCTGCTCCGAGATCGCCGATCACATAAGGTCAGGTAGACTGTCTGGCCCGAAACTGGATCGGCCTCATCAGTCTCAAAGCCAGGGAAACGGTAACAGCTTTTTCTACCAGTCGAGTTCGCAAAACAGCTCCTGGCCGCAACATCTGGGACAGGCGTCGTCAACGGGTTCCCAGAACAACCTCCGCTACGCGTTCTTTCCGGCAAGCCGCCGGTTGGCCATCGATGTCAACGGACAGATCACTGTCTACGATACTCAAGATCACAACATTGGCGGCTTTTCCCAGCAACAGAGCGGCGACCAGTCCCTGACCTTCACATCCCAGCATGGTCTTATCCGTGTGGCTGATCTCGATATCGTCCCCACGAGCGACAACCCGGACGCGCCCCAAGTCCCACAGAGTGCGGCTCGGATACAGATGCAGCCAGCGGAAGTTCCGCCAATGGCGCCTCCAAGTGTAAGCGCGGTTCCAGAACAGACAGCTTTCCACCAAGACGACATCATCAGCAAAATCGAGCGGCTCGCAGGTCTGCGTTCAAAAGGTATAATTTCAGACGAAGAATTTGCCGCCAAAAAGACAGAGCTACTTGACCGACTATGAGGTCGGCAAAACGGAAAACGCGCTGGTCGACTTCATAGAAAGGCTGGCGTTCAGTGGAAAGGGCCGCAGTTGTGACGTTGATCAATGTGAGCCGAATAATAAACCGAAGATAAAGCCAGGTTTTTGACCAAAGCCATTGTCACCCCTGGGTCTGTTATGGCGGAGAGGGTGGGATTTGAACCCACGATACCCTTGCAGGTATGCCGCATTTCGAGTGCGGTGCATTCGACCACTCTGCCACCTCTCCGCGGGCACGAACTGTAAGGTTCGTGCGGGCGTTCTCTTAACCAGCAAACAGGATGCGCGCAAGGGTTAAATGGCTGCTCTGGCAGCGGCGGTGCAAGTTTTTGATGCTTTTGTGACCTGACACTGTTTTGCTTGGCGAAATGGGTCAGCAGAAGCGGTGCTCCGATCAGAATAAGGAACAAGTTCCCGGTTTTCGTGTTTCCAAATCAACGTATGAGGGGGAAACATGACAAATGGCGTCGCGGAAACGGCTCGTGGAGAACAGCAATATTGGTCGGTTGTATCAGGTGATTCTCCCGTCATCGCCACAGCCATTCACGATGGTCATGCAACGCGCTCTGAGGTCGAGGAACTGATGGCGCTGTCTGGCGCGCAGCGGCTTCGGGAAGAAGACCCGTTCACAGCCGATATGATCGCTGGACTGGTCAACCGCGTTGTTGTCAACCACTCCCGGTTTGAAGTCGATCTCAACCGTGCAAAAGATGAGGCGATTTACCTTGAGCCGCAGCAGGCATGGGGGCTAGAGGTGTGGAAGGACAGACCGCCCGAACAGGTGATTTTAAGATCCCTCAATTTTCACGATGACTATTATGCCACGCTCGAGCATCTGCTGATGCAAATGCAGGCTCGTCACGGAGCATTCGTGCTTCTTGATGTTCACAGCTACAATCATCGCCGCGATGGTGCGGACGAAAAGCCTACAGCGCAAGCCAAGGCGCCTGATGTCAACATCGGCACGATCTCGATGCAGAGAGACCGCTGGGCGGATGTGATCGACGCGACGATAGAGCACTTTAGCGCTGCCAAGATCGGCGGGCGACGCCTTGATGTGCGGGAAAATGTAGCTTTTCAAGGCAAGGGCGAACAGACACGCTTCGTGCATGAGCGCTTTCCTCAAAATGGCTGCGCGATTGCAATCGAGTTCAAGAAAATCTTTATGGACGAGTGGACAGGCGAGCCGGACGTCTCGATGATTCAGGATATCGGCAAAGCGATCCAATCGCTTGAACCAATCCTTGAGGATCTGCTGGCGGGGCGCAGATGAGTGCGTCACAAACCAAGGACTTTACTGAAACAAATCGAGGCCTGGAACAGGTCGCAGCGCTCTTGGGTGAGGGGAAGGCCATTCGGCAGGATATTGGCCTTGATGGACGGCTGCACATCGACAGACCATTGCCTTTCATCTGCCTGCACCTCATCAACGGCGCAAATGGGCTTGCGGCGCGTGACATCGCGGCTGCAAATGCGTCCTATCTGATTGCCGCCGACGTTGCGGAAGCGATGCCGATTCTGGATCTGGTCGGCACCGAGATGAAAAAGCGTTTCGGCGCCTTCATCGTGCTTGATATGGGCGAGTTGGAACACGACGTCCTCTTGGCGGACGATTCGCCATTTTTGCCGCAGTACGACGTGAGGGTCTCCGCCACGCCGGACCTCGAGGCGCAACATGCGGAGCGTGTTTTTGTCAAAGCCGTTTGCGACGCTGATATTCGGTTTCGGACGCCTCGCATTATCTACCCGGACGCTGAAAACAATCCCGTCTCTCATCTGAAGGCAGCCGGGCTGCGATTTTCCTGTATCGGCGTACGCTTCGCGCCCATTTATCGCCAACCGGAATCGGGTGCGGATTACCCCGGGCTTCGCGAAACGATGATTGCGGATCTGTTCGATGCGGGACTGCGTGCGTTTGCTGCATTTTCCAGCACGTCGGACATCTTGAAAGTCACGTCTCATCGCGCATTGGGCCGTAAGGCATTTGTGGACGCTGTGCGCAGAGCCGATCGCTCGGTCGATGATATCGCGGCATCATTCGATTTTCTGCTTTCGGTGACGCCGATCAACGCACGCAAGGCGCTTGCAGACTTCAAAGCGAGCAATTTTCAGTCCGCTCCGCATTTTCTTTATCGTCCTTTGAGTGTCGATATCGAGGAGCAGAAACGCAAACTTTATTCGGTGGCTTTTGATCACCTGGAAGACCCTGTCCTTTACAATCTCTACCGTGAAAAACAGCAGGAGATCGATCTCCAGCTGAGTATGCTGGCACATCTCCACAAACGTCAGTTCACAGATTTCAGCCGGGCGCTTTACGGCTCTGTCGAGCCGTCCTTACTTGCTCTTGCCCAGACCGTCCTGGGGCAATGCCCTCGTCCAGATCATGGCGAGGAGATTGCCATGGCGGATTGTTACGAGGTAACGAAAAAAGCGCGCGAAATGGTGAATGCCTATCACCTCGAAGATCCTACGTTCGACGCGCGTGTTGATATCCGTGACGATCTGCCGCCGGGTTTGATGGTATCTGGCAGCAAGTTGTTCGTGTCGCGACACACAGTCATGGAAAAAAGACGACTGGATGCATTGTTGCATCATGAGATCGGCGTTCATCTTCTCACCTATTTCAATGGCTCCGCGCAGGGTCTGCGGCTCTTCAGAACCGGGCTTTCGGGATACGAGGGTGTGCAGGAGGGCTTGGCCGTTCTGGCTGAATATCTCGCAGGAGGCATGACGCGTGATCGATTGCGGTTGATCGCCGGGCGCGCTGTTGGTTGTGCCGCGATGCTGGATGGTGCTGAATTTCTGGAGACGTATCGCTTGATGACGAGCGAACATGGCTTTGATGATGCGGCCGCGTTCAACATGGTGCTGAGAATTTATCGCGGGGGAGGGCTTTCGAAGGACGCAATCTATCTTCGCGGACTGAGTGAAATCCTCGAGCATTTGAAAAAAGGTGGCTCACTCGATCCGTTCTGGATGGGAAAGATTTCTGCGGCTCATTTTCCCATCATGCAGGAACTGGCGTTGCGCGGCCTTCTGCGTTCACCCGTCATCAGACCCGCATTTCTCGGTTCTACCGAAGCCCAGGAACGCCTCGACATCATACGATCAGGATTACCGATAGCCGAGATGGCAACCTTGTAAGGGAGGACACATGCGTATCGCTTTTTTCGTGAATTCAATCGAAGGCGAGCAGCCGACATTCGCGACGGGACTGCTGGCTATGGCAGCACTCAACCGTGGCCACGAGGTCATCTATCTGACGCCGGGTGATTTCACGTTGCGACGGGACGACTCGCTTGTGGTGCATGGCCTCGTGGTTCCACGCCAGAAATACAAGAAGACCGAAAACTTCCACGCGCTGCTTCAGGAAAAGAAACTGGAGCGGGAGACGATCGACATCGAGGATATAGACGTGCTGATGCTGCGGAATGACCCCTCTCTGGATCAAACCGCACGTCCATGGGCGGTTCATTCTGGTATTCTGTTCGGTCGTCTGGCCGAGCAGCGGGGCGTCGTTGTCTTGAACGATCCTGAAGGCCTGGCGCTCGCTCAGAACAAGCTCTATTTCCAGAGCTTTCCAGAAATCGTCAGACCGACGACGCTCATCTCGCGCAACGTCGAGGAAATCAGAGCCTTCGCCGATGCCCACCCGAAGGGCGTCATCGTCAAGCCTCTGCAGGGTTCGGGCGGCAGAAATGTCTTCAAGATCGGATCCAGTAAGGAGACCAATCTCAACCAGATTTTCGAGGCCGTCAGCATCGAAGGATATTTGATTGCGCAGGCCTATCTGCCTGCCGCAAAAGAGGGTGACATTCGCTTTTTCATGATGAATGGCGAGCCGTTGATGCGCGACGGTCAGTATGCCGCCCTTCGTCGTGTGCCTGCAAAGGGCGACCTGCGATCCAACATCCACGCCAGCGGCACGGCAGAGGCCGTCGAAGTGAATGATGCGGTGATCGCACTGGCAGAAATGATGCGGCCGAAACTGGTGGAAGACGGCATGTTCTTGGTCGGCCTCGATATCGTGGGAGACAAGATACTCGAGGTCAACGTCTTTTCACCCGGCGGCCTTTCGCACATTCGTGAACTCGCGAATGTGGATTTTACCGATACGATTATCGAAGCCATCGAAAAGAAAGTCGCCATGCAGCAGGCATCTGCGGGCATGCTGAACAACCGGTTGCTGGCGACGCTGTAGAGGCCGCCAGTCCGATTGCCGTCACGCGTTGCGAAGCCGCCCTTGCATCAGATCGATGACGGCACGGGCGGCTTCCAGCACGTTGGTGCCGGGGCCAAAAACAGCCGCCACGCCATTGGCGAGCAGGAACTCGTAATCCTGCCGGGGAACCACACCGCCCACGATAACGATAACATTCTCCGCACCCTTGTCTTTCAGGGCTTGGACCAGTTGTGGCGCAAGCGTCTTGTGACCCGCAGCGAGCGATGACATTCCCACCACATGAACCTTGTGTTCGACGGCGAGCGTTGCAGCCTCATCCGGTGTCTGGAACAAGGGGCCAGCCAGGACATCGAAACCGATATCACCAAAGGCCGACGCGATGATTTTTGCGCCGCGATCATGCCCGTCCTGACCGAGTTTCGCGATCAACATTTTCGGTTTCGAACCAACAATGTTGGACAGTTCACCCAAGCGGGTACACAGCGTTATATATTCCGGGTCGTCCTCATATGCGGCGCCGTACACATCATGCACAACTTCCGGAACTGCTGTATGGTCTCCGAAAACGCTGCGCATCGCGTCTGAAATTTCTCCGACGCTTGCGCGGGCGCGGGCGGCTTCAATCGCGGATTCCAGCAAATTGCCGTTCCCGGTGCGGGCAATTTCGGTCAATCTTGAAAGAGCTGCATCGACGGATGCTTGATTTCGTTGGCGGCGAAGCATCTCCAAGCGTTTGATCTGCGATGTGCGAACGACGGTGTTATCGATATCAAGGATGTCGATGGGGTCTTCATTTTCGAGACGATACTTGTTGACACCGACAATGATTTCCTCCCCACGGTCGACGGCTGCCTGTCGCTTGGTGGCCGCTTCCTCGATCAACCTTTTCGGCAGGCCATCATCGACGGCTTTCGTCATCCCACCGAGCGCCTCGACCTCCTCCATCAGGGCCCACGCTTTTTCCGCGAGGTCGTTCGTCAGGCTTTCGACGTAGTAAGAGCCAGCCAGCGGATCGATGACTTTCGTGACGCCGGTTTCGTGCTGGAGGATAAGCTGGGTATTGCGGGCAATGCGGGCGGAGAAATCGGTCGGTAGTGCCATGGCTTCGTCGAGCGCATTGGTGTGGAGCGATTGCGTTCCGCCGAGTGCTGCCGAAAGTGCTTCATAGGCAGTGCGGATGATGTTGTTGTAAGGGTCCTGCTCCTGAAGCGATACGCCCGATGTCTGGCAGTGGGTGCGCAGCATCGAAGACGATGCCTTCTGCGGCTTGAATTCTTCCATGATCCGCGCCCAAAGCAACCGTGCGGCGCGCAGCTTTGCCGCCTCCATGAAAAAGTTCATGCCGATTGCGAAGAAGAACGACAGTCGTCCGGCAAAATCATCGACGTTCAAACCCTTTTTCAGCGCCGCGCGGACATATTCACGTCCATCTGCCAGGGTGAATGCCAGCTCCTGCACCAGTGTCGCTCCGGCTTCCTGCATGTGATAGCCGGAAATCGAAATCGAATTGAAACGCGGCATTTCCCTCGCCGTATATTCGATGATGTCGGCAATGATGCGCATGGAGGGTTCGGGCGGGTAGATATAGGTGTTGCGCACCATGAATTCTTTGAGAATGTCGTTCTGAATGGTGCCGGATAACTTTGCTCTGGAGCAGCCCTGCTCCTCACCCGCGACGATGAAGCTGGCGAGGATGGGGATGACCGCGCCGTTCATCGTCATGGAGACCGACATTTCGTCGAGCGGTATCCCGTCGAAGAGGATCTTCATATCTTCCACGCTGTCGATGGCGACACCGGCCTTGCCAACGTCGCCGACCACACGCTCATGGTCGCTGTCGTAGCCACGGTGGGTCGCAAGATCGAAGGCGACGGAAAGTCCTTTTTGTCCTGCGGCCAGATTGCGCTTGTAGAACGCATTGGATTCTTCCGCCGTTGAGAAGCCGGCGTATTGGCGGATGGTCCAGGGACGGCCCGCATACATGGTGGCGCGAGGCCCGCGCACGAATGGCTTGAAGCCAGGCATGCTGCCGAGGTGGGGAATGTCCTGGATATCGTCGGCGGTGTAGAGCGGCTTGATATCGATACCTTCCGGCGTCTGCCATACAAGGCTGTCCGGCGACTGCTTGAGCTCTTTTTCCGCAAGCCCAGCCCAGTCCTTTACCGTCTTTTCGTCGGACATTCCCGTCTCCTCACCTTGTTGCATTCCAGCCCTTGGCAACCGAAATGCGTCGCTCCCGAACGGGTGTGCGCACTCCACACACCTCTAACGGCAAGATAGGGAGCCCGCAGCGGCAGCACAACCAAAAACACCGCGCGTGAAGGCAGCCCGGCCCTGACAGCGATACGGCTGGCTTCAGAAACTTGTGCGTTTTTTAACAATACGCTCCTCGAAATTGATGTATCCTGACGTCAATAAAAGGAACCGGAAAATTCGGACCACAGGGGAATATCGAAGAATGAGATACGTCGTCGATAATGTCGGCGGTCTTGCTGGAGGCGATGCCTGGCAGGCCGCAGTAACGGAAACATACTTTCCGCTGGATACCGAGTATCGCAGCCGACGCGAATTTACCGGGACACTGGAAACCTGGTCTCTGGGGCTGGTGGGTGTGTCGCGGATGCAGTGCGACGGCGTGAGCTACAAAAGGCACCGCCGCCATTTCCTGAACGAAAGTGATGCCAGCCTTCTGGTTTCCATTCCCGAGCTCAGCGAGATCAATTTTTCTCAGGGCTCGCGTAGCGTCAAATGCAATCCCGGTGGTTTTTTGCTGGAACGGGGTGATGCGCCCTACGAATTCTGGCATGGGCGGCCCAACGCCTTGTGGGTCCTGAAGGTGCCATCCGCCAGCGTGCGATCCCGCATCGGCTCGACTGACCGGTTCAGCGCCTTGAGTTTCGATGGTACGAGCGGCGTTGCCGCATTGTTTCTGGATACCGTGCGCACCACCATCGGGCATGTTGAGGGTCTCAGTGAAGCGGCACGAGAAATGACCGGCAGACATATTCTTGAAATGCTCTGCCTGTCGATCGTCAGTGACGACCGGGTGCTGGACAGCAGTATTTCCTCCATCCGGGCGGGCCATCTGCATCGGGCCGAGCAGTATATCCGCGACAACATCAAGAGCCGGTCGCTTGGGCCACAGGCCGTGGCGGACGCTGGCGGAATTTCCCTGCGCTACCTGCAGGGACTGTTTCAGGAAAGCAACAAGTCGATCAACGGCTTCATCCGCGATAGCCGCCTCGACCATTGCGCCGAGGAATTGATGTCGGGGACCAATACGGCGACTATCGCCGAAATCGCCTATCGCTGGGGATTTGCCGACCAATCGCAATTCTGCCGACACTACCGGACCAGATTTGGGTGTTCTCCCAGCGATACGCGCCGGCAGGCCGTGCTGCGGGCACGCTCATCGCCGGACACGCTTCGACACTGACGCAATAAACCATCCCATTTGAGAGGATGTCGACTCTGGCCGCCTGTGCGGTTGGCCGGGCAGCATAACTGCGGCCTCAAACAGCCTTAAGGATACGAGAATGACCAGAACCAGAGTTGCCGTGGATGTCGGCGGAACCTTCACGGATATCTGCATCATGGACGAGGATACAGGTGCTATCCGTATCGAGAAAACCGGTTCGACGCCGGATGATCCGATGCGCGCCATTCTGAACGGCGTAGAGCAGGCCGGTATCGACCTGTCCGAAGTGACCATGTTTTCCCATGGCACGACGGTGGCGACCAATGCCCTGATCACGCGCCGCCTGCCGCGCGCCGCGATGGTCTGCACCGAAGGTTTTCGTGATGTCGTCGAAATTCGCCGGGCCAACAAGGAAGACCTTTGGGACACCTACAAGGATGTTGCCAAGCCTTACATTCCCAGGCGCGACCGGCTGACGGTGCGCGAGCGCGTGGATGCAGAGGGCGTGGTTTTGGAGGTGCTGAACGAGGAGGATGCCCGACGCGTGGCCGAAATCCTCAAGAAGCGAGACGTGAAATCGGTGGCGGTCTGCTTCATGAATTCCTACGTCAATGGCGCGAATGAGCGGCGTATGCGCGACATTCTGAAACAGGTCATGCCGGATATTCCGGTGTCGGTGTCTTGCGAGGTCATGCCGGAAATTTTCGAGCACGAACGGTTCTCAACCACCATGGCGAATGCCGTCTGCGCACCGGTCGTTGTGGATTACGTGTCGCGCCTCAGCGACAAACTCGCAGCAGGAGGATATCATCGGGATCTCTTGCTTCTCCACTCGGGCGGCGGCGTCATGACGCCTGCCAGCGTCAGAGAATTTTCGGCTCGCCTTGCCGGTTCCGGCATCGCCGCCGGTGCCATCGCCAGCCGTTTCATCGGCAATCTCTGCGGCTTCCCCAATTCCATCGGCTTCGATATGGGCGGGACCAGCACAGATGTGTCGTTGGCATGGAACGGCCAGTCCCGGATCACCAAGGACTGGTACATCGAATATGGATATCCCATTCGTTTCCCGTCAATCGAGGTTCTGACCATCGGTGCCGGTGGTGGTTCTCTCGCATGGCAGGACGAGGGCGGATCGCTGCGCAACGGTCCGCAGTCCGCCGGTGCCCATCCGGGACCCGCCTGCTATCGTAACGGCAACCCGGTCGCCACGAATACCGACGCGAATGTGGTTCTGGGGCGGCTCGGCAGCAGCCTTGCGGGCGGCAAGATCACGCTTGACCCGACGCTTGCGGCGACGGCGGTTCAGGAAACGGTCGCAACCCCGTTTGGAATGAGCCTTCACAAGGCTGCCGAAGCGATCATCGCGGTTGCCAACGCCAATATGGCCAATGCCGTACGCCTTCTGTCCGTCAGTCGTGGTTACGATCCGCGTGATTTTGCGCTGGTCGCCTTTGGCGGTGCTGGCGCGCTCCACGGGGCGGCGGTCGCCAGGGAACTCTCCATCCCAACGGTCATCGTGCCACCCAACCCCGGTGTCACCTCCGCCCTTGGATGCCTGCTGGTGGATGTGCAGCACGATTTCTCCGAAAGTTTCATGGCGGACGCATCCGCCGTTGCCCCCGACGAGATGGAAGCGGCGTTCCAGCGCATGGAAGGCCAAGCGACGGAGCGGCTTTCTCATGAGGGGATCGCGGCCGGTGACATGGCTTTGCAGCGCATGGTGGAGATGATGTACCAGGGCCAATGGCGCTCGCTTGCCGTCAATGCCCCCGCAAAGATCGAGAGTATCGGCGCGTTGATCGAGGCCTTCCACGCCGAACATGAACGCGAGTTCAATTATCGCCGTGATGAGGCCCCTGTCTCGATCTTCCGTATTGCCATCCAGGCTGTCGGCATCGTTCCCAAGGCCGACCTGCCGAAATACGAGGTGAGGGACCACGCACCCGACCCGGTGACACGACGGGCGGTCTGGTTCGATGGCATCGCCCATGACGCCGCCATCTATCAGCGCGACGTGCTGGAGGCGGGGGCGATGTTTACCGGACCCGCCATCGTGGAGCAGTTCGATTCCACCACAGTTGTGCCACCGGGCATGAGCGCGCGGGTCGATGCTTTCCTGAATATTCTGATCGGTACGAAAGGCTGAGACATGACCAAGTTTGCGGAAACAGAAAACGGCCTCGACCCCGTGACCTTCGAGGTCTTGAAGAACTCGTTCATCACCACGGTCGATCAGATGGCGGAGCAGATGCTGCGCACCTGCTATTCCTTCGTCATCTACAACAGAGACTTTTCCAACGCGCTGCATGATGCCGACGGCAATTCCGTTGCGCAGGGCAATTACGACATCGCCGTGCATGTTGGCACCCTGCACAACACCTGCAAGGAGGTCATCCGTGTTTTTGAGGGCGATATGGCCCCCGGTGACGTCTACGCGATCAACGATCCCTATGCCGGCGGCACGCATTTCAGCGATGTCCGCTTGGTGCGACCCATCTTCGACGAGGATACGCTGATCGGCTTTGCCCAGTCCAACGGTCACTGGTCCGATCTTGGCGGCTCCGTTCCCGGCTCTTTCGATGTCACGGCGCGCGACATGTTCCGCGAAGGTTTGCGGATTACGCCCGTGCGGCTTTTTCGGCAGGGACGGTTCTGCTCTGATGTGGCCAACATGATTGCCGCCAACACGCGTGACCCCGCGTCCATCATCGGCGACATCCACTCGCAGGCACAGGCGACGCAGGCGGCAGAACGCGAACTGCTGCGGTTGACGAAAAAATACGGTCGCCACAAGGTCACGCGCGGCATGGAGGAGGTGCAGGATTATGTCGAGCGTGCCGTGCGAAAGCGGCTCGCGGAACTGCCCGATGGCACGTGGGAGACTGTCGATTATATCGACCGCGATCTGGGTGCCGGGGAGGGGATGATCCCGATCCGCATCAAGATGACGATCAAGGGCGATGCCGTTCACTACGATTTCACCGGCAGCCATTCGACGATTGCCTCCATGTACAACTCGGCGCCCGGTGCGACGTTCTCGGCTGTCGTTGCGGGCATGAAGACCTTCTTTCCCGATCTTCCGCTCAACAGTGGTTTTTACCGTATGATCCATGTGACAGCGCCAAAAAACAGCGTCGTCAGCGCCGAGTGGCCTGTTGCCGTGACCGGCTTCCTGATGCCGTTTGAAAAAATCATGAATGCCATTTTCGAGATGTGGTCGCAGATCATGCCCGAACGCGCCATCGCCTGCGCGTTCAATCTCGAATATCTGCTGGCCGGTGGCCGGGACGCACGCAAGCCTGAAAAGCCGATTTTCATGTTTTATGAATGGCTACCAGGCGGATGGGGCGGTCGCAACGGCAAGGATGGTGCAGACGTGACGACCGCGTGCTTCGGCACCGGGCTGATGTCCCAGCCCAATGAGGGCAATGAGCGCGTCAATCCAACCCGCACCACCGAGTTTCAGATCAAGAGGGATTCCGCCGGTCCGGGCAAATGGCGCGGTGGCGTCGGTGTTCAGAAAACGTCCCTTCTGCTGGAGGCCGAAGGCGCCGTCATGTCCTATATCTGCGACCGCGAACGCGCCGTCGTTTGGGGCGTCGAGGGTGGGCTTCCATCCATGCCGCATGGCTTGACCATTCGCCGTGCCGGTGAAGACGCCGACACATGGCTCGGCTCCGTGTTTTCGGATTACCCCGTCTATACGGGTGACGAGTTTGCGAGACCGACAGCAGGCGGCGGCGGTTTTGGGGATCCACTGGAGCGTGATCCGTCCCATGTCATGGAGGACGTGATCGATGACTATGTGTCCATCGAACGTGCGAAGGTGGATTATGGCGTGGTCGTGAAAGTCATCGATGCCGATCTTTGCGCATACGAGGTCGATAGCGCTGCTACGCAGGCAGCACGCGACGAGATACGGGCAAACCGCAAGGATTGGGCGCGCATGGATCCGCACGCGGTATCCGCCCGCTACAAGGCGGGTGAAATCGATTCACTGGACGCCGTGCGCCGTTTCGCCGTTATTCTCGACTGGGAAAGCGGTGACGTCTTGGAAAAAACAACGGCGCAGTTTCGCGAGAGTTTCGAGAAGCGCAGTGTCGCGCACTGGGGGTGACCGACGCTGGACACCAGAGCCATCTGTTTAATCGATATGACTTTCAAGAAACAACTATTTCACATGGAGTGCGGGCTCGGCCACTATGACGCAACGCCGCAAAAGACGGCATAAAAGGGGTTTTGAACGATGGTCGACAATCTGGAACGGTCACTGACCGTTGCCGGCACGATCGGTGAGGCACTCGCTGCAAAACGGCGAGGTGCCGCGATTCTGGCGGGTGGTACCTGGTTGATGCGTGATCCCAGACGCGGCATTTCGCTGCCACGCGATCTGGTCTCTGTGCACGCATTGGACGGTTTGAAGGCCATCGATATCGATGTCGGTACCGTCACCATCGGCGCGTCCGTCACGCACGAGGCGCTCGGGCAGGCCCTCCGCGGCGTTGCCGGTCTGGAAGCCATCGCAAGCGCCGCCTCGGTTTCTGCCAACCCGGCCATTCGGCGTGTCGCAACGGTGGGCGGAAACCTGTGTACCTCCGATTTTTCCGCAGCCGACCTTGTTCCGGCACTTCTCGCAGTGGATGCCATTGTGGAGTTGCGGGCTGATCACGCACAGATGCGATGGCCGCTTTCGTCCTTCCTTGCCAATCGCCAGGAACTGCTGGCCGATGCCATAATGACGCGTATTCTTGTTCCACGGGCGACGACAGCCAGCGTCCATATCCGCCTGCCACTGCGCCGTGCCGGAGATTACCCGGTTGCAATCGTGTCCTGTGCCCTGTCGAGCAAGGGTAGGATCAACGTGGCGGTTGGTTCCGTCGAGGATGTCGCACGACGCTGGACGAGCCTTGAAGACGCATTTTCGAAAGAGCCCGGTGGACGTCCCGCGACTGCGCAGATTGCCGCATCGCTTGCACGGGAATGCAATGACTTCAACGGGCGAGACGGAATCGAAGCCGACAGCTGGTATCGCTGCCAGGTTCTACCCGCACTGGTTCGTCGTGGCATGGAAACGCTTTTGCGCGAGGACGCGTCTTGATGACGGTTTCATTTCAAATCAACGGTTCGACTTGCCGTTACAGCGGTGATCCGATGACGCCACTGGTCGATGTGCTGCGAAACGAACGGTTTCTGACCGGAACCAAGGCCGTATGCCGGGAAGGCTTCTGCGGTGCCTGCACCGTGCATGTCGATGGAGAGGCCGTCATGTCGTGCCTTCAGCCGGTCGGCTTGCTGGACGGCGCGAGCGTCACCTCTATCGAGGCCATGTCGACCGGCGACGGGCCGTTGCACCCGCTTCAGGCAGCCTTCGAAGCCGCTGACGCAGTTCAGTGCGGCATGTGTTTTCCCGGCATGGTAATGAGCCTCTCGCATTTTCTGCGCGACAATGCAGGCGCGAGCCGTGCCGATGTGAAGGCGGCAATGGTCGGCAATATCTGCCGTTGCACGGGTTACGAGCGGATCATCGATGCCGTCATGGGCGTCATTTCTGGAGCGCGCGCCGATGGTTGACGTTTCCACCACCGTTATGGACCTTCCGCGCCGTGACGCCCGCGACAAGTTGCGTGGTCGCACCCGCTATACCAATGACCGCGCCCGTCCAGATATGCTGCACGCCGTGTTATTGCGCTCTACTGTTCCCTGCGGTCGCATTGTCAGGCTCGATGTGTCTGCCGCACTCGGTTGCCCCGGTGTGCTGGCGATTGCCACGGCTGCGGATGCGCCGGGAAATTACGGCATCGGCATTGCCGATCATCCGCTGTTTGCCGTGGATATGATCCGCTACAACGGCGAACCCATCGCCGCAATCGCTGCTGAAACCGAGGCTGAAGCACGTGCGGCGCTGAAAGCGATTACTCTAGAGATCGATACGCTCGACCCGGTTCTCACCATGGCCGACGCTTTGGAGACTGACGCGCGGCTGGTTCATGAAAACTGGCGTGATTACGAGGTTCTGGCGGAGGGCGGTACCCGCTCCCGCAACATTGCCTGGGAAGCGAAATCGGTCCGGGGCGATGTCGATGCAGCGTTTGCGCGCGACGACGTGACGATTGTTGAAAGCAGCTTTTCGGTTGGCCGGCAGAGCCACGTGCCGTTCGAACCGCGTGTGGCGATTGGCAGTTGGGAAGACGGGCGCGCGCATATTCAGACGTCGACGCAGGTGCCTTGGACCGTGCGCAATGTGACCGGGCGCGTCATGCAACTGCCACCAGGGCGCGTTCGCGTCACCGTGCCACCGGTGGGCGGTGCTTTCGGCCTGAAATTCGATGCTTCCATTGAGCCGATCACGGCCCTTCTTGCCCGTATGACCGGGCGCAGCGTCATTCTCGAAAACACCCGTCAGGAGGAAATGGCGACGTGTCTGTGCCGGGAAAATGCGGAGATCACCATTCGCTCGGCAGTGACGGCGCAGGGTGAAATCGTTGGACGCGAGGCCGTGGTGCTGATGGATTGCGGTGCTTATGGCGGTGAGCAGGTGTTTCTCACCACCATGACATCGCACACTTTGGGCGGCAGCTACCGGCTGGGAAGCGCCCGGCTCGTCAGCCGTGCCGTCTATACCAACACGCCACCCAACGGTGCGTTCAGGGCGTGTAACGGTGTTTACAATGGTTTTGCGCTGGAACGTCACACCGACGAGATTTGCGATGCCATCGGCATGGACGGGGTCGAGTTTCGCAAGCGCAATGTGCTTGGCGATGGCGATCCCGGTCCGACCGGTCAGATATTCGAAGGTGATGTGTTACGTCCGATGCTGGAGCGTATGGACGCATTGCGAACGAAAACCGGCACTGCCGAAGACAAGGCCGATGGTCGGCTTTACGGTCGCGCGACCACGGTTGGGACGTGGTTCATCTTCGTCGGCCCGTCTGCCGCGACAATTAACATGAATGCGGATGGTAGCGCCACGCTGGTGACCTCGGGTGTCGAGATCGGCTCAGGCACCATGATGCAGTCCCTGCCGCAGATCGTGGCTGGCCAGTTGGGATTGAGCCCTGATCAGGTGGTGGTAAAAGAGGCCGACACGGACGCGGCAGCTCTGGATGCGGGCGTCGGCGGTGGACGAACCACCGTCTCCATCGGCGCTGCCAGTGTCGGTGCTGCCGCCGAAGTGAAAGAGAAGCTTTTGCGCGCCGCAGGCGAGATGCTCCAGACCGCGCCGAACGATCTGGTCTTGCGAGCAGGACGGGTGGAAATCACCGGGCGTCCCGGCTCCGGGGTCACGATCCCGGCTGTCGTCGCACACGCCCAGGCGACGACGGGTCCGATCACAGGTACCGGCAGCTTCACCGCGAAGAACACGCCTGCCATGGCGGGTTGCGCGATGGGGCATTTCATCGACGCTCTCGATATTCCGGTCTTTGTCGTCCATGAGGCAGAAGTGGCAGTTGATCCAGATACCGGTCACGTCGAGGTGCTGGCCTATCGCGTTGTGCAGGATGTCGGGCGGGCGCTCAATCCGCGCGCCATCATGGGGCAGGTTCAGGGTGGTGTCGTGCAGGGTTTTGGCTATGCGTTACACGAAGAGGTGACGATGACGGATGATGGTCGCATCGCGCAGGATGGTTTCGAGACCTATCGGGTACCGCTGGCGCAGGATGTCATTCCCGTGGTGGCCGATCTCTACGAAGGCGCCCCGTCGATGGGGCCGCTGGGAACGAAAGGGGCAGGAGAGGTCCCGATTCTCGCCGTCGGGTCCGCCATTGCCTGTGCGGTTTCACGCGCTATCGGCAAGCCGGTTTCGCGCTTGCCGCTGACCGCTCCGCGGGTTCTGCGTCTGCTCCATGATCGGGAGCCTCCCTCTTTGCATCCTCATATCGCGCCCGCATGGATCGATAACACGTTGCGCTGAAAACCGCATTGAACGATATTTCGCATTACAACTCCAGCCAATGGGTCCGACATGAACATTCTTTCCAATTCGCTCGCCGCCGCAGACATTGCCTCGACAATGCACCCCAATACCAACCTGCGTCAGCATGAGCGCACGGGTCCACTGGTCATCGAGCGAGGCGAGGGCATTCGTGTTTATGACGATCGCGGCAAGGAATATATCGAAGGTCTGGCTGGTCTGTGGTCGGTGGCGGTCGGGTTCTCGGAGCCTCGTCTGGCTGAGGCAGCCTACAAGCAGATGCTGAAGCTGCCTTACTATCACACGTTCTCGTCCAAGTCGCATGAGCCTTCCATCCGGTTGGCAGAGAAGCTCGTCGAGATGACGCCTGCCAACATCACCCGCGCCTTCTTCACGTCGTCTGGCTCGGAGGCCAACGATACGATCGTGAAGATGGTCTGGTACATGAACAATGCGCTAGGCCGTCCCAAGAAGAAGAAATTTCTGTCACGGATCAAGGGATATCACGGCATCACTGTCGCATCTGGCAGCCTGACGGGCCTGCCGATCAATCACAGGGACTTCGATCTGCCCGCCATTCCGGTACACCACCTGACCTGCCCGCATTTTTATCGCTTCGGTGCGGAGGGAGAAGATGAGGCGGCGTTCACATCGCGCCTGCTTGCCGAGCTCGAAACCGTCATCACAACGGAAGGCGCCGATACCATTGCTGCCTTCATCGGTGAGCCGCTAATGGCTGCTGGTGGCGTCATGCCGCCGCCGGCGGGCTACTGGGAGGGTGTCGAGCGGATTTGCCGCGCAAACGATATCCTGATCGTTTCGGACGAAGTCATCTGCGGTTTCGGTCGCCTCGGGACGCCATTCGGTTGCCAGAAATTCAATTTCACGCCAGATATCATGACGCTTTCCAAGCAGATTACCTCCTCCTACATGCCGTTCGCGGCAGTCATGTTTTCCGATGCCATCTATCAGGCGATCGCAGACAATTCTGAAAAAATCGGCGCGTTCGGTCACG
Organism: Rhizobium skierniewicense Ch11; assembly: GCF_023757665.1. Classification (NCBI taxonomy): domain Bacteria; kingdom Pseudomonadati; phylum Pseudomonadota; class Alphaproteobacteria; order Hyphomicrobiales; family Rhizobiaceae; genus Rhizobium; species Rhizobium skierniewicense. The sequence continues at coordinate 447,197 of NZ_RXPG01000030.1, forward strand.
GTTTCACAGCATCCGGTCATCCGGTGGCTTCGGCCGTTGCGCTGGAAAACCTCGCCATTATCGAGGAACGTGACCTGATGGGGAACGCGGCCCGGTTGGAAGCACAGTTTCAAGCCGGTCTGCGTTCCTTTGCGGATCATCCACTCGTCGGCGAAGCGCGCGGTACCGGCCTGATCGGTGCGGTGGAACTGGTGGCCAACAAGGAAACCCGAAAGCCGTTCGAGAAGATCGGCAAGGCTGGTGCGATCGCGTCACTGATCGGCCATGAGGAGGGGCTGATCTTCCGCGCCATTGGCGACCAGCTGGCTCTTTGCCCGCCCATGATCATCACCTCGGATGAGGTCGACGAAATCATGGTTCGCATGGGCCGTACGCTTGACCGTTTGACCGGGGCAATAGCCGCTGAAGGGCTGGTCTAGAGTCACCGAGACGTCGCGCTTTCAGCCTCCGCCGCCCATCGTGACGGACATGAAAGCGCGGAAGGTCTTGGCTGCGGCTGGAAGAGGGCGGGCTTTTGCCCATGCAAGACCGACGTCCATACTCGGAATGGGCTCGACCAGTCGTTTGAGTTCGATGCGCTGTCCTTCAAGCGACCAGGGGCGATAGACCATATCCGAAAGAATCGTCACACCGACGCCTGCCGCCACAAGCGAGCGGACGGCTTCAACCGAGCTGGTGGTCAATACCGTACGAGGTTGCAGCCCGGCCACATCCCAGTATCGTGCAGCGGTTTCGTTGGCTTCATCGACTGTCAGCATCACATAATCTTCCTGCGCAATATCTGCCAGACTGATGTGATTGCGCAAGAGCAGATGGTGATCTGCCGAAAGCCACAGGCGACGGCTGGATCGCATCAAAACCTCCTCCTCCAGCTCCTCCGTGTTGCAAAGGTTCGACACCAGCATCAGCGCCATATCGATGTCACCGCGGGCCAGTTGTCGTTCAAGTTCCGTGCGCGGCAACTCTTTCAACTCGACGGAGATTTGCGGATAGGTCTTGCGAAACCGCGCATAGTATTTGGACATGAAGTAGCCGGTGACGGTATAGGTCATTCCAAGCGTCAGTTTACCCGAGTAACCTTCGCGCTCTCTCAAGGGGCTGTGCACGGCAGCGGCCACTGCGCCGGTGATGATACGGGCATGTTCCAGAAACCTTGCGCCTTCCATGGTCAAGCGCACTCCGGCGTGGGTGCGTTCCAGCAGTTTTACACCCAGTTCCTCTTCAAGCGCTTTTATCGCCGCAGTGACCGCCGATTGGGAAATATTGAGATTGACGGCGGCATGGCTGACCTGTCCGCTCTCAGCCGAAGCAATGAAATAATCAAGCTGTTTCAATGTGATGCTCATGAAAGTTCACCTCTCGAATGATTATCGTTTTTTTTGATATTACATTAAAAAAATTACTATTTCACAAGAGTAAAAACCTCAGACAAGATTTGTGCAACGCCGCAAAGACGGCAGCATATACAAGGGGAATTTCGATCATGAGCGTCACGCTGAACTGTGACATGGGGGAGAGCTTTGGCCTCTACCGACTGGGTGATGATGCTGGCTTGATGCCGCTCATCGATGCCGCCAACGTTGCCTGCGGCTTCCATGCCTCCGATCCCGACCATATGCGCTCGACGGTGCGGCGTGCCAAGGAGCATGGCGTAAAGGTTGGTGCGCATCCCTCGCTCCCCGATCTTCAGGGCTTTGGCCGTCGCGAGATGAAGATGAGCCGCGAGGAAATTGCCAACAGCGTCATTTATCAGGTTGGTGCTTTGATGGGCTTCCTCAAGGCTGAGGATATGCCCCTGCACCACATCAAGCCACATGGCAGCCTTTACGGCATGGCTGCGCGTCAGGAAGAGATTGCACACGGAATTTGTGATGCGGCTGAAATCTTTGGCGTGCCACTGTTTGGCATGACCAATACCATGCACGAAAAAATCTACCGACAGCGCGGCATCACCTTCATCCCGGAGTTCTACGCTGATCTGGAATATGCTCCAGGTGGAGCACTGATCGTGACCCGCGAGCATGATGCGAAAGATCCTGACCTGATGGCGGAGCGTTGCGTGCGGGCGCTGAAGGACGGTCAGGGCACGGCAAACGATGGAAGTCTGTTTCCACTCGCATGCGAGACCATCTGCGTTCATTCCGACACGCCGAATGCTATCGATATTGCCAAGGCCGTGCGCGAAGCTATCGCGCCCTGGCACTGACATCGACAACGGCCGCCAACGGCTGTTTTATGTTTGCAGTTTTCTCGCATTGTCGGAACCGGAGAACCACGCCATGACACACATTCTATCGCCCCTTCCCGGAACATTTTATCGTAGTGCAGCCCCCGGCCAGCCGCCACTCAAAGCAGATGGCGAGGATGTGGCTGTTGGTGACGTGATCGGCCTTATCGAAGTGATGAAGTCCTTTCACGAGGTTCGCTCTGACGTGGCAGGAAGCGGCATCAACTTTCTCGTTGATAATGAGGAGCCGGTCATGGCCGGTGCGGCACTGGCGGATCTAAGCTGATGCTGAAGAAGCTGCTGATTGCCAACAGGGGTGAGATCGCGGTGCGGGTGATCCGCGCAGCTCAGGATCTCGGTATCGCAACCGTTGCTGTTTACTCCGCAGCCGATGCAGATGCCTTGCATGTTCGCCTCGCAGATGAAGCCGTCAACATCGGACCGCCCGCAGCGAAGAAGTCCTATCTCAACATCGAGGCGTTGCTGGAGGCCGCGCGCAGCACCGGATGCGACAGCGTACATCCAGGCTATGGCTTTCTGGCGGAAAACGCTGACTTTTCCGACGCTGTGACCGCAGCAGGACTGATCTTCGTCGGTCCATCCGGCAACGCGATCCGTTTGATGGGCGACAAGGTATCGGCGCGATCGGCTGCGGCTGCTGCCGGGGTGCCTGTGGTTCCGGGTTCGGCTGGCCGCGTCGAAAGCGTGGAAGCCGCACGGGATGTTCTGGCGGAAACCGGTTTTCCGGTCATGATCAAGGCCGCGGCCGGCGGCGGTGGGCGTGGTATCCGCATCGCAAATTCACTTGCCGAGTTCGAGCAAGCCTATCCGCAGGCGCAGGCCGAGGCCCTGGCGGCCTTCGGTGACGGCGGTCTCTATATGGAAAAGGTCATAGGACGGGCGCGCCACATCGAGGTGCAGGTTTTGGCCGATGGAAAAAACGCCGTCCATTGCTACGAGCGGGAATGTTCGCTCCAGCGCAGACGCCAAAAGGTCTGGGAGGAGGCGCCTTCACAAGCACTTTCGGATGCTCTGCGCGAAAAGCTATGCGCGTCTGCTGTGGCGCTGGCGAAAGCGGTGTCTTACTCGGGTGCCGGAACCGTCGAATATCTCTATGAGGATGCAGCCGACACATTCTATTTTATCGAGATGAACACCCGTATTCAGGTGGAACACCCCGTAACCGAAGCCATTACCGGTCTCGATCTCGTTGCCGAAATGTTGCGGATTGCCGGTGGTGAGCCGCTACGACTGGTTCAGGATGATATCAAGGTCAACGGCCATGCCATCGAGGTTCGTCTGAACGCGGAAGACCCAGCCAAGGATTTCGCGCCGTTTCCCGGCAAGGTCGATGATCTGAGGATACCGGGCGGTCCCGGTGTCCGGTTCGATTCCATGCTCTACAATGGCTACGAGATACCGCCATTTTACGATTCCCTTCTGGCAAAGCTCATCGTGCATGCGGAAACGCGCGAAGCGGCCATTGCTCGCCTGAAGCGTGCACTGAACGAGCTTGAAATTACCGGCATAAAAACGACCAAGCCGCTGTTTCTGGCACTTGCAGCCGATCCTGCGGTTCAGTCCGGAGATGTCCACACCCGCTGGCTGGAAGGCTGGCTTACCGAAAACGCAGCGGCGCTCGCCGGCTGAAAAGGAGAAGTGATGTCGATACGATTCAACTTCGGCGGTGATGAACATATTTTCGGTGAAGTGTCCGAAGAGATGTCGCTGGCTTCGTTCTTCACCGGCCTGTCGATGATCAATGCGGTGCGTGAGGCGAAGATCAAGGGTGTTACCGAAACCTGCCCGGCCAATGCCAGCTTTCAGATTCGCTTCAACCCTGACATCATTTCCCCGCATGATCTGTTGAAAGAGCTGAAGTCGATGGAAGATGCAGCTTCGAAATCCGATGCTGCGTTGAAGACGCGGATCATCGAACTGCCGGTCTATTTCCAGGACCCGTGGACGCACGAGACCGCCATGCGGTTTCGCGAACGTCATCAGGACCCAAACTCGACCGATCTGGAATATTCCGCCCGCATCAACGGCTACGGCACGGTCGAGGAGTTCATCGCGGCCTATTCCGGCCAGCCATGGTTCGTCTCGATGGTAGGCTTCGTTGCTGGTCTGCCGTGGCTCTATCAGATGGTCGAGCGCAAGAAGCAGATCGAAGCGCCGAAATATCTGCGTCCTCGCACGGATACGCCAAAGCTGACGGTGGGGCATGGCGGTTGCTTTGCCGCGATCTATTCCGTGCGCGGGGCCGGTGGCTACCAGATGTATGGTGTCACACCCGCTCCGATCTATGATCCGACCCGCAAGGTGCGGTATCTGACGGACGAGATGTGCCTTTTCAAACCCGGTGATATCGTCAAGTTCAAGTCGATCACTCGCGACGAATACGACACAATGCTTGAAGAGATCGAGGCTAACCGCTGGCAGCCGACGGTGCGTGACTGCACCTTCAGCCTCACCAGTTTCAACAGCGACATTTACGGCACCAATGCCCAACTGATGGAGCTTCTCAATGGCCGTTAAAGTCATCACACCCGGCCTTGCCACGTCAGTCCAGGATCTCGGTCGTCCCGGTTATTATCATTCCGGTATTCCCGAAGGCGGTGGCATGGACCGCTTTTCCACCCGCATCGCCAATCTTCTGGTGGGCAACGAACCCGGTGCCGCTGTCCTGGAAGTCACCTTCATGGGCCCAGAGCTGGAGTTCACAAAGCCTCTGACCGTCGCCGTGACCGGCGGCGAACTTCCGCCCAAGGTCAATGGCGTGGAGCAGCCGACATGGGAAAGCTTTGCCGTGAAGGCAGGTGATCGTCTGTCGTTCGGATATCTCAAGGCAGGAGCGCGCGCTTATATTGCCATATCGGGCGGCATCGACGTTCCGGTCGTTCTGGGGTCGCGCTCGACCTATGTGCTTGGTGCCCTAGGCGGTTTTGAGGGGCGCGTCCTGAAAGCAGGTGACGAACTTCCGGTTGGCGAAGGTTCCGGCAAAGCAGGGCTTTCGCTTCCGTCGCATCTGCGCGGTTTGGGTGCCATGCCAGCCGAACTCCGCATGCTGCCCGGCATTTACTGGCACCGGATAACCGACGCCGCGGGGAAGCGCTTTTTCGAGGATACCTGGAAAGTCGCGCCGGAAGCTGACCGTATCGGCTATCGCTTCAAGGGCGGCACGCCACTCGAATTCATTCCTCGCGAGCAGCCGTTCGGTGCCGGTTCGGACCCTTCCAATATCGTTGACGCCTGCTATCCCTATGGGTCCGTGCAGGTGCCGAGTGGCACGGAACCCATCGTGCTTCATCGCGATGCGGTGTCGGGTGGCGGTTACATGATGCTGGGCGTCGTCATTTCTGCGGATATGGACCGTATCGCGCAAATGCAGCCGCATACACCGGCGCAATTCGTACCCGTAACGCTGGAGGAGGCGCTTGTGGCGCGGGCCGACAGGACGGCGGCGCTCGCGAAGGCAGAGGAATTCCTGGCCGCCTGATACGGTCGGATCTCTTCGGACGAGGAACCGGGGATGGACTGGTCAATCCCGATTGGCCCTCCGCAGCGCCAGATTACTATATCCGGCGCGCGCAACGACAAGACGAAGCCGGTAAACGGCGTGAATTTGTTAGCCGAGCGATCCGAAGAGATTGCCGGAAGAATAAGGGGAACATCGCTGGAATTTTCAGGCCGTCACACGGTCCGTTCCAGCATGCCCTCTCCTGAAAACATAAGGAACAGGGGAATGGGTCAACTTAGCGCGGAAAACGTCTCCGTCGCCTTCGCAGGGCTAAAGGCGCTGTCGTCGGTGACGTTGGATATAACGCCCGGACATATTAGTGGTCTGATTGGTCCTAATGGTGCTGGCAAGACGACACTGGTCAATGTGCTGACGGGTTTTCAGGCTCCGACCGAAGGAGCCATCAATCTCGACGGGGCATCGCTCAGCGGGCTCAAGCCGCATATGGTGCGACGGCGTGGTATCGCCAGGACCTTTCAGGGTGGCCGTCTTTTCCGGGATCTGGCCGTTATCGACAATCTCGAAGTGACCGGTGTAGGCCTCGGCATGAGCAGGCGAGCCGCCGTTGCAGAAGCGCAGGCCATGCTGGACTGGATGGGCATCGGCGCTCTCGGCTCGCGCATTGCCGGTACGCTGCCCTATACGGACGAGCGCCGGGTTGCCATAGGCCGCGCGCTCATTGGCCGCCCATCCTATATTCTTCTCGACGAACCCGCTGCCGGAATGAGCAGCCATGAGGCCTCCGACCTGTCGTCGCTGGTCCGGCGCATTGCACGTGAACTCGGCTGTGGTGTTCTCATCATCGAACACAATGTCGGCCTTGTGCTGGGGCTGTGCGACCACATCGTTGTCCTTGATTCCGGCGCGGTCATCGAAGAGGGCACACCCGCCGCGATCCGCGGCAGCGAGAAGGTGCGGCATGCCTACATGGGTACAGCTGCCGACACGGACTTGCCCGTTGTGGAGGCGTTGCAATGAATATCCTAACGGTATCCGACGTCGAAATCCGCTATGGCAGACTGACCGCCGTGCGGGGTGTTTCCTTCTCAATCGATGAGGGCGAAATCCTCTTCATCACCGGTCCGAACGGGGCTGGAAAATCATCGTTGATGCGCGCGATTGCGGGCGTTACCCCGGCCTCTGCCGGACGCATAGATTTCCATGGTAACGATATCACCGGCAAAGCGCCGGAAGATATTGCGCGCCTTGGCTTTTCCATGGTGCCGGAGGGGCGGGAGGTTTTCGGCTCTCTGACCATAGAGGAAAATCTTCTGGTCGGCACGGGGATGCACGCCCGAGATCGCGGTTGGCGTGCGCGCGCCGCGACCGAACTGGAGGCGGTTTATGAGACCTTTCCCATGCTGAAAGAGCGCCGAAACGGGCAGGCTGGCCTTTTGTCCGGCGGTCAGCAACAAATGCTTGTCATCGGTCGCGCACTGATGACGAACCCGCGCCTCATCGCCATCGATGAGCCGTCACTCGGACTGGCGCCCAACATCACCGACCAGGTTTACGAGCGGCTGATCGCACTGCGGGCCGAGCGTCGATTAACCCTGCTTGTCGTGGAGCAGAGCTCTGCCCGCGCCGTCATGGTCGGCGGACGCATGATCCTCATGCGCGGCGGCGAGATCGTGCTGGACGGCGATGCGCGCGCACTCGGCAACAGCGAGGCCATTCAGGCAGCTTATTTCGGTTATGAGGATCATTGAGATGTTACAGATCGTCTTCGACTCGCTGTCTCTCGGTTCGCTCTATGCACTCGGCGCACTCGGCATCGCGCTGATCTTCGGCGTCATGCGGCTGGTGAACTTCGCGCATGGCGATGTCATCGCCTTTTGTATCTTTGCGCTGTTATGGCCCTCGACGGATGCCATGGCTATCGTCTTTGCCGGTCAACTGCCTTGGTATCTGCTGGTGCCGCTGGTGTTGATAACGGGGGCTGGGCTTTCGGTCCTGTGTGAGATCGTTGTGTTCCGCCGATTCAGGCGTGCCAATCCGGCTACCATGATGATTGCGTCTTTCGCACTCGGCTTCGTCATACGCTACTTCCTGCTGATGCTGTTTACCAGCCGGCCGAAATCCATCTCGCTGTTGCCGATGCTGTCACAGCCGGTGGAGATTTTCGGCGCGCGGCTACCGCTGTTGCAATTGATCACCATCCTCGCGACGGTCCTGATCCTGATTGGCCTGTCGCTCTTCCTGCGGCGGACCCGGTTCGGGCTGGAAATGCGTGCTGCGGCGGAAAACTTTTCCATGGCCCGCATGCTGGGTGTTCGCGCCAACCGCGTCATCATGGGTGCCTTTGCACTTTCAGGCGCGCTGGCCGGTGCCATCGCCCTGATCTTCGGCAGCCAGACGGGCACCGCCGATATCCAGATGGGTGCATCTATTATGCTGATGGCCTTCATCGCGACTGTGATCGGTGGTCTCGGCAGTCTGGCCGGAGCAGTGCTTGCAGGCTTTTTGCTGGGTGCTGCGTCTGTCATCATGCAGGTCGTTCTGCCGGTGGATGCGCGCCCGTTTCGCGATGCCTTTGTTTATGGGGCGGTCATTCTCGTCCTGTTGTTCCGCCCGCAAGGCCTGATCGCCGCGCGCGGCACCAAGGAAAGGGTCTGACGCCATGACGATCGCAACCACACAAGACCTTCCCGCAGCATTGGCAGCTCCGAAAAAACCAGCGCCTTTCACACTTGCGCGCCGCACCATCATGACGCCGATCCTGTTGTCACTTCTGCTCCTGGCAATCGCGGTGCTGACGGTGATGACCGGTTCCAAGCCGTTCAACCAAGCCGTCATCGATGTCTTCGTCCGCGTCACACTGGTCGTTGGGCTCTACATCTTCATCGGAAACTCGGGCGTTCTGAGCTTCGGCCATATCGGCTTTACCTGCCTCGGGGCCTATGCGGCGGCGTGGCTGACCATCAATCCGATCATGAAGAAAAGCGCGCTTCCCGGGCTGCCGCAATGGTTGCTGGATACACGACTGCCCTATTGGGAAGCGGCCATATTGGCAGCACTCTTTGCCGGCATCGTGGCGCTTGTCTTCGGCAAGGTGTTGATGCGGCTTTCCGGCATCGCTGCATCGATTGCGACATTTGCCGTGCTGGCCATGATCAACACAGTCTATTCCAATTGGGAAGATGTGACCGGCGCAACGTCTTCCGTGGTCGGCATCCCCATCGTCAGAACCATATGGCCCTATGTCGGCGCTGCCGTCATCGCCATTTTCATCGCTTGGGCGCATGCCATCTCCCGGTCCGGTCTGGCATTGCGCGCCGCGCGTGATGAGCCGACGGCTGCCGCCGCATCGGGCGTGGATATCCCAAAGGAGCGTCTTGTCGCCTTCACCATATCAGGTACGGTCATGGGGCTGGGTGGCGCGTTGATGGCACATTCCATCGGTGTCGTCACGCCCGATACCTTCTATCTCGGCCTCACTTTCATCACGCTGTCGATGCTGGTCGTCGGTGGCATGAGCAGTCTGTCGGGTGCTGTGATCGGTGTGGTTCTTCTCTCAGCCCTCATTCAGGCACTCCGCATGCTTGAGGCCGGGGTTCCCATCGGGGCAACAACCTTTGCCCTTCCCAAAGGGCTTCAGGAAATCGCCCTCGGTGTCATCATGATCGTGATCCTTGCGCTCCGTCCTGCCGGATTGATCGGCAATCGCGAGATCACCTTGTTTCGTCGCAGTCAAAACAAATAGCCGGCGGAGAGGAAACCGCACGGCAATAAAGGAGAACGGAATGGCTTACATGACGAGAATGCTGTCTGCGGTTCTGGCAACCGCCATGACGACCTTACCGGCTTGGGCAGACGACGATAAAATCGTCGTCGGCTTTGCCACCGGTGCTTCCGGTTTCATGGAAGCCTATGACAAACCGGCGCAGGATGCGGCGATGATCCGCATCGACGAGATCAACGCGGCTGGCGGCCTGCTCGGCAAGAAGATCGAGGTCGTCAGTGCCGATACGAAGTCCGACCGTGCGGAAGGTGCCAAAGCCGGTCTGTCGGTCATCGATCAGGGCGCCGACCTGGTCGTCGTATCGTGCGACTACGACTTCGGTGCCCCGGCAGCGCTGGCGGCTGAAGATGCGGGACTGGTCTCGTTCTTCCTCTGTGCAGAATCCGTGAAAGCGGGCATTCAGGGCGTCGGCCCACACAGTTTCTCCGCTTCTGTGCTGGCTGCCGTACAGGGTGCGACGATGGCGGAATGGGCTTTCAACGAGAAGAAGGCCAAGACCTATTACCGCCTGCTCGATACCTGGACCGAATATAACAAAGGCATTTGCGACGGCTTCGACTGGATGATGCCGAAGCTTGAGGCCAAGGGTGCGAAGCTCGTCGGCAAAGACACCTTCAAGAACGAGGATGCGTCCATCGCTGCGCAGATTTCCCGCATCAAGGCGCTGCCGCAGGAGCCGGATGCGATCATGCTGTGCACGATGATGCCCGGTGCGGTCTCGGCCATCAAGCAAATCCGTGCTGCCGGTATCAACTCGATGATCCTCAATGGTTCCGGCGTGGACGGAAGCTATTGGCTGTCGGCCGTGCCCGACCTGTCCAACTTCTTTACGCCTGTTCAGGGCTCAATCTATGGCGACGATCCGAACCCGGCCGTCCAGACCTTCAATGCCGCCTACAAGAAGAAGACAGGCTCTGACCCATCGAGCCAATATGTCTATCCTGGTTACTCCATGATCGACGTCTGGGCGAAGGCAGTGGAGCGGGCAAAAACCACGGAAGCCAGTGCAGTCGTTGCGGAGCTGGAAAAGATGAAGGACGAACCCACACTCTTTGGCCCAAGGACCTTCACCGCGGAACTCCACCATCAAAACCAGGCTCGTTACCTCATCGTGGAAACGAAAAACGGAAAACCCGGTGTCGTCGGCAACTGGACGATATCTGAACCCATTCCCCTGGACGCCCTCGTCAAGTAAAGCGACCTTTCACCCGTTGCGCCATGCATCCAATCAGGATGCATGGCGTTTGCATGTCTCAAATCGCGCGGGCTGACGCGTCATGGGGCAATACACATGAAATTCGGGCAATTTCCCATTGATGATGCGACGGGTTTTTTGCTCGCCCATTCCCTGCGGTTTTCCGGTGTCGATCTGTCCAAGGGGCACGTTCTCAAGCGGTCCGATTTGCAGCGTTTGAAAGCGGCTGGATTAAAAACCGTAACGGCTGCCCGCCTCGAGAGCGACGACCTGAGTGAAGATGATGCAGCCAGCATGCTGGCTGTCGCTGCGAGCGCGGACAGCTTGAGGTTTTCGGAAGCCAGAACCGGTCGGGTCAATGTCTACTCGACGGTCAAAGGCGTGTTCGTTGCAAACAAAGCCGTCATCGACTGTTTCAACAGCATTGATCCTGCCATCACCGTTGCCTGTCTGGCAGACCACTCGAGAGTGAATGCTGATGACCTTGTCGCGACGTTTAAGATCATCCCACTTGCTGTTCCAAGGTCGAAGATCGAGGCGGCCTGTTCCGTGATGAAGGAACAGACCGCATTTTGTGTGCGACCATTCAAACGCTTCGCCGTCAGTCTGATTGCCACCGAATTGCCGAGACTAAAGCCTTCTGTCATGGACAAGACAGCCCGGATCCTGGCCAGACGTCTTGCCGTTTGTGGCAACTCCCTACAGCGGGAGAGTCGCACAACGCATGAAACGCAGGCACTTTCAGAAGCGCTTAGAGAGGTTTCAGCCCTGCAAGACGATGCCCCGAAATTGATCGTCGTTTTTGGTGCGTCTGCTGTCATCGATGAAGGCGACGTTATTCCGCAGGCCATCCGGGAGGCTGGGGGCACCGTTTTACGGGTTGGAATGCCCGTCGATCCGGGAAATCTTCTGGTTTTGGGCCTTATCGGTGAAACCCATGTCATAGGAGCGCCGGGATGTGCGCGCAGCCCGATGGAAAATGGGTTCGACTGGATCCTGGAGCGTGTTTTGACAGGTGAAAAGCCTGATGGTGGCATGATAGCAGGCTTGGGTGTCGGCGGCCTATTGAAAGAAATTCGCTCACGGCCGATGCCGCGAGATAACGTTTCAGAAAGGCAAGACCAGATGTCTGTCGCAATCGTTCTTCTCGCAGCCGGAATGTCGAGCCGCATGGGTAGCAGCGGTCTTCACAAGTTGCTGGCCGAATTCGATGGGATTCCACTTCTGCGTCGGACTGCCACCGTCGCAGTTGGTAGCAAGGCGTCATCGGTTGCCCTAGTCCTCGGCCACAGAGCAGACGACCTGATAAACGTCCTGTCGGGCCTGAAGCTGTCAACGATCATCAACCCGGATTACGCATCGGGCATGGCGAGCTCCCTCGCGACGGGGTTCGCCACGCAGGAGGCGCGCAATGCCGACGGTATCATGGTTATGCTGGCGGATATGCCGGACCTCTCTAGCGTGCATCTCGATCAACTTATCGATGCTTTCGACGCATCGGGAGCCACCGCAATCGTCCGGGCCGTTTTTGACGGCAAACCCGGTAATCCAGTTATCCTGCCGCGCTCCCTGCATGACGCCATCCTGCGTCTGGAAGGTGATGTCGGTGCCCGACATCTGATCGAGACGTCAGGCCTGCCGATCATCAACGTCGAGATCGGTTCCGCAGCGCAAGTGGATGTCGACACGCCCCAAGCCGTGGAAGCCGCTGGGGGTGTTCTGGTCGAGAGCTTAAACCATCTACCTTGATAGGCTCGGCTTTCCAGAGCGCAGTGTGCTGATGATTTCTGCGAGGATAGCGACAGCAATTTCAGCGGGGGTGGCCGCACCGATATCAAGTCCGATAGGTGCGGCGATGCGAGAAAGCTCCGCCTCGGTCAATCCCTGGTCCTTCAACCGTGCCAGCCTCGCCTGGTGGGTTTTGCGGCTCCCCAGCGCGCCGACGTAAAAACAACCGGTTCGGAGCGCTTCGGCGAGCGGAAAGTCATCGATCTTCGGATCATGTGTCACGGCAACAAGCGCCGTATGCGGATCCAGCGGACGGTTCTTCAAGACGTCCTCCGGCCAATCGGCCGTTAAATCCATCTGTGCAAAGCGTTCAGTGGTGGCGAACGCGGTCCGCGGATCAATGATGCAGACATCAAAACCGGTCAGATGCGCCATCTGTGCGAGTGCCTGTGTGATATGGACCGCCCCGATGATGACAATCCGCGTCGCCGGGACATAGACATTCACGAAATAGGAGGTGTCTTCGACGGTGACGCTAGCAGACTTTCCGGATTGAAGCGCAGCTGTGATGGCTTGGCCAAGAACACCCTCGACAGCCTCGCCATCGGCTACAACACGACTGCTGCCAGTATCGAGATTGGTAATCGTCGCTGCCGCGATACGGTCTGAACGGTAGCGGTTCAGCGTTTGAAGGCTGATCAGATCCATCAGTGCACTTTCTCGACAAAGACGCGAATGCGTCCTCCGCAGGACAGGCCCACGGCCCATGCCGTCTCATCGGCAACGCCGAATTCAAGCATTTCCGACGTCCCGTTGCCGATGACATCAATCGCCGCGGCGATCACCGAGCCTTCAACGCAGCCACCCGAAACCGAGCCTTCGAAATTGCCTTCGGCATCGATGACGAGATGACTGCCGGGAGGTCTGGGTGCCGAGCCCCATGTCTCGATGACGGTCGCTATCGCGACCTCACGGCCGCGTTTTTTCCAGCGTTCGGCCACATCGAGCGGATCGCCATGCCCATGGTCGTCTTCAGTCCTCATCACAGTCTCCAGATATTCAGTGTCTACGCATACCGACGCGATAGCGGTAAGCGCCGCAGCAAACACTGGGACTTTACGCTTATCATCATGTTGCACAAGCGCGTGCATCTCTTCATTGGCTGGAAATAGCTGCAAAACCGACTGTGCGTCGCGTGCCAGGACTTGAACAAGGACACCCGTTACGAGGACATGTGGCTGTGCAACCAGTAGGCTATTAAAAAATCACGGGAACTTTTTGAGTTGAACTGACTTACCAAGTTGTCGCGGTGAATGCGGCAGCGGGTGTCGCCGGAAGCGCGGTGGCGCATATTCCGGGGAGCCAAATGGAACATTCTTCTCAAGTCAGACTCAACGTAAATGGTGAGAGCCACGTGCTCGACTTAGATAATAGAACGACGTTGCTGGACGCTTTGCGCGAACATCTTCATCTCAATGGAACGAAAAAAGGATGTGACCATGGCCAATGTGGTGCCTGCACGGTCATGGTCGGTGGTGAACGGATAAACTCGTGTCTTTCGTTGGCAGTCATGCATCATGGCGACGAGGTCGTGACGATCGAAGGGCTGGGCGAGCCCGGCAATCTCCACCCGATGCAGGCAGCCTTTATCAAGCATGACGGGTTCCAGTGCGGCTATTGCACGCCGGGGCAGATCTGTTCCTCCGTGGCGGTGCTTGAGGAGATAAAAGCGAATATCCCCAGCCACGTCACGAGCGATCTGACCACTCCGGTCCAACTGACAGCCGACGAAGTGCGTGAGCGCATGAGCGGCAACATCTGTCGATGCGGCGCTTACGCCAACATCATTGATGCCATTTCGGACGTGGGGGGTGTCAGAGCATGAAGGCCTTTACCTACGAGCGCGCAACGTCAATCGAAACAGCGGTGAAGTCTGCCGCTTCCAATCCCGATGCAAAATTTATCGCTGGTGGAACGAATCTTCTCGATCTGATGAAACTCGAGATCGAAACACCAACCCATTTGATCGACGTTAATGGTCTGGGGCTTGATGCAATCGAAGCGACGCCGGAAGGCGGCTTGCGCATTGGCGCAATGGTGCGCAATACAGAGTTGGCTTCCCACGCTGTCGTGCGCCGTGATTATGGGCTCGTATCCCGCGCTCTCGTGGCCGGTGCTTCCGGCCAGCTTCGAAACAAGGCGACAACTGCAGGCAACCTGCTGCAGCGGACCCGCTGTCCCTACTTCTATGACCCCAACCAGCCCTGTAACAAGCGCAGCCCCGGTAGCGGCTGTTCCGCCATCGCTGGCTTTAGCCGGCAGCACGCGGTGGTGGGTGTCAGCGATGCCTGTATCGCGACCCATCCGAGTGATATGGCAATTGCCATGCGGGCGTTGGATGCGACTGTGGAAACGGTCAAGCCTGATGGCACCAAACGCGCCATACCCATCGAAGAGCTCCATCGCTTGCCCGGTGATACGCCGCATATCGAAACGACGCTTGAAGCAGGAGAATTCATTACTTCGGTGGTTTTGCCGGCACCTGTGGGCGGAAAACAAATTTATCGCAAAGTCAGAGACAGGGCATCATACGCGTTTGCCTTGATTTCTGTCGGAGCCGTGATTCACGAAAATGGAACGGGCCGGGTCGCCGTTGGTGGCGTTGCCCACAAACCCTGGCGTGTCGAAACGGCCGAAGCCGAGCTTACCAACGGCGCCCGTAAAACGGCCCGCGCAATTCTCGCCGACGCACGTCCTACAGAACAGAACCGCTTCAAGGTCGATCTCGTTGAGCGTACGCTCGGCGCTGTCCTCTCCGAAGCAAGGGGTTGAGCCATGAAATTCGATACACCAGCCACCACCAATCCCATTGATCGACTCAAGGTCGTCGGCAAGCCCATCCACCGTATCGACGGTCAGCTCAAGACGACAGGGCGGGCGACTTACGCTTATGAGTGGCACGACCCCGACCTGCATTATGCGTATGGCTATCCCGTTGGCTCGGCCATCGCGAAAGGCCGCATCACGGCGATGGATGTCGATGCTGCAAAAAAAGCTCCCGGCGTCCTGGCGGTTGTCACCACGCTAGACGTTGGCAAGCTTGAGAAGGGTGAGTTCAATACGGCAAATCTGTTCGGCGGCGATGAGATCCAGCATTACCATCAGGCTATTGCTGTTGTTGTTGCTGAAACTTTTGAACAGGCGCGCGCCGCTGCATCTCTCGTCAAGGTCGATTACATCGAGGAAAAAGGCGCTTTCGATCTCCATGCCGAAAAGGATTCGGCGAAAAAACCGGACGAAAAGCAAAAGCCGGACACTGCCATTGGTGACTTTGATGTCGCATTTCGGGCGGCACCCGTAACGCTGGACCAGTCCTACACAACACCGGATCAATCCCACGCCATGATGGAGCCGCATGCGTCCATCGCCTCCTGGGACGATGGCAAACTGTCCATTTGGTCTTCCAGCCAAATGATTGACTGGTGGCGTACGGATCTCGCGACGACGCTTGGTATCGACAAGGACAAAATTCAGCTGAGGTCACCCTATATTGGAGGTGGTTTCGGCGGAAAGCTGTTCCTGCGCGTCGATGCCGTTCTCGCGTCATTCGGCGCGAAAGAAGCGAAGCGTGCTGTGAAAGTGGCGCTGCCGCGCCCCTTCATCATCAACAATGGAACGCATAGGCCGGCCACCATTCAGCGCATTCGCATCGGTACAGATACGGAGGGGAAGATCACCGCCATCGGACACGAGAGCTGGTCAGGCGATCAACCCGAGGGTCAACTTGAAGTCGCGGTGAACCAGACTCGCTTGCTGTATGCAGGCAAGAACAGAATGACAGCGATGCGGCTGGCCGAATTGAACCTTCCAGAAGGCAACGCCATGCGCGCGCCCGGTGAAGCACCCGGCCTGATGGCACTTGAGATTGCGATTGACGAGATTGCGGAAAAGGCGGGTGTGGATCCCATCGAGTTCCGTATCATCAATGACACGCAGGTTGACCCGGAAAAACCAGAGCGCCCTTTCTCTCATCGAGACCTCATCGGCTGCCTGACTGTCGGCAAGGACCGCTTCGGGTGGAGCAACCGTCCTGACGTTGCCACCCGCCGAGATGGGAAATGGCTTGTCGGTATGGGGGTCGCTGCAGCGTTTCGCGACAATCTCGTTGTTCCCTCCGGTGCGCGTGTGACGCTCGATAACAGCGGAAAAATCACCGTAGAGACCGATATGACCGATATCGGCACGGGGAGCTATACGATCATTGCGCAGACAGCGGCTGAAATGATGGGACTCTCCGTCGACCAGATCGACGTCAAACTGGGCGACTCCGCCTTTCCTGTCTCGGCCGGTTCTGGCGGACAGTTTGGTGCAAACTCCTCGACATCTGGGGTTTATGCTGCCTGTGTGAAACTCCGCGAGGAAATCGCCAAAAAACTTGGCTTCAACTCGCAGGACGCTGTGTTCGAGGGCGGCGCAGTCATATCGGGCAACCGCACTGTACCGCTTGCGGAAGCTGCTGGACCGGATGGTTTGGTGGGCGAAGACAAGATGGAGTGGGGCGATCTGACGGAAACACACCAGCAATCCACCTTCGGCGCACATTTCGTCGAAGTTGGCGTCGATATCGCGACGGGTGAGACCCGCATTCGTCGCATGCTGGCGGTCTGTGCCGCAGGACGTATCCTCAACCCTATCACCGCACGGAGCCAGGTTATCGGTGCCATGACAATGGGCGCTGGCGGTGCATTGTCCGAAGAACTTGCGGTCGATACAACGCGTGGTTTTTTCGTCAACCACGATCTGGCGGGCTACGAAGTCCCCGTCCACGCCGACATCCCAGCGCAGGAGGTCATTTTTCTCGATGAGACCGACCCGATGTCGTCTCCTATGAAGGCCAAGGGTGTGGGAGAACTTGGCCTCTGTGGCGTATCTGCTGCGATAGCAAATGCGGTTTACAACGCCACCGGTATTCGCGTCAGAGACTATCCTGTCACGCTTGACAAGCTTCTGAGCGGATTGCCTGAACTGGCGTAATTGCTGACAGTTTGCATCAGACCGAGAGAGCCGTGTGAAGCCTTAGCTCCACACGGTTTTTTGCAATCGTACAGCGGGCTAAATTGGCCATACCATGAGTAGTATGGGAACGCTGACAATCAATACGATGAACGACAAGGGCAGGCCGAGACGCGCGTAGTCTCCGAACCGGTACCCGCCTGGTCCCATGACGAGCGTGTTGCACTGGTGTCCAATCGGGGTCAGGAAGTCGCAACCTGCCCCAATCGCCACGGCCATCAAAAATGCGTCCGGTTGAAAGCCGAGCTTGCCAGCAAAGGTCGCCGCAATAGGCGCCATGACCAGCACTGTGGCCGCATTGTTGAGGAACGGCGTCACCGCCATGGCAGCCACCATGATCAGCGCCAGCGCGCCGTAAGGCGGCAACATTTCAGCAGTGCGCGATAGCAAGTTGGCGATGATGTCGGTTGTGCCGGTCGTTCGCAGCGAATCGCTGACCGGGATCAGTGCCGCCAGCATAATCAGAATGGGGGCGTCGAGATGGTGGTAAACTTCGCGCAATGGCGAGGCGCCGGTGACCACCATGAGAAACGCGGCCGCGAAGAACGCTGCAGCGACCGGTACGCCACCGAATGCCGTTGCTGCTATGGTAACGGCGAGAATAGCGACCGGAAGCAATGCGTTACGCGTACTGCCAAGCTTGAGATTCCGCTCGACAAGGGGAAGACATCCCCATTCTCTCAGAAGATCGGGAAGAGTTTGCAGGTCGCCTTGCAGCACGAGAATGTCACCATTGCGGATCTTTATTTCTCCCAGCCGTTCGCTGAAGCGCTTATCCCGCCGGCTGACGGCAAGCAGGTTGAGGCCGGTGCTGTCAAACAGCGCAACGTCCTTTGCACTCAGCCCCACCAGACGCGAATGCTCGCCAACGATGGCCTCGACTGCGCTGATGTCTCTGGAGCTCGAGGGCTCATATTTGCGGTCCGATAGTTGCAGCTTCGCCTCGCTGACGAGTTTGTCGAGGGCGCCTTGCTCCCCTTCAATGATCAGAAGGTCACCATCTTTCAAAATGGTATCGGGCAGGGGTGTTCGCTTTTTTCCAAGCGGGCTGACAATGGCCGTGACCATTGCATCACCGCCACCCGGCTTTTGGAGCCAACTGATAGATTGGCCAATGGCGGTCGATGTGGACGTGATCTTGGCTTCGGTCGTGTAGTTCTTGATCTTGACAGCATCATCCATCGAGGCTTTGTCGCGGGTTCGCTCCGGTAGCAATTTGTAGAAAAAGCCAAGGAAAACGACTCCTGCGACCACGAGTGCCAGTCCTACCGGTGTGTAGTCGAACATGGTGAAAGGCTGGCCCGTAATTTCTTCCCGCACGCGGGAGACGATGATGTTGGGAGAAGTTCCGATCTGCGTCATCAGTCCGCCGAGCAGCGATGCAAAGGACATCGGCATCAGGAACATGGATGGTGATACGCTCGACTTTCGTGCCATCTGAATGGCTACGGGAATCATGATTGCCAATGCGCCGATGTTCTTGATGAAGGCCGAGAGAACCGCGACGATCACCACCAGTATGATCAGTTGGGCGCGAGGGCCACGCCTTTCCGGGGAAAGACGACGCAATGCGACATCCATAACCCCGGATCTGGATATGGCGGCACTGACAATCAGCGCAGCACCGACGATGATGACGATATCGTCTGAAAACCCGGAAAAAGCTTCTTTCGCTGGAACAATACCGACGCATATAGCCGCGAGCAATGCGCCGACCGCAACCACATCGTATCTATATTTTCCCCAAAGGAAAGCGCCCATCATCAGCGCGATGATGAGAAGAGACAGCCATTGATTGGTGAGCATTTGAACATCCTGATGGCAATATCATAACGCATAACGGGGCAATCGGTGCCGTTTGGGAAATGTTTTTCGAATTATTTTGGAGAGCAGTATATCGTGCGATGGTGTGTGCCAACTATCTAAATTTCACGTGCCTGAATAATAATCAAATCATTGAAATTAAATTATTATCGTCAAAGGCTAACGATTATTATTTTCTTCAATAGTGTTGCATGCGGTAGGAGGGTACCCCTTGTCGATATGACATGGGGACAAAGTTCATAGCCGGGTTACCATTTTCGTAACTATGAAAAGAACTCCTGCGGAACGATTTATATGTAGTTCAATTATTGTGATGTAAAACAATGGCAATACGGAATTTCTTAAGAAGCATAGGCATGATGCCTTAAAACTGCCGGGTCGACCCGAGCCGCCATTTGGCGCGAGCTCCCCGGCATCGCTGCATCAAAAATGAAGAGACCCCTCAGTTAAGTGAAGCGCACGTGCAGGCCTGCACGATGGCTTTGCTATGGACACGACGAATGCACGATGAAATAGCCAGACTTGCCAGCCTCAAGAATTTACGTCTTCTCGATACGCTTCCAAGCGAAAACTTTGATCGGATAACGCGGCTCGCGGCGAATATTTTCGGCCTTCCGATCGCTGCGGTTTCCCTGACAGATACGCATCGCCAATGGTTCAAGTCAAAGGTGGGTGTCGACCACAATGAAATTCCACGTCACAAAGCGCCCTGTTCTGAGGTTGCCGAAAGCAGAAAACCTTTCGTTATCAATGATTTTCAAGATGACGACTGTTATGTAGACAGCACCCTTGGCAATGCTGGCATTCGCTTTTACGCCGGAGCGCCGCTTATAACTGCTGAGGGCTTTGGTCTCGGTGCATTGTGCGTTCTGGGAACTGAGCCGCGTGACATAACCTCGGACGAAATGGCGACGTTGGTCGACCTTGCGGCAATGGTCATGGATCAGGTGGAACTGACCCACGCACTGGGGCGCATAGAGCCGTCCAGCGGACTTCCGAATCGCTATCAGTTGCTCAACGATCTCTCGGACATGGTCGCGCGTGGCGATGTGAAGGAGCGGATCATCTGTCTGCTCGACCTGGCGCAGACCGAACAGTTCGAACACCTCTCGCGCGTGCTCGGCCCATCCTATTTCGATACGTCCATTCAGGCCGCCGTCAACATCTTGAGAGAGCATGTCGGGCCGGATGACGCTCCCTACCATGTCGGTCCCATGCAGTTTGCATTTTTCGCACAGGAAGGCGTGAACGTCGACGATTATACACTCCTGCTGGAGCAGAAGCTGCATGAACTGCAAGCCGACAGCGCCTTTCAGATGGCGATGACTCCATCGATCGGCATCGTTGTCTTCCATCCACAGAATACGTCGCCAGAAGATGTCTTGCGCTCGATGCAGAGCGCGGCGCAGGATGCGCGCGAAAGTGTCAGCAAAATTGGTTTGTTCTCACCCGCAATGGATTTGCGTCACCGCCGTAATTATAGAATTCTACAGGATTTCCGGGCAGCGTTGACATCCGATGACCAGTTGTCCCTCGTTTTCCAGCCGCGTATGGACGTGGAAACAGGTGAGGTCTTGAGCGCTGAAGCACTGCTGCGCTGGGACCACCCCGTGCTTGGCCCGATATCGCCGGTAGAGTTCATCCCAGTCATCGAGGTTTCATCCTGCGCGCGGAGCCTGACAGACTGGGTGTTGGACGAGGCTTTGTCGAATCTGTCCCAATGGCGGGCCCGTGGCATGCGCTTCAAGCTGTCGATCAATCTCTCGGCACTGAACCTCGAAGAGCAGGATTTCTTCGAAAGATTGATGACGAAGCTTGCAAAATACCAGGTGGATCCGGACCAGATCGAACTGGAATTGACTGAAACTGTCATGATGAAGGAAACCGAAGGCGCTTTCGGTCTGCTCGATCAATTGAAGGCGGCAGGCGTGCAACTCGCGATCGATGACTTCGGTACCGGCTACAGCAGTATTGCTTACCTCCAAAAACTGCCTGCGGATATCGTCAAGATCGATCGCTCGTTCGTGTCGGATATGATCAATGGCAATCGCGAACGCGTGCTGGTTCGCTCGATGATCGATCTCTCCCACAGCCTTGGCTACCGGGTCGTTGCCGAGGGTGTCGAAACGGTTGAGACTGCTGATTTGCTTCAGGCAATGGGGTGCGACGAAATCCAGGGTTACTGGTTGTCACGCCCCGTCAGAAGCGCCGCACTGGTAGAATGGTTGATGGAGCGCCAGCAGCCGAAAATTCTCCTGGCGTGTTGATATCCAAATCGAATCCTCGTTTCGAGAGAGCATTCCTCTCTTGAAATCCCTAAAAGGTCAGTGACATGAAAGATTTTTTCGCACGTATGGCGAAAGGCACGACCAGATTCGATGAGGACCTGATCGTCATCCTCGACACCTTGCCAATTCCGATTTCCTGGGCATCCATACCCGATGGCCATATCCGTTTCATGAACAAGGCTTTCACCCGGACGTTCGGATATCAGAACGGCTGCTTCATGACGGTCGATGATTGGATCGATGAAACCTACCTCGATGACGCCGAGCAAAAACAGGCGCGCATTCGCTGGGACACCCTCTGGAAGCGCAAATCGTCGGGTATCACTGAAATCCAGGAGTTTGAAGTCAACGTCAGACATGCCAATGGCTCCACCGTGTCGGCTTTGCACAGAGGCATTGTCCTGCACGAGTTCGATCTGGCTATTGCAGTTTTCGAAGACATTTCCGCGCAGAAACTCACGGAAAACGTGCTGAAACGCATTGCCAACGAAGATCCTTTGACGGGCCTTGGAAACCGGCGTGTCTTGAAAGACAAGTGGCTTGAGATCATCGCCAATACAGAAACATCGAGACGGCAGCCGATGACGGCGCTTCTGATGGTTGATCTCGACAATTTCAAGCCGATCAACGACCATTATGGTCATGAGGCCGGAGACGATATTCTGAAAATGGTGGCGACACGGCTTCGCCAGTCCGTTCGTCACAATGATACAATCGTGCGCATGGGTGGGGACGAATTCGTCATTCTCCTCCCAGGGCTGAGAGACCAAGGCGTGGCCGAGCGGGTGTGCCAAAGGATAGCGACGGCTTTTCAAAAGCCTTTTTGCGTGCGGGGAGAGAGCGTCGAGGTCGGCGCTACGATCGGTGCCAGCCTCTACCCGGATCACGGCGGCAATTTGGATCAACTCCTGCATGCCGCGGATCAGGCGCTTTATCGCATGAAGCGGAGCCAGAAAAACAGCTGGGACTGGTTTGATCCATCCGTTAGGCACACTGTTGCCAAACAGGACGCCGCACTGGCTTGATCTTGCTAACAGACGCCCTTTGTGAAGATGAAGCAGCCATAGGGCCCAGGATCGGACGTTCGTACGATGGCAAATGAACGCTTCGCTGCTTCGTAGAAATCAAAGCGCTCCAGCGCCTCAATCCGGATCGAACGTCCCTCTGCGCTATTGACGACGGTCTGCATCGCTGAAAAGATGGGCACCTGACCGTCCGGGTCGCCAACGACTTGCATACGCTTGACCGGTGCCTCAACGAATGTATCCAACGGGAAGAGCTTGAGGATTGCTTCGGCAGCTCGCTCGAGACCGCAGCCAGACACGTTGATGATGCGACCATGGGTCGTGTGTTTTGCGATGGTCTGGGCGGGGTGATTGATGTCGCACAGAACCAATTGGTCGCCGTGCCCCATCAACATCAGTACATATAGAAGTTCAGCATTGATAACCGGATCTATTCCTTTGAGCACGACCATTTCCTCCCTTAAAATCCGGCTGTGAACTTCACGACTTATGTCATATTTGTAATGTAGCAACGGATAGCTGTAAAGGCTGCGGGAAAATTTTTGAAATTTCAACAAATTCCTCAGTAGATTTAGCAGTAAATATGACATTTTAAGGCTGGGTCGTTGTGGATCGACAAATATTTCGCGTTATCCAAATCGGCCAATTTACAATCAATAAAATATGTGTGAAGTTTGCGCAACGGATGACATCCTCCCAAGGATAGCTCCGGCGGGTGCGGCTCTTCGCTGTACCCGCCGGCTGATCAGGGAGGGATGCGACGTCGCGAGGAGTGCGCGGCGCCGTGGGAGGAGAAAAACGTTTGGCATCGATGAACATCGTCAATGTCGGAAAAGCCTATGGTAGCCTGACGGTGATCCATGGCGTTTCCGTTGAAATACCGGACGGGGAATTCGTCGTTCTGGTGGGACCGTCCGGCTGCGGAAAGTCAACGCTGCTGCGCATGGTCGCCGGTCTCGAACCAATCACGTTTGGCGATATCCAGATTGACGGCAAAGTGGTCAACGACTTGCCGCCGAAGGACCGTGATATCGCGATGGTCTTTCAGAGTTACGCCCTTTATCCGCACAAGACCGTTGCGGAGAATATGGGGTTTGCGCTGAAAATGCGCGGCGAAGCCAAGGCAGATATCGACGCGAAGGTGCGCAAGGCAGCTGAGATCCTTGACCTCATACCCTATCTCAACCGCTATCCTCGCCAGCTTTCCGGTGGCCAGCGCCAGCGCGTGGCGATGGGGCGTGCCATTGTTCGTGACCCCAAGGTCTTTCTGTTCGACGAGCCGCTTTCCAACCTTGACGCCAAACTGCGTGTGCAGATGCGCGCGGAGATCAAGGAATTGCAGCGGCGGTTGGCCACGACGATGATTTACGTGACGCATGATCAGGTCGAGGCCATGACCATGGCGGATAGGATTGTCGTCTTGCGTGATGGCCGGGTCGAGCAGATCGGCTCACCTCTGACGCTTTACGACAAGCCCGCCAACACATTCGTGGCCGGTTTTATCGGGTCTCCATCTATGAACCTCATCAAGGGTCATATCCGGCATTCTCCGGAACCGTATTTCGAGGCGGAGGAGGGGATTCGATTGCCGCTTTTGCGCGTGCCGCCCGGATCCGACGGAAAGTCTGCGTTTTACGGTATCCGGCCTGAGCATTTCACGCTCGGCGGTTCCGTCGATGCGCAGGTGACGGTAGTAGAGTCAACCGGTTCGGAAACGCAGGTGTTTGCCAAGCTTGGACAGCAGAAGATCATCGGCGTGTTTCGCGACCGTGTGGAGGAGCCAGCAGGCGGCACGATTGCAATGACGCCGAACGCAGCGCTGGTTCATTTGTTCGATGGCGAAAGCGGGCTGCGGCTGGAGTAAAATCTTTTCGTCGCCTTGAGGAGAACGGCGACGATACCAAATCAACGGGAGGAGAACCGCATGAAAGTCAGTGATTTCGAAAGAATGATGGCGATAGGCCTGAGCCGCCGCGCTATCTTGAAAACCAGCGCAAGCCTTGGCGCAGTGGCCGCTGCGGGTAGCATGCTTGGTCCTATCGGCGCCGCTTACGCGCAGGACGCAAACCTTCGGACGCAAATTCTGCAGGTGCCAGGCGTGGGCAAGGGTTCGCCGACCGATGCCGACTGGCAAAAGGTTGGTGAGATGTGTCTCGAAGCCACCAAGAAGACCGTGAAGCAGGGCGAGTTTGCCGGTGTCGAGCTCTCCTTCATGGGTCTCAACAACCAGAACCTTCATAACGTCTTGTTCCGCGGCTTCCTCAAGCCTTGGGAAGATTATACCGGGGCCAAAATCACCTGGATCGACTTGGCACAGGCCGATTACAATCCGCGGCTTCAGCAGGCAATCGCGACGGGCACGGTTGATTTCGATCTGCTTGAAATGGGCGCGCCTTTCGAGGGCGATGTCTGCGGCAAGGGCCTGGCATCCGAAATGCCGGATTGGGTCAAGGCCCAGATCGACATGGATGATTACGTCGATTACCTGAAGGCGCCTGTAGGCACGTGGGACGGCAAGACCTATCGTGTGTCCGTCGATGGTGATTGCCATAACTTTAATTATCGCACCGACTATTTCACCGATGCCGATCTGGCCAAGGCCTGGAAGGATGAAGACCATGAGGGCGATTGGGGCGTTCCCAAGACCTGGCAGAAAGTTCAGGAAGTCACCAAGTTCCTCAAGGGCAAGACCGTCGGCGGCATGGACGCCATCGGCTATCTCGATTCGCCAAAGGCATGGGGCGGTTTCGGCTTCTACTTCCTCGGTAGCCGCGCCACGGCCTATGCCAAGCATCCTGACGACAAGGCCTGGCTGTTCGATACCGACACGATGAAGCCGCGTATCAACAATCCTGCCTGGGTTCGCGCCATTCAGGACGTGATGGATGCGCTGCCATCGGAAGCGGGCGATCAGCTGAACGCCGATCCCGGCACCGCCGCCTTCCAGCAGTTTCTGGCAGGAACCGGATCGATGGTCTCGTGGTGGGGTGATGTGGGTGCCGCCGCGCGCACCAGCGACACCTCCGTCATCGGGGAAACCATTGGATTTGATATTCTGCCAGGCTCTGACGATGTTTACAATTCCAAGACCGGCAAATGGGACAAGCTCGCAAGCGGTCCCAATT
The DNA here is from genome assembly GCF_023757665.1 of Rhizobium skierniewicense Ch11. NCBI lineage: Bacteria > Pseudomonadati > Pseudomonadota > Alphaproteobacteria > Hyphomicrobiales > Rhizobiaceae > Rhizobium > Rhizobium skierniewicense. The sequence continues at coordinate 472,944 of NZ_RXPG01000030.1, forward strand.
TCGCGCCGAACATGGCCTATCTCGGCTGGGGCGTTTACGTCATGGCACGGGTCGACAGCGACGAGAAAAAGAAGAAAGCGGCCTGGAGTGCGGCAGCGCATCTGGGCGGCAAGGACATCGCTCTGTGGACCGCCGCCTATCCATCCGGCTTCCAGTGCTATCGAAAGAGCCAGTTCGATATCAAGGAATGGGTAACGGCTGGCTATGACGAGGCGTTCATCTCGAACTACCTCGCTTCGCAGTCCAACTCCTACAACCACCCGAACGCTGCGATCGAGCCGCGAATTCCCGGCATTTTCCAATACTATAGCGTTGCGGAAGACGAATTGGCCAAAGTGTTTGCCGGTCAGGCAAGCGCGCAGGAAGGGGCGGATGCCATTGCGGCAGCCTGGGAGAAAGTCACAGACCAGCTTGGCCGCGAAAAGCAGATAGCGCTCTACAAGGCTTCACTGGGCGTTTGATGCCGTAACCTTCAGACTCAGGCGGCCCATATCGCGCCGCCTGAGCCATGCCCGCTTGAATACGGCTTTCCAGCCTTGAGGTTTGCCCATGTCGCATACGATCACGTCAACTCTGCAACCGGTGGAACAGACCCATGTTAAAACGAGCGCTGTCAGACGGGGCAAGCTTTTGCTTCTGGCGGCAACTGTTTTGCTTTTCGTCGTCTTTGCGTTACAGATTTTCGAGGCAGCGGGCCTCACCACGCTTGGTCTCGTCAGTTGGCGACCTCTGCTGTTTGCCTACATCATCTGGGCAACAGCGCTCTGCGCCGCGCAGATTCTGATCCGGGGGGAGGCGGGGCAAAAGGCGGCCTTCGTGCTGCCTGCTGTTCTTTTCACCGTCGCCATGGTAGTCTTCCCCACTGTTTTCGGCCTCTACATTGCTTTTACCGACTGGAATCTCAGTGCGGTTGCGGGGCGTCGTTTCAACGGCCTCGATAATCTGCGAACCCTGTTTGCGGATCGCTATTTCTGGAACGCACTATTGAACATGGTCTATTATGTTCTATCGGTGCTGGTCCAATATGCCATTGCCTTCGGTCTGGCATTGCTTCTCAACGCCGAGATCAAGGCGCGCAAATTTTTTCGCGTCGCCTTTCTGTTGCCACTGATGCTGAGCCCTGTCGCGGTCAGCTGGATGATCGGCAAGTCGTTGATGGAATACCGATTCGGTCCGGCTGCAACGCTCGCCCGCCATCTTGGCTGGGACAATCCGGCATTCTTTGCGACACCCTGGCTTGCGCGTTCCTCCATCATTGCAATGGATGCCTGGGTGTCCATTCCCTTCATGATGATCTTGCTGCTGGCAGGCCTTCAGGCGCTGCCTTCGGAAATCAAGGAGGCGGCGAAGGTGGACGGTGCCTCCGGCTGGCAGAGTTTCAAGGAAATCACCTTCCCGCTGATGCTGCCGGTCAGCATCACCGTCATCATCCTACGCATCATCTTCCAGTTGAAACTCGCCGATATCGTTATCAATGTCACCGCTGGCGGACCGGGCGGTGCAACGGACACCGTGTCCAGCTTCATCTTCCGTGAGTACCGCGATCGCTCCAATGTCGGCTATGGAACCATGCTGGCGGAGTTTTATCTGGTCATCATCATTATCTTCGTCGCGCTCATCCTCAAAGGAACGAGCCGGTGGATGCAGCGTGACAATTGAGGCTAAAACCATGGCGACTTCTGTTGAAACATCCACAAGACGACCAAGCCTGTGGTCACGCCGCCCGCAATTTATGACGAGCAGCCTGCTGATTTACGCGGCTCTGGTCTTCTGGGCGTTTATTTCGCTGTTTCCGATCTACTGGACGATCACCACCTCGTTCAAGACGGCTGTCAACGTCACGCAGGGACATCTCATTCCCTTCGTTGACTTCACGCCGGACTGGAAAGGCTGGCGTTCTCTCGGCCTTTCGCCGGATACGATTTTTGCGCAGTCTACTGTTCGAGACGAATTCATCCGGCGCTTTTTCAACAGTATCGTCGCTTCTGCGGGCGCATCTTTCCTTGCTGTCGTCATCGGCTCTCTGGCAGCCTATGGCCTCAGCCGCTTCTCCTATAAATTTCTCTGGATGAAGAACAAGGATATCTCCTTCTTCTTCCTGTCGCAGCTCATCCTGCCACCCGTTGTTTTGGCAATGCCGTTTCTGGTCCTCTACAAGCATCTGATGCTGCTTGATACGCTGGTTGGCCTTATTCTCGTCTACACTCTGATGGTGCTGCCCATCGTCATCTGGATCATGCGGGATCAGTTCGACACGATCCCGGTCGAGCTGGAACAGGCCGCATTGGTGGACGGCTGCTCGATATGGGGTGCCTTCATGCGCATCGTTTTGCCCATCGCTCTGCCGGGGATGGTTGCGGCTTTCATTCTATCGGTCATTCTGTGCTGGAACGAGTATTTCTTCGCAGCGCTGCTGACGAGTTCCAACGCAAAGACGCTTCCGGTGATGGTGGCAAGCCAGACCGGCTCACAAGGCATCAACTGGTGGTCCATGGCGGCGATCGCGACAGCTGCCATCATGCCGCTTGTTCTCGTCGGAATTTTCCTGGAGCGTTACATCGTCAAGGGCCTGACAGCCGGGGCGGTTAAATAGGGCGTTGAGGAGAACAACATGAAGTCGGGCATATCTATTCTGGGCATTTTCGTTGCCGACACAGCTTATCTTGCACCACGATTGCCCGCTATTGGCGAAACTATCAGCGGCAGTGGTTTTTCCGTTGGTCCGGGGGGCAAAGGCTCCAATCAGGCCGTAGCGGCTGCACGTGCCGGTGCCGACGTCTCTTTCATCTCCAAAATAGGGCGCGATACGTTCGGTGACCTTGCGCTGAAGACTTACGAGCAGGCCGGTGTCACGGCCAAGCTGACGATCATGGACGATCAGCCCACGGGCGCAGCCTTCATCTATGTCAACGACACGAACGGCGACAACGCCATCATCGTTTATGCGGGTGCAGCGGGCACGATCGATATCGATGATGTCGAATCGGCACGGGATACCATCGAGACATCTGAGGTTTTCGTGACGCAGTTGGAGCAGCCTGCACGGGCGGCGCACCGGGCGCTGGAAATCGCCCGTAATGCAGCGGTGACGACGATTTTCAATCCCGCTCCGGCGGATGCCTTCCCGGATGAAATCTATTCGCTTTGCGACTTTATCGTTCCGAACGAAACCGAAGCCGCCGCACTCGTGGGTCATCCGCTTGACACGCTGGAGGACGCAAGGCGTGCAGGTGACGTGCTGCTGTCGCGTGGCGTCGGCATAGCGCTCATTACGTTGGGCGCGCGCGGCGTGTTGTTTCATGCACAAGACCAGTCCGTCCATGTTCCCGCCGTCAACTGCGGTCCAGCCATTGATACGACCGGTGCCGGGGACGCCTTTGTGGGTGGTTTTGCTGCGGCACTTTCGCGCGGATCCAGTCCACTGGATGCTGCACGGTTTGGATGTGCAGCGGCTGGTATTGCCGTCACACGGCGCGGAACAGCCCCTGCCATGCCGTCGCTCGATGAAATCGAGGCCGTTCTAGCCAGCTGATACAACGTTTCCGACTGTACATGTCTCTGACTTATGAAATCCGCGATGACACGCCCTGCGTGCCCATTTGCGCGTCCGTATGAGCCAGACTGACGGTGGAAAAGCGTGTTGAAAGTTCGATTTGATGCAATGCACAACATATATAGCTTTACAAAATAAAATTAATTTGTGAAGTTGTCGCAACAACGATTGAAGTGAGCCATTGCCTTGACCCCATTGAAATTTGCCACACGTTTGAATTCTTTCGCCTCGAAGCCGCAGGCCGAATGGCCTGACCTTTCCGGCAAGCCGACGATGCTGCAGATGGCGACGCGCGCTGCAAAGGTGGACGGATTGACCGATCTCGATCTCAATTATCCAGACCACGTCGCAGATGATCCAGCCCTTTTGGCCCGACAGATTGGTGATCTGGGCCTTGCGATCAATGGTTTTGCAATGCGCTATTACACAAATCCGGCCTTCAAGATCGGCGCTTTTACCAATCCGGATGCGGCAGTGCGACGTGAGGCGATCGACCTGACGAAGAAGGGTATCGATGCAGCCCGTGCGGCGGGCAGCAACCTCATGACCCTATGGCTCGGTCAGGACGGCTTCGATTATGCGTTCCAGGCAGACTACCATACGCTATGGCAACACGAGATCGACGGAATTCGTGAAGTTTGTGCCCATGATCCGGATTGCCTCGTCAGCATTGAGTACAAGCCCAACGAGCCGCGCTCCTACAGCCTGATGCCCGATTGCGCCACGACGCTTCTCGCCATCAAGGACGTTGACATGCCCAATCTCGGCGTAACGCTGGATTTCGCGCATGTTCTCTATGCCGACGAACAACCTGCATTTGCCGCAGCGCTAATCGCCCGTTACAGCCGCGTGCTCGGTGTTCATCTCAATGATGGTTATGCCAAGCGCGACGACGGCCTGATGGTAGGCGCCGTCCACACGCAGCAGACGATCGAGCTTCTGCGGCAGATCCGCAAGGATGGCTACGATGGCGCGATCTACTTCGATACGTTCCCGGATATGACAGGTCTAGACCCCGTTCACGAGTGCGAAGTGAACATCCAGACCGTCAAGCGCATGCTGAAAGTCGTTGATCGTATCGATCAGGACAATCGCCTGTCCGGTGCCGTAGAGCGGCAGGACGCCGTCTCGGCCCAGGCGGTCATTCAGGAGCTTATGCTCGGCTGAAGCAAAACCGCTGACTTTTTCTAAATCTGAACCTTTCACCAAAGGCAGGCCGAAGGTTTGCCGAAAACAACACCATCCGGGAGGAAACCGATGAAGACCTTTTTGAAGACGACCGTTGCTGCGGGGCTTGCCGCCAGCTTTCTGTTCAGCGCCGCTTTCGCGCAGGAACTTGCACCGCTCAATTCCGACACGGAAAAAGACCGCATGGACTGGTCGCAGCTCGAAGCCAAGCTTGGCCCGTTCCCAAAAATGCCAGAGGGTACGAAGGCCGGAGCGGTGTCCAAGACGCTGACCAACGAATATTGGCGCTCCCTGGGTCTGGGCTATGAGGCGTTCGGAAAGAAGGTCAATGTACCAGTTGCTTACCAAGCGGCCCAGAGCGAAGGTGACCAACTCGGCCAGCTTACCATTGCCGAGGGCATGATCACGCAGGGCTATAACGTCCTGCTGGTATCGCCACAGACGGATGCCAACTTGCAGCCGGTCATCGAACAGGCCAAGGCAGCCAATATTCCTGTCGTCAACGTCAACGATGCCGTCATCCCGCAGGCCGAACATTATGTCGGTAACGTGCAGCGCGACAACGGCGTACGCGTTGCCAAGTGGTTCATTCAGAACCGTCCGCAGGGCGGCAAGGTCGCTATTGTTGAAGGGCAGGCCGGTGTTTACGCGGCCGTCCAGCGCACCGATGGTTTCAAGTCGACCATCAGCGAAGGTGGCAAGTTTCAGGTCGTCGCCAGCGTTCCTGGCAACTGGGATCGTCAGACATCCTATGACGCAGCGACCAACATCCTCAACCAGCACCCCGACCTGATCGGCTTCTACGCCAACAATGACGGCATGGCGCTTGGTATTGTCGAAGCCGTCAAGGCTGCGGGTCTTGCCGGCAAGGTCGCAGTCTTCGGTACGGATGGCATCTCTGATGCCTATGCCTCGATCAAGGCTGGCGAATTGACCGGCACAGTCGATAGCTTCCCGGTTCTGACAGGTGAAGTCGCGCTGGAAACAGCACTGCGCCTCGTCGCTGGTCAAAAATTGCCGCGCGTGGTGGCCACCCCGCAGGCGTTGATCACTGCCGATAATCTCAGCCGCTATCAGGGCACGGGCGTCGATGTGCGCGCCGTTCTGATGGAAGACGCCAAGACTGCAAAGTAAAGAACGCGAAGGGGGAGGCCGGTTCTGCCGGCATCCCCATCAAGCAGGAGATTGAGCGATGACGCCGAGACTGAGATTCGAGACGATTTCCAAGAGCTTTCCCGGCGTAAACGCATTGACGGATGTTTCGTTTGAGGTCGTCCCCGGCGAGATCCACGGACTTCTCGGTGAAAACGGCGCTGGCAAATCCACGCTTTTGCGCATTTTGTCCGGCGTGTTTCGCCCTACATCCGGCACTGTCTTTGTGGACGGAGAGGCTGTCGCCTTCAAGAAACCGATGGATGCCCGGGCCGCCGGTATCGCGATGATCCACCAGGAACTTCAGCAGGTCCCGCATTTGAGCGTCGCCCAGAACATGTTTCTCGGTCATTCGCTGACGCATATGGGCGGCCTATTCGTGTCCCGCCGCGAGCAGGAAGAGCGCGCTGCAGAAGCGCTGTCGATGATCGACAAAACCATTGATCCTTCGGCGCCGATATCATCTCTCAAGGTCGCTCAGCGCCAGATCGTCGAAATCGGCCGAGCGCTTCTCGACAAAGCGAAGGTCATCGCCATGGATGAGCCGACGTCGAGCCTGACGCCCAGCGAGTTCGACCGACTGGCAGAGGTCATCGCCAGCCTATCCAAAACCGGCGTATCGATCATCTATGTATCGCACAAGATGGATGAGGTCTTTCGCATCTGCCAACGCTCCAGCATCATGCGCGATGGCAAGCTGGTTGATATCGTGGATCTCGCCACGGTTTCGGAAAAGGACGTGATCGCCAAGATGGTCGGTCGCGAATTGATGCAGGAACACCATAATTCCTTCGTGACCGATACCGTCAAGCTCGAAGCCAGAAATCTGTCGTCAGCGACCAGAATTCGCGATGTGTCCTTCAGCCTGCACAAGGGTGAAGTCCTTGGTATCGCCGGGTTGGTCGGCTCCGGGCGCACGGAACTCCTGCGCTTGCTGGCTGGTGTCGATCGCCTGAGCGCCGGTTCGATTGTCATTGACGGGAAAGAACAGAGCTTCTCCAATCCACGCGATGCAATCGCCTCTGGCATCGGTCTGGTGCCGGAAGAGCGTAAAAGGGAGGGTATCATTCCCCTGCGCCCCGTTGCCACCAATATGGCACTGGCCTCGCTTGGCACGTTTTCATCCGGCGGGATGATCAGCAATTCGAAACTGCGCGCGACCGCACAGGACTTTTTGAAGCGCGTTAACCTGCGGCCCTTCCAGCTGGATCGTCCGATCCGGTTGTTCAGCGGCGGTAACCAGCAAAAGGCCATCATTGCGCGCTGGCTGGCGGCCAAATCACAAATCCTGCTGTTCGATGAGCCGACCCGCGGCATCGATGTGGGGGCCAAGTCAGAAATCTATCATCTGATCGAAGACCTCGCCCGGGAAGGTCATTCCATCATCGTCGTATCCTCCGAGCTGCCCGAGGTTATCCGCCTTTCGGATCGCGTGCTGGTCATGCGGGAAGGGCGGATTGCGGCAGATATTCCACGTGATCAACTGAGCGAAAGCGCGATTGTCGCGCATGCCATTCCAGGGGCGAATGCCGATGCGGACGACGCGCGCATTGCGCGACCCGTATGAACGGACAGGACCATCCATGACCAGCACTTCCAATGTCACGCCCAACTCCGGCCCCGCCTTCCGTCGCTTCTCGTTTTCGCTTCGCGATGCAGGGACGTTGATCGGCCTCGTCGTCATCATGGCGGTGTTTGCAGCCCTCGTTCCGGGGTTCATTTCCGAGCGAAATCTTGTCAACATTCTCCAGCAGTCCAGCATCAATGCGTGCCTGGCACTCGGTATGACGCTGGTCATCATCTCCGGGGGCATCGATCTGTCGGTTGGCCCCACAGCTGCAATCTCTGCTGTTGTTACCGCCAGCCTGCTTGTGGCGGGTACACCGATCCCGCTTGCCATTCTGGCAGGTCTCGGCGTTGGCGTTCTCTGCGGTTTGATCAATGGCGTGCTGGTTGCCTATGTGGGCCTGCAACCTTTCATCGTGACGCTGGGAACACTCAGCACTTATCGCGCCATCGCGTTGATCTACACCGGTGGCAATCCCGTTCTCGGGATTCCAGCGGGGTTCCGGTCTCTCTTTAACGGCAATCTCTTCGGCATCCCGACGCCGGTGCTGATCGTTGCCGTTGTTGCCATTGCCGCATGGATATTGCTCAAGAAAACGCCGATTGGCGAGTATTTGATGGCGGTTGGCGGCAATGAAGAGGCTGCCTATGTCGCAGGCGTTCCGATCGCCCGCACCAAGATTACGGCCTATGTCATTTCCGGTGGTCTGGCTGCACTTGCCTCTCTCATTCTCATTGGTCGTCTGGGGGCTGCCGAACCTATTCTTGGAAACCTGTGGGAATTGGATGCCATCGCGGCCGCGGCTATTGGTGGTGCGTCCCTGATGGGCGGGAAAGGCAGCATTCTCGGTACGATACTGGGCGCCATCATCTTGGGTGCAATGCGCAACGGTTTGACGTTGATGAATGTTCAGGCCTTCTATCAACTGCTCGCCACTGGCCTTATAATCCTCGTCGCCATGATGATTGATCGTGCGACAAGGGGAAGAGAATGAATTCGGAAAGCTTCGACACGAAGACAGTCGGCCCGCGCATTCGCATGATGATGCCCTTGCTGACAGCGCTCGAAGCAAAGGTCGTGGATACCGTTTTCGCGATGCGTGATTTCAGCGATGAAACGTCGCTGAAGCAGATCGCTGACGACGCCGGCGTGTCGGAAGCCATGGTGGTGAAGATCACCAAGAAGCTCGGCTTTTCCGGGTACCGCGATTTTCGCACAGCGGTGAGCCAGTACAATCGCCAACCGACGGCAGAAATGCACCAGGAACTGTCCGTTGAGGACACGTCCCAGGAGATCGTTCAGAAGGTTTTTCGCACCTCGATCAATGCCTTGGAGGAAACACTGTCCATTCTGGATATGGTGGCCTTCGACAAGGCTGCCGACCTCATCCACAGCGCTAGGCAACGGGATTTTTATGGCGTCGGCGGTTCTGCACAAATCGCTCGGGACGTGTCGCACAAGTTCCTGCGTATCGGTGTTCGCGCATCCGTGTTCGATGATGTTCATATGATGCTGATGTCGGCAGCGCTGTTGACCAACGGCGATATCGCCATCGGCTTTTCCCATTCCGGCAATACCACCGCGATCATCGAAGCGCTTCAGCTGGCCAAGCGCAACGGCGCGCAAACGATTGCGATCACGAACTACAACTCTTCCGCGCTAGCGCAGGCCGCCGATGTGGTTCTCTGTTCCACCGCACAGGGATCGCCCCTGATGGGTGAGAATGCCGCCGCGCGCATCGCACAATTGAATATTCTCGACGCCGTCTTCATGGCGGTTGCACAGCGCGACTACCAGTCGGCTGAAACAAATCTTGACCGGACCATGTCTGCCGTCAAATCCAAACGGAAAGATAGACTTTCATGACATCATCGCCGCTCGTCACCGTCCTGGGCAGTCTGCATTATGATATTGCTGTTATGGGTCCATCGCGCCCACGAAAAGGTGAGACCGTGACGGGCACATCTTGGCATCCCAAGTTCGGCGGCAAGGGTGGCAATCAGGCGGTATCTTGCGCCCGCACCGGCATGTCCACGTCGATGATAGGCGCGGTCGCGGAGGACGATTTTGGCCGTTTTCTCCTTGCCAATCTGGCGCGTAAAGGTGTCGATCACACTTTTGTCCGTGGTGATGCTTCCCGGTCCACGGGGATGAGCGTTGCCATTTTCGATGACGAAGGAGACTACGGCGCGGTCATCGTCTCAGGCAGCAATCTGACACTCGGTGAGGTCGATGTCGCCGCAGCTCATGAGGTCCTTTCAAAGACGACGCTTCTGGTTCTGCAAAATGAAATCCCGGATGCCGCCAACGTTGCGGGAGCAAAAGCCGTAAGACAGGCCGGTGGCCGCATTCTGATCAATGCCGCCCCTGCACGTGTTCTTTCAACGGCGCTCCAGCCACTGATCGACATCCTTGTGGTCAACGCCATCGAGGCTGAAATGCTGGCAGATACGCCGGTCGTGGAAACATTGGATGGCGCTTTGACGGCTGCCAAAATCCTCGCCCAAACCTATCCGGAGGTGGTAGTAACCGCTGGCGGAGCAGGCGTCGCCTATGCAAGTCGAGATGGCGGTGAAATCGTGATTGCCGCCATAAAGGTTGAGGTTCAAAGTACGCACGGTGCGGGGGATGAATTTATCGGCGTACTCGCCGCCGAGCTTGCCGCCGGCCACGCGATGATCGATGCACTGGGCCAGGCAAACCGGGCGGCTGCAAAGTTGGTCAGTACGTCCGAGCAGGACCGGAGCTAAGCTGCCGATCCTTGCTCTTCTGTTTGGGGGGAGGTCAGGCCGGTTTCATTCCAGCATCGGATTTTGGTTTTTCGTGATGGCCGCCAAAGGCAAACCGCATGGCAGACAGCAACTTGTCTGCGTAGAGGGACTCGCCCTGGGAACTGAACCGCTGGAACACGGCTGAAGACAAAACGGGGGTCGGCACACCGGTGTCGATTGCCGCTTTCAATGTCCAGCGCCCCTCGCCGGAATCGGAGACACGACCACCGTACGACGCGAGTTCTGGGTCCTGCTTCAGCGCATCCGCCGTCAAATCCAGAAGCCAGGAACTGATAACGCTGCCGTGTCTCCAAACTTCGGAGACAGCGGCCATATCGATGTCGAACTGGTAATATTGCGGTGTTGGCAGCGGGCTGGTTTCAGCATCGACATCCCGTGTCTTTTTGCCCGCATTGGCAGCTTTTAGAATGTTCATTCCTTCTGCATAGGCAGCCATCATGCCGTATTCGATACCGTTGTGGACCATTTTGACAAAGTGACCTGCACCGGTGGGGCCGCAGTGAAGATAGCCAAACTGCGCTGTCTTCAGCGCTTCGCTGGGGGCCTCGATATCAAGTGGATTGCCGCCAGGCGCCAATGTCGCGAAGACAGGGTCGAGATGGCGCACCGCCTTCTCAGGCCCGCCGATCATCAGGCAATAACCGCGCTCCAAGCCCCAGACGCCGCCGCTGGTGCCGACATCGACGTAATCGATGCCTTTGGCGCGCAGTTGTTCTGCTTTGTCGACGTCATCGTGGTAGTATGAATTGCCTCCGTCGATGATGATGTCGCCCGGCGCCATCAGCGCCGCGAGTTTGTCCACATTCTGCCCGGTGATTGCTGCAGGGAGCATGAGCCATGCGCAGGCGGGTTTCGTCAGTTTGGAAGCAAAATCCTCCATCGACGTCGCGCCTGTGGCGCCCTCTGCGACCAGTGCGGCAACGTTTGCGGGATTGATATCGAAGACAACGCATTCATGGCCGCCCTTCAATAGGCGCCGAACCATGTTCGCGCCCATTCTGCCCAGTCCCATCATTCCAATTTGCATCTCATTTTCCTCGAAGTCGTTATATTCGGTTGTTGAATTGTGCTGGCGTCGCCAAGCGTTTGCCGCGACTTGTTCAACCAACGTCATCGGCAATTGCGACTTATCGATGGTATTTTCCGTGACTGGAGTGCGCAGGGCCATCCTCGCGATTTGAGGTCGGGAATGCAGAGAAAGACGGCTGAGTGCTGGAACATCTGATGCTCCAACTGGCTTATCAGAGGTGGCGCCGCGAACGCGTGCATGCCCAAGGAGTTTTCCCATGCAGGATCAATCAACCGTATCAACTCAGAAATCTGTCCCGCCACCGCGTGACCCGCATCTGCGCGAACTTGCAAATTGCATCCGGTTTTTGTCAATGGACGCCGTGCAGAACGCAAAAAGCGGCCATCCCGGCATGCCAATGGGCATGGCGGATATTGCAACGGTTCTTTTTTCCGAATTCATGACCTTCGACCCTCAGGAGCCACATTGGTTCGACCGTGACCGCTTCCTCATTTCGAACGGTCATGGCTCCATGCTGTTGTACAGCCTGTTGTACCTGACGGGTTATGAGGACATGACCCTCGATGAGATCAAGCGCTTTCGCCAGATAGACAGCCGAACTGCAGGCCATCCGGAGTACCATCACGCGACAGGCATCGAGACCACCACCGGACCGCTGGGGCAGGGGCTGGCGAACTCGGTGGGCTTTTCCTTCGCCGAGAGGGTTATGAACGCGCAATTTGGGGATGATCTCGTCGACCACTTCACTTATGTGTTCCTGGGCGACGGATGCCTTATGGAGGGCATCAGCCAGGAAGCGATCTCCTTCGCGGGGCACCGCAAGCTGGGGCGGCTTATCGCTTTTTTTGACAATAATTCGATCTCGATCGATGGCGCGACCAACCTGGCTGAATCGGATGACCAAACCGCTCGTTTTCACGCGTCCAACTGGCACGTCATAGAAATTGATGGGCACGATACGGATGCGATCCGCGCTGCGATCATCGAAGCCAGGAATGTAACCGATAAACCGTCGCTCATCTCCTGCCGCACAATTATCGGTTTTGGATTTCCAACAAAGGCCGGCACTCAAAAAGCGCATAGCGACGCGCCGGGCGAGGAAGAGATCGCCGGTGCGCGTGAACTGTTGAACTGGTCGTCACCGCCATTTGAAATCCCTCAGAACCTTCTCGACGACTGGCGCAGGATTGGTGCCAAGGGTCGTTCGGCACAGCAGGCGTGGACAAAGCGGCTCGCCCAGACGAAGAGCGAGGTGGCTGAAGACTTCAAACGCCGTATGGACGGAGAGCTTCCTGCCGGCTGGCGCACAGCGATAACAGGCGCGAAGGCAGAGCTGGCAAAAAGCGAGAAGGATCTTGCAACCCGACAGGCCAGCGGCATCGTTCTCAATCATCTGTTCGATGCTATTCCCGAAATGCTGGGCGGATCAGCTGATCTGACGCCATCCAACAATACAAAGGCGAAGAACCAGACCGAGATCGTACCAGGTGAGTTTTCCGGTTCCTACGTGCATTACGGCGTACGCGAGCACGGCATGGCGGCCATGATGAACGGTATTGCCCTGCATGGCGGCCTTATCCCCTACGGTGGAACGTTCATGACATTCTCCGACTACTGCCGTCCGGCCATTCGGTTGGCTGCCATGATGGAGATTCGAACCATCTTCGTGATGACCCATGATTCCATCGGTCTGGGAGAAGACGGTCCAACTCATCAGCCCATCGAACATCTCAGCGCCCGTCGCGCCATTCCACAGCTTGCTGTCTATCGCCCCGGCGATTCCATCGAGACGGCCGAGTGCTGGGAGGCCATATTGGACGCGCCACGACAGGCGGCTTTGATTGCTCTCTCCCGTCAGCCGATGCCCTTGCTGAGAGGCGAAGCTGGCGATGAAAATCGTTCGGCCCGGGGAGGTTACGTTCTTCTGGAAGCGGATGGCGGCGAGCGGCAAATGACGATTTTTGCCTCTGGCTCGGAATTGCAGCTCGCCGTCAACGCCCGTGATCTTCTGCAACGGGACGGCATTCCAACCGCCGTTGTCTCCATGCCATGCAGGTTGTTGTTCGAAAAGCAAGACAGCGCCTATCAGCGTTCAGTTGTCGGCGAGACACGCGCCCGCGTTGCCGTCGAAGCGGCTGTGCAGGATTCCTGGGACCGATATATCGGCATCGACGGGAAGTTTGTCGGCATGCATCGTTTTGGCGCATCAGGCAAGATTGATGATGTCTACCGGAAATTCGGCATCACCACCGAAGCCGTTGTCGCTGCTGCGCGGGCTGTGATCAAGCAACTGGAAGGCTGATATGACCGTTGCCGCGCCAACACTTCACGCGGCGCGACGACGGAATTCTTCAGATCTCTATCCCGCATTGCTTGGAGCGATCGCCGACACCTGCCTGTTCTTGCGATATAAAGTGTGGCATGGCAGGTTTTCGCAAATCTGCCGGGCCAACATTCTTCAACAACTAAGATTTTTGGCTCAAGCGGCCTGAATTTTTCTGATAAACGGAGGCGCTCATGAGTGTCGGACTGATCGCCCTTTTCGATGACATCGCAGCTCTTGCCAAAGTTGCGGCAGCGTCTCTGGACGACATCGCTGGTCAGGCTGCCAAGGCTGGCGCCAAGGCCGCAGGGGTTGTCATCGATGACGCCGCAGTGACGCCCCGCTACGTGACCGGGTTTTCACCCGCTCGCGAATTGCCGATCATCTGGAAGATCGCACTGGGTTCTCTGAAGAACAAATTGTTGATCCTGCTTCCGGTCGCTCTTGTGCTCAGTCTGATCGCACCGCAGGCGATCACTCCGCTATTGATGCTCGGCGGCCTCTACCTCTGCTATGAAGGTGCCGAAAAGGTCTATGGGCTTGTCGTTCCCCATGCGGCGGAAGCGCATGAGTCGAAATTGGAAACGGCAAGCGTCAACCCACAGGCACTCGAGGATGCGAAAGTTGCCGGTGCGATCAAGACCGACTTCATCCTGTCGGCTGAAATCATGGCGATAACGCTCGGCGCGCTTGATCCGGGCAGCGTCATTTCGCAAGCTTTTATTCTTGCAGCTGTGGGTCTGGGCATCACCGCTCTCGTGTATGGTGGCGTGGCTGTGATCGTAAAGGCGGACGACTTCGGCCTCATGTTGGCACAGGTGAAATCGAACTCTACCATCGGATCGATTGCGAGAGGCTTCGGACGCGGCATCGTGGTCGCGATGCCGTATTTTCTCAAAATCCTGGGCGTGGTTGGTACCGCCGCCATGATCTGGGTGGGTGGGGGTATAGTCGTGCACGGGTTGGAAACATTCGGCATAGAGGCTCCTGCGCATCTGATTGAGGCGGCAGGACATGCCGTCTCTCAAGCCGTTCCTTCAGTTGCCTCCATCGCGTCCTGGTTTGTCGAGGCTGCCGGTGCGGGCGTCGTGGGCATTATCGTCGGCTTCATCGCCATCCCGGCAGCGACCTATATCGTGTCGCCGACATGGGGCCTTTTAAAGTCGCTTCTCCCAAGGCGCGTCAGGAAAGAAACTTCTGCGGAAAAAAACTGAGAACCCAATCGGCGCTCGATCGTCTCGGCAAACGTCTCCACCAAGACATCAATTGGCTTGACCAATTTATCCGCAAGTCTAAAATTCCATTGTCTGCGCAGCGGGGAGGCGATTGCGCAGGCAATGGAGGAAGAGCATGGCGGCCGGTCAAGTCAATTGTCGAGCGGCTGCTGTCGTCAGCTCTCATGACGTTATTTTTCAGCATAACGATATCGCGACGGAATTTCCCGGCGTTTCCGCTTTAGACGATGCAACGTTCAACCTGAGACAGGATAAAACGCGTGCGGTCTTGAGCAAAAACCGAGCTGGCAGATTGTTGCTGATCAAGGACGGCGGCAGGGGCGGGATTTTGACAGCGATCACCGTTCACATCCTCCTCAAGGTTATCGACAAAACCGAAGCGAAATCCGTTCTCACTAGGTGGATCAACCCACGACGCCCATCTCGATCTGGGCGTCGTCTGGCGTAAAAAAGGCAGGATATGAAGGTATCGGACCGGCGCAGACTTCCAAGGGTGGAGCTTGATATCCCCGTGTTCGGCCTTGGCTGCGCGCAGATGGGAAACCTCTATCGGGTCACACCCTATGATGAAGCCAAGGCGACCTTCGATGCCGCCTGGAATGCAGATGTCCGCTATTTCGACACAGCGCCCTATTACGGATTTACCCGGTCAGAACTCCGTCTTGGCACCATGCTTGGCGAGCATGCGAGAGAAGACTATGTCGTCAGTACCAAGGTCGGGCGGGTGATGACGCCGGATGCATCCGTTGGAGACCATGAGAACGATTTTGTCGATCCTCTACCATTCAGACCCGTGTTCGACTACACCTATGACGGCATCATGCGGTCATTCGAAGCGAGCCAGTCACGACTGGGAATTCTGGCGCCGGATATTCTCTACGTGCACGACATCGGTGCCGCACAGCATGGCGACGAACACGACCACTACTGGAACCAGATCACAACGGGTGGCGGGTTTCGGGCGCTTGAAAACCTTCGTCGTGAGGGATCTACCAAAGCCGTGGGGCTGGGTGTCAACGACGCTGAGATCATCAATCAGACCATGGACGTCTTCGATCTGGATATCGCGATGCTTGCCGGTCGTTACACCGCGTTAGAGCAGGGGAGCCTCGCGGTTCTCGACCGTTGCGTTGAACGCGGTGTGGGTGTCGTCATAGCGGGAGTTTTCAATTCCGGTCTTCTGGCAGGAAACCGCAAGTTTAACTACGCGGACGCGCCTGCGCATCTTCTGGAGCGGGTGGATGTGCTTGACGGAATGTGCCGGGACGCCGGTGTATCGCTGCCAGCCGTCGCTCTGCAGTTTGCGGCAGCACACCCTGCGGTCGTCAGTGTTGTGTCGGGAGCGCGCAATGCCGACCAGATCAAGAGTAATATCGCCTGGTTTGAGGAGAGCATTCCGGTTTCCATCTGGAAGGACTTGCAAGGTCGCGGGATTTTCGTCGATGGCACGCCACTCCCCACAGGTGACAGGCCATGATCATCGACGCTCATCAGCACTATTGGTTGATGAGGTCAAGGGAAGGGGCTTGGCCTCCTGCCGAGCTTACTGCGATTCATCGTGATTTCGAGCCGAAGGATTTGCAGCCCTGCCTCGAAGCGGACGGCGTTGACGGAACCGTTGTCGTGCAGTCGCTTGGTCGGGCCGAGGATACGGACTTTCTCCTTGAGCTTGCGCAATCGGTACCATCCATCCTTGGTGTCGTCGGGTGGGTCGACCTTATCGATCCCGTGACCGTTCAGCGTCTTGATCACTATGCGACACATCCGAAGTTTAAAGGCATTCGTCCGATGCTTCAGGACATCGATGACACCAACTGGATTCTTGACCCGAAGGCTACTCCGGCAATAGATGCATTGGTGAGACATGATTTGTCATTCGACGCACTGGTGACACCTCGACATTTTGGTCCTCTTCTGAAGTTTGCGCAGCGCCACCGAGATTTGCGTATCGTCATCGATCACGGCGCGAAACCTTTCATAGCGCAAGGCCATCTCGTTGCGTGGCGACGGGCGATGTCGGAATTGGCGATGTTGCCGAATGTCCATTGCAAACTCTCCGGCCTGTTGACCGAGGCGGATGGCAATCGTCGGCTCGCTGCTGTCAGGCCCTATGCTGAAACCATATTCGAGCTTTTCGGGACCCGAAAAACGATCTGGGGGAGCGATTGGCCAGTTCTCACTCTCGTGTCCGATTACCGATCCTGGTTTGAAGAATGCCGAGATATCGTCCCTGATGCCGATAAGGCAGCAGTCTTCGGAAAGAACGCCCAATCCTTTTATCGGCTGTCCGGCATCCAGCCATCTGTCTTTGTGCCTTAGGCCATGTTCAGCCAGACATCCCCGGCCCTCATACGGTTGACGCGCATTACGACTGGTTTTTCTTTCGATCAGGCTGAAAAGGCGCTGCCATATAGGAACCAGCACCCGGGTGCGCTGAAAATCATTGTTCAGCGGGAGGGCAGTCCGTCGCGTTCCATGCAAAGTTTACAGAGGAGGATTTCGAGACATGAAATATACATGGCGCTGGTTCGGTCCGGTGGACAAGGTAACGGTACGCGACGCCGCGCAGGCCGGGGCTGAAGGGATCGTCAGTGCGCTTCATCACATCGAGACCGGTGCCGTCTGGCCTGTGGATGACATCATCATGCGCCACGAAGCCATCAAGGCTGGTGGTCTTTATTGGGATGTGGTGGAAAGCGTGCCGGTTTCAGAAGACATCAAAACACAGACCGGCAACTGGAAAGCTCACATCGCGAATTGGCAAGAGACCCTGCGCCGTCTGTCTGCCAGCGGTATCCGCACCGTCTGCTACAATTTCATGCCGATTCTGGATTGGACGCGGACCGATTTGCGCTGGGAAACACGTCATGGCGCGAAGGCCATGCGGTTCGACCTGACAGACTTCGCAGCGTTTGACATTCACATCCTGAAACGTCCCGACGCCAAGCACGATTATCCTGCGTGGTTGGTGGAAGAGGCGGCGAAGCGCTTTTCCGCAATGCCGGATAGAAGGACTGTCGCGCTCGCACAAAACATCAGCGCAGGGTTGCCCGGTTCGGCGGATGGCTACACGCTGGACCAGCTTCTGGAAAAACTGCGGACCTATCAGGGTGTTGATCGGTCGCGGCTGCAATCCAACCTGGTCGATTTTCTGTCTGAGGTCGTGCCGGTCGCAGAGGCGGTTGGCATCAACATCTGTGCCCATGGCGATGATCCGCCTTGGCCGCTCCTCGGTCTGCCCCGCATTCTTTCTACGCAGGCCGATTATACGTATATGCTTGACCAGGTGAAGAGTCGTTTCAATGGCGTCACGCTGTGCACCGGCTCACTTGGCGCGCGCGCCGATAATGATCTGCCGCTCATCGCAAAAACCTTCGCAGATCGTATCCATTTCGTGCATCTGCGCAATGTGACACGCGAGACCGACGCCACGCCCTGCTCCTTTTTCGAGGACGAGCATCTCGAAGGAGCAACCGATATGGTAGCGGTCATGGCGGCGCTGCTGGAGGAGGAAAAGCGCAGACGCGCGGAAGGTCGTGAAGACCATCGTATTGCCATGCGGCCTGACCACGGACAGGAAATTCTGGATGATGAGACCCGGGGCGCGCAACCCGGCTACCCTGCCATTGGCCGCCTGAAAGGTTTGGCCGAACTGCGTGGCATCGAGCGCACGCTTCGTCATCCGCAATTCGGCCGAGTATAGACCATGACCAGACTATACTCTGTGCTCGTCCACCCTATGTGTCATATTTGGAGAGTGGAGAGATGAACGACTGCCTCTGGCTCCAAGATGGCCTCTGTGAGGTTGCATGCCGCCATTTCCGTCATGCAACCAGTGTGCAGGAAGGGCTTGGCTGTGCATTGTCGTCATGTTCTGATTCCAGTTCATCCCATATCTGGACGAGACAGCCGAGTGCGAAAAGCAGTTCCTTCATCTCACGATCATGGGAACGTGGATTGTCGTAGTCCCGACCGATCAATACCAGTCTCGTCACGACACGGTTCGTCACGTCAAGAAGGTCGGTTCGAGACGCGATGGTGCTTACAGAGGTCAGCCAGGTTTCGGGCAGGGCTGAGGAAGCAATCGCGGGGAACGTCGTCTGCGATTTTTTCCACAGACCCGCGCTGGCAATCACCGCACCCGTTACGACAAGAAGACCTGACCAGAACAGGGACAAGCTCAGCGCCGCGCCCGTAAACACGGCCACGAGGACAGCGCCGATAAAGGGTTCGACGTAGGAGAATGCACCCAGCGCCTGAATATCGCCCCGCTTGAGGCCGAAATCCCAAAAGTAGATGGCAAGACCCATCGGAAAAATACCGAGAGCTGCGACCGCAAACCACTCGATTGGCTGCGGCGGGACCCACGTTTCAAGCAGGAAGTGCGCTGCAAATGTGATCACAGCTGAAGCAGCGTAAAATACACCAAGCGTCGATGACGGCACATCCGGCAAGGTGCGCGCAATCACGGAATAAAGGCCCCACAGGCCTGCTGCGACGCCGATCAACGCGAGATAGAAAAACGATGAACCTGTTGAAGCCCCTTCGCCGCCGGTTTCGACCAGCATCGTGACACCGACAAAACCCAGGAGGGCTCCGACAACATGCCACCATCGCAGCCGCTCGCCCGGGAGGAAGGCAGAGCCCAGCACGATCATCAAAGGGGTGGTGGACTGCAGCAGAGCGGCAGCGGCGGGTGGCGCCTGCTGCGTGGCATAATAGATGCAGCTATGATAGCCCACCAGAGAAACGACGGTGAATACCCACACACGTATGGGCTGCCGAAACGCCTCGAGAGGATGGCTTCCGGTCAGCAACCACACGGCAGGCGACATTGCCGCCGAAAACATGAACGCCAGCGCGACCGTTTGAAGAGGCGGGATCGATGTCGTCAAAGTGACGAGCATCGTTTCCGTCGCCCAGAGAATAACCCCGACGGCGCCGATCAAAGAAGCTGTCAAACGACCGACGCGCTTTGGGGTGGTGATCATAAGATGTTTGAGCCTACTCGCCCAGCACGACGATTTTGTCGGCATGGAACCCGTTGAAGTGGGTCCGCATCGACAGGCTATAGGCACCCATCATACCGATTTCGATCCAGTCACCTTCCTGAACGTCATTCGGCAATGTCAGTGGAGCGCCAAGCACGTCGTTGGAATCGCAAGTCGGGCCGTAAACCTTGAAACTGGCCATGGGAGCAGCGGGCCGGGCGTGATGACGGATCAGCCGAATGGGGCGTGTTTCCTTGGGATGGGTCAGTTCCTGCAAAGTCCCGAAGACACCATCATTGATGTAGATCGCCCGGTCGCGGCGAACCACGACCTGAACGATGGTCGTTCCGGCTTCAGCAACAAGAGAGCGTCCCGGCTCGCACAGCACGATGCAGCCATGCGGAAGATCGATACCGCGACGGGCATGCACGATTTGTGCGAAGTAATGTTCCAGACCCTGCACCCGGTCTCCCGGATAGGCCGCCGGAAAACCACCACCCACGTTGAGCACGCTCAGTGGCACGCCTGCGGCACGGGACACTTTCGACGCAAGGGTAATGGCTGCCGAGAACGCTTCCGGAGCGAGACATTGCGAGCCGACATGAAAGGAAATGCCTGCCTTTGCCCCGCGCTTCTGGATGATCTTGAGCATCCGCGCCGCATCATCGGGCTGTGCACCGAATTTTGTTGAAAGGACATAGCGCGCATCGGCTGGCTTGGTGGCTAGGCGAACGGCAACCATGAGATCGCTGTCGAAATCCGCTTCCTGGAAGATCTTCTCAATTTCTTCTTCGCAGTCTGCTGTGTAGAAACGGATGCCGTGATTGAAAGAGGCGGTACGGATCGCCGGGCGTGATTTGGCCGGGTTGTTGAAGAACTGACCGGCCGAGCTGCCGAACAGGCGATCAATAAGGCGCACTTCCTCAAGTGATGCCACGTCGAAATCCGTTATACCGGCCTGAAAGAGGGTCTCCAGAACAAAAGGATGAGGATTGCATTTGACGGCATAAAGCGGGCGACCCGGAAAAACACTGAAGCGCTTGGCGGCCTGTCTGATTTTTGAGGGTTGCAGGCAAAAGACCGGCTCCGTCGGACGAAGGTCCGAAATAATCGCATCCACGCTCTCGAAAACTTCCAGAGGTGGACCTGAACGACGCTTGCTCTCGGCCGGAGACAGAGCGGTTTCGATGGTCTGTGGCAATGTGTCGGTAGGATTGGCCTGATCGAGATCGAGGAGGCGTAAGCTCTGCGCGTTCATAGTCTGTCCCTGTTATAGTGTTGTTTGTTATGTTTAAGCGGCAACGCTCACGTCGGGGTCTTGCGCATTCTCGCGCTCGTTCCAGTCGAGCATGAAACTCGTCAGTTCGGTTGCCGTAATAGGCCTGCTGAAGAAGTAACCCTGCAATTGATCGCAGCCCTCTTGGGTCAAGAAAGTCGCCTGTTCGGCGGTTTCCACGCCCTCCGCCGTCGTAACCATATTGAGACTTTGACCCAGGCTGATAACCGATTTCACGATCGCCCCGGACTTGTCCTTGTCGCTCATGTCGCCGATGAAGGATTTGTCGATCTTGATCTTGTCGAACGGGAACGAGTTCAGATATCCGAGCGATGAATAACCCGTTCCAAAGTCATCCATTGCGATCTTCACACCCAGATCTTTAAGGGCATTCAAGGTGGCGAGCGCCGAGCTGACATCGTTGATAAGGACGCTTTCGGTGATTTCAAGCTCGAGGCGCGACGGGTCGAGACCTGTGCGTCTAAGGACATCCTTTACAACCTCTACCAGTTCGCGATTTCGGAACTGAACCGGCGAAAGGTTTACCGCAACCCGTAGGTCTGGCCAGCTCAATGCCTGTTTACAAGCCGTTTCAAGAACCCATTCTCCGATAGCAACGATCAGGTTTGTCTCCTCCGCCAGAGGGATGAAGTCGATTGGAGGAACGATACCGCGAACGGGATGACGCCAGCGAATGAGCGCCTCGACGGTCACGACCTTTTTCGTGCCGATGTCGATCAGCGGCTGATAGTGCAGCTCCAGCTGGTTCTTGAGCATCGCCTGGCGCAAATCATGCTCCAGTGATTTGCGTTCCTGCAATTCCAGATCCATGTGGGCTTCGAAAATGCGATAGGTCGCGCGGCCTGCCTGTTTTGCGCGATAGAGCGCTATGTCTGCATTTTTGAGAATGCGTTCAGGGTCGTTGCCCGATTCCCTGCACATTGCGATCCCCAGGCTCACTCCGACATGAATCTCGTTTCCGTCTATTTCGAAAGGTGCTTTTACGACCTCGATCAGCCTGCGGCAAAGCTGTTCCGATTTTGCCGGTTGGCTGACGCCGGTCTGGATGATGGCAAACTCGTCGCCACCAAGCCTGGCAACGGTGTCGGTGGACCTGACGCATGCCAACAGGCGCTGTGACAGCTGTCGCAGAAGGATGTCACCTGCGCCGTGGCCCAGCGTATCGTTGACTTCCTTGAAGTGATCAAGATCCAGGCAGATGACCGAAACACGCGAGGCTTTTGCGCCGCTGCCGGAAAGAGCCGTGTTGAGGCGTTCGCGGAAGAGGACGCGGTTGGGCAGTCCGGTCAAGGCATCGTGAAGAGCGAGGTGGCTGGCGCGCGCCTGTGCTTCGACCTCTTCGGTAATATCTGTTGCGGTGCCGCGGAACCCGACGAAATTTCCCGCCACATTATGGCTGGGCCGACCAGCGAGCCTGCACACGCGGGTTGTTCCCGACGCATCCTTGTACAGGCAGCGCAGATCCCGGAAGGCATGCCGCTCGGATGTTTCCTGTAGCAGCTTCGTCCATCCGTCATTGTCGCTGTCGCTCTGGAAGAATTGGGGCAGGGTCTTGCCGAGAACGCTGGCCGCAGCGATGCCGGTGACCTCCGAAAAGCGGCTTGACAGAAACATCATCTGAAGCTGCGGGTCGCATTCCCATATCCAGTCCGACGATGCTTCGGCGACATCCTTAAAGCGGGCCTCGCTTTCCTGCAGCGTCTGAGCATAGGCCTCGACCGTCCTGGCAGACTCTTCGAGCGCCTTCGTCGATCTGCGAATGTTTCGTACAACGAGAAAAGAGAAAGCACCAAGGATGATGACGCAAATGGCCAAAGGCGGTGCCAGAACGGGCAACAGCTTATAACCCGGCTTCGCCGGCACCCATGTGATCGCACCCAGCGACTTGCCATCAGATGATGTCAGGTGGAGAGAGGCTTCGGCTGCAGCAGGCGCAACGTCGTCATGGGTCAAGCCTGAGAGGAGATAGTCCTGGCCCATTTTTTCAAGAAAGGAATGGTTCAGCTTTTTTGCGAAGACGATGGAGGTCAACGTTGCCACGTCAACAGATGCGCGGTCGACCGATGGCGGCAGAATGGAGGTGGCGGCGACAATGACCACATCTTTACCAGATCGTAGCAAGCCTGTAACGGGCTCCACCTGACTGTGGGAGCTTTTCATCAGCTCGCGCAGTCCCTCCGGAATGAGCGCAAAGGCGTCTATTTTTTCAGGAACGCCGTCTATGACGGCATAGACCGTGTCCCCTGCCGAGTTGATAGCGAATGCTGCCTCGTATCCCAGACCCTCGAAAATGTTTGCGCCGATGTTGCCGTCGGTCGCTGCCCACTGCGTGTCTATCTTGAGATACAGATTGTTATAGACATCTTCCCAGACCGCGTAGTCCTTAAGATTGCGCGCGACTTCGCGTGTCTTCACGGCAAGTGCTGTCTGGGCAAGCTTGGTCGAAGATTCGACCTCAAGACTGTTCTGTCTGTCTGCGGCAACAAAAAGAAACCCGATGACCACGACAATAGCGATGATAAGAATACCCGCCATCGGAACAACAATCCGCTGGGTAAATTTTTCACCACTAAAAGAGGGGCTCTTGCCTTGCTGATAGAACATGACTTGCCTTTCGGAGACGACTTGGCGGCAAGGTGATCGTTATTCGGCAATATTGTGTTAACTCGTCATAATTCCGTGATTTTCAGTTAAGACTTCGTAAGTGCTTGTGCGTTGAAATTAAATTAGTTTTTGATGTTGGAAGATTGGTTTTGGAGATACGCGATCCAGAGCATTGATGGTTTTTTGGACTGGAAATTGCAAATAAAAACTCATTTCAAACGTGTGCCTTTAGGTGTGAATTGCTTATTTATCAGTCATATTTTCCGTGCCATTCTGTCCGTGTCGTGCGTAAGCAAGGATGCTGGCGCAGCCTGGTTTTGATGGTCAATAAGAGAGTCCGATATGAAGCGTGTTTTCAACCCACCCTCTGTTCGTCAGCCATTCGGCGCCTATAACCACGGAATGCTGGTTGAGGCGGGCGCGAGTTTGCTTGTTACCTCCGGGCAACTTGGGGTTACGCCGGATGATGTTATCCCGCATGATGTTTCCGCACAGGCCGAATTGTGTTTCAAGGCGATTGGCGCTGTTTTGGACGAGGCGGGCATGACCTATGCGGATGTTATCCGCATTTGCGGCTTCGTGACCAAACGTGAAGACTTTCCTGCCTATATGGCGGTTCGTGATCGTTTTACGCTCGATCCCAAGCCAGTTTCGACCTTGCTTGTCGTCGGCGGATTCACCCGTGCAGAATTCCTGGTGGAAGTAGAGGTCACCGCGGCCAAGGTTTTTTAGGTTTTTCGATTTCTGTCTAAATGTCTTGGATGCCGTGTCTCACAGCGACCTCTCTAGAGGCGCAGCATCTCTGCGCGGACTTTTTCTAGAAATTTCGTACGTGTCTCAACTGTGCAGTTGTTCATATCGTAGTGGGCGAGATAGGTGACGCCCCTTGTCGGATTGATCACCGCGCGCAACACTCGCGTTGCCATTTTCCTTGGTGGGTCACCGGCAAGGAACGCGCGCCAGCGGTTGCCGCCATAGGTCGTCACGACGACAAGTTTCTTGATGCTCTTCAACTTGCGGGTCAGCTTGCCTCTGTCGCCTTCATCCATGTCGAAAGTGACGCCGGGCAACCAGACGCGGTCGAAATACCCCTTCAGGATTGCCGGCCACCCAAAATTCCACACGGGTGTCACGATGACCAGCGCATCCGCTGTCCGCAACCTCTCGACATAGGAGCGTACCGGTTCGATATTGGCCGGCACCGTGTGGTAGCCAAGGCGTTCTTCTCGTGTCAGGACAGGGTTGAAGTTTTCCGCATAGAGATCGCAGTCATCCACCTCGTGTCCAGCCCTGCGAAGCGTTTCAACGGCCTCATTATGCAGGGCCGAGCCGAAGCTCGATTCAACCGGGTGGGCGTGAAGAACCAAAATCTTCATCAGCCACCCGCTGCCGCCAGACCAGGGAAAAGATAGTTCTCACCGCTTTTGAAATCGAAGTCGGGGTTTTCCCAGGCGATCATCTTACCGGGGTTGAGCAACCCTTGCGGATCAGTCTCTTTTTTGAAGGCGAGCTGAACGGTATCCGTCTGCTTCATGCCGCCTTCCTCCAGAGTATATCGATGAGGATTGAAAATCGGGCACCCATTGTCCTGGTGGATTTTTATGATCTCCTCCAACCGTTCTTCCGTCGCAAAACGGACGAGGGGTAGACCCGAGCACTGGATGTGGCCATCGAATTTGAGGAACTCCAGATGCCCCGGGACCTCGTCACCGAAAATCTGCGTCATTTTCTGGACTTTCGCGACATGGTCGGGTCCAGGATATTGAACCTGTAGATAGGTAAAACTTGGATCGACCTTGAGCGCGCGCAGCGTCGTGTGGTTCCACGCAAGTTCGTAGGCATGTGGAATGCCCTTCATGCTTTCGACCTTGTCGGAGCGAAACAGTATCTCCCCTTTCTGACGCTCGGTGAATGCGGTGAACGCATCCATGGATTGCGGTGCGACCATGAAAACGCAGATCGATTGGTTTCTGTGACGGATGAAGGGTTTGTGGCGTGGGAAGTAGTCATACGGAATGGGTGCGGCAATCGGCGCGATTTCCTTCACCAGAATACCGTTCTTGTGGGCAACTGCGTCGCCAAAGCGAACCGCGTCCATGTAGTCATCGTAACCCACAAGAACGTCCACCCACTCATAGGCAGGTGCCAGTGGCATCTCGACCTCAACGATGATGCCGTTGGTGCCATAGGCGTGGGTCACTTTTTGCAAATCCCATGCCGTCAGGTCGAGCAGCCGTGGTTCGGCTTCCATCGTCACGACCTTCAAGCGCAAGATGTTACCCAGATCACGCAACCCGCCCCAATGAACTGAGCCGACACCGCCCGAGCCGCCCGCGATGAAGCCACCGATGGTCGCCGACTGGGCGGTCGAGGGATGGAAACGCAGTTCCTGGTTGGAATGCGCCTTCGTCTGGCGGTCGAGTTCCGCGATGACAATGCCGGGCTCGGCGATCACGCGGCCAGGATGGATTTCCTTGACCGCGCTCATGTTGATCATGTTCAAGACAATCCCGCCCGACAGCGGCATGGCTTGACCGTAGTTGCCGGTACCGGCGCCGCGTGGCGTTACCGGCACGGAATGGGCATGTGCGACCTTGAGCGTCTGGATGACCTCTTCAACCGACTTTGGCGAAACGACGAGGTCGGCGGTGACGTTATCCAACTGACGTTTCAAAACGGGTGAGTACCAATAGAAGTCGCGGCTTTTTTGGCGCACAAGGGCAGGATTGTCTTCCGTTGCAATGCCTTCAAGCTCCTTCTTGATCTGCGCATAGTCGGCCATGTTTCACTCTTTCATTAATATGGGATCAAGGTCACGGTAGTCTGGCAAGCAACGGTCGATGGCCTTGCCATTGCGCATCACGATGCGGTCTGCTTGTGGACGGGAAAGGAGCTCGCTCCACCGGCGCGCATTAAACATCACCAGATCGGCTGGAAGCCCTGGCCCGATGCGGCCAATATCCGTGCGGCCCAGGATGTTGGCAGGCGTCGTGGTCACAATACGCGCCACGTTATCAATCGGGTGGTCCAGATGCAAAATACGCACGGATTCACGCAGCACCTCGACGGCATCGAGATCGCCATAGGCGTAGAATGGATCGCGGGTGTTGTCGGAAGCAACGGCTGTGGATACACCGGCGGCCGTAAGTTCCTGAAACAGCGTCGGTCCGCGCCAGCGAGGCGTGCGGCCTGCATGGCGATCCTGCAGATACATATTGCACATCGGTAATGACACGACCGAGATATCGGCGTCCGCGACTTTACCGATAACCCGCTTTATTGTCTCCTCGTCCTGAAGAGCAAGTGAACAGCAGTGGCCAACTGTCACTGAGCCTTGGAAGCCGGAGCGCCGTTTGGCGTCGGCGATGGCCTCTAGCGTCAGCACTTCCCGGTCTTCGGTCTCATCGACATGCAGGTCTATATCGAGGCCATTGTCGGCAGCGCTGCGAAACAGCGCGTCGAGGATCTTGTCAAAATCCGGCAGGATGCGGGTCGCGCCGCCCAGCAGTCCACCGTATTTTCTGGTGGTGGCGACGATGGCATCGAAAACCGGTTTGTCGAGTACGCTGTCAAGCGGTAGAAGAGCGACTGCCTGCAAGACGATACGATCCTTCCACTCCTGCTGGATCTCTGCAAACAGCGGAAAGGAGATATCCGTCTGCGGTGGGACGCTATCCAGATGCGTCCGGATGAGTTTTGTGCCATGCGCAAAGGCGGCCCTTAGTGAGAACTCCATGCGTGCACGAATGTCCTGAGATGACCAGTGAGCGACGCGGTCTTCGCGTACATTATCCAGAGCGCCTGTGAAGGTACCGTCTGGGTTTGCTCGCCGATCCCAAACATGGCCTTTGTCTAGGTGGGTGTGCATATCGACGAAACACGGGAAAATCATGCCGTTGCGCAGGTCCGTTCGTGGCAGATCTAAAGGCGCGGAACCTGCCGGTAAGACTGTCTCGATCATCCTACCCGCGATCACGATGTCGGCAGAAACCAGACCATCTTTTGCCGGTGCTGCAAACCCTTCCAGGGTGACCGAGGGCAAGGTGGCATTGATCAATGCAAAACGTTCTTCTTGTGGCACTCGCGTAAATCCATATGTCATCAATTTTCTCTCCTCAGGCTGCTTTCATGCCAACGGTGCAGGAAAAGCCAGGAAATAAACGAGGTTATGCAGAAGATCACAACCCCGAGCAGCGACAACAGCACCAGTGCCGCAAAAAGCCTGGGAATGTTCAGGCGGTATTGCGATTCCAGGAGCCGGAATGCGAGGCCGGAACCGGCCCCGGCCGAGCCTGCGGCGAATTCTGCGACAACGGCTGCGATGAGTGCAAGTCCGCCGCCAATCCGCAGGCCGGTCATAAAATAGGGCAGCGCTGATGGAAGTTTGAGATAGATCAGTGTTTGCCAGCGAGAGGCACCATACAGGTCGAACAGGTTGAGCAGATTGTGATCGACGCTTTTCAGGCCCTGCGCCATGTTCGACAGGATCGGGAAGAATGCGACGAGGAAGGCACAGATCAGAAGCGCAATCTGGGTCGTCGGTGTGTAAATGAGGATCAGTGGTGCAATCGCCACGATGGGTGTCACCTGAAGAATGACCGTGATGGGATACAGCGCAATCTCCAACCATTTGGATTGCACGAGAATGATGGCGATCCCCACGCCCCCCATCAAAGCCAGTGCCAGCGCCTGAAGCGTGATCTTTGTGGTCACCAGCAATGCGGGCGACAGCGTGCCCCAGTCATTATAGAGCGACTTTCCCACCGCGACCGGGCCGGGCAGGATATATTGTGGGATCGCATAGGCGCTGATGATGGCCTGCCATATCAGGATCATACAGATAACCACGGCGATCGGTATCGTGATGCGCAAAGCCATGTCGCGGTTGAAGGTCATTGGTGTTCTCCGCCATCCATGGCTTCAATCAGCATGGTGGACACCTTTTCGCAGGCCCGACGATATTCCTCAGACGTGCGATAGTGTGCATCTCGTTCCAAGCTGGTAACCAGAGGGAAATCTGCATGCACGCGGCCCGGCCTTGGCCGCATGATCACAATACGATTGGACAGATAGGCGCTCTCAAAAACCGAATGCGTGACGAAGACGACAGCGATGCCGGTCTGTTTCCACAATGTCAGCACGTCGTCATTCAGCTTTTGCCGCGTGATCTCGTCCAACGCCGCGAATGGTTCGTCCATCAACAGCAATTTTGGCTTTGTCACGAGTGCTCGTGCGATTGAAACACGCATCTTCATGCCACCGGACAATTCTCGCGGATAGGCATTTGCGAAGTCGCTGAGACCAACAGTTTCGAGCGCGCGCGCCACGTCGTTCTTGGCGGCCGATTTGGACACGCCCCGCAGCTTCAGTGGCAGATGGACGTTTCCGAAGACCGTCTGCCAGGGCATCAGCGTCGGTTCCTGAAAGACGAATGAGATATCGCCATCCGGCAAGCCCTTCGCGTTGATACGCGAGCTTGGCCAGTCGATCGTGCCCGATGTGGCGTCTCCGAGACCTGCGATGATCCTTAGCGCCGTCGATTTTCCACAGCCGGAGGGGCCGAGCAGGCTCACGAACTCGCCACTATCGATGCTCAACGATACATCGGACAGCGCCAGTGTCCCATTTGAAAACTGCTTTGAAACGCCCCTCATGCTGACCAGAGGTCGTTTTCGACCTTCGGTGCTGGCGGGTGGTTTCGAAACTGGCGGTAGGGTCATTGCATGGCCTTGGCAAATATCGTGACGTCGGGACTCGCGATCGGTTAGGGCGACGGGATCATCACGGCTCACCCGTCGAAACGAGGCGTGCGATCCCATCGATTTTCCTATTTCTTGAGCGCCATGCCCACGCCCTTGCAGACGAACTTCGTTGTATAGGCCTGCTTGTAATCCAGATCGCCGGGCTCAACGCCAATCGCCACCATATCGTCAAAGAACTTCTTGTATCTCTCGTCGGTCATGCAGCCGATGCCCTTGGTCAGAGCTTCACCCGATTCAAGAATGCCGTATTCTTTCATCTTCGCGATGGAAAAAGCGATCTGACCATCCGTCATCTCCGGATTATCTTTCTTGATCAGGTCGTTACCAGCCTTGTTGTCACCGTAAAGGTAAGTGTACCAGCCCTCCAGCGTGGCATCGACGAAGCGCTGAACCATCTCCGGCTTTTCATCGACCGTCTTTTGCATGGCTGTTATCATCGTCGAATAGGGTGCGTATCCCGCGTCAGCCAGCAGAAAGACCTTCGGCTTCCAGCCCGTCTGCTTCTCGACCTCATAGGGTTCCGAGGTCAGGTAGCCTTGCTGTGCAGATTGCTTGTCGGCGATGAACGGTGCCGGGTTGAACGTGTAGGGCTTGTATTGCTCTTCCTTGAACCCTGGATAGTTCTTCTTCATCCACTCGAAGTAGGTTGCGAAGCCCTCCTTGCCCATGAATATGGTCGTCAGCTTGCTCATGTCGCCGAACGTTTCGATCCCAGCGTCAGGGTGCGCCATCAGCATCTGTGGATCTTTCTGGAACAGCGAGGCAACACCGACCACCGGAATTCCCTCCTTGCGCGCATCCATGTCACCCAACTGACCACTCATGTAGAAATCGACTTTTCCGGCAAACAGAAGAGACCGGTTGGCGGCATTTGGACCGCCCTGGACGATGGTCACCTTCAGACCATGCCGCTCATATGTGCCATCAGCTACGGCCTGATAAAAACCGCCATGTTCAGCCTGTGCCAGCCAGTTCGTTCCATAGCTGACCTCGTCAAGTGCGGATGCGGGCTGGGCGGATAACGTAGCGGCGCACAATCCCAATGCGGCCACGCAGCTCTTTGTCTTGGAATCTCTGAACATTTTGAATCGTTCCCTTTTACAGGCATCGTAGGCGTGCCCGTTCCCTTTCATTTGAGCGGTTGCATTGATCTTTGAAAAGCATCAAAATTCGTGCGCATTGATGCCTTTAGAGCATCGCTTCCAAAACGAACTGCCGAAAAGGGCAGCGCGTCTTAAAATTGAGCAGAGGACTTTACCGGTGCTGCATTCGCGGAAACTTCGCTACATCGATGAGATTGCCAGATGCGGCTCGATCCGCAAGGCTGCGGCCAGGCTGAACGTGGCATCCTCGGCGATCAACCGTCAAATTTTGGCGCTGGAGGAAGAGTTGGGTGCGCCAATCTTCGAGCGCATGCCGCGCGGATTGAGGTTAACCGCGGCAGGGGAGTTGTGCATCGAGCATATCCGCGAGGTTCTCAAGACCTATGAGCGGATGGAAGGGCGTATTCGCGGATTAAAAATGCCCCAGGCAGGCAAGGTGTCGATGGTCGCGACCGTTGGGCTTGCCGCAGGACCGTTGCCGGAGATTGTCGCCAGCTTTATCGCCAAGTATCAAAGAATACACGTCCATCTGCGAAATGATGGTCCGTCAACGACAATTTCACCGGTGCTGGCCGGCGAAGTGGATATCGGCCTGGGATTTAATATCCCCGCTACGCCCGGCATTCGGACACTCGCCAATTTCGACATACCGATTGGCGTCGTGATGCCGCCCGGGCACCGATTGGCGGGTGACGGACCCATCGATCTTGCCGATGTCGCACAGGAGCCTCTGGTTCTGGCACAGTCCGGCACCAGTCTTCGTAACGTCATCAATCTGGCGTTCGCGCCGCTTTCTGTCGCTGTGCAGCCCGTGGTGGAAAGCAACGCGTCCGACATGCTCAAGCAGTTGGTCAAGCTTGGAACGGGACTGACGCTGCTCAATCCTCTCGATGTTTTAGCGGAATGCCGTCGAGGGGAGCTCGTCTTCCGGCCATTGGCTGGCCCACATTCCCGGCACCAGCCGATGAAGCTCTTTGCGCGTTCCCGCTCTTCACTCGATACGGTGACAAGTCTGTTTGTTGAGTTTCTGCTATCCCGATTGTCAGAGCTTGTGACGGAGTTGGAGGCAAAGGGCCATGTGCCGCCACAGCGTCAGCCGGACAAAGGCGAAGCTGCTCACTTCACATAGAGGTTGTCCAGTGAATAGTCTGACAGATCGCGCAATAACTCGACGAAGCCCGCGACCTGATGGCGACATATGGCGGCGCCCTTGGTTGCTGTTGCGGCGGCCGCATTTCCGACGACGCCGTGCGGATTGAGATCATGGGCAATCCAGGCAAGGGAGTGCGGTGGAAGGGGCTGTAAAAGCCGGGACTGTTCTTTCATCCATTCGGCCTTGGAGATGAAGTTTTGGGCGTGCTCCATCCGCACGAGGTCAGGACGGAAGTGCAGCATCAGCGATGTCTCGACATCACCGCCATGAATTCCGAATTTCTGCTCATGCTCGGAGATCAAGCCCTCCGGATTGCCGAAGCGGCCCCACTGCGTGCTGACGACCGCCATGTGATGTTTGACACGCAGCTCGCGGGCAACGATGCTCATGATATCGACATTTCCGCCATGGGAATTGACAATCACCATTTTGCGAAGGCCCGCCTCCGCGACCTTCGCACCAATCGCGGTCCAGGCCGGAATGAGGATTTCGGCGCCGAACGACAGCGTCCCCGGTCCGTAAACATGCTCGTTGGCTTTACCGATTTCCTGTGTCGGCAGAACAAGGAAATCAAGGTCATCCGGTCGCTGAACTTTGAGTTCCTCCAACATGCCGTTTGCAATTGCAACGTCGGTTGCCACCGGCAGATGTGGGCCGTGCTGCTCCGTCGACGCGATCGGCAGGACAGCAATGGTTCGATCGACGGACAAGCCTGCAAAATCGAGGGTGTTCAGTTCATTCCAGTAAAACGGCTTTCCCATTTCGCTTCCCTGTCCCAATCTTTTCTGAAGCAGGCGTAAGAGATCGACAGACGCTCGAAAAGCATCAATTTTCGCCCAGCGCGATGCTTTTTTGCGCTCGCACTCCGCTTGTTCATGATCGGCGATTGGAATGATTTGCGTGACAGATGAACGCTGGATGCCTTCTTTTTTTGCGATTTTTATTGTGCATCATAATTAGGCTTGACGGCCGCGGAATTAACGGTTTCACTGGAACCAATTCGAAATTGGTACGAACCATTGGATCAAAAGACTTCTGTCAGAGCACCAGAAAACTCCAACTACGCGCTGGAGAGGTTACGTGAACTGTTGCG
Organism: Rhizobium skierniewicense Ch11; assembly: GCF_023757665.1. Classification (NCBI taxonomy): domain Bacteria; kingdom Pseudomonadati; phylum Pseudomonadota; class Alphaproteobacteria; order Hyphomicrobiales; family Rhizobiaceae; genus Rhizobium; species Rhizobium skierniewicense. The sequence goes on from NZ_RXPG01000030.1 coordinate 505,787, forward strand.
GGTGACAACAATGTCCCCTGACGGCAAATTACCGACCGAGAGACTGCTATCAGAGCGTTTCGGTCTGGGCCGACGGGAGATACGCAGAGCGCTGGAGGTTTTGGAAGCCGAGGGGCTCATCTGGAGAAAGCAGGGTGCAGGTACATTTCTAGGACAGAAACCCGATAGCTGGAGCGAGCACGCCGCTAGCCTTGTATCTGGAACCAATTTCATGGAAATCATGGAAGTGCGCCTGCGGATAGAGCCGCAACTCGCACAACTGGCCGCCATGCGGGCCAAAAATGCTGACATCGCCCGTATGCGGGAGCTTCGCGACAAAATCTACGAACGCACAGATGCAGACTGGCGCGAGCTTTGGGATGGCTCGTTGCATCGATTGATTGCGCAGACGGCTGGTAATCAGCTTTTTCTGTCGCTTTTCGATGTCATCAACCGCGTTCGCCAGGACCCGGTTTGGCAGGCGGTGCGCGAACGTGCCCGAAAGCAGGACAGAACGCTGAAAGAATCGCGCGACCAGCATACGGATATTATCGAGGCGATCGCTTCACGAGACCCGGAGCGGGCGGGTGAGGCCATGCGCAATCACCTGCTGACGCTTCAGGAGCGGTTGATCCGCCAGACATCGATGGTCGCGCAGGACGCGCCTGCCACCGTGCAGGAGACCGATCCGCGCTAACACGGACAATGCCATAATCAGAGACCGGAAAACCGGCCGATTTCCACCCAAACCACCAAGGGAACAGACAAAATGAAACGCTTAGCTAGACTTTCCGGACTGCTTCTCATTGGCACGTTGCTGGCAACACCGGTGCTGTCGGCGGATCTGCGGATCGGCCTGATGGACGATGCCGATGTGCTGGACCCCGCTCAGTCCCGGACATTCGTGGGTCGTATTGTCTATACGAGCCTTTGCGACAAGCTGGTTGATCTCGACAACAATCTCGCTGTCATTCCGCAGCTTGCGACCAAATGGGCGTGGGGCGACAATGGCGGAACCTTGACGATGGATCTGCGTGAAGGCGTGGTCTTCCATGATGGTACACCGTTCAATGCCGAAGCGGTCGTCTACAACATCGATCGCAACATGACGTTGCCGGAATCGCGCCGCAAGAGCGAACTGGCCTCCGTCGCGAAGGTCGAAGCGACCGGACCGTACCAGGTCAAGTTTACGCTGAAGAGTCCGGATGCCAGCTTGCTTGCGCAGCTTTCTGACCGTGCAGGCATGATGATTTCGCCAAAGGCTGGCAAGGAACTGGGTGCCAACTTCTCCAAGAACCCGGTTTGCTCGGGCGCCTTTAAATTCGTTGAGCGCATTCAGCAGGATCGCATCGTTCTGGAGAAGTTTGCCGATTACTGGAACAAGGACAACATCTTCATCGACAAGGTCACGTTCCTGCCCATCCCGGATACGACCGTGCGTCTCGCCAACCTGCAATCGGGAGATCTTGATCTTGCAGAGCGTATTTCGGCGTCCGACGTCGCTGCCGTCAAGGCGGACGACAAGTTGAATTATGGAGAGGTTGTCGGTCCCGGCTATATGGCTCTGTATGTCAACATCGGCAACGGCGCCAAGGCCGACAATCCGTTCGGCAAGGACAAGCGCCTGCGTCAGGCATTCTCACTCTCTATCGACCGCGAAGCGATCAATCAGGTGGTGTTCGAAGGGACTGCGATGGCGGGCAACCAGCCTTGGCCGCCAACCAGCCCTTGGTACAACAAGGACATTCCCGTTCCCGCGCGCGATGTGGACAAGGCAAAAGCGTTGATGAAGGAAGCCGGTTTCGAAAAGTACGAAATCGAACTTCAACATGCCAACAATACAACGCAAACGCAGGCGATGCAGGTCATCCAGTCCATGGCCGCCGAAGCCGGATTTGATGTGAAGCTGAAGGCCACGGAATTCGCGACGCTTCTGTCTGAGCAGACAGCGGGCAATTACGTGCTGTCACGCTCCGATTGGTCCGGCCGTTCCGACCCGGATGGCAACATCCACCAGTTCGTGACCTGCAAGGGTGGCATCAACGACACCAAATATTGCAACCCGGAAGTCGACAAGTTGCTGAATGAGGCGCGTGCATCGACGGACAATGCCGTGCGCAAGACAAAGTACGATGCGGCGACGAAAATCCTGGATGAGGATTTGCCGCTGATCTATCTCGGCCATCAGGCGTATCTCTATGCCTATTCCAAAAAGATCACCGGGTTTACCCCATCCGGCGACGGCATGATCCGCCTGGCGGGCGTCAAGAAAGCCGACTAAGTCTGCCGCGTGCACATGGCGAGACGCACCCATTGGCTGCGTCTCGCACTCCCGGTCCAAGAGCCTTGCCCGTATAAGGACTTGCTTTTATGCATATCTACATCGCCAAGCGGCTGCTGGTAGCGATCCCGACGCTGCTGATCATTTCCGTCTTTGTTTTTTCGCTGCAGAAGCTTTTGCCGGGTGATCCTATCCTCGCCATGGCCGGAGAAGAGCGCGATCCCGCCGTCATCGAGCTGTTGCGGGAAAAATACCGGATGAATGATCCGGTCGTTTACCAGTATTTTTACTGGATCGGGTCGGTTGTCCAAGGCGATTTCGGCGTATCGCTTCGCACCAACCAGCCCGTTCTGGAGCTTGTGGCCGAAAAGCTGCCGGTGACGATCCAGCTCGCCCTGATGTCGATGTTCTTCGCCTTTGCCATCGGTGTTCCCATGGGCATTCTGGCCGCTGTCAAACAAAACACCTGGATCGACTACGTCGCCAATATCGTCGCCCTGTCGGGGCTGTCCATCCCAAATTTCTGGCTGGGCATCATGCTCATCCTTTTCGTATCCGTACAGCTTGGCTGGCTTCCGGCGTCTGGTTACGAGTCCATTTTTGTCGATCCCGTGAGGTCGCTGCAAACCATGATCATGCCCTCCTTCGTATTGGGAACCGGGCTTGCGGCAACACTCATGCGGCACACGCGCTCCTCCATGCTATCGGTTATGAAGTCGGATTATATTCGCACCGCACGCGCCAAGGGTCTTTCCACGCGTGAAGTCGTGCTCAGCCATTCCTTCCGAAATGCGCTTCTACCAGTCATTACGCTGACAGCGCTGTTGTTCGGGGAGCTTCTCGCCGGTGCCGTTCTGACCGAGCAGATTTTCACCATTCCCGGTTTCGGCAAGCTCATCGTCGATGCCGTGTTCAACCGTGATTACGCGGTGGTGCAAGGCGTGGTCCTGTGCACGGCGGTCGGGTTCATCTTCATGAACCTGTTGGCCGATGTCGTGACGGTCCTGCTCAACCCGCGCATGAGGGCAACCCTATGAGCCTGTCCGTAGAGGCAATTCCTGCCGAAAAGCCCAAGGCTGCCCAAAGCAGGGCGTGGAAAAAGATGAAGCGTAATCGCAGCGCGATTGCCGGGCTCATCATCATCGCCTTCTTCACGCTGCTTGCGATTGCAGCACCCGTCTTGCCATTGGCGGACCCGGTCGCAACAAGCTGGGGAGCCATTCGCAAGGCGCCCTCGGCAGCGCACTGGCTTGGCACAGATGATATCGGTCGAGACGTTCTGTCGAGAATGATCTGGGGTGCGCAGGCATCCTTGATGGCCGGAGTGGTCTCGGTTGCGATCGCCGTGTTGCTGGGTGTGCCGTTCGGGCTTGTGTCGGGCTATTTCGGCGGCTGGGTCGATCAGGTGATCTCGCGCATTACCGAAGCGTTTCTTGCCATGCCATTTCTCATCATGGCCATTGCACTTGCCGCGTTCCTCGGGCCGAGCCTGACCAATGCCATGATCGCCATCGGTCTGTCAGCGATGCCGATCTTCGTGCGACTGACACGGTCGCAGGTCATGGCCATCAAGACCGAGGACTATATCGAAGGCGCGCGCTCCATCGGTCTTGGCCATGGCGATATCATGCTGCGCTACATCCTGCCCAACATCGTGCCGCCCATCATCGTGCAGGCGACTCTGACGGTGGCGACAGCCATCATCGCGGAGGCCAGCCTGTCGTTTCTGGGGCTGGGCCAACAGGCACCGGCGCCAAGCTGGGGCTCGATGCTTAACGTCGCCAAGAACTTTCTGACGCAAGCGCCATGGATGGCGATGTGGCCTGGGGCCGCGATCTTCTGTGTCGTGATCGGGTTCAATCTGCTGGGCGATGGTCTGCGCGATGCGCTTGACCCACGCGAAAACTAGGAATTTCCAAAGGAAACTGTCATGAATGCTTTCACCACACGGCCTGAAATTCTCGGTACCTTCGGCGTCGTTACCTCAACCCACTGGATCGCCTCTGCTGTCGGCATGAGCATTTTGGAAAAAGGTGGAAACGCCTTCGATGCGGCCGTTGCGACGGGTTTTGTGTTGCAGGTTCTCGAACCGCATCTGAATGGACCGGGTGGCGACATGCCGGCCATCATCTACTCGAAGAAAAAAGACAAGGTCGAGGTCATCTGTGCGCAGGGTACGGCGCCTGCGGCGGCCACCATCGAGCACTATAGCGCGGAGGGTATCGATCTTATTCCTGGAGACGGCCTGCTGGCTACGGTCATTCCCGGTGCGTTCGACGGCTGGATGCTGATGCTGCGCGATTACGGCACGATGTCCGTTCGTGAGGTGCTGGAGCCATCGATCTATTATCTCGAACACGGTCACCCACTCTTGCCGCGCGTGGCGGCGACCATTGAAGGGCTCGCCGATTTCTTCCAGAAGGAATGGCCGACATCCTACGAAACCTGGCTACCGGGCGGTGTCGCGCCCCAGCCCTTGTCCAGCTTCAAGAACCCGGTTCTGGCGCAGACATGGAAGCGGATCATTGCGGAAGCCGAGGCAAAGACAGGCCGTGAGGCTGGTATCGACGCGGCCCGTGACGCGTTCTATCGCGGTTTTGTTGCAGAGGCGATCAGCGACTATCTGAAGACGGCGGAGGTGATGGATGCCAGCGGTCAACGGCACAAGGGCGTGCTCACCGCCGACGACATGTCCAACTGGACGGCCACCATAGAAGAGCCGACGACGTATGATTATCACGGCTGGACGATTGCCAAGACAGGCCCTTGGGGGCAGGGGCCGGTGCTTCTGCAATCCCTTGCGTTGCTGAAGGGCATCGATATCGGTGCGATGGACCCGGCAGGCGTCGATTTCGTCCACACTGTGGTGGAAGCCATGAAGCTTTCCTACGCTGACCGTGAAGTCTATTACGGTGATCCGGAACATGCACAAGTTCCAATCCAGACCCTGCTTTCAGATGGATACAATGACGAACGCCGCAAACTGATTACCGGTAAGGCGTCGATGGATCTGCGGCCCGGTCGTATCCCCGGTTTCGATACACAGCATGATCTCACCATGGATATGCTGAACACGATGGCCGGGGTGGGTGCCGTCTATGAGCCGACCATGTCGCACCTGACAGAAAAGCGTGGCGATACCGTGCATATCGATGTCATCGACCGCGAAGGCAACATGGTTTCGGTCACGCCATCGGGCGGCTGGTTGCAGTCTTCGCCGATCATTCCGGGCCTCGGCTTTTGCCTCAATTCGCGCGCACAGATGTTCTGGATGAAACCCGGCCTTCCGACATCATTGGCGCCGGGCAAACGTCCACGCACAACGCTGACGCCATCACTCGGCCTGTTCGAGGGCAAACCGACACTGGCTTTCGGCACGCCGGGGGGCGATCAGCAGGACCAATGGCAACTGGCCTTCTTCCTGCGTTACGCGCATTTCGGGATGAACTTGCAGCAGGCTATCGATCTGCCGTTGTTCCATACCACGCATTTTCCCGGCTCGTTCTATCCACGTACGCGTCAGCCCGGCAATGTGATGATCGAAAGCAGCATTGGCGAGCAGGCTCTGGCCGATCTCAAATCCCGTGGACACGATGTTACCGCAGCCGATCCCTGGACGGTGGGTCGCCTGACGGCTGCACGGCGGGATGCGGATGGCCTTCTCAGAGCTGCCGCCACGCCGCGTCTCATGCAAGCCTACGCCGTGGGGAGATGACGTTATGGCCGAAGTCGTGAAAGCATCGTCGGGCGAAACCGTTCTTTCGGTTCAAAACCTGAGCACCGCCTTTTTGGTCGATGGTGAGTGGAAGACCGTCGTTCGTGGCCTGTCCTTTGAAGTGAAGGCCGGTGAAACAGTCGCCATCGTCGGCGAAAGCGGCTCCGGCAAAAGCGTCACGTCCCTGTCGGTCATGCGTCTGCTGGAGCCACGATCCAGCCGCATCGACGGCAAGGTGCTGCTTGGCGGGAAAGATATTCTCACCATTTCCGAAAAAGAAATGCGCACAGTGCGTGGCAACGACATGGCGATGATTTTTCAGGAGCCGATGACATCGCTCAACCCGGTCTTCACCATCGGGCGACAGATTTCAGAAGTCCTGACGCGGCACAAGGGCATGACCAAGGCGCAAGCCCGTGCAGAAACCATCCGGCTCCTGGAAAAGGTGCGTATACCCAACGCCCAAGGCCGCTTCGACGAATATCCGCACCAGTTTTCGGGCGGGATGCGCCAGCGTGTGATGATCGCCATGGCGCTGGCCTCCAAGCCGAAGCTGTTGATTGCAGATGAGCCCACGACCGCGCTTGATGTCACGATCCAGGGACAGATCCTCGACCTCATCAAGCAGTTGCAGGAAGAGGAAGGTATGGCCGTTCTTTTCATCACCCACGATATGGGGGTCGTGGCAGAAATTGCTGACCGCACCATCGTGATGTTTCGGGGCGATCAGGTGGAAACAGGCGAGACAGCCGACATCTTCCATCGCGGGCAGCATCCTTATACGCGTGCCTTGCTTGCAGCCGTTCCCAAACTTGGCTCCATGGAGGGGCATGACTGGCCTTTGCGCTTCCCGCGCGTCGATACGTCGAGCGGCGTGATCTCCGAGGCCAAGGAGGTCCCTAATACTGTTGAAGGCGGATTGACACCCGTTCTTTCGGTCAAGAACCTCGTAACGCGTTTTGATGTCGGATCGGGCCTGTTCGGTCGAAAGACCGGTGCCGTGCATGCCGTTGAAAATGTGTCTTTCGACCTGTTTCAGGGTGAGACGCTCTCTCTGGTCGGCGAGTCCGGCTGTGGAAAGTCCACGACAGGGCGCTCGATTGCCCGTCTGGTGGAGCCGCGTAGTGGGGATGTGACGCTGGATGGTTTCGATGTCCTCAAGCTCGATCAGGTCGCACTCCGTAACATGCGCCGAAGCGTTCAGATGATTTTTCAGGATCCGTTTTCCAGCCTCAATCCGCGCATGACGGTGGGTTATGCCGTGGCAGAACCGATGATCAAGCACAAGATCGCGGTGCCTTCGCAGGCAAGACAGATGGCGGCCGATCTTTTGGAGCGCGTTGGCCTGTCGGCATCGATGATGGACCGGTATCCGCATGAGTTTTCCGGTGGCCAACGTCAACGCATCGCCATCGCCCGTGCACTGGCACTCAATCCCAAGGTGATCATCGCGGATGAAAGCGTGTCTGCACTGGATGTGTCGATCAAGGCGCAGGTGTGCAACCTGCTGCTCGATTTACAGGAGCAGTTCAAGATCGCATTTCTGTTCATCAGCCACGATATGGCGGTGGTGGAAAGGGTCAGCCACCGGGTTGCGGTCATGTATCTTGGTGAAATTGTCGAAATCGGTCCTCGTGCCTCGATTTTCGCCAATCCGCAACATCCCTATACCAAGAAGCTCATGGCCGCGGTGCCGGTGCCGGACCCCGCAAGAAGAGGTTTACGCCGCAACGCGCCGATTGATGAACTCAAAAGCCCAATTCGTCCGATCGGTTACATGTCGCCCAAGCGAACCTATCGCTCCGTTTCGCCGGGACATCAGGTTTTGCTGGAAAGCACGTGAGCGCAAAAGGCTCGGCCTTCGGACGGCTTGAACGCCGCGTTGTCCAGTCTGCGCGCGCGGCGGCGGCAAGGACCGCTACATAACGTTTCAGGACCCGTGGCCAAACCCCATCGGCCCGGTCATCCCGCGAGAACGATAGGGGTAAAGAACGATGACCGTGATCTTCAGCCAGAGTTTCAATCGCACGCTCGATGAGCTGGTAGAGCGCGCTGTCCCCGGGCAATTTCTGGAGGCCTGGACTTTCGATGATTCGAGCAGCAGGCGGGATACCGAGCGACGGTTGTTGGAAAAAGGCGTCATGTCCCGCATCCACTGCGCTTACAAGCCGTTGCTTCATGCTTTTCTGGAAGAGATCGATCTGACAGGTGTCGAAACCATTCAGATTCAATATCCCGTCCACACGCAGGCGCCCGTAAACCGCTTCCGGCTCGAAGCCTACCCTTTGGCGGCGTTGGTTGGAAATGCCAAAATCGAGTTCGTCCCGCGTGAGGATGCGGCGTTTTTCTATCATGTGGTTCTGACGCGCGCGTACGGATCCGAAACACTGAAGATCATGGCTCCCAATCGCGTCCATGTCGATATTGTCGGGCAAACCAACGTATCGCCCACAGGTTGGTTGCGGCGTGGCAACGACGAGGTCGGAGAGCGTTTGGAGACAGATTACGAGCGTCTGTTCGGAAGCGCGATCGATGCCGTTACAAAACATGATTGGGGCAACGAAGAACCGTATTTCGAAGAGCTGAATCTTCGGATTGGATACCCCTCCGATGATGCGCCGCTCTCGGTTGGCGATGAGACGGTCAGCGTGCGGGAGGCGCTGCATGAGGATCTCTACTTCTCGCTTCTCGAATTCTTCCAGAAAAAATCGGGGCGCCCGCTTGGTGATCGTGGCCTCACGCCCGGCCAGATTGTTCCTGAAGTCATCAAAAGCGACGCGGAGATTTCGGTTCACATCCAAATCCGCCCACTTGAAAAAGAGTTCGTGGATGGCGCGCATCAGCCCATTGCGACAGCCACCGCGCCTCTTGCTGCCGACCAGATTTCAAGCTCGCTGAGCGAGTTGGGCGGCGAGGAATTTGTTGCCGTTGCAAGATCAGGCCGATGCGTTATGGCGGCTTATCGCGGGGGTAGCGACGCCGCTGTGATGATCAGTGGTGGGCAGCACGCCAATGAGACGACAGGCATCGTCGGCGCTCTTCGCGCGGCGCACGTGCTGAATAACCGGGCTGACGCTCATTTCACGATATCACCGCTGGAAAATCCTGATGGATATGCCATCCATCAGCGGTTGCGTGTCGATAATCCCCGACATATGCATCACGCTGCCCGTTATACCGCGCTTGGCGATGACCTCGAATATAGGACACGCGAGACATCAGGAGCCCATCTGAACGAGACGGAGATCCGGTTCAGGGCGCAGGAACTGAGTGGTGCGGCACTGCATATCAACCTGCACGGCTACCCCTCACATGAGTGGACCCGGCCACTTTCTGGCTACATACCCCGTAATTTCGCGATGTGGACGTTGCCGAAGGGGTTTTTCCTCATCGTCCGGCATCACTCCGACTGGGCTGAGCAGGCGGAAGCTTTGCTCGATAAAATTACTCGGCGTCTTGCTGTGATTCCCGGTCTTCTTGATGACAACAAGCGCCAGATCGGGCTCTATGAGATCCACGCAGGAGAAACCGGTTTTCAGATCATCAACGGCATCCCTTGCCTGACGTCAATCGACGACCGCCACGCCGTTCCGATCACGTTGATCACCGAATATCCTGACGAAACGATCTATGGAGAACCCTTTATCACAGGGCATACCGCGCAGATGCAGACAGTCATATCGGCTTACGAGGCGTGGCAAGAGATCATGACATCTAATTTTCAGGCCGGCATTTAGATCATTCGCTCCAACCAAGCCCCCCGATGGGACTGGCTCAGAAGTGCCACCACCATCGTGGAAGTGAAAAGTCCGTCACATCCACTGGTCGAAGCCTTTAGACCTTGAGTCTTCAGGCGGGTTTGATGTACTTGGCTTTTCGGGTACGACAGGTGGGCTAGGTGAGCGGTGAAAACAGCGGTCTGAAGGGATCAGATGAAGAGCGAGGCCGGTTTGCTGAAAAGCCGAGCCAAATCCCGTTACGCGGCTATCGTGACGTTGTCTGGCGCGTCTTTTTCGAGTTCTTCGAGGACCGCGTTACGCTGATCGCCGCTGGCGCCACGTATTATTTGCTTCTGGCGCTATTCCCGGCCTTGGCAGCCCTTGTTTCCCTTTACGGGGTCTTCTCCGATCCTGTCACCATCGCAAAACACATCGCGTTTTTGTCCACGGTGCTGCCTCCAGGCGCATTCGATCTCATTGTCGGTCAATTGGACGGTTTGTCCCAACAGAAGAGTTCGACGCTGAGCATCGGGGTTATCACCGGCTTTCTCGTCGCGCTCTGGAGTGCCAACAACGGCATCAAGGCGCTTTTCGAAGCCATGAATATTGCCTATGGCGAGAAAGAAAAGCGCGGGATCATCAAGCTCAATCTGAACTCACTGCTGTTTACCTTCGGCGCACTGATCATCGCCATTGCCTTGATCACAGCTGTTGGTATCGTTCCTGCCGTGCTCGCCTATCTCTGGCTCGATCAATGGACCGAGTTTCTAGCCAAATTCGCCCGTTGGCCCCTTCTTCTTCTTCTCATCGGTTGCGGCATCACGATGCTGTATCGCTACGGTCCGAGCCGCGCACAAGCCAAGTTCCGGTGGCTGACCTGGGGGGCAATCTTTTCGACCACCCTGTGGTTGGCTGCATCCGTTCTTTTCTCCTTCTATCTGGAAAAATTTGCGGACTACAATGCGACTTACGGGACGTTGGGTGCCGTGATCGGTCTGATGGTTTGGACATGGATATCGGTGATTATCCTGATCCTGGGTGCTGAGATCAACGCCGAGTTGGAACATCAGACAACAATCGATTCGACGACGGGCCATCCGCTGCCAATGGGCAGCCGTGGCGCCCATGTTGCCGATACCGTAGGTGAGGTCAAAGATTAGGTTGGGGCTGACTGGCGTTCCTGTTGATGGTCAGACCGTCATGTCGGCGCCGGATGACAAATATCGAGAAGTGTCATTGCAGCCTTGCTGGCATGACGTTCCTTGTGCCTGAGCAGACGGAATTCGCGGATGCGTGTCTGGAATCCGACTTCGCATAACTTGCCGCTTTCGATATATTGCTGCGCGGCGAGGCGCGACACGGCTGCAGCGCCAGTGCCTGCGAGCAAGGCGCAGAGGATGGATTCGTTGGATGGCAAGACCAGCACGATGTTCAACCCGGCCGCTTTAACGCCCATGCCGTTCAAGGTTTCCTCGAAGGCGGAACGGGTGCCGGACCCGACTTCGCGCATAACCCACTGACCGCCTCTTATATCGTCGGCAGCAAGGGCTTTTTTGCCCGCCCAGGGATGGGAGGGGCCGACCACGACGACCAGTTCATCATGCGCCATGATCGAAGCCGCGAGCGCGGGTTCGTCGAGTTCACCCTCCACAAAGCCGATATCGGCTTCGCCGCTGATGACGGCGTCCGCGACAGTGCGCGTATTGCCGATCGTCAACTGCAAAGCGATACCGGGAAACTTTTTGTGAAATTCCATCAGACGTGGCGGTAACCAGTAGCTGGCGATGGTCTGGCTGGCAAAGACGCTGAGAGAACCCCGCTGCATACCGCCAAGTTCGTTGAGGATGAGTTCGACGGACCGAGACCGGGCGAGAAGCTTACGGGCTTCTTCGAGGAAAATAAGCCCGGTGCTGGTCAACTCGATCCGCCGGCCAATCCGGTGAAAGAGTTCGACACCATAATGTTGTTCGAGGCTGCGGATCGAAGCACTCACCGCCGAGGGCGTCAAATGGATGGCGGCGGCCGCCTTGGTCAGATGCTCACGTTCCGCGACTGCGACAAAAATTGCGAGTTGTTCGAAGGTCATAGGAAATCGTTCTGTTTTTCTGAATGAAACGTAGAATATTATTCGATGGAAGTAAATTAAATTAGCTGAAAAAACCGTTTCACCGTATCAGCTGAGATTGCCTCCGATGAATTTTTCCAAAGTGCGCCAAATCATTCCGGGCCTTGTCGTCTGCACCTTGGTGGCGTTCGCAGCCTATGTTCTGGCGTGGGTGCAGCACGCGCTCTTGGGCGCGGGGTTCCTCGAAGCACTCGTCTTTGCGATCCTCCTGGGCATCGTGACCCGAACGTTGTTTTCGGACCAGAAAACATGGCGCCCCGGCATCAATTTCAGTTCGAAGTCATTGCTGGAGATTGCTATTGTCCTTCTCGGAGCGTCGATCAGTTTTGCGACCATCAGGAGTGCGGGCCTTACGCTGATCATCTCGGTCGTAGCGATCGTGACACTGTCGATCTATGTGAGTTTTGCTGTTGCCCGCGTTTTCGGTCTGTCGCGCCGGCTTGCGATGCTGATCGCCTGCGGGAACTCTATCTGCGGTAATTCTGCGATTGTCGCGGTTGCGCCTGTCATTGAGGCCACGTCTGATGAGGTGGCCTCGGCGCTCGCCTTTACGGCAGTCCTTGGTGTCGCCTCGGTTCTTCTTTTGCCGCTGTTCTATACGTATGCGGGCATGGGCGCTGCGCAATATGGCGCCCTTGCTGGTCTGACCGTCTACGCCGTTCCGCAAGTTCTGGCCGCCGCGACACCTGCGGGTCTGGTCGCGGTCCAGACGGGCACTGTCATCAAGCTTCTGCGCGTCCTCATGCTCGGGCCGGTGATCTTCACACTGGGTATTTTCGAAGGGAAAGCTGCCCGGCGTGAGGGACGCTCGACCTCCCGCCATCATCTTGTGCCGTGGTTCATCATCGGTTTCATGATTGTCGTTGTTATCAGGTCTCTGGGACTTATTCCGCCCGATGCCGTTACCCTGCTTCTGACCATCTCCAGCGGCCTGACCGTGGTCGCGATGGCGGGACTAGGCCTTTCTGTCGATATCCGAACGGTGGCAAGCGCGGGAGGGCGAGTTATCCTTGCCTCATCAATCTCGCTGCTGCTGCTCGTGGCCGTCAGTTATTTCGTCGTCATTTCCGCGCTTCAAGCGTCGTGAAGTCGCGCCATCTCTCAAGACGCGACTTCGAACCGCCCGAATGCTCCGCGTGCAAAGCACAATGGTTCCCCGTTGCGGTAGGTTGCGCGAAGAACGCGGCCTAGAAGGATCGAATGATCGCCGCCATCGAAGATCGATGCGCGCTCGCACTCGAAACGGCTAAGCGTGCCCGGGATGATCGGAACACCTTCTGCATTACCGTCCCATGCCAGATTTTCAAAGCCAAGTCCGCCTCGGGTAAAGCGACTGCTGAGATCATTTTGATCCGCGGCGAGTACATGTATCGCGAAGTGTGTGGCACCAGTAAAGATATCGTGCCTGGAAGACGTTTTGGCTGGTGACCATAATATCAGCGGCGGATCGAGTGAAACGGACGAAAAACTGTTTACTGTCATCCCGATTGGCCCCGCCGGCGTCAGGACGGTGACGACCGTCACGCCGGTCGGGAAATTTCCAAGCGCGGTGCGAAGGCTACGCGTGTTTGCAGCATCCGGAACGAAGCTATGCTCATCATGCACAGACATGCTGCTAGTGGATGACATCAGGGCACCTCATGACCTTTGGCCAATGTGTAGAGTTCAAACCACATCTGCCTGTCCATAACCACCTGGTTTGCCTGAAAGATCGCGGCGATGCGCGTCAGGTTGTTGGTTCCCAGTACCGGCAGGATTTTGGCCGGATGCCGAAGCAGCCAGGCAATCGCGACAGCGGCGCTATCGACACCCTGATCGTTGGCAATGCCTGCCATGGCATCGGCAAGGGCTCCGCCTGCCGTCATCAAAGAGCCGCCGCCAAGAGGTGACCAGGCCATCACAGCGAGGTTCCGTTCCTGAAGAAAGGCCAGATCGCCGTTGGTAAAGGCCGATGTTTCGCCGAGGCTGAGCTCTATCTGGTTGGTGACCAGTTCGCTTTCCATGTGTGTTTGTAACAGCGAAAAATCCCAAGGGCGGAAGTTCGAAACACCAACACTGCGAACTTTTCCGGACGCCACCAGTTGATCAAGGGCTGCACCCGTTTCGTCAGGGTCCATAATCGGATCGGGTCGATGGATGAGCAGCAGGTCGATATGGTCAGTCGCCATGTCGCGTAGCGATGCTTCCACCGACGCATTGATATGGTCTGCCGAGGTATCGTAATGCTTGACGCGCGCGCCAGAGTGGCGACCCGCCGGGGCGACAATGCCGCATTTCGTCACGAGTTCGACCTTGTCGCGTAGCGATGGTGATGCCTTGAACGCTTCCCCTAAAATCGCTTCGGCCGTATATCCACCGTAGATATCCGCCTGATCGAGCGTGGTGATGCCCTGCGCAAGGCATGCCTCGATCTTGGCCTGGACATGAGCCGCGGAGGTGTCATCGTCGTTGCCTACGCGCCACATGCCATAGACGATGCGGCTGAGCGAAATGTCGGGTGTGAGTTCGATGCGATCCATCAGTGACGGTCTCCATTTCCAAGGGGTGTTGCGGGTGTCGCGGCTGGGACGCGCCCGTGCACATGCGGCAGGGAGCAGGTCTTTAGGTGCGGCAGGACCTTGCGACCGAAATGCTCTGCTTCTTCCAGATGTGGGTAGCCGGAGAAGATGAAGGCTCGAATACCCATCTTCTGGTAGTCTTCAATCGCGCTCATGATCTGATCTGTCGATCCGACGAGTGCAGCGCCACAGCCGGAACGCGCACGTCCGATGCCCGTCCAAAGGTTGGGCTCGATATAACCGAACTTGTCCGCCAGCTCACGTGCCTTTGCCTGATGCGCTACACCAAGTGAGATGCTGTCATGAGCGCGGTTACGGATCAACCGGCCATATTCGTCGTCCAGTCTGGATACCAGATGTTCAGCATATTCCTTCGCTTCTTTTTCGGTATCACGCACAATCATGTGAACGCGCAGGCCATAATCGAGTGTTCGGCCGTGGGCTTGTGCGCGGGCGTGAACCGCACGCATGCGCTCGGCAAGCTGTTCCTTCGTTTCGGGCCACATGAGATAGACGTCACATTGCGCACCGCAAAGTTCCAGTGCGTCTGGGGAATAGCCGCCGAAATAGAGCAGGGGGCCACCGTTTTGCTGGTAGGGGCGGGCCGGCTCGGTCGAAACGCCCTTGAACTGATAGATTTCTCCATCGTGGTCGATTGTCTCGCGCGTCCATGCCTGACGCAGAATTTGCACGACTTCGTGGCTGCGCCTGTAACGATAGGCGCTGTCGGCAACTTCGCCTGGAAAATCAGAGCTGATGATATTCAGCGTCAAACGGCCCTTGAGCATATGATCCAGCGTGGCCACGGTGCGGGCCAGCATGATGGGCTGCATTTCGCCACAGCGTATGGCGGCCAGAAAATTGATCTTTTCGGTGATGGGCGCGCAGCCGGCAACGAAGCTGAGCGTGTCCTGCCCCACCTGATAGGAGGACGGGCAGAGGACGTTGCGAAAACCCAGATATTCGGCCTTCTTGACGATCGAGGAGCAATGATCCCAACTTGAGCGTAACGATCCGTCGGGAACGCCAAGATAGGCATAATCGTCGGAGCACAGTGCCGAAAACCACGACACTTCTGTTGCGTCAAGATCCGCAGATGTTACAGGTATAATCGTCATGAAATCCTCCTCACAGGACATTGCCCAATTCAGTAACATTCGCTATTTAGTAAATCAATAATGCATCAATTTTTTCTGTCGATGACCGGGAGGGGTTGAGAATGAGGAGTTCCAAAGGAAGTTTGCCCGTATATCTCCAGATCGCCGAGACATTGGTTCGGGATATAACGGCTGGCCGACTGATCGACGGCGAGAAGCTCCCCCCGGAGCGTAAGATGGCGAACACCCTTGGGATCGCTGTGGGAACGTTGCGAAAGACGCTCGCCGAGCTGCATACGCGTGGATTGCTGGAGCGCATTCAAGGGTCAGGTAATTATATTCGTGCAGTCACGGACCCCAAAAGCGTTTACGCCATGTTTCGATTGGAGTTGGTCAACGGCGGCGGCTTTCCGACCGCAGAAATCCTGAGTGTCAGCCGCCAAACTAAACCAGCGGAGCTGCCACCCTTTGGTTCATCCGATGAGGGACATCGCATTCGCCGGTTGAGGCGAATAGCGGGCGAGGCCGCCGCGATCGAGGAAATATGGCTCGATGGTTCCTACATCGACAGCATTGCCGTTTCTGACCTGTCTGAATCCCTCTACCTCTATTACAGAACACGGCTTGGGCTGTGGATCGCGAAAGCGGAAGACCATATTGGTCTGGGTCACGTACCGGACTGGTCTCCCGCTGCGTTCGGTCCCAAATGCGGCGAATCCATGCCTCATGTCCTGCGGATCAGCCATTCACACGAAGGCGTGACGGCAGAGGTTTCCCACACCTGGTTCGACCCCCGCATTGCGCGATATGTCAACCGGCTGAAATAGAATTCCATGGGGTGTTCCATCTGGATAAAAAACGAGTTGTCTCACGCGGAAATTTAAAAATATTTCGAATTGTTATTGCAAATCAATGGGGATTTTTTAAATTCAAACGAAATAAATTAAATTGATACAGTATTGATTTCATTAGATCATTGCGTATGCTGATTTTAAGAGGAGCCCAAAGCATTGCCGCCGCGGGTTGGGTGATTAGGAATGGCATCAGTTACGCTTACTAAGCTCGAAAAGAGCTACGGCGCATACCCCATCGTCAAGGGTCTCGACCTTGAGATCGGTGACGGAGAGTTCGTTGTTTTCGTGGGCCCTTCCGGCTGCGGAAAATCAACAACCTTGCGGATGGTTGCCGGTCTGGAGTCCATAACGGGCGGCGAAGTGAAAATCGGCGATCGTGTCGTCAACAGGCTGGCGCCGCGCGAGCGTGACATCGCCATGGTCTTTCAGGACTACGCACTTTATCCGCATAAAACCGTTCGTGAAAATATGGGTTTCAGCCTGAAGGTGCGGGGTATCGCTGCGGGCGAGGCTGCAACGCGCGTCGAAGACGCCGCCAACATGCTGGGGATTTCCCATCTGCTGGATCGGCGGCCCGGCCAACTTTCAGGCGGCCAACGCCAGCGTGTGGCCATGGGGCGCGCCATCGTGCGCCGCCCGCAGGTTTTTTTGTTTGATGAGCCTTTATCAAATCTGGACGCAAAACTGCGTGGCCAGGTGCGCACCGAAATCAAGAAACTGCACCAGTCTCTCGGCACGACGATCATCTACGTCACGCACGATCAGGTCGAGGCGATGACGCTTGCGGATCGTATCGTTATCCTGAAGAGTGGCGAAATCGAGCAGGTCGGAACGCCGGATGAGGTCTATAATCGCCCGGCCAGTGTTTTTGTCGGCGGCTTCGTCGGTTCCCCCGCGATGAATTTTGCAAAAGCCAAGGCCGATGGCGGCAATCTTGTTTTTGCGAACGGTGACAGCCTGCCAATCTCTGCGCTGCGCTCAGCCGGTCATGCTGCTGCTATCGATGGACGAGCGTACATTGTCGGCATTCGCCCGGAACATTTCAGCACGGACTCGTCGCAGGTATCATTAACGTGCCATGTTCAGGTTGTCGAACCCTTGGGATCCGACACACTGGTTCATTTCACCTTAGGCACGGAAATGCTCACGGCGCGTATGCCGCCTGAAACGCGAATAAAGGCGGGTGAGACGTTGAAAATCGGTGTGGACCCGGCAAAAGTCCATCTCTTTGATGCAGAGACGGAACGCGCAATTTAAAAACAAAATGTCGCGCGGCGAGGAAAATCGACAGCGTGGGACAACAAGCGGGAGGAAAACATGACTTTGACGAGATTAACCGGCGCTCTTTTCTGCGGTACGATGCTGGCTTTTGCCATGCCAGCCGCAGCCGAGACGACATTGAGCATTTATATTTCCAGTCAGCACCAGCCTCAGGTCTGGCGTCAGGCGCTCGATAAGTATGAGGCCGCCAATCCCGACATTAAGGTGAAGATCGAAACCGGTGGCAATACATCCGAAGCGCAGGCCCAGTACCTCAATACGGTCATGTCTGCGAAGGATACTTCCCTGGATGTGCTGATCCTCGACGTCATTCGTCCTGCGCAATTTGCGGCGGCTGGCTGGACCAGCGACTTTGCCGACAAGGATATGTCGGCCTATCTGCCAGCCTACGCTGGCGCCAACACGGTCGATGGAAAAGTCATTGCACTGCCAGCCTTCGCAGACTCGCAGTTTCTCTACTATCGCAAGGACCTCCTTGAAAAATACGGGATTCAACCACCCAAGACGTGGGACGAGTTGCAGGCCGCAGCCAAGAAGATTTCTGAAGGTGAGGGCAATGCCAATCTCCAGGGACTGTCCTTCCAGGGCAAGGCGATCGAAGGCGCGGTCTGCACCTTCCTGCTGCCCTACTGGAGCCAGGGCAAGAATCTCACGGAGAACGGTCGTCTGACATTTGATCGCGATGCTGCTGTCAAGTCGCTGAGCCTCTGGAAAAGCTTTGTTGACGAGGGTGTTTCCAAGAAGAACATAGCTGAAGTCGGCACCGATGATACCCGCAAGGAATTCCAGGCTGGCAATGCCATTTTCGCAGTCAACTGGTCCTACGCTTGGGCGCAGGCTCAGGGAAAAGAATCCGCCGTGGTTGATAAGGTCGGCGTGGCGCGTCTGCCAGCTGTGACGGGTGGAGAACAGGCAACCTGCCTGGGCGGCTGGGAATGGGGCGTATCGGCCTATTCCCAGCATCAGGATGAAGCCAAGAAGCTGGTCGAGTATCTGTCTTCTCAGGACGTGTCCAAGTTCATGGCGGTCAACGGTTCGCTGCTGCCGACTTATGCCGGCCTCTATAAGGATGCCGATGTTCTGAAGAGCGCGCCATGGTTTGCAGATGCGCTTCAGGTTGTGGAGACAGCCAAACCGCGTCCGGTCACACCGCGATATAACGAAGTCAGCGAGGTCATCCGCACGACCGTTAACTCGGTTCTCGCCGGTGTGTCCACGCCGGAGCAGGGCGCAGACCAGATTGAGGCACGCTTGAAGCGGATATTGCGCTAACACGTGACCTGATCATCATCTCCCCCTCCTGTTGTAAGGTGGGGGAGACACTCTCCAAAATGGTCCGACCGCCGGAGGCGACGCTATGAATCGTCGCCGGACCTTTCAATGTCTCGGGACAAAACGATGGCGAACATGATACCATCAGAAGCTGATGACAATCAGTTGGCCTCCTCGCCAAACTGGGCAAGGTGGCTTGACCTCAGTGACCGATCGCTGGCGGCCTTGCTTCTAGCGCCGGCCGCACTGCTTCTCTCGCTGATTATTGTCTATCCGGTCGGCCGGTTGATCTATACCAGCTTTTTCAACCTGTCTCTAACATCGGGGTTGCCAGCCGAATTCGTCGGTTTCGAGAATTACCAGCTCATGATCGAAGATCCGGTATTTTGGGAAACGACCTGGAATACCGTTTTGATCACGCTCATCACCGTGCCCGGCGCTCTGGTGGTCGGTCTGTGTCTCGCACTGATGGCCAACCTTCCCTTTGTCACAAGATGGCCCGTTCGTCTGTCGCTTCTGATCCCCTGGGCGTTGCCTCTCTCGTTTGCCGGATTGATCTTTGCGTGGTTCTTCCACTCCGAATATGGTGTCGTCAACGATCTGCTCAATCGCCTGGGCTTTGAGGGCATTATCTGGTTCAATTCGCCCAACTGGGCCTTTGCAGCCATTTGCCTGACCATCGTCTGGAAAACATCATCCTTCATGGCCCTTATCCTTCTGGCGGGTCTGCAAACCATTCCGCGTTCTCTTTATGAAGCTGCGGATGTCGACGGTGCCGGTCGGCTGCGCCAGTTCTTCGAAATCACGCTACCACTGCTCAAACCCGCAATCGTCGTGGCGTTGATTTTCCGAACCATAACGGCGCTACAGACCTTTGATATTCCTTACATGATGACGGGCGGCGGGCCAGGCACATCGACTGCAACGCTTGCCATGTACATCCACCAGAATACAGTTTCGTTCCTCGATCTTGGTTATGGCTCGGCACTCGCCGTCGTGATGTTCGTGATGTCCATGTGTGTCACAGCCGTCTATCTGCGCATGATCCGAACAAAGGAGCCATTCGCATGAGCACCCAAACCGCTTCCGGCTCCATGTCCTTTCTGTCCGGTAAGCCGCTGCGTTTCATCGCCGCTGGTATTCTGCTGATCAACGGCATGTTTCCTGCATTGTGGATCCTGTTTACCTCTTTGAAGTCGGAAGCGGAGCTGACCGCAAAACCGATCACCTGGATCCCGCACGCGCCGACGCTTCAAAATTACATGCAGGCGTTTTCAGACCAGCCGCTGCATGTCTTCCTTTTCAACAGCTTCATGGTGGCGCTTTTATCAACAGCGCTGACGTTGCTGGTTTCCGTCCTCGCAGCCTATGCCTTGGCTCGGCTCAATCTCGCGTATCGTGGACTGATCCTCTCGCTCATCATCGCCGTGTCCACCTTTCCCTTGGTCACGCTTCTGGTGCCGCTTTTCGAAATCATGCGTGCGCTCAATCTCCTCAACAGCTGGACTGCGCTGGTCCTGCCTTACACGGTGTTGAGTCTGCCGGTCTGCACGTTGATGCTCGTTTCGTTCTTCGAGGGCATTCCGCGCGATCTGGAAAACGCTGCGATGATCGATGGCTGTACGCGGATGGGGGCGCTGTTCAAGATTGTGGTGCCGCTCTGCGCGCCTGGCGTCTTTACCGCCGGTATCCTTGCCTTCGTCAATGCCTGGGATGAGTTCCTGCTGGCATTGTCCTTCAACTCCAATCCAGCCCTACGCACCCTTCCGGTCGGCATTCAGCTTTACCAGGGCGAATTTGCCTTCCCTTGGCCTGTGATTTCCGCAGCCCTCGTTGTCGGTATCGTGCCTGTGGCTATTCTGATCGTCATCTTCCAGGAACGCGTCGTTTCCGGTCTGACGGCAGGCGGCATCAAGGGGTGAGGGAGTTTGCGTCGCGAACAAACGGATATCGAAGACTTTGAAAGACGATGAAATGAAACTCGAGCAGACCGAGACCGGCTTCACCTTGTCCCTCAAGGGACACACAATCCTCGATCACAACGCCGCCTCGCCTGCCATCTTTGTCGGCATCGGCCAAGAGCGCATGGATATGTACCGGGGCAATTTCGACATCGAAGACTACGTTATCGAGCGCCGCGGCCTGTCCCACACCGAAGTCGACGGCAACAGAGTTACGCTCTCCGACACTGCTGGGCAACCGCCTCGTCTCGTCCTGACGATCGTTGAAGGCGCTATCATGTTTGAAGCGACCGATCCCATGCTCAATCGTCTCTGGATCCGCATCGAAGCCGAAGACGACGAACACGTCTGGGGTGGGGGCGAGCAAATGTCCTATTTCGACATGCGTGGGCGCCGTTTTCCGCTGTGGACGTCCGAACCCGGGGTTGGCCGCGACCCGACAACGGAGATCACCTTCAAAGCCAATGTCAAAGACAAGGCCGGTGGAGATTACTACACCACCAACTACCCGCAACCGACCTATGTATCGTCGGCGCTTTACGCCCTCCACGTCGATACAACGGCTTATTCAGTCTTCGATTTTCGCAAAAGTGGCTTTCACGAAATCGAGGTGTGGGCCATACCCGACCGTATCGAGATCTTTGCGCGCACCACCTTCGTGGAACTGGTCGAGACCCTGTCCACGCGCTTCGGTCGGCAGCCACCACTTCCAGAGTGGGTTTATAACGGTGCGATCATCGGGCTCAAGGACGGCGCTAATTCCTTTACCCGCCTCAATACCATTCGCCAAGCGGGTGTGGAGGTCTCCGCCCTTTGGTGCGAGGACTGGGTTGGTCTCAGACAAACATCCTTCGGGTCCAGATTGTTCTGGGACTGGCAAGCCAACGAGACGCGATATCCTGGGCTAGGAGAGAAAATTGCAGAACTGCACGACAGCGGCATTCGCTTTCTGGGCTACGTGAACCCGTACCTTTGCGTCGATGGACCACTCTTTGCGGTCGCAGACGCCGCTGGTTACTTCGCCACGGACGGATCGGGGAAGACTGCCCTCGTGGATTTCGGAGAATTCGATTGCGGTGTCGTGGATTTCACCAATGAGGCGGCAGCCGAATGGTTCGCAGAAGAGATCATCGGCAAGAATATGCTGGATTTCGGCCTTTCCGGCTGGATGGCTGATTTTGGTGAATATCTTCCCATCGACGTCCACCTGTCGAATGGTATCGATGCCAAGATGATGCACAATGCCTGGCCGACGCTGTGGGCCGAGGTCAACGCCAAGGCGATCGCTTCGCGCGACAGGACTGGTGACGCCCTGTTCTTCATGCGCGCCGGTTTCACAGGCGTTCAGAAACATTGCCCGCTTCTTTGGGGCGGGGACCAGTCGGTTGACTTTTCACGTCACGATGGGCTGGTAACCGTCATCTGCGGAGCGCTGTCATCAGGCCTTCTCGGCAATGCCTACCACCATTCCGATATCGGCGGTTACACCAGCCTGTTCGGCAATGTCCGCACGCCGGAGCTGTTGATGCGCTGGGCTGAAATGGCGGCGTTCACGCCCGTGATGCGCACTCATGAAGGAAACCGCCCTCGCGAGAATATGCAGATTGATCAGAACCCGGAAGTCCTGTCTCATTTTGCGCGCATGACACGCGTTTACCTCTCCCTCGCACCCTATCTCAGGTCTCTGTCAGCAGAGGCGGTGGAACGCGGGTTGCCTGTACAACGCCCGCTCTTCCTGCATTACCAGGATGATCACCACACCTACACGATCCAGGATAGCTACCTCTACGGTGCAGACATGTTGATCGCGCCGGTATGGCAGGCCGCGCAAGAAACACGCATTGTCTATCTCCCCAAAGGTGAGCGCTGGGTACACATGTGGACGGGCGAGACCTTTGAGGGTGGTTCGGAGGTCGAGATCGCCGCGCCACTCGGCTACCCACCGGCTTTCTATCGATCGGGTTGCACGCACGAGGCGTTATTCGTCGCGCTCCGCGAAATTTGAACGTACATAATCGTCGCGAAGCGCACTTGCGCCGGGCGGCGAACGCCTTTTGTGATCGTTGGGGCCACCAGCGATTATCAAGGGGGTGGATAGAACGGATGCTCTTCCTCACTGTGTCTCCAGTAGACGAGCACTCCGGGTTGGATTCGTTCCGGATCGTCGGGACGATCACTGTCTCGACCTTGACTGCAATCTTCAACGAGGAAGGCGGGGAGCCTGGAGAAATGGCAACGCGCCTGATGAAAGCCATTGTCCGCTGCAGCGGGTGCGGTTGGGCGATGGACGTCAGCCATATGCGACGTCGAAAACACTTTGCCGGAAAGGATGCGGCAGGTCATGCACGCCACATTCGAAATCGACACTTGTTTTCCTGAGATTTACGACGTCGCCGAATAGGGCGTTTGGAGTCAATCGCAATGACGGCATTTGTCGCGAAGCGGAAGACGCCTTCTATCCCAAACGGTCATTGGCGACCGTATCCCAAAGGCAGCTTCGCGCCTTTAAAGCAGTCGCACAGCCATTCGTTGGTTGTTATTGAAAGTGGTCATCGTTCTCAGCAAAGTCTATTCGCTCTGCGCAAGAGGCAAACGCTGCCGCTACTCAATGAAGCGTTCTGATGGCTACGTCAGGTCGTGGAGGTCTTTGCCCAGGGCCCGCCCGAATTGCCACTCACTAAATTGGACTTCCAAGCCCGAGCGTTCGGGAGTGCAGCACATCGGGCCAACGAGATAATGATCCGCTTTTGGGAATGGACAGAGGCGAACCAAAGGCCATGTCTGCCCATCGCCGGAAGCTTGTATTCTCAAGACACCGCTCTGGACGGACACTCTTATCCAAAAATCTGACGGGTTGCCGTTATAGCGCCACGTTGCCCAGTCGGAGGTTTCATCTGTCAGCACACTGCCGAGCAAGCCATATCCGTCCGAGAACTCGATCCCAGTCTTGACCCACCGTCTTTCGTCGAGCCTGACCATGAGGCCCGCCTGGTCGTAAAGATGTTCAAACTGTGCCTGGACACGAACCTGGGCGGTGAAATCACCTCCGGCCTGGAATGCGTAGAAGTGGCCGCTATCACGCACAAAGCCATAGTGCGTCTCTCGCCAAAAATCCGTATTGGCGTCTGTTGTTACCGAAAGTTCGATATCGGAAGCATTTGATGTAACAGGCTCATTGAGCCATCGCCCATGTTTAAGACTCATCACGCGGGTCTCCTAATATGACCAGAGGACTTCTCAGCCGCATCTCGTAAAACGATCATTGCTAGAAACCCTAATTGCGACCAGCAGGCAAGGTTTGGGTGGCGTCTCGGTTCGTCGTGGGGGGGGCGCCTCGTGATGCCATACACACTGGCAGGCGGGCGGGCTGCCACAGGTGGCTGTCTTTCTCCAGCGGGAAAACCCCAGGCCGCTACGCCCGTTTGGCGAACGGATTGCAATGCACCATACGATATATTCGTTTCGTATCAACGGTCCAGTTTCAATTCCACGAGCGGCAAGTTCGCGCGCTATGTGCAGCTTAAGCCGTAGCAGATCGAGCATTGTGGCAGGGCTGGCGACCATGGCCAATGAGCCGTCACGACTGAGCGACGGCGTTGCCAAACGGGAGGTCTGACCTCGCTTGCATCTAAAAAAATAGAACAATATGGTTGAATAATTGAATTTTTGAGGTATTATTTACCAAGTTAATTTTTAAAATTAGCAATAAAAACGTTGACAATTGATTCGTAGGAATTGCTCATGCTCCTTTCTTCCTCCGCCTACCAAGACGTTAAAATGAATGAGGTCCTCGGCGAGCTGGCAAACAGGTCTAGCTTTCTGGTGCGCGAATATTTGAGATCGACACGGGAAACGCTTGAATTGATGCTCGCAAAACCCGAGTTGCTGAAGGGCATTCCGTTGAGATCCGAGCCAGGAACCTACAGTCGAAATCTTCTTCTGGGAGAGGGTGACATGAGTGTCTGGGCGATGACATGGGCGTCTGGCGCGAAAACATCCATTCACGATCATCATTGCTCGTGCTGTTTCGGCGTCCTCCAAGGCTCACTAACAGAAATTCGCTATCATTCACTCGAGGGTAACAAAGTTGTCGAGCGTGAACGCGTCGCTCGCAACGCAGGCTTCATCGATTGCCTGCTTCCAAGTGGCCCAAACATTCACATGATGGCGAATGAAAGCAGTGAAGACGTGATCTCGATCCATATTTATGGCTATGATCACATGCTTCACAAGACATCGGTTCGTCAGGAGTATGAGGTCGTGGCTGGCTGACAGGTCTTTGGGTACCCTAAACATTCGCCATATCTCGCACTCACGGTTCTATCGTGCGCTCAAAGCCTGATTTCCATCTCTGGTACGCAAAATCTGCGTAAGTCTGTTGGTGTTTTCGACTGTTTCTATAGCCGGAGAGATTGCCGATCTCGAAATAATGCCTGCACGCCTATGGTCGCCTTCAGGTAATGTGGAGCTTACCACAGCGAACCGAGCAACATTTCAAGTGCTCAACACAGGCAACCAGTGGGCTAAACCAAATGCCCTATATCGCTCTTGGACGGACGCGTACCGCTGACGCCGTGACTGGCTTGTTGGACGATGCGAACGCGGCCGCTGTAATTTGTGCTGCCGCGTAATATCATCGTCAGTTCCGATCGCAAAAATCGCCTCAGCAATGGCCTGCGCGGCCCGATGCGAGGTTTACGATGTCGGCATTTGAAAATTCCACGTCCATCTCGCTTTGCAAAGCGGACTGTAGCGCTTGCTTTGCCACGTCGATGTACCAGCTAGCCGATGGCGCACCCAACGTTTCCGCAACGCCTTGTGCGTAGGTCAGCATATTGATGAGGGTGAGAAAGTCTTCCTGGCGTTCATCAATCTCGGCGTCAGTTCTAGATAATGTCATCGAAATCTCATCGTATGTCGGTTGCGATGGATTTATTTATGCAAAGATCGGGCGTTAAGCGCGTTGCAAAACCGTTGCACACGCAGTGCGTGATTTTAATACGGCGTTTCTACCTTGTCCGAAAACTAAAAGTACATTTTCCGAAACAGTGTGGTTGCGTTGAATTGCCAATCGTCGGCCTTCACCGGCTGAAGATTTTGCCCCATTGCCTGAAGCAACTCGATGGCATCCCGCTTTTTCTGGTCTACCCAGCAAATGTCTAAAACGGGTTTGAGGGTTTCGAGGTCAATGCCAGCCAAGTGGCAGATTGTCTTCCATGTTCGTCGCTTGAAGAAGAGAGACTGCGCTGCACGAGCGAGTTTTTCGCAACGTTGTTGGTTCAGCAATCCGAGAACGGATATTTTGGCAATCGTCGCCTGAGCATTGACAAGTGGAATACTCAAGGGTGGATATCCAAGTTCTGAAGGACCATAGGTCAAGGCAACATCGGCGTCGTCCACGCGAATACCCGATACATAGTCCTCGAATATTTTACCGATTCCGATCATGCCGTAGGCGGAGCATTCTGCCGCCCGTAATGCGCCCATGCTCGCGGCGCCGAAGACTGAAATGTTCCTGGACAGAGCAAACAGCAACTCTTTGTGCCAGACAGGTGCCGCCATTTCGAACTGCCCGTCGATCAATCCGATTTTGAGTGCGCCATCCGCAATCGCCTGCATGACATCGCCTTGGCAGGCGGGTGGACGTAGTTTGACGTCTGCGGCAACGAACTCATGAGCATTCGGCAAGCTTGGCCCAACGAAAACAACGTGCATTATAAAGCCTTCGAAAGAGCACGACTGCCTAAGCGACGGTGTCGTTCTCCATCCGGATTTTCAAGCTGAGGTGCGATGACTTTCACGACACTGGCGGGCAACCATTCAGGCGCAAGATCAACGGCGTAGAGATCTTGGATACTGCAATTGTAAAGTTGCTCCAGAACCAGTTGAAGAGACAGCTCGGTGGATTTTGCACTCAGAATGGGAAGGTCGGTGAGCTTTTTGGATGGGCACGTAGCCAGCGCCGCGACAGTCATCAGGTCTGCGTGCCGGGAAAAAACATCTGGTAGCAAGTCGTCTCTTGCACCAGCGATGAACGTGATCCGAGACTGGGCGGCCTCTGTAATGGCTCTTATTGCTGCAATGGCCGGCGAAGTGGAGGCACCAGCGCCGTAAGTGATGTCAACATGGCGGATGGAGCGGGTGTTTGCTCGGTTTTTGGGACCCATCAACGCTACAATGCACGGTATCCGTAAATCCGTCGTGATGTCGAACAAGACGATATCCAGACCCGCATGTGAGATTTTGGCCAGTGCGTTCCGCAGTGTTGGTTCCGCAATCGCATTCGTGTCGATGGATGATGTGTATCGTTTTGTTGCCGGAGTCGCATGCCACAGCGTCAGCGCGTCACGCTCCACCCTTTCCAGCAAACCGTGGAGCACGGCTTCGTCACGCGTATTGCCGGAGGCGAGGCCATCGGACGATTGCCAATATCGTGGCGATGTCACGGTCCGGTCGAGATGCACAGCATCGAACGGTACCCATATCTCGTGGCCCGTCAACAGATGCTGAGCGCGTGCCCAATTGATATCTTCGCTTGGTGATACCGGCTTTGCGTGCGGCGAGAGCAGACTTTCGAGGGTATCCGTGGCGTGTCCGGAAGCTTGCAACGTCTGCCGGCTCGTAACGAGCAACTGGCAAGCTGGATTTGTCGCCACCGATCGCTCGATTGCCTCCATCGCAGCCGATGTTTTCGCGGCATTGTCATCCATACCCTTACCTTGGGCGATAACGATTGCTTTTGCATTCGGGGAAAATGCGCACCAGACAGGAATACCGATATCATCGAGATCCGTCTGCCGGCCCAATCTGGTGATGCCGAGCCGACGAAGAAAAGGCGAAACCCTTTCAAGGGTTTCGCCCGCAGAACACGCGCGATAATTATCGAGTTGCAAGATCAGCCGTTATCTTCGTGAATGCCGCCTGCACCCAAGGTGTCAGCAGAAGCCGAGATCGCGAAATTGACACCCTTGGTTATCGCAACACCCGATGCACGCAGGGATGCCGCCTTTTCCAGCTCCCCGGTCAAGGGTTCTTTGACGGCGGTGATCGTGCCAGATTGAAAATCCACCAGCCAAAGACCCTCTTCACCCTCAATCCCCAGAATAACTGCTTGTGCCATAGAATCCCTTGCCTAAAATCCGGCCCGCTTGAGGCCGTCTCGATACAATTCGGTCTGCCATTGCTCCTTGTGGGGAATGACAGCCAGCCAGCGCTCCAAATCAAAATTCGGATTGTCTTCAAAGACTTTTGCACGATAAGCGCGAGCCTTATCAACCTCTCCCAGCATGCCGCAAGAGGCCGCAGCAAGCCGGGACGCCGCCCGCTTGTTGCTCATTTTGTCGATATAAGCCAGCGCCTGATCATAGTCCTGTAAAAAGTAGCTGGCACCTGCTGCCGTCCAAAAATAGATATCCGGCGATATGGGATTGAGAGAGATTGCATGGTTGATTTTGATCATCGCACTGGCGGGATCGCTGGCATGGATCAGACTGTCGGCATGACTGGCCAGTACATCGGCATATTGCGGGCTGAGGCTTTCAGCCTGTGAAAGCGCGGCTAGGCTCTCATCGATATTTCCCATGAAAAGGCGGCTCACACCCAGCTCCTTGAACCCGCTGGCAAATTCGCCGTTTTCCTTGATGGCGCAGTCGGCAAAATACTGCGCTTTCGCGAGGAGTTCGTCATCGCACCTCGCCGTCACCAACCACTCCATGGTGAGTGTGCGCGACATGGCCGCAAGCGCTTCGGGCAGGTCATTCCCATGCTCCAGCGCTTCTTTGAAGTATTTTCGGGCACGTCGGATCGAGGGAAGGCTGACGCTGGAAAGAGTTTGCAGACCTTTGAGATAGAGGAAGTAAGCCTCGGGCCTGCGCGAAAAATCGCCGACTGCGCCCTGATGCAAACCTATTCTGGACATCAATTCGCGCTGGATTGCCAGCGCGATCGTTTCCCGATGGGATGCGATCAAGAAAGGAGCTAATTCGAAACGGTCTGCCCAGATGATTTCCTCAGTCGGTGTGAAAATCAGCTGGAAGAACAGTTGGTTGTCAGTTCGCCTGCTGTCGAGTGCATAAACGACATTGTGCTTCTCGAGCACGGCGGCCTTGTCTTTCGATGCCTGTATACGCTCTGACGTGTAGGGTGCGACAACCGAAACCAGATGGCTGCTGCAAAGCCCAATCGTCAAATCTTCTATCAATGCATTTGCAATCGATCCATCCCGGCTCGCCTCTTTAGACGTGTGAGGAGGAAGGAGAGCAATACGGGGCTGCACCGCTTGGTTCGCAGCGCTTTGTTCCTTCACCGCCAGTAGACGTGGCGTGGACACGATTATCTGCGTGCCAAGCCCCGACGACAGTTGCTGTCTGACATCGTCATCCTGGGGGTTCGCTTCAAGCAGAAGGACTGCGGCGCGTTTCAGGTCTGCACTGGCTGCGGACCGCAACGCTGGAGAGCCGGAAATGTCCATGAACAATGAGCGAAGTGTACTCAAAAGCCGCAATCGAACATCTCTGACCCACATGTCGAGCGCTGTCTTTCCTTCGCCAACAGACGGGAGAAATTGCATGGCGACAGCACCACAGGCTGCGTGAAGGCGCTCCCGCGGCTCAGATATTGTCATGAAGCCAAGGTCGCAGGCCACCGTTTTCCGGTTCAGGGACAGGGCGTTGGTGTCGGCAATGATCAGAGGGGCAGGGGCATTCGTCGTCGCGAGCCCAAAACGTCGCAAAGTCGAACGCAGATTTGTCAGCGCCGCCTCGCCGTTGCCGGGCCATAAAAGATTGGCGACATCACGTCGTGCAACCGGTCTGCCAATATCAAAAAGATAGGAACAGATGAGCAAGGCCTGGGTGGAGACGTTTACGACGTTTCCGCTCTCATCTTCCACAGTGCAACGGCCCAATGTGGCCAATCGAAAAACCATGTCAGTTAGTTCACTGGAGTTACGAAGATTTCTTTGGTTTTCGGAGCGTCTGTCTCGGCGTTCATGCCCAGTGACTGGACGAGTTCGAGAACGCGACGGCGAACGTGAGCGTCCTCTATGGCAGAAAACGCCTTTGCAAGGGATCTGCCTTCTTTCGAATTCAGGAACTGGGACAGGGCATTCGGCACCGCCACCGTTCTGTCGTTTCCTGCGTCAGGAACGCCTTCAAAGAAATAGGAAATATGAACATCCAGCAGTTCCGAGATATGCTGTAACCGGCTGGCACCAACCCGATTTGTGCCCTTCTCATACTTTTGGACCTGCTGGAATGTGATTCCAAGTCCGTCACCCAGTTTTTCCTGGCTCAGGCCCAGCATGACGCGACGCATGCGAATACGCGAGCCCACATGTATATCGATTGAGTTGGGTGACTTTTTCATGATGATTCGAAACTCCAGAGCATAAGACTTTACCTAATGATTGCCGGAATCTTTAACTGTTCGCAATCGGTGATTGGCGCGTGGTCGATCAGGACGGGTATTGTAGTCGATGTACTTGTGCAAAGCCGCGGCGATACCAAGGCTGTCATGCATCTGATGCGACAGATTCTCAAGGTGAAGGATATGCGCCGCGTGTTATGATTACCGACAGGCCGCTGTCTTACGGCGCCGCGAAGAGCGACGTTATGGCCGGGGTAGGCAAATCCAGCGTAGGATTTATGTTCGTCCGAGACGCTCAAGCAGAGTGTCTATTTGCTGCGAACTCGGCACTTCCGGCGGGTGGTCCAGCTTTGCACTCTGTCTGTACGCAGGGCTTGTCGAATACCACTCGATCAATGCGGCAGCCACTTCGATGGCACGTGGATCGTTTTTTTCGACATTATTTTCTTCGCACCAGGCTGTGTGAAATCGATTGATCTCTTCCAAATCCACAGATGACAGTACGGATGGAGGGTGGTTCGAATAATGCGTATCCATTTGGCACCGGATTTGAGCAGCTTCTGGTAGTGGAGACACAACAACTTTGTGAGCACTTTGTTCCCGCGTGGGAACATTGCGTCTCATACCTTTCAATTAAATCATATTGCATGGATTAAACGGCCTCGCTCAAGGATCAGTCGGCTGTCATGCAACGTGACGTCGTGCTGGTGTATTTCAGGTGAGCGTCCTACCGATGTTGAGCTTCGCGATTGTGGCCACGCCGAGCCTTGTAATATCGCTTCTTGCAGCTTTGCGTCAGAGATGTTGCATGCGGAAAGCACCGGCGCAGAAGAAAGAGCAAGGAAAGGTCCTGCAGCAAAAGCTGCCGTTCTAACGATGGTCATATAATAGGTTCGATCGGCGGTTTTTTTGCTTCGACCTCGTGGTGTAAAGCGCGTAGTCCGAAAAGAGCACACCGCGTGACGCTCCCATCATGCTATCAGGACGAGCTATGTCTTATTTTGTTCCACTTTCCACAGTGGTTTGTTCTGCTGTAGTATAATTTTATCGACGAATTCTAGCTATCATTTTGAATTATATAAAGAGTATTTATCTACATGAGATTGAATGGCGCCAATGGTGCAGCTTTTGAGTTAAGTCTTTTTTCAGTTGCGACCAATGCAGTGCGCTCAAAGCGTCTATGAGAGAAGCAAGCTGCTATTTGCGGCAGTAAAAATCAGTGGAGGCGTGCTGTTTTCCAGGGTCAGTCTTTATGGTTTACTACATAATGTTATTGAAACATTGATTGCTAAATCAACGTCCTCGCGTATTCCATAGCCATGGTTTGGTCAAATATGATTCGGTATGCTTGCGGCCTTGCCAGCATCGGTAGGGTGGCGGGTGCGGCAGCGAAAAACAGCGCTGCCTTTGTTCTATTGTCTGGTATGGCCGTGGTGCTGTCGGGATGTAATAATCCTGGAGGCGTCAGGCCTTCCGGCGCGCCTAAGATGCTGCCGCCGGAAGAGGCGCTCATTTTTCCTCCTCCCGGTGGCCCCGAAGTGATCGGTGTCATCAGCCGAACCTTTTCCAATGCCGTTCAGCAGGAGGTTCTCTTGCGCGCCGATGCCCGGACGCCGGGGCAGAATTTCCTCAAGATCGAACTTTTCGGGCCGCAGCGCGCCGAAGATACGGGCAAGGACGGATTGTCCAGCGGCAGCTTGCGAGCGTCGACCATTTCGCGCGAGATTCGATCCGCTTTCCCTGGTGCCAGTCTGGCGACCTCCGCCGAATATTTGCAGAATGCCTATGGCGCGTTTTCCTATGCATCCGGCAAGGGCTCGAGCGATGACATGTGTATCTACGCATGGCAACATATTCGCTCGCCAGAAGATATGCGGCAGGGTTTCAAGAACCTTGGGCGCATCAATGTCACGCTGCGGCTTTGCCAGTCAGGTGTCACCGCGCGAGATTTGCTGACTGTCATGTACAATTACACCATTACGGGCAGCTATGATGCAGAGGGCTGGAACCCTTACGGTACGGCGCAGAAGCCGCCGGATGGTATGGGGCGCTCGGGCAATCCGATCTATCCGGTTACGGCAAATGACAATCCCATGCAGCCTGGACTTCAAACGCCGTCTCGACAGCCTGTTCAAGAGAGCCGTCCTGTAGCGCGTGCAGCTGTGGCGCAGCCGCAACGGTTACTACAGCCGATCTCCAATCCGGCACCGTCGCGCGTGGTCATTCCGTCGCCATCCGCTGTGTCTCCTACACCCGCTCGCCCGGATGATGTGTCGAGACAGGGCGAGCGTGCGCCAACGAAACGTGTCGTCATCCCGTCACCCGACTGTGCGACTTCAGGGCGGGGTGCCCAGGGATGTACGTAACCAGTTTAAGGTCATGCTGTCCAAATGCGTGTCGACGCGTGATGGCTACAGGGCTGTAACTCTTTAATTTGAGGCATGTGGCCTCTCGTCGAATTGAAAGCAAGGTTTGCAGATGAGCAAGGCCATCTCCGTCATCGTCTGGGTGCTCGTCTCGGTCTGCGTTTTGGTCATCGTGACTTTGCCGGTCAGCTTGCAGACCCATCTGATTGCCACCGCGATTTCGCTGGTGCTGCTGGCCACGATCAAATCGCTGAACGGAAAAGGCGCGTGGCGACTGATCGGCCTCGGTTTCGGCACGGCGATTGTGTTGCGCTACGTTTACTGGCGCACCACCAGCACCCTGCCGCCGATCAACCAGCTTGAAAACTTCATTCCCGGCTTTTTGCTGTATCTGGCGGAAATGTACAGCGTGTTAATGCTGGCTTTAAGCCTCGTGATCGTGTCAATGCCGCTGCCATCACGAAAGTCGCGACCCGGTTCACCCGGCTATCTGCCAACGGTCGATATATTCGTGCCGACCTATAACGAGGACGCCGTCCTGCTTGCCAACACGCTTGCGGCTGCCAAGAATATCGACTACCCCGCAGACAAGTTCACTGTCTGGCTTTTGGATGATGGCGGCACGGTCCAGAAACGGAATGCCTCCAACGTGTTGGAAGCGCAGGCAGCCGCACGCCGCCACGAAGAGCTGAAGCAGCTCTGTGCCGATCTGGGCGTTAATTATCTGACCCGTGGTCGCAATGCGCATGCAAAGGCTGGAAATCTGAACAATGGCCTCGAGCATTCTACCGGTGAACTCATCACCGTGTTCGATGCGGATCATGCGCCCGCTCGCGATTTCCTTCTCGAAACGGTGGGATATTTTGAAGAGGACGACAGGCTTTTCCTTGTCCAGACTCCGCACTTCTTCCTCAACCCAGATCCGATCGAGCGAAATCTGCGCACATTCGAGACGATGCCAAGTGAAAATGAGATGTTTTACGGCATCATTCAACGTGGTCTGGACAAGTGGAACGGCGCGTTCTTTTGCGGTTCTGCAGCTGTCTTGCGCCGCCTTGCGCTGAAAGAAACCAACGGATTCAGCGGCGTCAGCATTACGGAAGATTGCGAAACAGCGCTCGCCCTCCATTCACGCGGCTGGCATAGCCTCTATGTCGACAAACCGTTGATCGCAGGGCTCCAGCCAGCGACCTTCGCCAGCTTCATAGGCCAGCGAAGCCGCTGGGCGCAAGGAATGATGCAGATTCTGATCTTTCGCCAACCGCTGTTTCGTCGAGGACTCTCGTTCACGCAGCGTCTTTGCTATATGTCATCGACGCTGTTCTGGCTGTTTCCTTTCCCACGGACAATCTTTCTGTTTGCGCCGTTGTTCTATCTGTTTTTCGATCTTCAGATTTTCGTCGCGTCCGGCGGCGAGTTCCTGGCCTACACGGCGGCATACATGCTCGTGAACCTGATGATGCAGAATTTTCTCTACGGCAGTTTCCGATGGCCTTGGATATCTGAGCTCTATGAATATGTGCAGACTGTGCATCTTCTGCCCGCTGTCGTTTCGGTGATCTTCAATCCCTCGAAACCCACCTTCAAGGTCACGGCCAAAGATGAGTCAATCAGCGAGGCCCGTCTTTCCGAAATCAGCCGGCCATTCTTCGTGATCTTTGGTGTGCTTGTGATCGCCATGATTTTCGCGATCTATCGCATTTACGCAGAGCCCTATAAGGCCGATGTGACGCTGGTGGTGGGTGGCTGGAACCTGCTCAATATCATCTTCGCGGGCTGCGCACTCGGCGTTGTGTCGGAGCGGAGTGAAAAATCCGCGTCGCGTCGCGTTACCGTGAAGCGGCGCTGCGAACTGCAAGTTGGCGATAGCGACGCGTGGTTGCCTGCGACCGTGGAAAACGTCTCCGTGCACGGCATGCTCATTCACATTTTTGATTCCGGGCTGGTTCCCGTTGAAAAGGGAACGACCGCCACCATTCGCGTCAAGCCGCATAGCGAAGGCGTGCCGGAAACGATGGGTATCAACATCGTTCGCTCCGTCAAGCAGGATGGTTTTATCTCGGTGGGTAGCACATTCTCGCCCCAGAAGGCGGTGGATCACCGGCTGATCGCGGATCTCATTTTTGCCAACTCGGAGCAGTGGAGTGAGATTCAACGCGTTCGCAGAAAAAATCCAGGCCTCATCAAGGGCACGGTGACGTTCATGGTCATCGCGATCTTCCAGACGCAACGCGGCCTCTATTATTTCTTCCGTTCCCTCAAACCGGAACGGCAAACGAAGCCGGCATTGGGAGCGCCGAAACCATGAGAAAGTCGCTCCTTTCCGCCATATGTCTCGTGTCCATTTCAACCATCGCCCTCGCGCAATCGACGCCCTTCGACATGTCGCCGGAAAAGCCAGCGGCGCTGCCGATCCCAGCGCCCGTTGCGCCAGCCCCGCCGGTCCAGAAACCCGCGACAGAAGTGCCCGCCGTGCCAATTCCTGCGCCAGGTGCTGCGGCATCGCCGAGAGCTGTGACCCCTGCCATCTCGGACGACGCCGATGACCGTCGCCGCTACATCCTGCCCTTTCAAGACCTCAGCCTCACCGGTGAAATGGATCAACGTCAATGGACGCTCTATTTGACGCCGGAGCAGGCCAAGGCAGCGGTATCGCTGACGATCGGCTATCAGAACGCGATTGTCGTTGCGCCGGAAAGTTCCAACCTCGAAGTTTCCGTCAACAACATACCTCTGGAGCGAAAAACCGTTTCTTCGCCGGACGCTCAGGGCAATGTTACCATGGCCATTCCACCCGATGCGCTTCAGGCTGGCGCCAACGTCATTTCATTGGGCGTACAACAGCGCCACCGCACCGACTGCACGATACAGTCAACATACGATCTCTGGACCGATGTCAGCCCCGCCAGCACCTATATTACGTTCAACGGCGATGTCGGCAACCGGTTCAGTACGATTGACGACATCCAGGCGACGGGCGCCGATCTTGCTGGTCTGACGGCGATCAATATCGTTGCACCGGGCCTCACGAACCCGGTGTCTGCCCAGCCACTCCTCAAGCTTGCCCAAGCCCTTGCTCTTCGCACGCAGATGCCGAACCAGCAGGTGACGTTCAGTACGAGTTTGCCCAGAGAGCAAACGGCCGGAACCTTGACGGTTCTTGCTGGCACGGCACGCGAAATTGCCGCCGCCACGCGGGCGGTGCCACCGGAGGCCCTGTCAGGTCCCTATGCGGGGTTTGAGAGCAACATTATCAATGGTGTATCGGCGCTCATCGTCGGTGGTCCGACGCCGCAGGCAATGCAGCTTGCCATCGACCAACTGACCGCATCGGTCGAGCGCCCGACAGGCGCAGCCCGCGCGACGCTTTCAACAAAGGCATGGCATACGCCGGACGCGCCGCTGGTCATGTCCGATCGTCGTATCTCGCTTTCTGCGCTCGGCGTGAAAAGCAGCGAATTCTCCGGCCGACGCTTCCGCACCGATTTTACCATTGGTACGCCAGCAGATTTTTACGCTTCGGCCTATGGTGAAGCGACCTTGCTTTTGGATGCCGCCTACTCGAACGAGGTTTTGCCCGGTAGCCACATCGATGTTTACGTCAATGGTAATATCGCCTCGACGGTGCCGGTGTCGAACCGCGGCGGCGGTATTTTCAGGCATCTACCGATCAACGTCACCCTGCGCCATTTCGTGCCGGGCGTGAATACGATTGCCATCGAAGCCGTGTTGATGACGCAGGCAGATACAGCCTGCCTGCCGGGTGCACCAGCAAACCAGACACCGCGTTTCGCGCTGTTCGATACGACTGAACTTCATATCCCCAATTACGCGATGATCGGTCGAGCGCCCGATCTCGCCGCGACGAACGGTGTTGGCCAGCCCTATCGTGAGGGCGGTCAACCTGTCGCCATATGGCTGGAGCGGGTGGACACCGATACCATGTCGGCTGCAGCCACGTTTCTCAGCCGTCTGGCCCTTGCGGGCGGACAACCTATTCCTGTGGAACTCGTCGCAACACCGGGCGCCGTTGGTGAGCGAAACGCCCTGTTCTTCGGAACGCTGACGCAGATGCCGCAGGCCTTGATCAGTCAGCTCGATCTCGCGCCTGCAAGTCAGGTTGCCTGGCGGGAGAGCGGCAGCGCCGCTCAACCTGCACAGACGGATCAGCTTTTCAATGACTGGCGGGAACGCGTCGATGGCGGTGTCTGGCAGGGGCAGATTTCGTCCTTTGAGGAATGGATGAAGCGCAACTTCGACATCAGTTCTGAGACGCTGCGCTTTCTTCCCGGTGCCGAGCAGATTTATACACCGCCAGGTAATGTCTCGTTCATGCTCGCGCAGGGTTTGAGCCCTGGCGGCGAGGGTGTCTGGACCATGGCCACCGCACCGACGTCTGCAGATTTGCGGACCGGCATGGCCGCGATGGTCGAACAGAAACGCTGGAATGCACTGGGTGGACGCATCGCTACCTATGATGCAGCCGCCGACAAGGTGGAGACGATCGCTGCCGAACAGCCCAGCTTCATCATCACCCGTCCGTTCTCCTTTTCGAACTGGCGGTTGATCGCGGCGAATTGGCTATCGACCAACACGCTTTCTTATTCTGTGGTTTTCATTGGGTTTCTCACGCTGTTGGGATGTGTGACATTCCTGATGCTGCGTGGCATGGGGCGACAAAAATGAGATATGCGTGCTGCCTCCTGTCCAAAACCCTGGTGATGCTGGTGATGATCTTGTCTCCAATCGGTGCAAGGGCTGCCTCGATAACGCAGGCCGACTGGTCGGCTTACAAGTCGGCGTTTCTCGATCCTGCCGGACGTATTGTTGATACTGCAAACAACAATATCAGCCACAGCGAGGGACAAGGATACGGCATGTGGCTTGCCGTTCTTGCCGATCAACCGGCCGATTTCGAGCTGATCTGGTCGTTCACCCAAACCGAGTTAATGGTTCGGGATGATGGGCTGGCCGCGTGGAAATGGGACCCGCAGGCGACCCCGCATATTTCCGATATCAACAATGCCACCGATGGCGACATCCTGATCGCCTATGCCTTGGCACTGGCATCCAGGCAGTGGGGCAAGACTGATTATGCTGAAGCTGCCCGCTCCATTGCCGAGACGGTGCTTGCCAAAGCGGTTGTCCAAAGGGGAGGGCGCACACTTCTGTTGCCTGGAACGACAGGTTTCGGAGAAGACGATCGGCCGGACGGGCCAGTCGTTAATCCTTCCTACTTCATTTTCGAAGCCTTTCCCGTCCTGAACGAGCTTGCGCCTTCCCCGCTTTGGGCTGCGTTGAGCAAGGACGGTCTTGCACAGATCACGGCCTATGCCTTTGGCCCGAGAAAACTTCCCGCCGACTGGGTTTCGGTAAAAACAAAGCCACGGCCCGCCGACGGATTTCCGCAGGAATTCGGATATAATTCCGTTCGAATACCGCTCTATCTGTCGAGAGCAGGGTTAGGAGATAAGAAGCTTCTGGAGCGTTTGCAAAATGGAACCGTGATCGACGGCGGCAACATGGCCACATTCGAGCTGCGAACCGGAGAACCGAAAGATGTTCTGTCGGATGCCGGATATCGCATCATCCCAGCGCTTTCAGCCTGCGTTAGCGACAAAACACCTATTCCAGAGGATCTCCGTCGTTTCACGTCAACACTTTATTATCCATCTTCGTTGCATCTCTTGGCTCTGTCATTTGCGACTGAAATGCATCGGGAGTGCTTGTGATGGGAAAGTCGCTTTACATATCAGCCGCGATATTGGCTCTGTGTGGTGTCACCGCATACCAGTGGCGCGATGAACTGTTGGGACGGGTGTCGCGTGTTCACACGACCGGTTCGATCCTATCCGATGGGTTCGGTGCCGTATCCTCTTCCGCAAATGTACCGCTAAAGAACAATGCCAACCCACCCGTGACGACACCTGCTCCGGGCAATCCCTCGGCGATCAAGGTCGCGCAGGCTCCGCGTCAGCC
Source organism: Rhizobium skierniewicense Ch11 (assembly GCF_023757665.1). NCBI lineage: Bacteria > Pseudomonadati > Pseudomonadota > Alphaproteobacteria > Hyphomicrobiales > Rhizobiaceae > Rhizobium > Rhizobium skierniewicense. The sequence continues at coordinate 544,340 of NZ_RXPG01000030.1, forward strand.
TTCGGCTTCTCAGCTCACGCCAACGCCCGCGTCCTCCCAACCTGTCGTGGTGGATGAAAGTGCACTTCGATATTTTGCCGCGCAAGGTGATACGGCGCGGCTTCAGGCGGAAATCGCCCGGTTGCGGGCGCTTTACCCCGATTGGACGCCCCCAAGCAATCCGCTTGCCGTTCCAGAGGAGGGCGATCCGCAACTGGAGACCATGTGGCAGCTTTATGCCAATGGCCGGTATGCGGAGGTGCGCAAGGCGATCGCTGATCGTCAGGCGGCAGATGCAGGCTGGCAGCCGCCCCCAAACCTGACCGAGATGGTGGGGCTTGCCGAGGCACGGCAAAAACTGATCAACGCTTCCGATCTCAAGCAATATAACGCCGTCCTCGATACGGCCGCAGCAAGTCCCGGACTGCTGACATGCGGCGAGGTCGATGTGCTGTGGCGTGTGGCGGAAGCTTTCGCGCGCACCGATAAGCCTGAGCGCGCGCGGGACGCCTATAACTATGTTCTGAGCAATTGCGAAGGTGCCAGCGATCGGCTCGCAACCGTCCAGAAGGCTTCGGAACTTCTCCCGGTTGCGATGGTGAATGATCTTCTTTCGAAAGAAAAGCCTGGGGTAGACGGACTTCTGGAGTTCGAGCCCATCAAGAACGATCTCGCCCGTCAGTTCGTCGCCAGTGGTGGTGAGAGCAAGGACGTCATCGTTCCAGCTGCCTATTTGATGCGAATGGAGCGCCTTGCCGAAAGCGACAAGCTGGCCAGCGACGCACTGTTGCTGGGCTGGTACAATCTGCGCCGTGAAAATCAGGATGCGGAAAAATGGTTCCGGCAAGCAAAAGCGGCAGACGATTCAGCATCTGCCTCGCAGGGCCTCGCGCTGGCCTTGATCGCCCGGAACGAACCGCGCGATGCAGAAGACGTGTTATATAAATGGCGTGATGCGTCGGACGATGCGCGCAAGACCTATCTTGCAGCAACCGCCAATCTTCTGGCGCTTGATCCGCCCATTGCTCTGGAGCCTGACGTTTTGCGGCGCATTGCGGAAGAAACCGTTGCGCAGAAAGATGCCGCGACAGCGCAGGAGTTCGGCTGGTATTCCCGTGCGTTTCTGCAGCCGCAAATGGCGGCGCAGTGGTTCGCCACGGCCTTGGGCTGGAAGACCGATGACGAGCCATCCGCCTATGGACTGGCGCTGTCCTATCAGGATTTGAACAACGTTGCCGGCGTGCGCCAGCTCCAGCAGCAATGGGGCGCGCAGTCTGAGCGTATTCTCGCCGTTGGCAGGCCCGATCCTTCTGCGTCGCCGCGCATCGCCCGTCAACACGTCACTGACGTCCAGCCCACCGATGTCGTCTATCAGGAAGGGGCGACCACGGCTGCGCCGAGACAAAGAAGAACGGTTGTTGCCCAAAACCAGCCATCGCGGAAAACAAGCCGGTGCGACGCAACGTTCAATCCGGATGGTCTTCCGCCCCAGCAAGCCCTGCAACAGGGCTGGTGCCTGATGGATGCCAACAGGCCCGCGGAAGCACTCAAGGCTTTCGGGGCGGCGCTGAAGGGCGGCCAGCCAACGATCCGAAGTGACGCGGCCTACGGCCAGAGCCTTGCCTATCTGCGCATGGGCCTCACCGACAATGCCGCCGTCTCGGCCACAAAATCCGGTATGGACAAGACCAAGGCGACAGAACTTCAGATCGCTATCCTTACGGACCGGGCATTGGCGGCCTACAATAACGGCCAGTACGAAAAAGCGCTGATCCTGCTCGACCAGCGCGCCCGTTTCGCCACTGAACGGAATGATCTGATGGTAATCCGAGGTTATTCATATCTCAATTTGGATCGCTATGCCGAAGCCATCCAGGTATTTGAGGGCCCGGCATCGACGGGGCATCGAGACGCCGTCAGAGGCCTTGCCGCGGCACGCGATGCGCGCCCGAGCAAAGGTCCTCGCGGAGGTTGATAGCGACAGGATTTTTTGTCGTTTAGCGTTGCAGGTCGATCAACGGATCCACTGCATACCGTCGATCTGGATATCCTGACCCGTCATGAAATTGGGCTCGGAGGTCGCGAGGAATGTCACCACGCTTGCCACATCCTGCGGGGTGCCGACCCGCTTCATCGCAATACCTGCCGCGAGCTGCGCTTCTCGCGCGTCGATCATGGCATTCGAGCGCTCCGTCTTGATGACACCTGGACAGATGGCATTGACGACGATCTCTGGGGCCAGTTCTTTTGCAAGTGCCTTTGTCATCCCCAGAATGCCAGCTTTCGCCGCCGTATAGGAAAATTTGCTGACGGCACTGGTGACGCCGCCCGTATGGGCGTTCATCGATGACATATTGATGATGCGACCGCCGCCATTGCGGCGCATGACAGGGACTGTTGGCTGGATATAGTTGAAGGCACCCTTGAGGTTGGTGTCGATGGTGGTATCGAATTCCTCCTCGGAAATCTCTTCTATACCCTTGGCCATGGGGCGGCCCGCATTGTTGAAGAGGACGTCGATCCTTCCCAGTCTCGCATCCACATTCCCCACGATCTCGGCCGCGCGTGTGTAGTCACGCACATCCGCTCGATAGGTAAGGGCTTCGCGTGAAAGTTCCCGAATTTCCGCTGCGGTGCGCGCCAGATCATCCTCCATCATGTCGACCAAGACGAGATCGAACCCGTGCTTTGCAAAATCCAGTGCACAGGCCCGCCCGATACCACGACCGCCGCCGGTGACAATCGCCACTTTACGGATCACGTCAGGCATCGGCATTCTCCTTGGCGTAGAGCGCGATCTCTGCGTGCGTTCCGAACCACACATCGTCATGGCTCTGGATATGCTGGATCAGTTCTTCGAGGATGAAGATGCGCGAGCGGTAACCGGACACGTGCGGATGCATGGTCAACAGAAACAGGCCGCCTTCCTCATAGGCGCGGTCGAACTCGCGTTTGAAGATGTCGAGCACTGCGGGTGGAGGCGTGTAAGGGCGGTGGGCTGTGAAACGGTTCATGTTGAAATAGACAGCATCGTCTCTGATCCATTCCACGGGTAACTCGACAATGCCGGTGGGCTCGCCGCTTTCAAGCAACTCATAGGGATCGTCATCCGCCATCAGCGAGCTATCGTAAAGAAGTCCGAGTTCGCGCTCTATTTCCAGTGTTACTGCGGAAAAATCCCACGACGGCGTGCGCATTCCCACCGCGCGGACGCCGGTGATCCTTTCGATCGTCTCGGCGGCGCGCAGATGCAGTTCACGCTCTTTTTCGGGCGGTACCTTCGTGTTCACCTCGTGGATCCAGCCATGCAAGCCGATCTCGTGGCCCTCGGCAATCACGCGTTTCTGCTCGTCGGGATAAAGAAGGGCCGTAACGGCAGGCACGAAAAAGGTAGCGGGAACGCTGGTTTTTTTCAGAACGTCCAGAATGCGTGGTACACCGCGGCGGTTGCCATATTGCCCTTGTGAGAGACGGCCGATGGATTCCCCGCCATCGCGCAACTCATTGGTCTCATGGTCGCTATCGAAGGAAAGAGCCACGGCGCAGCGTGTACCATTCTTCCAGACCTTCGGTTTCAGCGAACGGCCAGCCCGCACTTTCTCGACTTTGCCGCGCCATGTGGCCTCGTCCCATTCCCACGGTTCCATATGTCGTTCTCCCCGTCTTCTATTCGGCCGCTTGCGGCAGGACCGGCACGGCCGCGAGCAGTCGCTTGGTATAATCGTGCTTCGGGTCAGCGTAGATCGCGCTCGTCTCGCCCTCTTCAACGATGCGGCCCTGATACAGGATGGCCACGCGGTCGCAGAGGTGTCGAACGACCGACAGATCGTGGCTGATGAACAGAAGTGACAGATCAAGCTCTGCTCGCAAGCGTATCAGAAGGTTGATGATTTGGGCCTGTATCGAAACGTCGAGGGAGGCCACGGGTTCATCGCACACGACGACGTCGGGCTGCATGGCGAGTGCTCTGGCAATGGCGATGCGCTGCCGTTGGCCGCCGGAGAACTGATGGGGAAAACGGTTGACGAAAGCGGGGTCCAATCCCACCGCGGCCAGCCAACGTCTCACATAATCGGGTGCTTCCGCGCGGCTCACCAACCGGTGCGCAAGCGGCCCTTCGGCGATGATATCGCCAATGCGCATACGACCATTGAGAGAAGCGAACGGGTCCTGAAAGATGGTCTGGACACGTGTCGTGATCTTGGACGGGCTGCGTCCGGCACTCATCACGGGTTGACCATTGAGCCGGATGACGCCCGATGTCGGCACGGTGATGCCGGCTGCCATGCGCCCCAGCGTCGATTTGCCGGAGCCGGATTCGCCCACCAGCCCCAGCACGTCACCACGCTTGACAGTGAGCGAGACACCATCGACGGCCTTGACGACGGTGACCGGCTGCGACAGGCCGGATCTGATGGCTAGCCCATGCAGAAAACCGACGGGTTTTTCGAAGCGTTTCATTGCATTGTCGATGACGAGATAGGAGCTGCCGAGAGGCGGCAGATTGGCGGTCGCTGCTTTTCGCGGCGGTGGGGCCGCATCCGCAATACCGCTGCCGCGCAACAACAGCTCGCCCGGCTTGGCGCGAGACGGCAACGCTTCAAGCAGGGCCTTGGTGTATTCATGCTGCGGCTTCGTCAACACGCCAAGCGCCGGGCCGATTTCGACGATCTTGCCCGACTTCATGACGGCAACACGGTCAGCGATAGAGGAGACGACCGCGAGGTCGTGGCTGATCCAGATCAATGCGGTGCCGAGGTCAGCAACCAGTTCTTTCATCTCAGCCAGGATTTCGGCCTGGATCGACACGTCGAGCGCCGTTGTCGGTTCATCGCAGATGATCAGCTTGGGTCGGTGTAGCAGCGCGATGGCGATTGCCACGCGCTGGCGCATGCCGCCGGAAAACTGGTGCGGGAAGAAATCGACCTTTCGTTCGGGATCGCTGATCCGCACCTGAGCCAAGGCCTTGATAGCTCGTTCGCGCGCATCTGAACTGCTGATGTTTCCGTGGGCTTCCAGCGCCAGCTTGATCTGCGTGCCGATGCTCAAAACGGGGTTTAGCGTCATCATCGGGTCCTGGAAGACCATCGAAATGACTTTGCCACGGATGGCCCGGAGTTCGTGGCTGGGCAGGCCGACCAGCTCCCGGCCCTCCAGCTTGATTGAGCCCTCCACGATACGGCCGGGTTCATCGATCAGGCCGATGATGGAGAACCCAGTAATCGATTTGCCGGAACCGGATTCACCGACCAGACCCAACACTTCGCCGGGCGCAACGGAAAAGGAGATGCCATCAACGGCCTTCACGTCGCCTCGTCCACTTGGGAACCAGGTTTTCAGATTGGTGACGTCGAGAAGCGGGGTCGCAGATGTTGCAGTCGGTGTTGGGTTCATCTGCGAAGCCTCGGGTTAAGCTGGTCGCGTATCTGGTCGCCGACGATGTTGAGCGAGACGATAAAGAGAATAAGCGCCACACCGGGATAGATCGAAATCCAGTAGCGACCCGAAAGCAGATACTGGAAGCCATTGGCGATCAGCATGCCCAATGATGGTTCGGTTGGTGGCAAGCCGACACCGAGGAAGGACAGTGTCGCCTCGAGCGAAATGGCGCTCGCCACCTGTACGGTTGCGACAACGATAAGGGGCGGCAGCGAGTTGGGCAGGATATGTTTCAGCACAACGCGCCACGGTGACAGCGGAATGGACAATGCCGCCTCGACATAATCCTTCTGTCGTTCGGCAGCCGCGGCACCATGGGCGGTGCGGGCGAAATAGGCGTATTGGGCAAAGATCAGCGCCAGAATGAGCTGATAACGACCTTGTCCCAGCACGGCGGCAATGACGAAGGCCAGGAGAATGGCCGGGAACGAAAGCTGCAAATCCACGATGCGCATGACGAGGCTTTCGAAACGTCCCCCGATATAGGCGGCAGAGCAGCCGACGACAGCCCCGATGACGAAGGCAATGCCACCGGCAATGATGCCCATTTGCAGCGAGATACGAAGGCCATAGATAATAGCGGACAGGAGATCGCGGCCCTGAGAATCCGTGCCCAGCCAGTGGGTGTAACCGCCGGTGCCGACATAACCGGGGGGGCGACGGGCATCGCGCAGCACCAGATGCGCAAGATCATAAGGGTCTTGCGGCGTTACGAGTGGTGCAATGAGGGCGACCAGCACAATAATGAACACCATGACCGCGGCGCCAAGGGCAACCTTGTTGCCGCGAAATTCCTCCAGAAACCTGTAGAACGGAGTGTCGCGCATCAGGCACGTCCCTTTCTCAAACGCGGGTCGAGCAGCGCATAAACGAGATCGACCACGAGATTGATGACGATGAACAGAAGGGCGACGAACATCAGGTAAGCGACCATGACCGGCCGGTCGAGCGAGGTGATGCTGTCGATGATGAGTTTGCCGAGCCCTGGCCAAGAGAAGATGGTTTCTGTCACCACCGCAAATGCCAGCGTCGAGCCAAGTTCCAGACCGAATACGGTGACAAGCGGGATCGAGATCAGCCGCAGAACGTGACGGCTTAGCACCGTGAATTCCGAAAGACCGGCGGCACGGGCGAATTTGACCGTATCGCTTAGCATCAACTCACGGGTGCCAGCGCGCGCAAGGCGGATCATCAGCGAGAATTTGAACAGTGCGAGATTGAGAGCCGGCAATATCAGATGACGCAGACCATCGCCGGTCAGAAAACTGAAATCGACGCCGAACAGGCTGACCGTCTCCCCGCGGCCACCGGCGGGCATGCAGCCGCACTGAACCGCAAAGACCATGATCAGCATCAGGCCGAACCAGAAGGTCGGCACCGAAAAGCCCAGAATGGACAATGTCATGATGGCACGAGAGACAGGGCTGTGCGGGCGGTACCCGGCATACATGCCGATGGGTATGCCAACAAGGCTTGCAAATAGCACTGCCGCCAATGTCAGTTCCAGAGTGGCCGGGAGACGTGTCAGGATCAATTCACTGACGGGCATGTTGTAGACAAAAGACCGTCCGAAATCTCCGTGCAGAATGCGGCCGACAAAGGTAAAATATTGCTGCCACAGCGGCTGGTCCAGGCCATATTGCGCAATCACGGCGGCGCGAATGTCCTGCGTGGCATCGGGAGAGATCAAAACGTCAATCGGATTGCCGACGGCATAGACGCCGCAGAAGACGAGCGCCGACATGGCGATGACCACGATGAGCGCCTGCCATAGTCTTTGCAGGATGAAACCAAACATGCGTTCCCAGTTCTCCCGTCTTGTGCGGGTTTGTCCGTCTCTTTACGACGTCCGTGTGGTTGTCAGTGCCAGTCGGTCTCCAGCAATGCGCGCGTTTCCTTCACGGCCACATCCCAGATCGCCAGCATGTCTTCATCCGCCCGCTGATAAAGCCCGTGATAATTGCCATCGCCCAGCAGTTCGCGTTTGCGGGCTGCGCCCACACGCGCCAGCGCTGCATAGTCGATCTGAGGTTTGGACGTGTCGGGCTGGCGCTGGTCGGTCGTGCGCGTCCATGGGAAATTCTCCATCCACGAGGCATGCGAAGCGGCAGGATCGATCTCCTGCACCTTTGCCAGTGTTTTCGGTGCCCGCCACCAGTCATGGAATTTGACAGAGGCGTCGGGATGCATGTTCAGCCACTCGGAAATAACGGTGGTGGCTGGTACATTGCCACCGTGGCCGTTGACGACGAGGATGCGACGAAAGCCGGACCGGTACATGCTGTCGAGCAGATCTCTGATGACGCCGATATAGGTGGAGAGCGACAGGCTGAGCGTTCCCGGAAAGGTCGCAAAGGAGGATGCCAGGCCATAAGGCACGACCGGAAACACCGGGATTCCCAACGGCTCGGCCGCATCGACCGCGATCTTCTCGGCCAGGATCATGTCTGTCGCAAGACTGAGATAGGCGTGCTGTTCGACGCTGCCGATCGGCAAAATGCAGCAATCGTTTTCCGCGACGCGCTCTTCAACCTGCATCCAGTTCATGTCGGCTATCTTCAATTCGCTATCCCCATTCTCATTTGCGGCGCAAAGGCGCAAAGAACGTCCACCATTTGGCATTTCAGCACAATATTTGTGCTTTTTGCCTATCTGCGCTCCATCAAACAAAGTTCTAAATGGAACTAAAAAAAGAAATTGACAGCCATTTAAACCAACGTCAAGTTCCATACGGGACTAAAATGAATGGCAGTGAAGCGAGGATTGATTGCGACAATCACGGGGACCAACACTGGATGCTCTGCTGCGGGAAGGTGGCAAAATTGCCGCCGGAAGCCACGGCGTGGAGGAACTCGTTTCCGTCAAGCTCTGGCAAAATCCGTGCTGGTTGTCGTTCCGGTTCAATTTTCTAGCCCTGCAATTTAACGAGCCGATCTATCGACTGATCGAAAAGGAACACGGTGTTCCGCGACCGGAATTCGTCGTGCTCTATTCGCTCGGGCTATCCGACGGGCTGACGGCCAGTGCGATTTGCAGCTCCTCCGGTTTCCCAAAAAATACGATCAGCCGGGCGATCCAGAAGCTCATCGACAAGAATATTATCCGCCGTGAAATCGACCAGACGGATCTGAGGAGTTTTGTCCTCTTTATCACCGACGAAGGCAAACGCATCGTCGAGCAGGCCATGCAGCCAATGGTCGAGCGCGAAAAGGCGATGGTCTCGTCGCTCACCCCCGCCGAACAGCTGATGCTGTCGGAGCTGCTTGCCAAGGTCGTCGTGGATTCACCGAACTGGCCCCCTATGATACCGACAGAGGAGAACGAAGAATGATAATCTCGAAAACAGTCCGCACAGCTGTGCTTGCAACGGCTTTGCTGGGTAGCGTCTCAAGTGCCGCCCTTGCTGCCGATCTGACAATCGGCGTGCGCGCCGGGCCGCTGTCGATCGACCCCGACTTCACCGCCGCAGGCACCCACGCCGAGGCAATGAAGCATATTTACGATTCGCTGATCAAATCCGGCAACAACCTGGAACTCGAACCGGGCCTTGCCACCAGCTGGACGGCGATTGACGACAGCACCTGGGAATTCAGGCTGCGCCCCGGCGTGAAATTTCATGATGGATCTGACTTCACCGCAGAAGACGTCAAATTCTCCATCGAGCGCATTCCGCGTGTTGCCGGCCCAAACCCGACCACGATCTATGTACGCCGCGTGAAGGGTGTCGAGATCGTCGATCCATTGACCATTCGCGTCAAAACGGACGGCCCGGCTCCGAACCTGCCGAATGATTTCATCCGTTTGTTCGTCGTCTCGCACATTGCTGCCAAGGACTATTCCGACAGCGCCGAAAAAGCCTCCGAAGGCTTCAATTCCGGCAAGGCCGCCATTGGCACTGGCCCCTACAAGTTTGTCTCGTGGACGCCGAAGGAGCAGCTCGTTCTGGAGCGTTTTGACGGATACTGGGGTGGCAAGGAGCCGTGGGACAAGGTCATTCGCAAGGAACTACCGAATGATGCGGCCCGCGTGGCCCAACTGAAGGCGGGCCAGGTCGATCTCATTGCGCGCATTCCGGCCTCCGATGTGCCGACGCTGGAGCAGGATTCCAAGCTTACCATCGTTCGACAGGACAGCGTGTATCTGTTCAACATCGCTTTCGATTTCCGCGAAAAGTCGCCACAGGTCAGCGCCAAGGATGGCTCGCCGCTGCCGAAGAACCCTTTTACCGACCCAAGGGTTCGCGAAGCCTTTGATCTTGCGATCGACAGGGAAACCATCACCGAGATCGCCATGGAAGGCATGGGCACGGTCCAGTCGCAGCTCGTCACGCCGAACATCTTTGGCTACAATCCTGATGTGAAGCCGACACAATCCGACGTGGACAAAGCGAAGGCTTTGCTGACGGAGGCCGGGTATCCCGATGGCTTCAAGGTGACCTTCTCCTTCACCAATGATCGTCTTCCCGGCGACAAGGATGCGGGTACCACGATCGCACAGATGCTGACCGCGATCGGCATTCAGGTTGAAGCCAATGCCCAGCCTGGCGCGGTTTATTTCCCGGCCAACACACGTGGCGATTATTCGCTGACGATGTCAGGATGGGGGACGCTGACGGGTGAAGCGAACTATACGCTGTCGTCGCTTGTGCATACCAATGAGCCTGCCAAGAAGCTGGGTGCTTTCAACATTCGCGGCTACTCGAACCCGGCGCTCGATAAGCTGATCGAGCAGGCGGGTGTCGAAATGGACGCTGCCAAGCGCGCGCAATATCTGAAAGACGCTAACGCGATCGTGGCATCGGATCGCCCCAATCTGTCGATCGCCTCGATCATCTCCGCATGGGGCATGAAAAAGACCATCACCATCGCGCCGCGCTCGGACGAAGACACGTTGGCGATGAACATCCGCCCAGCACAATAAGCTGCGCGGACTTCGATGACCGGGCCGGGCAAGATGTTGCCCGGCTCATGTCGTTCAAAAGAAGGAAAAATGATGGGAAAGATCGCATTGGCAATTCATGGCGGGTGCGGTGTCATGGCAAAGCTCGGCTTGACCGATGAGGAGTGGCAGGCGGCACGCATCGATCTCGCTCATGCTTTGCGCGCGGGCTGGGCCGTGCTCATATCCAACGGGTCAGCACTCGATGCGGTCCAGGCAGCGGTCGTGGTGCTGGAAGACAGCCCGCATTTCAACGCAGGCTACGGTGCTGCACTCAATGCCGATGGCGATCATGAGTTGGAAGCCTCGATCATGGATGGCGCGACGCTGGAGGCTGGCGGAGTGACGTTGGCAAGACGGATTCGCAATCCGATCAAGGCTGCACGACGCATCATGGAAAAGGGTGAGGCCGTCATGATGGGGGGCAGCGCTGCAGACGACTTTGCCAGAGATGAAGGCCTCGACGTTGTCGAGAATAGCTACTTTACCACCGAAAGGCGTGTCAAAGCGCTGGCTGCTATGAAGGCCCATGCAGAGGCAGGCACAGCGGCGGTGGCGAGCGAGTCCGAGAAACACGGCACCGTTGGTGCGGTCGCGCTTGACGCTGCCGGACATCTGGCTGCGGCGACCTCGACAGGTGGTTACAACAACAAGCCGGTCGGTCGGATCGGTGATACCCCCATCGTCGGTGCCGGCACTTACGCCCGTGACGGGCTCTGCGCTGTCTCTGGCACAGGAAAAGGTGAGTTCTTCATCCGCTATGCAGTTGGCCACGAAGTGGCAAGCCGCATCGGATATCTTGGCGAAACTGTGGAGCAGGCAGCCTCCAAGATCATTCAGGAGGATTTGAAACCGCACGGCATTGGGGCCGGGCTGGTGGCCGTCGGTGCCGACGGTTCGATTGCAGCGCCCTATAATACCGATGGCATGTTCCGCGGATGGGTTACATCGGACGGAACATTCTACGTCGCCACACATGATCAGGTTTTCGCGGTGGCATAAGTGGAGCCGGTCCACCTTGCAGGGTGGGCCGCTCCTCACCTGATGCGCGAGTGATTGGGGAAAAGCAGTCTTTGTATCCCCACCACCTCCGCGTGGCTCAGGTCTTCAAGCTTCTGGGATCAAGAGCGTCCCTTATCGCATCACCCATATAGTTCACGCTGAGAACGGTCAGCGAGATCGCAAGCCCTGGCCATAAGACGCGGGAGGGTGTCAATTGCAGGAAATTGGCGCCATCAAACAGCAGGCGGCCCCAAGTCGGAAAGTCGGAGGGGAAGCCGAGGCCGAGGAAGCTGAGCGCGGACTCGGTGATGATGGCGGCGGCAATGCCCAACGTCGCCGATACCATGATCGAACTGAGAACATTGGGCAATATGTGCTTGATAATGATGCGGTATTCACGCATGCCGCTCGATTTCGCCGCCAGAATGAACTCCTGGTTTTTAATCGAGAGAACGTCGCCGCGCACGATGCGCGCCGTGTGCATCCAACTGGTGATGCCGATGACGGTCACGATGAGAATGAAAATCCCCGTCTCGGGACCGAATGCAGCGCGCAATGTATCGCGAAACAAAAGCAGGATGACCAGCAAAAGCGGCAACAGGGGCAGGGCGAGGAACAGGTCCGTCAGCCGCATCAGAGGCCCGTCTAGCCTGCGAAAATAGCCAGACAGGACACCCACAAGGGTTCCAAGGAACAGGGCCAGCAACATGGCCGTGATGCCGACGGCAAGTGAGATGCGTCCGCCCGCCAAGACCTGCGCCAGCATATCCTTCCCCAGATTGTCTGTGCCGAAAGGATGCGCCAGAGATGGCCACTGGTTGCGGGCTTTCACATTGATGGCGTTGGGAGCGACCCGATGGATGTAGGGGCCGACATAGACGGCGAGAACAATGAATGTAAAAACAATCAGCCCGACCACGCCGCCCTTGTGGGCGCGAAATTGTTTCCAGATATCGACCAGGGCAGATTTCATCGGGCTGGAGGCGGCGTTTGATGGCGCGACCGTTGCATCAGTCATAGCGAATCCTCGGGTCGAGAATGCCATAGAGAACGTCGGCAATCAGGTTGAAGAGAACGATCAAAACGGCAAATATGAAAGTTAGCGTCTGAACCAGAGGAATGTCGGCGCCCTGCACTGCGGTGATCAGCAATTGCCCAAGGCCGTTCACACGGAAAATCTGCTCGGTGATGATAGCGCCGGAAAAGATCGTCGGAACGCCCAGCGCAATGACGGTGACCACCGGGATAAGGCTGTTGCGCAGCACATGTACCAGGAGAACGGTCTTTTCCTTCACCCCCTTGGCGCGGGCGGTACGGACATAGTCCTGATGAAGATTATCCAGCATGGAGGCGCGCACAAAGCGGCTGATCTGCGAGACATTGTAGAGTGTCAGAACCAGCACGGGCAGGAACATCTGCTTGATCTGTAGGAGAAAACTGGACCAGCTGTTGACCTGGAGGTTGGTATCGTAGACCGACGGGAACCATTGTAGCCAGGAGCTGAACACCACGACCAGCAGAACGCCCGTGAAGAAGGTGGGGACGGAGTAGCCCAGCATCGATATGAAAGTGCCGATCTGATCGAAGATGGAATATTGCTTATAGGCAGAAATGACGCCGATCGGGATCGCCAGAATTGTTCCGAAGAGATAGGCAAGGCCCACCACCCAAAGCGTCTGTGGCATGCGCTGTACGACGAGATCGACGACCGGACTGCGCGTCGCCCAGGACAGTACACGCATTCTCTGGCCATCGCCAAACTGCCAGCCGGTCAGTTTCTCAATGAGGTTAAGCGGTTCGTTGATGAAGAATTGCTGGAGCCAGTAGAGATAACGCATCAAGAAAGGTTGATCCAGGCCAAGCGATGCGCGGATTTGTTCCCGAACCTCTGGCGGGATTGTCAGCGGCAGATCGCCAGTGGGGTCGTTGGGTGCGAGATCAAGCAGTGCGAAGATAACAAAGCTGATGACGAGCAATGTCGGGACGGCAAAGAAAAGTCGCCGCATCGTAAAGGCAAACATGGGTGCGTCTCCGGACCTTCGAGAAATGCAAAGTCACCGGCTTCGTCGGTCAAGACAAAGCCGGCGCGGCCTGCATTCTTATTTCTTGCGGGACCAGTCCGCGATATTCCAGAGCTCGGAATCCCAGCCGGTCATCTTGACACCCTCCAATGTCAGCGATCGCGACGAAACCTGTCCGCGGTAGATGAGCGGAATGTGCGCGCCTTCTTCTGTCAGCATATCGTTGAGCTTTTTGGAAAGCTCGATGCGCTTCTCTTGTTCGGCAGTTTTGGAAAGTTCACCGAGAAGCTTGTCATATTCCGGGTTGCAATAACGTGGAATATTCTGGCCCTGCCAACCGTTGGAGGGAGCGGGGACCTTGTCGCACAGCCATTCCGCCAAATATTTTTCCGGGTCCGTTCCGTCGAAGTTGTTGGTGTACATTTCCACGTCGGCGTAGAACTTCTGGAAGGTATCAGGGCTTGCCGGATCCCCGCCGAAGAACACCGAAGCGCTGGTATTGCGCAACTCCGCGTCAACGCCGATCTGCGACCACATATCCTTGACCAATTCCTGCGTGGCTTGACGAACGGAGTTGGTGGAGGTGGCGTAGAGGTAGGACAGGCGAACGCCATTCTTGGCACGGATGCCGTCTGGACCCTTGGCCCAGCCAGCATCGTCTAGCAGCTTGTTAGCGCCGTCGATGTCTTGGGTTAGGCACCAGTCGTTTGCCGTTGAAGCATAGGCTTCCGGACCGGGCACGATGTTACATGTTGGCCTACCGGATTCGCCATAGGCAGCTTCATCGATGATGTTACGGTCGATCGCCATGGAAAGAGCCCGGCGAACGGCAGGGTCCGACAGGGATGGATGTGGACCGGCTTCCTTGGTCGATCGTTTGTCGCCCAACGCCGGGTCGGCATTGTAATGATTGAGGTTAATGCGCTCAACCTGGGTGCCAAACGCTGTGACCAGCTCACCCTTACCCGCGGCCACCATGGTCGCCAGAATTTCGGGCTCGACCTGCATGTTCCAAGCGTAATCGAACTCACCGGTTTCCAACACCGCGCGGGCAGCGGAGGCCGCGTCACCGCCGCCTTTCAGCGTGGCTGTCGCGAAGGCAGGTTTGTCCGGATCGCGGTAGTTTGGATTCGCGATGAAGCTGATGACATCGTTGGGTTTGAAATCCTTGACGACGAAGGGGCCGGTTCCGATGGGTCCGAAATTCGCCGATGTGCAGCCGGGGGCTTTCGCGCCGACGCAATTTTCGAATTGCTTTTTCTGAATGATCGGGGACTGGCCACCGACAAAGGCGCTGTAGGGATAAGGCTTGGGTTCGTTGAAGGTAATTTTGACAGTGTGTGGATCGGGCGCTTCGACCGTTTTGACGCCTTCGTACTGTGCCGCCTGTGCGCAACCGCCGTCCGGGGCTGTGCAATATTTCCAGGTGAAAATCACGTCTTCGGCCGTCAGCGGTGTACCATCCGACCATTTTACGTCGGGCTTGAGCTTCCATGTCATGCTCAGCAAGTCTTTCGATATGCCACCATTTTCCAGCGTCGGGATTTCGGTGACCAGCGTGGGGACCAACCCGCCTTTTTCGTCGTACCGCGCCAGCGGCTCGATGACCATGGAGGCACTGTAGTACTCCTTCGTGCCACCCGAGAGATACGGGTTGAGCGTGGATACGGCCTGCCAAAAGAGTATCTTCAGTTCGCCGTCAGTGCCGCGTTCCGCATGCGCTGCAGGTGGGGCGAATGCCAAGGCGGCGACGCTGCCTGCTAACAAGATATTGGATTTTCTCATTTTATTCCCCGTTTTGGATTGTTTTGCGTTTGCGCAGCGCGTGCGCGTCCTCGACGCTTCCTTGCAGCTGTGGCTTTTCTAACCACTTGACTTCACAAGGATTTCTTCAATTTCTCCTTTGTTTCGAAATTCTGAAAGCGAGTCCGCATCATTGGCCTCATGCGTATTTGACCAAATTTTGTGCCATCTAAACACGAGCCTATTTTTCATTCAAGATGCAAATTTCGCACTTGCAAAAAGAGATTTTACGAACGCAGTATGGGGGCAGACCTGTGGGGAACCATGGAAAAAAAGGGGTGCAGAAATGCCGATTTTGAATCGTGTCGCCGAAATGCAGGACGATGTAGCCGCTTGGAGGCGCCACCTGCATGAGACGCCGGAATTACTCTATGACGTCTTCCAAACATCGAAATTCGTCGCGGAGAAATTGCGGTCGTTCGGCTGCGACATCGTGGAAACCGGCATCGGCAAGACCGGTGTCGTCGGTGTCATCAGGGGTCGGCATGGAGATGGCCCAACGATTGGCTTTCGCGCCGATATGGACGCATTGCCGATTATGGAAACCAGCGGCAAGCCGTGGGCGTCAAAGGTCCCCGGCAAAGCCCACTCCTGCGGACACGATGGTCACACGGCCATGCTGTTGGGCGCTGCACAATATCTTTCGGAAACCCGCAATTTCAAGGGTTCCGTCGCTGTGATCTTCCAGCCTGCGGAGGAGGGTGGAGCTGGCGCGCTTGCCATGCTGAATGATGGCATGATGGACAAGTTCGGCATTGCAGAAGTTTATGGCATGCACAATGAACCCGGTATTCCCGTGGGTAATTTTGCCATCCGCAAGGGCTCCGTCATGGCGGCGGCTGACAGTTTCGAAATCAAGATTACCGGTCGTGGAAGCCACGCGGCGGCACCGCATCTGTCGATTGATCCTGTCTTGACATCGGCGCACGTCATCATTGCCCTACAGTCTATCGTGTCTCGCCAGATGGATCCGTTGAAATCGCTTGTGGTCACTGTCGCGACCACCCATGGCGGCACGGCGGTGAACGTCATACCGGGTGATGTAACGTTGACGGGGACCGTTCGAACATTGCTGCCGGAAACGCGAGATTTTGCCCAGAAGCGCCTGACCGAAGTTGCCCAGGCAACCGCGCAAGTTCATGGCGCCACCGCGGAGGTGACCTATCGCCGGGGTTACCCCGTGACCTTCAATCATGAAAACGAGACCGATTTTGCCGTGGGTGTGGCCAGCGCTGTCGCTGGATCCAATGCGGTCAATTCCAATGCGGCCCCACACATGGGTGCG
Organism: Rhizobium skierniewicense Ch11; assembly: GCF_023757665.1. Classification (NCBI taxonomy): domain Bacteria; kingdom Pseudomonadati; phylum Pseudomonadota; class Alphaproteobacteria; order Hyphomicrobiales; family Rhizobiaceae; genus Rhizobium; species Rhizobium skierniewicense. Next base: position 560,807 of record NZ_RXPG01000030.1, read on the forward strand.
GAAGACTTTTCCTACATGCTGGAAGCACGTCCTGGAGCTTTCATCTTCCTCGGTAATGGCGATACGGCTGGTCTTCATAACGCAGCATACGACTTCAATGACGAGGCGCTTCCCTATGGCATCAGCTATTGGGTCGGGCTCGCTGAAAAAGCTCTCGCCGCTTGATGCGGCTGCGCCTTCATTTTTAGGAGATGTCCATGCTGCTGTCAGCCACTGCAATGGAACATGCTGGCGGTTCGGTCAGCCCCGTCATTTCCGTTCAGAATCTCACGACCTCCTTCCGTCTGGAAGGAGCTTGGAAATCGGTGGTGCGCGATATGAGTTTCGATATCGCACCGAAAGAGACTTTGGCCATCGTGGGCGAAAGTGGCTCCGGCAAAAGCGTCACGTCGCTTTCCATCATGCGTCTGCTGGACAAGAAGACCAGTCGCATCGAAGGCAAGGTCGTGCTCGGTGGTCGTGATCTTCTCTCTTTACCGGAAGAAGAGATGCGCAAGGTGCGCGGCAGGGATATCTCCATGATATTCCAGGAGCCGATGACCAGTCTCAATCCGATCTTCCCGATCGGTAAGCAGATTTCTGAAGCGCTGACGGTGCATCAGAACATGTCGTCATCTTCTGCCAAGGCCGAAGTGATCCGGTTGCTGGAAAAGGTGCGCATCCCCAACGCCAAAGCCCGTTACGATGAATATCCACACCAGTTTTCCGGCGGTATGCGCCAGCGTGTCATGATCGCCATGGCGCTGTCTTCCAAGCCAAAGCTTCTGATCGCCGATGAGCCGACCACGGCCCTCGATGTGACGATCCAGGGCCAGATATTGGATCTCATCAAGACCCTTCAGGAAGAGGAGGGCATGTCGGTTCTCTTTATCACGCATGACATGGGCGTGGTCGCCGAGGTGGCGGACCGCACGATCGTGATGTTCCGTGGAGATATGGCCGAAACTGGCACGACCGACGATATCTTCCATCGCGGCAAACATCCTTACACACGGGCCCTGTTGTCCGCCGTTCCGAGGCTCGGCTCGATGGCGAGCCTCGATCTGCCCATGCGCTTTCCGGTCATCGACATCAAGACCGGCGAAAATCAGCCGTTGATGGAGGTGACGGACACAGTCAAGAAGTCGATGACGCCGATCCTCTCGGTCAAGGATCTCACCACGCGTTTCGATATTCGGTCTGGCATTCTCGCGCGCAAATCCGGTGCCGTTCATGCTGTTGAAAAGGTGTCTTTCGATTTGCATGAGGGCGAGACCCTGTCTCTGGTGGGTGAATCCGGTTGTGGCAAGTCCACAACAGGGCGCTCGATCACCCGCCTGATAGAGCCGACCGCTGGTCGTGTCACGCTGGACGGATACGATGTGATGCGGCTCGATAAACCCAGTTTGCGGGCGATGCGCCGCAGCGTCCAGATGATTTTCCAGGACCCCTTCGCCAGTCTCGATCCGCGCATGACAGTCGGATCTGCCATTATGGAGCCGTTTCTCGAGCACAGGCTGGGAACGAAGGCGCAGGCGCGGGAGAAAACTGCAGGGCTTCTTCAAAAAGTCGGGCTTTCTCCCGATATGATGCGGCGGTTTCCTCACGAGTTTTCAGGTGGGCAGCGCCAACGCGTCGCTATCGCGCGCTCGCTCATGCTCGACCCAAAGATCATTGTTGCGGATGAAGCGGTCTCTGCACTCGATGTCTCCATCAAGGCGCAGGTTTGCAATCTGCTTCTCGATTTGCAGCAGAGCCTCAATCTGGCGTTCCTGTTCATCAGCCATGATATGGCGGTGGTGGAACGGGTCAGTCATCGCGTGGCCGTGATGTATCTCGGAGAAATCGTCGAAATCGGGCCGCGCTCCGCTGTCTTTGACAATCCCCAACACGAATACACACGCAAGCTCATGTCGGCTGTTCCGGTGCCGGACCCAACGCGACGCGCCATCAAGCGCAATATGGCGACGGATGAGATCAAAAGTCCGATCCGGCCCGTGGATTATGTTCCACCGGTTCGGCGGTACCGCGAGGTGTCTGCCGGACATCTGGTTCAGGATATCGCCTGAGCGACCGGTCGCCGGGGTTCGAATTTCCTTTCTCTCTTGTGTAACCACCAATCCGGTGTCAGAGCGGCGCGCTATGGCATGGCTAAAACTGCATGTCTGAATGATCAAAATTTAATCAACGCGACGAATTGCTTTTAAATCATACGATTGAGACTACCCGTTCGGGTAGGTATTTGTGTTTTTATCATGGAAACTACCCATCCGAAACAACGCCCTACCTATTCCTCAATCCCCTTCCACTCTGCGGTTGAGCGATGCACGGTAGCGTCATCACAAAACGGGAGGGGGAGTTCCAGATGCAAGACAACACAGTCCACATCCGCGTCATCTCACCGCTCGTCACAAGGGGCTTTCGCAAGCTTGCTGATCTCAAGGCGCTGGAATACCCGGGAATAGCAGTGTCTCATGCCGAGATCTCGACGGGGCCAGCTTCGATCGAAAGCGAATTCGAGGCAGCGATGTCCGTGCCCGGCACTCTCCTTGAAGTCAACAAAGCCGATCGAGACGGCGTCGATGCTGTGATCATAGATTGCATGGGCGACCCAGGTCTGAGGCCTGCAAGGGAAATCACAGACATGGTCGTGGTCGGGCCGGCGCAGACCGGCATGCACATCGCCGCCATGCTTGGCCACACATTTTCGGTCATAACCGTCATGCGCCGCTTGAGGCCATCCTTTGAGAACACGGCCGCGTTGTGCGGTCTTTCCAGCAAGTTGGCATCGGTGCGCAGTGTGGATATTCCGGTTCTCCATCTGGAAGCCGACAGGACAGAAACCTTGCGTCGGCTTATCGAAGAGGGTCGAAAAGCTGTCGAGGAGGATGGCGCAGAGGCGCTGATCTTCGGCTGTACGGGACTGATGGGTTGTGCTGCCGGTTTGCGGGCCGGCCTGCTCGCCGAAGGCATTGATGTTCCTGTGATAGACCCGATACCGACAGCCATCTCGATCGCCGCAGGCTTGGTCCGTGCCGGTCTCTCGCAAAGCAGGACGACGTATCCACCACCACCGGAAAAAGCATTGATCGGCTACGATGCGCTCCACGCATCCATGCCGCCGCTTGCCGCCGAATAATCAGGAGACCGGATGAGGGATATGGCAACAGGCACGGTCACCACCACTGCAGAAAGAAACACCGGGACGGCCGGTCTGCGCATGGGACAGCGCTTCTTTTCAGGGGGAATTTTCTGGCTGCTGGTTATTCCGGCGTTTCTCTTCTTCCTCGTCTTCTTCGTCGTGCCCACCGCATCTCTTTTTGCCTTGGCGTTCAACAAATCGACAGCTGGTGTCATCAGCCTGTCCAGCGTGATCACCTTCGACAATTTCGTGCGCATCTTCACGCGTTCAATTTACTACGAGTCCATCCTGCGTTCGGTTGGTATCGCCACCGTTGTGTCGCTCATATGTCTGTTTTTTGGCTATCCGCTGGCCTATGTCATTGCCAAGACCGTAAGTCCCGGCCGAAACGCGCTGTTGATGATACTTGTCCTGTCGTCCATGCAGCTCGACATGGTCATTCGTCTGTATGGTCTGATGGTTCTGCTGGGCGACAACGGTCTCATCAACGGCGCATTGATCAAGTTGGGTGTCATTTCCGGGCCGCTGCCGTTGATGTACAACACCTTCGGCGTGGTGGTCGGACTTGTACAGATTACACTGCCCTTCATGGTTCTGTCGTTGATCGGCATCATCAAATCCATTCATCCATCGCTGGAAGAGGCGGCTCGGTCTCTGGGCGCGTCTCGCGCAAAAGCGTTTTGGTCGGTCGTGCTGCCGCTTTCCATGCCTGGGATTCTGGCGGGAACACTGCTTGTCTTTGCGCTCGCGATCTCTTCTTACGTCGTTCCCGCGCTGATGGGCGGATGGAAGGTCATGGTCCTGCCCATCCACATCTATCAGCAGGTGGCCGAAACCGGTCGCTGGCAGTTCGGCGCGGCCATCGCCGTTGTTCTTTTCGTCACAAGCCTCATGGCTATTGCCGTCTATCAGAGGGTTGCCATGCGCACGACAGGAGGTCGGAGTTGATGCGCGATGAATCTCCCATCCCGTTTGTCTTCAAGACGATCTCGCTTCTGACGCTGGCCATTCTGCTCGTGCCCGTTGTTATCGTGGTGCTGGCGGGCTTGAATTCCGGGGACTACCTCACCTTCCCCCCACAGGGCTTTTCGCTACGGTGGGTCTATGCTTTCCTGACATCACCTTCGTTCCTGTCTGCCTACGGCGTGTCATTTCTGGTTGCCGCGATCTCGACGGCGATCTCGACGGTGCTCGGCACCATGGCAGCCCTTTTCCTGTCGCGCGCCTCCGGCCCGTTGATTGGAATGTTGCGCGCCTTTTTCATGATGCCGATCGTCCTTCCCGGCGTCGTTCTTGGCCTTGCTCTTTACGTCTTCTATGTCACAAGCGGAATCGGGCTGGCACGCAGCCTGACCGGCCTCGTCATCGGCCATGTCATCGTCACGTGCCCGTTCGTGATTGCGACTGTCACGGCTTCGCTCGTCGGTTTCGACCGGAGCCTTGAAGAGGCGGCACGGTCGCTCGGTGCTTCACCCTTTACAGCCTTTCGGCTGATCACGCTCAAGATCATCGCGCCCGCCATTTCAGCAGGCACAATCTTCGCCTTCATCATTTCCTTTGGGCAGTTCGAAGTGACGCTGTTCCTGTCGACACCGAACCTCCAGACGCTGCCAATGGCGATGTATGTCGCGTTGCGTTACGCGTTCGAGCCGACGGCCGCAGCTGCCGGTATCTTTGCCATCCTTCTCGTCGTCATTTCGATGATCGCGACGTCTAAACTCGTCAATCTTAAACGTATCTTCGGCGGCTGAACGCCCGCCTGAGACTGAACGACCGATCCCGCATCCATAAGTTCAAAAAAGGGGAACATGGACATGACTGGAAAGACATTCGATCCCAATCGCCGCAAGCTTCTCAAACTGAGTGCCGCAGCAGCCACCCTGCCGCTGTTCAACATCAATCACGCGTTTTCCCAGGATGTGACCTATGACGGATCGGTCTTTGATGCCGGTGGTGCTGTCCTGCGGATCGGCGAATGGGGCGGTCCCTGGGGTGAGCTCGTTCACAAATATCTGCTCACGGATTTCGCCAGGGATTACAACTGCAAGATCGAATATGACTCGACCTGGCCGTGGTTCCCGAAATTCGTCGCCAACGGGCCGCAAAAGCCACCGCTCGACGTGACCAACTGGAACCTGCCGGAAATGTTCAAGACGGCAGCGGCGGGCGACTTCTTCCACACCATCGAAGAAATTCTTCCCAACCTTCCGAACGGCAAGAACCTATGGCCATTCGCCACATCGAATGGTGTCGGCGTGACATGGGCTTTCAACCAATATGTTCACGCCTACCGCACGGATCTCGTCACCCCCCCACCGACGAGCTTCAAGGATATGTGGAAGCCGGAATTTGCTGGCAAGCGCGGTACCTATATCACATCCAACACCTTGCAAATGGACTTCTTCCTCGTCGCCTGCAGCCTGTTCGGCAAGGACCAGTACGATCTCGACGCCGGTTACGAGGCGATGCGGGCCTTGATGCCCGCCAAGATTTCAGACTTTACCGGCAACATGCAGACATTGATGGATCGCGGCGAAGTCGTCATCGCGGTTCAGAGCGATGCCGAACCGATGCAGGCCCATGACAAAGGTGCGCCTTTCGCTGTCATGTACTGGAAAGAATTGCAGCCGATCCTGACGCAGACCTACACGATTAGCCGCTATTCCGAGCCGACCCAGAAAAAACTGGCCTATGCGCTGCTGAACCGTGCGCTGGAACCGTCCTTCATGACCAATATGGGCAAGGAATTCTATCTGCGGCCAACGGTTTCCAATGCCGTTCTGCCGGACAATCTGGTGAAGTCGGGCATCGTCAACAGTGCCGATGCCATCAAGGATTTCTGGTTGCCGGACTGGAAGGCCTATCTGGAGAACGAAGACGAGATCGTTGAGACAGTGAACGAAATCTTCGCGGGCTGATCGAGACAGACGGTGGAAGCGGTGGCCGTGTTGCGCGGCCACCAGCCAACGGACACATGGGAATTACAGGACGATGTCGGATATCCAGTTAAAGAACCTCGTCAAATCGTATGGCAATACGGTGGCGGTTGCGGGCATAGACCTGCACATCAAGCAGGGAGAGTTCTTTTCTCTGCTTGGGCCTTCCGGCTGCGGAAAGTCCACCACACTGCGCATGATCGCGGGCTTCATCCGCCCCAGTGCGGGTCAGATCCTCATTGGCTCGGACGACGTGACCGGACTGCCGCCGGAAAAACGGGACATCGGCATCGTATTTCAGAACTACGCGATCTTTCCACATATGAATGTTGCCGAAAACATCGGATTCGGTCTGAAACTCCGGAAAAAATCACCCGCAGAAATCGATAGGGCAGTTGCCTTTGCACTCAGCCAGGTCGGCCTTGTGGGTTACGAGAACCGCTATCAGCGCCAGCTTTCCGGTGGTGAACAGCAGCGCGTGGCGCTGGCGCGCGTGCTCGTGACCGAACCGCGCATCCTGCTTCTGGACGAGCCACTGTCTGCACTCGACAAGGCGCTGCGCGAGGAAATGAAATACTGGATCAAGGATCTGCAGAAAAAACTCGGGATCACCACCGTCTATGTCACCCACGATCAGGATGAGGCGCTGACCATGTCCGACCGCATCGGCGTGATGCAGAAAGCCCGCGTGGAACAGGTCGGTACACCACAGGAAATCTACGAACGCCCCAAAACACTGTTCGTTACAACCTTTATCGGCCAGTCGAATGTCATCGACGTCACGGTTAGGGGCCGGGATGGCGACCGGCTGAGTGTCGGTTTTGCAGATGTCACGGCGCTGACCCGTGCGCCAGCGACCGATATCGCTCCCGGAACCGCGGTTAAACTCGTTGTGCGCCCTGAAAACGTGATTATCGGTCAAGCCGGAACCGGCCTGCCCGCGACTGTGATCTCGGAGACTTACCAAGGCGCTCTGGTGCGTTACCGGCTTTCCTTCGGTACCAAGGAGATCATCGCCGAACGACAAAACCAGTCTCACGTCGAACGGCTCTCACCAGGGCAGTCCGTGGGGGTGAGTTGGGACCCGGAAAGATCGGAGGCATTGATGGCCTGAGGGCCGCAATCGCTGAAAACAATCATTGATGAGGCGAACCGGCATGCGGGCAATGTCCGCAGCAAAGGACGCGCATTGTCTGAAGACAAGTAGGAGAATGATATGCGTATAGGAATTGATGTGGGTGGCACCAACACGGACGCCGCTCTGATGGACGGAGCCGCTGTTATCGGTGCATGCAAGAGCCCGACAACGGCTGACGTCGGGTCTGGTATCGTTGCCGTGATGAAAAAGCTGCTGGATATGACCGGCGTGTCTGTTACGCAGATCCAGGCGGTCATGATCGGCACAACGCACTTCACCAATGCCGTGGTTGAGCGCAAACGCCTCCTTGAAGTGGCCGCCATCCGTCTCGGTCTGCCCGCCACCAAGGGGTTGCCGCCGCTTACCGACTGGCCGCAAGACCTTGCCGACACGCTTGGTCGTCATACCTTCATGCTGCATGGCGGCCATGAGTTCGATGGCCGCAAGATTGCGCCACTCGATGAAAAAGGTCTTTTGGAGGTGGCGCAAACCATCCGTCAGCGTGGTTTGACGTCTGCGGCCGTGACGTCCGTATTCTCGCCGGTAAAACCGGAGATGGAGCTTCGCGCTGCCGAAATCCTGCGTGAAGAAGTGCCCGGCATCGCCCTGTCTCTCAGTCACGAAATCGGCCGCGTCGGTTTTCTCGAGCGTGAAAATGCCTCGATCATGAATGCGTCGCTGGCCGACCTTTCGAAGAAAGTCGTGTCATCGTTCCGCAATGCCCTAAAGGAGATGTCGATCACGGCGCCGTTTTATGTCAGCCAGAACGACGGGACACTGATGGCACCCGATTATGTCGAGCGCTACCCGGTGCTCACCTTCGCCTCCGGCCCCACCAACTCCATGCGTGGCGCTGCACTTTTGGCCGGAGAGAAAGAGGCCATGGTGGTCGATATTGGTGGGACGACGTCCGATGTCGGCATGTTGATGCAGGGGTTCCCGCGCGAGTCTGCCGTTGCCGTCGATATCGGTGGCGTGCGGACCAACTTTCGGATGCCGGACGTGCTGGCCATTGGCCTTGGTGGCGGGTCGTTGGTGCGCGATGACGGAACCCGTATTGGCCCCGATTCCGTTGGCTATGAAATCACCTCGAAGGCGCTGGTCTTTGGCGGCGATATGTTGACCACGACGGATATCGTCGTCGCTGCAGGACTGGAAGATATCGGCGACAGGTCGCGCGTTGCCCATATACCGGCCAGCACCATCGAAGCCGCTCTGGCCACCATGCACCGGATGGTGGACGAAGCCGTCGACCGCATGAAGACCAGCGCAGAACCGCTACCCGTCATCCTCGTTGGCGGCGGTTCCATTCTCGTCTCCCGTGATCTCCCATCGGCCTCAAAGGTTATCAGACCGGAAAATGCGTCTGTCGCGAACGCCATCGGCGCGGCCATCGCTCAGGTCGGCGGAGAGGTTGATCGCATCTTCTCATTGGAAGGCACATCGCGCGACATCGTGCTGGCCGGTGCCAAAGCCGAAGCATCGGAACGCGCCATCAAGGCCGGTGCCGATCCGGCATCGGTCAAGATCATGGATATCGAAGAGGTGCCGCTGGCCTATCTGCCAGGCAGTGCCACACGCATCCGCGTCAAGGCGGTCGGCGATCTGGTGATTGGCTGAGGAGCCCTGACGATGAAACTCACACGCGAACATCTTGCCGATCTGGCCGTCGGCGCAGCTTTTCTTGGCACCGGGGGTGGGGGCGATCCCTATGTTGGACGCCTGATGGTGCAGCAATGCCTGGATGAAGGGTGCGAGGTCGAACTGATCGATCCGCAGGACGTCCCCGATGATAGTCTTGTTATTCCAACCGCCATGATGGGGGCCCCCACCGTGCTGGTGGAAAAGATACCATCGGGTGACGAAGCCATTGCCTCACTGCACCGGCTGGAAAAACGGCTCGGTCGGAAGGCGGGCTACACCATGCCCATCGAAATCGGTGGCATCAACTCGACGATCCCCCTCGTCGTCGGCGCACGACTGGGCCTGCCCATTGTCGATGCAGATGGCATGGGCCGCGCCTTTCCTTATCTGGAAATGGAAACATTCGGCGTCTACGGCATTTCAGGCTCTCCGATGGCCGTCAGCAATGAATGGGGGGATTGCGCCCTGATCGAGGCTGTCGACAACCGTCAGATGGAATGGCTGTCACGCGCCGTCGCCATGCGCATGGGTGGCTGCGCCTATATCGCAGAATATGCGATGACCGGTGCGGAGGTAAAACGCACGGCCATACCCAACACGCTGACACTTGCTATTCGGATTGGCGAGGTGATGCGCAAGGCGCGTGACGAGCACCTCAACCCCATCGAAGCGCTCTTAGGTTTTCTGCCATCAACGCTCTATCGTTATGGACGCGTCATCTTTTCCGGCAAGATCACGGATGTCATGCGTGAAACGCGGGCGGGCTTCACCATGGGGCGGGCGCGCATCGATGGCATCGCTCCCTTTTCCTCGCAGATGGACATCGAGATCCAGAACGAGAACCTGATCGCCCGTGTCGATGGCAAGGTCAAGGCCATCGTGCCGGACCTGATCTGCATCATGAACACCGAAACGGCCGAGCCGATCACCAACGAGAATCTTCGCTACGGGCAGCGGGTGACTGTTGTTGCCGTCTCCGTGCCGGAAATCATGCGCACGCCCGAAGCGCTCGCCGTGTTCGGACCCGCCTGCTTCGGGCTTAAAGAGCCCTTTACCTCGATAGAGGAGATCGATTGATATGAACATCATCACGGATCAGGATCTCGACGACCTCGCAGTTGGTGCTGCCGTTCTGGGAACGGGTGGGGGCGGCGATCCCTATATCGGCAAAATGCTGGCCAAGGCTGCTATTGAAAAATACGGTCCTGTCTATCTCATGCATCTGCAAGACGTTCCCGATGAAATCGCTGTCGTCGCTTGCGGCGCGATGGGCGCCCCGACTATCCTCATTGAAAAGATTCCCTCGGGCGATGAGGGTGACCTGGCACTCGATAGCTATGAAGACCACACCGGTGTGGATATCGACGCGCTCATTCCCTTCGAGGCAGGCGGCATCAATTCGATGGTTCCGATCATCATGGCTGCTCGAAAACGCATACCGGTCATCGACGCCGACGGCATGGGGCGTGCTTTCCCACAGCTCGAGATGGAAACCTTCAATGTCTATGGCGTTTCAGCCAGCCCTATTGCCATTGCTGACGAGCGTGGCAATTGCGTGTTGATAGAAACCCGTGACGCTGGAAAGGCTGAATGGCTGGCGAGGGGGGTGACCATCCGCATGGGCGGACAGGCCTATATCGTCAATTACGGCATGGACGGAAAAACGGCAAAGCGCGTTTCTGTTCCTGCCACCATGTCGCTTGCCATCGGTATCGGACGCACGCTCCGCGAGGCGATCGGCAGTCATGACGATCCGGTGGCCGCATTGATTGCGTTCTTCGCTGGCACGCATTACGGACACGCCGAGATCATCGCGTCCGGAAAAGTCGTCGATGTTGCCCGCAAGGAGGAAAACGGCTGGTCGGTGGGCATTGTGACGATCGAACCCTTCGATGCATCGCACCCGAACATCAAAATCCGCATACAAAATGAGAATCTTGTAGCAGAAGATGAAAATGGCAAGGTTCTGGCCATCGTTCCCGACCTGATAACGGTGCTGGATCTGGACACGGCCGAAGCCATTACGACGGAGCGACTTCGATATGGTCAGCGTGTCAACGTGCTCGCGGTCAGGGTCCCGCCGATCATGCGGACGCCGGAAGCGTTGGCGGTCTTCGGCCCTTCAGCTTTCGGCCTACCCCATACCTATAGACCGTTAGGGGCTTGACGAATGATCGACTAGAGGACCTGATAGAGGTCGAAGCAGGACAGTCCTGCGGTCTTAAAAGAGCATACCGATGCAGAACTCCGGTCTGAGCGAAAAGGCACAGCAGGTCAAAACGGCTGCTGAGCGCACCAAGGTTGGATCGCGCTTTCGCCCCCCGCGCATGTTGTTCAACGGGATAGAACGACCCTACCTGCTGTCGAAGCTTCTGGATGGGCTTGCAAGGCAGATCGTAATTTTGCGCGCGCCGCCGGGTTTCGGCAAGACGGCGCTGATGAAGGCTGCCTATGATCGGATTTCCGCGGGAACGCTTCGTCTTCCGGGCGGATGCGAAACGCCTATCGCGCACTGCGCATGGTTGACCCTGTCTTTGCCGCAATCACCGGAGGATTTCGTCGCAGACCTGCGGCAAGCGCTCGATCTTCCCAGGGGAGAAGAGACCGGCAATGCTCTGATGGAAACAATGGAAGCGGTCGGACTCCGCAGCGGCGTCACCATCCTGTTTATCGATAATGTCGATGATGTCGGCGGTCAAAACCGTTCTCTGGAAGAGATGGTGCTATCGGCGCCGGATAATCTTCGTATCGCTCTCGCATCCTTGCGTCCCGCGCCGATCCCCATCGCTCGCCTGAAGGCGGCTGGCACCCTGAGCGAGATAAGTGCAGGCGACATGCTCTTTGGGCGCTCCGAGCTTCAACGGTTGTCGGCTCGTTCGCAGACGACAGCGTCGATTGATCACCTGATGGAGGTGACGAGGGGTTGGCCAGCCCTGACGCAACTCGCTACCCTTCCGTCGCAGGGAGAGCAAGGAACACCTTTGGCCGGGCAGAATGCGGACATGGTCGGGTTCGTGCGAGAAACAATCAGCAGCCAGTTATCTCCTAACCTTTGCAATCTCCTTCGGAAAATGGCCGTCTTCGATGAGTTTCGATTGGACCTTGCTGCTGATCTCGGCGCCGAGCAGCTGCTGCCCGACGACCTCGCGATGATCGAGACCCTCAACCCGGTTATCGAAAAAAATGCGGGCGGATGGCTCACGCTTCATCCGGTGTTACGTTCCTGTCTGGCTGAAGATACGCCGGGTGCGCCCGCAAACAACGGTCGGACGTTGCACCGACAGGCCGCAATCTGGTTTGCGACTCAGGGCTTTCTTGAGCAGGCGGTCTCGCATGCGGCGCGTAGCGGTGACTTTCGAATGGCAGAGGAAATCATCGATCAAGCTGGCGGTGTCGACATCTTCCTCCGGGCCGGACACAAGGTGTTGGAACATCTGATCGATAATTTTCCGCCAGAGGTTTTGCATGCTTCTCCGGGACTCGCGGTGTGTTACGCGGTCGTCCTGTCCAAGCGTGGGAATGCGACAGCCGGACGGGAGCGGTTGGACCTGCTGAAAGAAAAAGACGACTGGTCGCCCGTTGCGCTTGCGGCGGTCAATCGCAATGTTTTGGATCACATCGATAGCCTGATTGATGTGTATGTAGACCGCAGGATGAATGTGGCCCAGGCGCAACGTCTGGAACAGGTTGCGGCAGGGCTGCCACCCCATGCGACGTGGGAACTGGCTTGGATTCATAATCATCTGTGCATCGTTTACACGCGCTTGGGCGATATCGAGGCTGCGCGGCGCACTGCGCTCAAAGCACTCGGCTATTATCGCGAGGAGAAAGCGACTTACGCACAGGTCTTCATGCTGGTCCACCTCGGTCTGGTTGGATCGCTTGCAGGCGAATTTTCCTCCGCACTTCAGTTTTGCAGAGAGGCCGAGGCCCTTGTCGAAAGCAAACATTGGAGTGATCGCAATCTTTTGGCTATTACCCGGCTTGCCTGCGCCGATGTGCTTTACCATCAAGGCGAAGTCCAGCTTGTCGAAGCCATGCTCAATGAATGCATGGAGCCCCTGGTGCGTGGAGAAAGCTGGGTAGACCTGTATACGCGCCTTTTCTCGCTGCTTTCACGTAGCCGCCTGCACATAACGGGCTTCGATAGCGCTGTTGCGGCAATCGATAAAGCAGAAGAGGTCGCCGTTGAGCGCGCCATGCCGCGCTTGAAGGTTGCCGCCGGGATTATGCGGATCGATCTGCTGGTCAGGGTTGGCATGATCGAGTCCGCCGGACAGGCGGGTGAAAAAGTGGTGGCGATGCGGGCGAAAGCGGATCCGAACAACTGGACGTGGAGAGAGGACTATGATTATGAAATTGCTTCATCCAGGCTAGCCATCGTTCTCGGGCACAGCCAGATAGCGCTGGATGCCGTCGAGACATTAATTCGCAAAAGTTCAATTCAAGGGCAGGGTTATCATCGACTGATTGCCGAAATCATCGCCGTGAGAGCGGCATGGAAAGCCGGGCAACAGGACAAGGCCCTGTCCTACTTGCAATCGGCAATCGCTCTTGCCCGTGCCCATCAGGCAACACAGTTCTTCATTGATGAAGGGTCGGATTTCGCTGTGATATTGCGGGCAATTGTGCGTCGTTTCGGACTGAAAGCGTTCAGTGTTGATGCCGTGGAGTTTATGAGTCGCATCGTTGGTCGTGATTTTCAGCGCCCACCCAAATCGGTGACGGTCGTTCAGGAACGCAAGGATAGGATCCCGCCATCTGCGGGCCTGTTGAGCAACAGGGAAACAGGTGTATTGAAGCTTCTGGTGGATGGTCGCAGCAACAAGGAAATGGCACGGGCGCTGGATATTTCCGAGGCGACCGTCAAATTTCACTTGAAGAATATCTATACGAAGCTGGGGGTAAGCCGGCGGGGCATGGCCGTGTCATTGAGCAATCAGCTCAATCTTACAACACAACAATAGCGCGAAGGCTCTTGCATTGTCGCACCTGAGCGCTCGCATCGAACTGTATGACCATGTGAAATCTCATCCTTCACGAACAAAAATGAGAGGAGACGCCCAAAAATGAACTATATTCATGGCTTATCCGTTGAAGGCTTTGCGGTTGATGGCTACGACTTTCGATAAAATTCATCGTCGACTCCAACCTGGATTTGTTTCGTTTTTTTGAGCTAGATATGGGCGCCATACTGTTCTAGATAAGCGGATATAATGTCGCTTTTTTAGATTTTCGTGTTGTAGTTGTTGCTTCTGTATGGATATTCTATCCTTTAAAAAGTGTGATGAGTGGGGATTTCTTGGAGACATTCGGCTTATATGTTATCAACTTGGACCGATCTGCGGATCGGTGGGAGGCGATACGTGTTCAGGCCGAAAAATTTGGTTTGAACGTCGAGCGCGTGAGTGGAGTTGACGGGAACAAGGTCTGTGCGGATTCCTGGGTCGATGCTGACGAGAGCAAATTTATCGTCAGAAACGGGCGCAATATGCTTCCTGGCGAATACGGATGTTACAAAGCTCACCTGTCTGTGCTCGAGACATTCGTCTCAAGCGGCTATACAAATGCCATCGTGATAGAAGACGATATCGAACTGACAGAGGATTTTTTGCCCCGGGTGGCGGCCATCCGCAGTGGACTGCCGTCTGCCGAAATCGTAAAGCTATTGAACCACCGGACAAAAGGTTTTCGGGAAGTCGCGGTGACCACTTTCGGCGACAGGATCGGTCGTTGTCTTCACGGTCCGCAAGGATCGGCGGCGTGTTATTTGGTGACACGCGAGGGCGCCAGAAAGATGCTCAGCGAAATGCAGATGATACGTTACCCTTATGACATTACGCTTGAGCGCGGCTGGAAAACCGGCGTTGAAGTATATACCGTCAAAAGCAACATTGTGGAATTATCGACACATTCAATCGATAGTCAAATTGCCAACCGCGAGCAGTATCGTGCGGTGAAAATACGAGGACTTCGTAAGATGTCGACCCATCTCATCAGAGCGATCGAGTACCTGCGTCGGATTCGGTACGCGCTATCGTGATGATTGCTTCCACTCCTTCTAGGTCTCTTGCCGTGACCGCCTTGGTAAGCGCTCTCTGGCTTGTGATGATGTCGGTCACCTTGGTTGAGAGCGATGCATATAGATATGCTGCGCTCGGCCTCATCATCGCCTTCGCCTTTTTCGTTCCCGGGCCGAAAAATCTCCTGTTGCGAGATTGGCTTGCAATCTTGTGCATTGTCGCTGGCGGCGCTGCGTTGCTTCGTTTTCTTCTCCTGCTGATCGTCACGGGTGAAAAAGGCGCGTCGGAATGGCTGTATGCCTTTCCCCTTCTTTTCCCCATTTTAGGTGTCGCATTCGCCGGAAGCTGGAAAATGGTGAGGGGTATCGTCGCGATTTTCTTTTCTCTCGCACTCATATTGCTTCTGCTATCGACCAGATTTACCGATGCCCTGACGGGTGAGCGCATTTTTCCACTTTTTCACCACAACCCGATCCACGGCGCCGTTGGTTGTGGATTTCTTGTGATTGGTGCTTTCTACTGGATGTCGCATCAGTACGAAGTGGGTAGTTCCAAGGCTTTTAGATCGTTTGCGACGGTTGTCGGAACCGCTGTTATCGCGCTGGCGCTTTTTAATGTCTGGGGATCGAAATCCAAAGGCGTATGGCTTGCTCTGATACCGGCCTTTGTCATGTTGGTGCCAACGACCCTCATGTTTTTGCGGAAAAAAGAAGTCATCCTCACCATGGTCGCGGGCGTCCTCCTTCTGGGCGTGAGCGTTTACGCTGTCCGTGAAAATATTGCGGAGGTTGCCGGCCCTACAGTCGATTCCGTTGCCACAGTCGTCGCAGAGCTTGATAGCGGCCGGTCGTTCTCAAGTATTTTTAAGGAGGCGATTGAGTCGTCCTCGACGCCTGTTACGTTTGACGAGCGCCTTCAACTCTGGTCGAACGCCTCTGAAGTGATTGCCGTCGCACCGTTTTTCGGAAGTGGCAACCACTGGCTCACGATTTGGCACACAACGCGTTACGCCAGTATACCCTATACACTGATGCACAATGGATATCTGGAAATCCTCATCCGGCACGGGTTTTTAGGACTGGCCATTTACGGCTTGATATTTGTAGCAAGCCTATCTCGTGTTTTCAGGGCATCACGGCTGGGCTTCATCAGTAAATGCGCGTTTTCATGTTATCTCGTCTGCGCCGTCTACTTCGCCTTTACGATCCTCAGCAATTCCAACAATCGTTTGGCCATGGGGGAATCCTATGCGCTGCTTTTCAGCGCCGTGTGTTTTGCATGCACGATCAGGATGACATCAACGCCTCAGACAACCGGCCAGGCGATGCAAGACGACGCCCGCGGTGCGGCCGCTGACCGTGTTGACCTCAGAAAGCAGACACTGGCGTGATCGAAGACAAATACGTCCAACAGATACTGAATTTGCCGCGCTCAACCAAGCGTGCGCTGGCCGTTATTGTTGACGCGTCCTTTTGTGTGCTGACGATTTGGCTGGCTTTTTGCTTTCGCCTCAACGACTGGGTTGCGCTCGAAGGAATTCAGCTGCTGACGATACCCGTGTCGCTCGCGATTGCGCTGCCCATTTTCATCACGATGGGCCTCTACCGTGCCATATTCCGGTTCATGGGGTGGGCCGCCTTCATCGCGGTGATAAAGGCCGTGACGATTTATGGCCTGGCGTTCATGGCGATCTTTACCGCCGTCAGCTTTCCCGGAATACCGCGCACCGTCGGCATTTTGCAGCCCCTGTTGCTGCTGATCGCGATCGGTCTGTCCCGCTTCACCACCCGCTATTTTCTCTACGAGGCCTATAATCGTATCCTTCGTCAGAGCACTCGGCGCAATGTCTTGATCTATGGTGCCGGTATCGAAGGTCGCCAGTTCGCCAGCGTTCTCAGTCGCAGTGTCGAGTTCCATCTGTGTGGCTATCTCGATGACGACCGAAACCTTCAGGGAAGCCTGATCGGTGGCGTCAAGGTTTTCAAGCCGGAGCAGATCGTCGACATCTGTGCCCGATTGAATATCCGCACGGTCTTGCTGGCTCTGCCCAAAATCGATCGGAAGCGTCGCAACGACATCATCGAGGAACTGCGCGGCGCCCGCGTTGCTGTTCGCACCGTTCCAGATCTTGGGGCGCTTGCCATCGGCAAAGCACAGACAGCAGATATGCAGGAACTGGATGTCGAGGACCTGTTGGGGCGTGAACCGGTTCTGCCGAACCAGGATCTGCTGGAAAGGAATGTCAGAGGTAAAGTGGTGTTGGTGACGGGAGCGGCAGGCTCCATCGGGAGCGAGCTGTGTCGTGGCCTGATCAAGTCCAACCCGTCGATGTTGATCCTTCTCGATCAAAGCGAGTTTGGCCTTTACGCTCTCGAAGCAGAACTGGTGAAGGATGGGGAGACCAATCCGCAAATCATTCCTCTTCTGGCCGATGTCTGCGATGAGACGCGCATTTCAAAGATCATGCAGACGTGGCAGCCTGCGACAGTCTATCACGCCGCCGCCTACAAGCATGTCCCGCTGGTCGAGCAAAACCCGGTCGAAGGCGTCAAGACGAACGTGTTCGGCACGCTGATCGTGGCGAAAGCCGCCATTGATGCCGGCGTCGAGAACGTCATCCTGGTG
Organism: Rhizobium skierniewicense Ch11; assembly: GCF_023757665.1. Lineage (NCBI taxonomy): Bacteria > Pseudomonadati > Pseudomonadota > Alphaproteobacteria > Hyphomicrobiales > Rhizobiaceae > Rhizobium > Rhizobium skierniewicense. Next base: position 578,294 of record NZ_RXPG01000030.1, read on the forward strand.
AGCACGGACAAGGCGGTGCGGCCGACCAACGTCATGGGGGCGACCAAACGGCTGGCGGAAATGTGTCTTCAGGCTTTGGCGGCCGACGGTTCCAAAACCGTTCTGTCGATGGTTCGTTTCGGCAATGTTTTAGGATCCTCCGGCTCCGTCGTTCCGCTGTTCAGGCAACAGATCCGGGAAGGTGGTCCGATCACGCTGACGCACCCCGATATCACGCGTTTCTTCATGACGATTTCCGAAGCAACGCAGCTGGTTGTCCAGGCAGGTGCCATGGGCAAGGGCGGAGATGTATTCGTGCTGGACATGGGCGAACCGATCAAGATCATTGATCTAGCGCGCCGCATGGTGGAACTGTCTGGCCATACCATCCAGGATGAGCGGTACCCGGGGGGTGACATCAGTATCACCATGACCGGTTTGCGTCCTGGCGAAAAGCTGTTCGAAGAGATGCTCATTGGCGACAATCCGGAGCCCACAGAGCATCCGAAAGTCATGCGCGCCCGCGAAAAATTCATTGCCTGGAGCGAATTCGAGCCCAGGCTTGATACTCTCCTCACCATTGCCGCAGGTGGTGATGCGGCGGCGATAAAGCTGTGTCTGTCCGAGTTGGTCGAGGACTACAAACCTCTGGACCGCATTGTCGACCACGTCTTTGTGCGGGACGGACAAAGAGTTGACTGCGTCACCGAGCCCTTCAAATAATCGAACCCTGAGGAGATCACGATGTTTCTCGTGACCGGCGCGACAGGTTTTGTCGGGACATCCGTGGTAAACACACTTCGTCAACGTGACCTTCCATTTCGCGCTGCGTCCCGCTCGGCCCGTGAGGATTTTATCGGAGTTGGCGATATCGGCGCGTCTACGGATTGGCAGACAGCACTTTCAGGCGTTGATACGGTCATCCACCTGGCGGCTCACAATCAGGACATCATGGCGGGTGATCAGGGTTCCGACGATAAGATGCGCTCAGTCAATGTTGACGGCACAGTGCGACTTGCCCAGCAATCGGTGGAATGTGGTGTGAGGCGATTTGTCTTCATTAGCACGATAAAAGTGAACGGCGAACGCTCAGAACCGGGACGGCCCTTCACCGCCCATGATCGTCCGGCACCTGAAACGGCTTACGGCAGATCAAAACTTGAGGCGGAAAACCGTCTCATGGACATCGCCACTGCCTCTGGCATGGAACTCGTTATTGTGCGTCCGCCCTTGGTTTACGGCAAGGCTGCCAAAGGAAGCTTCAAGGCGTTGGTCAAGCTCGTCAAAAGCGGCCTTCCGCTTCCGCTACGGTCCGTGCGCAATCACCGGTCCGTGATCCACGTCGACAATCTGGCCGACCTGATTATCACGGCAGCGATGAGCCCGTCAGCGCACGGGCACATTCTGATGGCAGCAGATGGCGCGGCATTGTCCACTGCAGATTTTGTCCGAAAAATCGCTGCGGCAAGCGGACGCCGTGCGGTGTTGTTGCCGGTGCCTGCTTCGGTGTTGCAGACTATAGGGCGGGTGGCAGGCAAGACAGATATGGTTGCCAGGCTCATTGACAGCCTGGAGGCCGACATTACTGAAACCGAAAACAGACTCAGTTGGAAGCCACCATTTTCAACCGACGAGGGGCTACGGCGGTCGGTGTGATGTGCTAGATCGACTGAAATAGTAGAGTGTTTCCATACCAAAGGCGGACGAATTGGCCGATCGCGTGAACAGTGTCATAAAACGATTCTTCGATATCATCGCCTCAGCAGGCGGGCTGATCGTCTTTTCGCCGCTGCTTCTCGTCCTCGTCATTCTCATTCGCCGCGATTCTCCAGGCGGCGCATTTTTTCTGCAGCAGCGCGTCGGGCGCCATGAACGCATCTTCACATGCATAAAATTCCGCACGATGGCAGCGGGAACCCCGAATGTCGGCTCTCATAATGCGCAACAATCCTGGATAACACCACTCGGCAAAAAAATACGATCCATAAAACTGGACGAATTGCCACAACTGATCAACGTCCTGAAAGGCGACATGAGCCTTGTGGGGCCGAGGCCGTGTCTGCCAAGTCAATCAGAGGTCATCGAGGCACGCAGAGAACGTAATGTCTTTTCGGTGAGGCCTGGTGTGACGGGCCTTGCTCAGGTAAGCGGCGTCGATATGTCAACTCCAGAGCAGTTAGCTGCAATCGACGCGTCGTATATCAGCAATGCGAGTTTTTCAGGAGACATGCGGCTCATCGTCGCCACGGCATTCAATGGAGCAAGGGGTGACGCTGCAGCGAAATAACAAAAACATAAGAAAGATCCGGTAGAAAGGGATTAACCGGTTTTTCAAATTCAGACCGCGAGGGTGTCTGTTCATGGAAAAAATTTCTAACGATGCACTTTCCGTCGGATGATAGAAGAAAGAAAGTCCGTAAACCCGCATTCAGCGCTGATAAGTTGGGAGTTCGGATATTACGCCTATCATAACCAATAAGGGAGTCTCCAACGGTTGTATTGAGATCTGATCGGCCGATTAGATTGACCCTACTATCGCGCTCGTGTAAGAGCCATCTTAAGTAAATGTAAGGCGAGTTTGGCTTGCTTTTCTTCAAATTATGCTGCGGGAAGAGTGGCCGATGACAATAGTCGTGACTGGCGGGGCGGGTTTCATCGGCAGCAATTTCGTTCTGGAGTGGCTGCGGAATTGCGATGAGACAGTCATAAATATCGATAAGCTGACCTACGCGGGGAATCTTGAGAATCTCGTTTCTTTGAAAGGCGACCCTAGGCATATTTTTGCCAGAGTGGATATTGCCGATAATGCGCGAGTTTCCCAACTACTTTCTGAACATAACCCGAGGGCGATCTTTAACTTCGCTGCTGAATCTCATGTAGACCGGTCCATTCATGGACCCGGAGATTTCATTGATACGAACGTGGTCGGCACGTTTCGGTTGCTGGAAGCGGTCCGTGCTTATTGGGGCGGTTTGCTGGAGCCGCAAAAAAGCTCGTTTCGGTTTCTCCATGTATCGACTGATGAGGTCTATGGTTCATTGGATCGAGAAGCTCCTCCGTTTAATGAGTTGAGCCGCTACGAACCCAATAGTCCATACTCCGCGAGCAAGGCCGCTTCAGACCACCTCGTCAGGGCATATCATCACACTTACGGGCTGCCCGTACTGACGACAAACTGCTCCAACAACTATGGACCCTATCATTTCCCGGAGAAACTTATTCCGCTTTGCATTCACAATGCATTGGCGGGCAAACCCTTGCCGATTTACGGTGATGGTCAGCAGATCAGGGACTGGCTATACGTCGAGGATCATTGCTCGGCCATCCGGCAGGTGGTTGAGGGAGGCCTGGTCGGCGACACCTACAATATTGGCGGCTGGAATGAGAAGGCCAATCTCGATGTTGTCAAAACATTATGCGAAGTCTTGGATGAGCTGAGGCCCCGTGATGATGGATCGTCTTACGCCGAACAAATTATTTTCGTTAAGGATCGTCCAGGTCATGACCGGCGCTATGCAATTGATGCACGCAAGATAGAAACTGAGCTGGGGTGGCGGCCAGCTGAAACGTTCGAAACCGGACTACGCAAAACGGTCAGATGGTTCTTGGATAATCAGGTTTGGGTCGAGAATGTGACCAGTGGGGCCTACCTTTCTTGGGTCGAGAAGCAATATGATGGTGGAGTGAGTGAGTGACGCGTAAGGGAATTATTCTCGCTGGAGGCTCTGGAACGAGGCTGTACCCCATTACCGAGGGGGTTTCGAAGCAGTTGCTTCCAGTCTACGACAAGCCGATGATTTACTATCCTTTGTCGGTTTTGATGTTGGCGGGCATTCGGGATATCCTGATCATCACCACGCCTGAGGACCAGCCCGCATTCCAGCGATTGTTGAAGGACGGTAGCCAGTTTGGCATAAATTTAAGTTACGCTGTGCAACCAAGCCCGGACGGACTGGCGCAGGCATTTCTTATAGGCGAGTCCTTCATCGGCGGTAACGACGTTTGCCTCGCACTCGGTGATAACATTTTTTATGGTCAGGGCTTTAGTCCCCTTTTGCAAAGCGCCGCTGCAGTCACGCGTGGTGCGACCGTCTTTGGTTATCCTGTCAAAGATCCTGAGCGTTTCGGAGTGGTCGAGTTCGATGCCGACATGCGCGCGATTTCAATTGAAGAAAAACCGGTAAATCCCAAAAGCCACTATGCTGTGACCGGACTTTACTTTTACGACAATGACGTTGTGGAAATTGCAAAGGCAGTAGAGCCTTCCGCGCGCGGTGAGTTGGAGATTACGAGCGTCAATCAACATTACATGACGAACGGCTCTCTCAACGTTCAGGTGCTCGGTCGAGGCTTTGCATGGCTGGACACTGGTACATTTGAAAGCCTTCTAGAAGCGTCTCAGTTTGTAGAAATCATTGAAAAGCGGCAAGGCTATAAGATTGCCTGTTTGGAAGAAATCTCGCTTAGAAATGGTTGGATGAGTGTCGATGCTCTGGCGGCGCGAGCTCACGCCTTGCGCAAGAACAGCTATGGTCAATACCTTGGCGAAATAGCACGACAGGTTGCGAGCGAGTAATTGATGCAGGATTTGTTATGATTATCGGGCGCGGGCTTGTCGCTTCGGCGTTCGTTCCATACTTCGAATCTGATCAAGACGTAATCGTTTTTGCCGCCGGTGTTTCAAACTCGGGTGAGACGCGCGCAGAGGAGTTTCTCAGAGAAGAGAAAATGCTGAGAGCTTACCTTGAGGCAGCGGGGCAGCTTATATACTTCGGTAGCTGCAGCGTTTTTGATCCAGAAATGGCGAATACGCAATACGTTCACCACAAGCTCGAGATGGAAGCTTTGGTTAGCAGTTATCGAGGCAATGCCATATTTCGCCTACCTCAGGTGGTTGGCACGTCGTCTAACTCTAATCTTCTCACAAATTTTTTGCACCAAAAAATTGAGAATGGTGAGCGTTTCAATGTATGGAAAAATGCACGCCGTAACTTGATCGATGTCGATGATATTGCGGCTATCGTTACGCACGTGATCCGCACGGGTGACCCAAAAGAGGGCGTTTATAACATCGCCAGTCCGTTTTCTGTTTCGATCCTGAATATAGTCGAGGTATTCGAGATGGTTTTGGGCAAAAAGGCGGTGTACTCGTTGATCGATGCAGGAAGTGGGTATGACATTGACGTTCCCGATGTTAAGCGTGCGGCGTCTGACCTAAACATTTCGTTTGACGAAGACTATATCGAGAGGACGATAAGGAAATATTATGGAAGGTGAACCCGCCCTGAAACTTTCAGTTGTTATCCCTGCCTATGGCAGTGAGCTCACTCTTCCTGAGCTGGTGCGGCAATTGGAAGTGGTGTTGAGCGATGCGCCGAATGTGTTGGGTAGCTACGAGATCATTTTAGTCTGCGATCACTCCCCTGATGGGACCTGGGAAGTAATCAAGCAACTGGCGGCGACCCGTTCAAAAGTCTCAGGTGTCTTGCTTCGAATGAATGCTGGTCAGCATAACGCCCTGATGGCCGGTTTCACGCGTGCATCCGGAGCAGTCGTGGTCACGATGGACGATGATCTCCAGCACTCGCCACACGATATACCGAGGCTGGTTGAGAAAGTGGATGAAGGGTATGACGTAGTTTATGGTCGATTTACGAACCGTAGCCATGCTGCCTGGAAAGTTATCGGAAGCAAGTTCAACAACACGATCGCGGCCTATCTTATGAAAAAGCCTATGGATCTGTATCTTTCGCCTTTTCGCGCTTTTCGCTCGGTAATTTGCAAGGATATTCTAAGCTATTCGGGGCCTTACGTGTATGTCGATGGACTGATTTTGACGTTCACTAGAAATATCGCCTCGGTCGAGGTCAATCATTTTCAAAGGTTTGCCGGCGATAGCCGGTATGGTCTGAAGAAGTCTATTTCTTTATGGCTGAAAATGGCGACCAGCTTTTCACTTGTGCCCTTAAGGCTGACTTCTTTGCTAGGGATCATTGTATCCGGCTTCGGTTTTCTCTGTGCGTTTTTACTCATCGTGCAGAAGTTGACGATTGACGTGATGCCTGTTGGCTGGGCTTCCTTGATTGTTGCGGTTCTTGTGATTGGCGGTGTGCAGTTACTTGCCCTCGGCGTCATTGGCGAATATCTGGGCCGAGTGCTTCTCACAATCAACTCCCGGCCGCAGTATGTGATCGGTGAGACGACTGATGCGCTCGCTCGTACTCAGGACCAAAAGTTATGATACAGTTCCTTCTTTATTGTGTGTGCGGCGGCATCGGAGTTTCGACCGATTATCTCGTATACTATCTCAGTATCCAGTCGGGACTATGGTACCAAAGCGCGAATGTGTTGGGGTATCTGTGTGGCACCATCATAAGCTTCTTCCTGAACCGGATCATCACTTTCAAAGCAAGAGACAAGATTGCCCAGCGGTTTGCGATCTTCCTTAGCGTAGCAGCGGTAGGCTTCACGGCGTCGGTCGTCATGTTGTGGGTCCTCGTGGACTATATGAGTGTGGATGAAAAGATTGCAAAGCTTCTTACGTTGCCTGTTGTGGTCGTTATCCAATTTATATTGAATCGCCGTATTACTTTCGGCAGCACCGCAAATAGCCGCTGAAGCGAATTGAACGATAGGCAGCGAGTGCCATTGGAAGGGTTGAACGTGGAACAAGTTTATGATGTCGTGGTTGTGGGTGGTGGTTTCACCGGACTTACAGCCGCTTATGTTCTCGCTAAGCGGGGCTTGAAAGTTCGTGTTATTGAGGGAGATACCGATGTAGGCGGTCTTGCCGGAACGTTCGAGTTCAGCGATGGCGTAAAACTCGAGAAGTTTTACCATCATTGGTTTAACAACGACGTTTACGTTCCTGAACTGGTCAAGGAACTTGGGATGGAGGGGGACATCGTGACCCTCCCCTCCAAAACTGGCATGTATTTTAATGGCCGTATGTGGAAGCTATCGACGCCGATGGATCTGATGCGGTTCACGGCCCTGTCGTTCGTTGATCGTATCCGTCTTGGGCTACTCGTATTCCAAGTCCGCAGGGTTAAGGACTGGAAGCAGATCGAGCATCTGAGCATACGAGAATGGCTGGAATCCTTGGCGGGCAAGCGCGTCTACAAGGTGGTCTGGGAGCCGTTGATCGAGTCCAAGTTTTCTGTGTACGCAGAAGCTGTGAATGCCGTTTGGATGTGGAAGAAGCTTGTTCTTCGCGGCAGTACGCGAAACGACAAGGGTGGCGAGGAACTTGCCTACTTTAAAGGAGGATTCGGACGATTGGCCGACGCCATGGTGTCCGCAATTAGACAGGCTGGCGGTGAGGTTACCGTTGGCGAAAAAGTACTCAGTGTTAAAGCTGATGGCAAAAACCTCTCTGGAATTCAAACACAGAGCGGGGAGGTTCAGGGCAAGCAGTTTCTGTTCACTCCGGCGCTGCCAATTATCGCAGACATCTTCAAGGGATCGACCACTGAGGAATGGCGCCAACGATTGCTACGGGTGCGCTATCTGGGCAATATGTGCTTGGTACTGAGGCTCAAGCGAAGCCTGTCTGATACTTACTGGCTCAATGTTAACGATCCTGGCTTCCCATTCGTAGGTGTCATAGAACACACGAATTTTGACGTTCCAGAAAACTATAAAGGATCGCATATCGCGTTTCTTTCACGATATCTTGCGGTTGAAGATCCGGTATGGTCGTTTACCGACGAGGAGTATGTCGATTTTGCGTTGGGGCACCTAAAAAGGATGTTCCCTGAAATGGAGCCTTCTTGGGTTATCGAGCATCGGGTTTGGCGTTCCGAATACGCTCAGCCTGTGACGGAGCGCAATTATTCTAGCTATGTTCCAGGCAGAGACACGCCATTTGAAAATGCTTTTATTTCAACGATGGCGCAGATTTATCCTGAAGACAGAGGAACGAACTATGCCATCCGAGAAGGCCGAGACATCGCGCGGCATATCGCAGATTTGCTGGCTTAGGCAGTGATGGTAAACGGGTTGCCATCGATTCCTGCAGTTTTCATTCTTGCTGGTTCCATCACTGTCGCCCTGGTTTTTGGGGCGACAATCGTTGGACGATACTTAAGTGGCTTACTTCCAGTACGATTGCGTCCTCTAGCAAAGTTCTATCTCGCACCTGCTTTGGGGCTCGCTCTTTTTACGGTAGGGGCAAGCATCGTAGGACGTTGGCTGCCTCTCGGAAACTGGATCATCGCCGCAGTTTTATCTCTCGGGCCGATTTGTTGGGCTATTCTGCGTGAGCCCTTCAAGGGTCGGATGCTCTTACACGCAGTCTCCAACAGCCTTTTTTCGCTAGCCGCCGGTATCAGCATGCTAGCTCCGCTTCTTGTCTTTGGAGCGTTCAACGCACACAATGACGCTTTTACTTATCTCGCCCACAGTGGCTGGCTACAGAATCATGCGTTTTCTAACACGATCGAACCCGGTTTGATCACTCCGGTAACGACGCAAATCGCAATGTATCAACATTTCGGTTTTCGCATGGGCAGCTCGTTTTTTATTGCTCTTGTTCAGTCGATATTCGGTCTTCGGTGGGCTTATGCTGCTTATCCTGCCGTCATCATCTCGGCAATATTTTCCACATGTCTTTCACTCGGGTTTCCAATCAGTGCGTATTTGAGGCGTTTTTCCCGTAGAACCCGCTTACTTGTGCTGTGTTTTCCCGCATTCGGCTTCGGTGGATTGGTGTTTGCTGCCAACTTCGGCTTTTTGCCACAGACACTTGGGCTAACATTTGCCTGCAGTCTGCTGTTTCTGTCAGGGTCTGTTTTCAAATGGTTTGGTGCGCTCGAAACAGACGATATGCGGGCGGTGCTTAAGCCCGCCATTCTATCCGCGCTCCTCCTCAGTGCATTCGTTTTTGCTTATTCCGAATTCGTTCCGTTTGTTGGATTGGCGATTTTGATCGTCGCCATCGCAACCATGATCCAGTCAAAAAACAAGCTGGCAATAATCGCTTATGGCGTATTCGTTCTAGTTTTCGCGACGCTTTTCCTAAATTTGGAAATCGTCAGGGCGTTCACAGCATTAAAACTTCAGTCCGGCGCTGTCGTAGGAACACCGGTCAATTGGACTCTCATCGGGTTCATAGCGCATGCGTTAGGCACACATGGTGGAGCGTGGGATACCTTTCAGTGGGCGTTGCCTAGCGGCGATTGGGTTTCTTACGGCGCAGGCGTCTTTACAGTCCTCCTCCTAACTGCACTACTAGCACACGGTTGTAGAGGACTTTCGCGGTCAGCAAAGACGCCACATCTGCTGCCTATCACTACAATGCTGGTCATTCTTTCCCTAGGTCTTTTGTATTTTCGTTACTTGGTACCATCGCCATTTTCAGTCGGCGTTGGCCAGAGTTGGAGCCAGTTCAAGCTGGCAGACTGGGCGCACCCATTTGTTTCCGTCTTCGTTTTGCTAGCGTTTTTCTTCTTGCTCTCCAAGATGGGAAAATGGGCTGCAAAAACGGTTACGGCATTTTTTGCCTTAGGTTTTGTTGCGGCCGGCGTTTTGGCGGTTGAGCGGGTCAAACCGGTCGTGAAGAGTTATGGAGACGTTCACGATCTCGCAAGGTTCTATACGGATTTTAGGGACGCCGTGCTGACCTCTTGCCCTCCTCTGGCTCCTCTTTACCTTGCTTTAGGTGACAGTGATCAGAAAATCAGACAAATCGCCACGCTCTACCTTCCAGACCGTCAAGTTCTCGCCGACTGGAAGGGAGATGACTATGTTCAGGCTTGGTTGCCCGAAGCCGATAGGCGCGGAGAGCTTGTACCGGGGCAGTGTATCGTCGAACGGCAATCTTCTCAGCAAATCTCCGTTGGTGGCCGAAACGTGGGTGCATTTACAGTCGGTGCAGTACCCGATGTTGGGCGTATTCTAATTGGGGTAGTCCAAGGGGCGCATGACCAAGAGACAAACGGCAAAGACTGGTGGCGTTGGATCGAGCGTGAAGTGAGCTTTGAATTGCAGCCTAGATTGGTTGATGGACAAGCAATGCGCACGAGGGTTCGATTTGCATATCAAACGCGTGGGCCACAGACCATCACTTTGGCACTGCAATCGGATGGCGGAAACGAAGGTGATTCAGTCAGCACCTTTGCGGTCAAAAGCACGGGCGAAGGTTCGGAAGTGTTCGATCATGTTTTTGATGTTCCCCCTGCAGATATCCGGAGGCTACACATGACCACAAATGGCGTCGCATTCCCTCTGCAGGAACCAGATACACGATCTGCCGCATGGAGAATCGAAAACCTTCACATCGAACCCAGTTAGTAGAGTGTTTTCTCAACTAACCTCAATCGTCCAAAAAAGGTCCTGCACATTGCGCTTTTATATATGACGGATGTATGACAAAAGTGAATGTCGGGCCAGTCAAGATTGTATATAACGAGGGAAACTGAGAATGAGAAATCTATTATTCATATCGTCAGGCGGACTATTTCTAATGTCGTCAAGTGGAAGTGCATTCGCTTACCTTGATCCAGGGACTGGGAGTATGGTTCTCCAAGCTATCTTAGGAGGCGCAGCGGTAGCTCTTGCTACATGTTCTCTCTATGTCGAGAAGATAAAGTCTTTCTTTAGTGCTCGAGGGCGCGACGGTAAACGGGATGGTGGCGGAAAAGATGTTTGACGCCTCATCCGTCGGAAATGCGACAAGAATTTCTGGTTCTTTTCGCGATCCAGCAGGTCACGTTTTGGAACGTGGTGACGACATTTTCCGTGAAATTTCTTCTTGGGGCGCTCCTGCTTACGAAGCAGCCAGAGACGCCGGTATTTTCCTCGAATTCTCAGAAAGAGGATGGCTGGTCCCTATCAGAGCAGAAACCGTTATGGCTGATAAAAAAGGCTATATTATAAAGGTCGACCGGATTCCGTGGATCAGTTATCCGTACGAGTGGTCTTTCGCTCTCCTGAAATGTGCAGCACTTTTTCATTTGGATTTTCATCTCAGTCTTCTGGACAAGGGGTTCACTCTGTCGGACGCGACGGCCTATAATGTCCAGTTTTTAGGTCCAAAACCGATATTTATTGATCACCTGTCTTTGCGCCCGTACCGTGATGGAGAGTTTTGGGCAGGACACAGGCAGTTCTGTGAACAATTCCTCAATCCACTGCTTCTGCGCGCTTATGTTGGAAGGCCGCATAACGCTTGGTATCGAGGGGCCATGGAAGGGATTGCTGTGGCGGATATCGCAGCAGTGATCCCAACCCGTCGCAAATTCACTTGGAATGTTTTTACCACTGTCGTGCTGCAGGATCGCTTCCAAGCGGGTACCAGTTCGGATGCCGCCAAGATCTCGGTAAAAGATCGCAGTCTGCCAAAGCGAGCTTTTGTCGCCATGCTACAGCAGCTTCGAAACTGGATTTCCTCGCTGGAACCGGGCGACAAGGTTAAAACTGTTTGGGCCGATTATTCGCTGACGAACACTTACAGTGATGCCGAAAGAGATGCAAAACATCGTTTTGTGGCAGACTATGTGGCCGATGTGAAACCAAGAACGGTCGTTGATCTCGGTTGCAACACTGGAGAATATTCAGAACGTGCTTTGGACGCAGGCGCACAGGCCGTAATCGGGTTTGACTACGATGTTCAGGCGCTTGATCGCGCCTATCAAAGATCGATCGACAAAGGGCTGAACATTCTTCCTCTGTTTCTAGACGCCAGAAATCCTTCCTCGGGCCAAGGTTGGTTGGGCACGGAGAGAATGAGTTTTTCCGATAGAATCAAGGCCGACGGACTTCTAGCGCTGGCATTTGAGCATCATCTGGCGATAGCCCACAATGTTCCATTGGATCAGCTTGTTCGCTGGCTGGTTTCGGTAGCGCCAACTGGCGTGATCGAATTTGTACCCAAGACAGATTCGACGGTCGAGAAGATGCTGGCTCTCCGGGAAGACATCTTCCACACATACGAGATAACCGAGTTTGAGCGGCATCTAGGTGGAGTGGCGGAGATCGTCCGGTCACAGGTCGTCTCTCAATCCGGGCGAACGCTGTTCCAGTATAGGAATTCGAATGTTATTTAGTGTGTTTTGTATACCGGTATCTATTTCTTTTACCTTGATACACCGTCGATATATTACGCGTGTGTCGTAATGAGTAGAATAATCGAGTTGGAATTTCTAATCCGAATTCTACTTTCGCACTTTTCTTAGTTAACTCGGGATATCATATGTTCGCTTACGCCCCTGCCTTTATAATCGGGCTCCAGATTTTTGTTTTGGGGCCGTTAGTATTGGTCATCGCAAATAAAGAGCGTTCTCCGATTAGCGTGGCAGATGTTTTTCGAGAGCCTCTTGCGATATCCCTGTTTTTTTCTCTCACGCTTGGATTTTTGATTTTCAAATTCCAAAAAAAATGGAATGGTAGAATTGCATCGCTTTTCTGGGCGTTTGCTTTGTATCTTTTAATCCAGTTCTTTATAATTATTCCAGACCTTGGAGTGCTTGATGGGCGAGTGATAGATTTCGCCGATCACCGCCTGCTGATGATCTTGGAACTTTCTATTTTAATTACGGTCCTTGTAATAGCTATCATTTTTCCGCGTCAGTCCGTGACCTACTTGTCACGATTAGTCATATTTGCCTTTGTTCTCGTTTCTATCCAGACAACGCTCTCGTTGCCTCGCAGCAGTCAAGTCGATCCTAGTTTGACAGGCTCCCGTTCCTCGGACTTTTTTCGAGACGCCGAGGTATACGATGTCCTACAAGTCGGAAAGGAAAATGCAATTGTCATTTTAGTCGATACTCTTCAAGGCGACGCTTTCGAAAAGGCGATTTATGCTAACCCAGATTTGGCAAGTCGGCTTTCGGGATTTACATTCTATAACAATACAACGGGACATTTTCCTTTCACAGCTTTGAGTGTGCCAGCCATACTCAGCGGTACTGCTTACGCTGGTAAGGGGCAGAGTTTACCTGATTATAGAAAAGACGCCGGTTTCAGAAGATTGGAATCTGTGTTCGAAGGTGCAGGATTGCGCTGGGGGCGTATTCCGCTTGGTGGAAGAGCATCCTTTTTGGACGATCGTTCCTCAAAGTGTCGAGCGTTCGCTACACTTTACGACGCTTATCTCTTTCGCCAGCTACCTCTGTTAATAAAACCGATGTTTTATTCCAACGGGGAGATGCAATTAGAAAAGCGATGCGGGGCATCCGTGGTCCCGAATAATCCGTCAGGTCTTGATCTTGCTGTCTTAGAAAAATTGTCTGAGGAGACAGTAATTGGAGGTGCTGGATCTAAAATGGTCTTCATACACTTGTGGGGCATGCATCCACCTGCGAACCTTTCTAGCGGCTGTGAGGTTTCTGCCCCCAATCCATCGATGGAAAAGTATCTCGAACAGGCGCCGTGTATAATTGGTCGAGTCGCCAACTATATTGATCGCCTTCGTTCGATTGGTGCTTTTGAAAAATCCTCCATCTTTATTGTCGCGGATCATGGAACCAGATATGGGTTTTTTAACAAAACCGAACCGAGCTCAATCCCTGAATTTATCCGTTCGTCTGCAAATCCGACCCTACTATATCACTCTCCTGGCCAATCAGAACCATTGAGTATCAGTAATTCTCCAATAGAGATAACCGACATCTATCCCACCATAACTCACAACTTCGGATTGGAAGACGGCTCTAGAGCGAAGGTAATAACTGCCGCCGGTGAAAATGAAGAAAGGGAACGCACATTTTTGTTCTATAAGGGCATCACCGACACAAATGGCGAATTTCTTCCGCAGTATGAACGGTTTTCGATCACTGGAGACGTGAAGAGCGTAGATAGTTGGAAGAGCTTGGGGGTGGAAACCGAAGTCCCAGAAAAATTGGAATCAATTAAATTTGGCACTAATGGGGCTAGTAAACTTCTCAATTACGGCTGGTCAGAGGAAGCACAAGGGGTACCGGTTTCCTGGGTAGTCGCCAGCCCTGCGACAATCACGGGGACACTACCTTGCGATTGCAACATTAGAGTCTCCATGAGGATTATGAATCCTCATGACAATCAGAGCATTGTGTTCAAGATAAATAACCAAATTATTGCAGTGCTAAATGAGTCCTCTCCAACCGGATGGGTTGAACGTGATTTCAGATTCGACGCTAGCGATTTCGGGCCGGGGTCTATCAACCTTGTCATTGAAGCGGCAATAATAAAGCCCATATCTACAGCAGACGTTCGGAACATAGGCATCGCATTTGACTGGATTAAACTAGAAAAAGAAAAATAAGATTCACGCCGCAAAGCATCAGTCTCTGCTTGTGAAAAAATATGCCAGTTTATAGACTCAACGACTTCCACCATACTGCATAGGGCTGTGCGATCCACCATTTGAGCGGGACGCTGCCATAGTGACGCCGAACGAGATCGATCGCTTCTTGGTAATGAAGTCGTCGGTTGTTTCGGGTCTTTGTCGCTTCGTGAACGCGGTTGACTGCGACGAAATCATCGATATAGCGCGGAGAGCCTACCGTCTTGTAGAGGCGCCACCAGAGGTCGTAATCCATGGTCATGTGGAGTGTAGGATCCACGCCACCGATGCGTTCCCATGCGGCACGGCGTATCAGCGTCGCTGGCTGGGAAATGATGCAGCGCAAGGCGAGTCTGTGTTCCGAAAAAGGCTCAACCCAAACGGGTCGGCGGACGCCTGTATTTTCGTGGTGGTTCCAGCAGCGGCCATAGACCATGGGCGCGTCCGGGTGGGTTTCGGCGGTTTTAATCAGACGCGCCAAGGCGCCAGGCAGAAACCAATCGTCACTGTTCAGCCAGCAGACATATTCTGCTCGACCCTTGGCGACACCCTCGTTAATCGCTGCTGCCTGGCCGTCGTCCTTTCGGCTCCGATATCCCGCGAGGCGATCCCGCCACCGGTCGATTACATTGAGCGAATTGTCGCTTGAGCCGCCGTCCAGAACAAAGACCTCGAGCGGGATGTCCTGCTCGAAAACGGATGTAAGAGCCTGATCCAGGAAGCGTCCCTGGTTGAAGGATGGGACGACTACGGTAACAAGCGGATCTGCCAGATTAGCCTCCGGCATGTTTTGACAGGAAATCGGCATAGGCTAGAGCGATACCTTCGCGCAGGCCGATCTTGGCCTTCCAGCCCAGTTGCTGCAAGCGGCCCACATCAAGAAGCTTGCGTGGCGTGCCATCAGGTTTGGAGGCGTCGAAAACGATTTCTCCTCCGAAGCCGACGACGTCCATGACCGTTTCAGCAAGCTCGCGAATGGTGACGTCCGTTCCTGTCCCGACGTTGAAAAGCCCTTCTGTGATTGCGTCCTGCTCCATCAGGAACAGACAGGCGTTCGCCATGTCATCCACATAAAGAAACTCGCGCATCGGTCGGCCGGAGCCCCACACCGTATATGTGCTGTCGCCTCGGAGCTTTGCCTCATGAGCCTTGCGGATGAGTGCCGGGAGAACGTGGCTATTGGCAAGGTCATAGTTGTCGTTTGGACCATAAAGGTTCGTCGGCATTGCCGAGACATACTGCGTTTCATACTGGCGGTTAAAGCTCTCACAAAGTTTCACACCGGCAATCTTCGCGATCGCATAGGGCTCGTTGGTCTGCTCCAGGGGGCCTGTCAACAGATAGTCTTCGCGGATCGGCTGTGGGCAGTCGCGGGGGTAGATACAACTGGAGCCGAGAAATAACATGCGCTTGACACCAGCCTGCCAAGCACCATGCACGACATTGGATTCGATCATCAGGTTCTGGTAGATGAAATCCGCGCGAAACGTGTTGTTGGCATGGATGCCACCTACTTTCGCGGCTGCCATGAAAATGTAGTCCGGCTTCTCGTGACGCAGGAACTCGTTGACCTGATGTTGCTGAGTCAAATCGAGTTCGCTGCTAGTACGAGTTACCAGATTGTCATAACCGACAGCGAGGAGCTGCCGGACAATGGCCGAACCTACCATCCCACGATGACCGGCAATGTAGATCTTGGCATCCTTGCGCATGGCTTACTCGTTGTAGTTGAATGTGTTGTAGCCGTGCTTTTTGACGACTTCATCCCGTTGGGCCGACTTCAGGTCTTCACGCATCATTTCAGATACGAGTTCATTGAAGGTGATCTTGGGAGTCCAGCCAAGCTTCTCGCGCGCCTTGCTGGCGTCGCCCAAAAGGGTCTCGACTTCGGCCGGGCGGAAATAGCGCGGGTCTACCGAGACGATGCAGCGGCCTTTTTCGTCGTACCCCTTCTCGTCTACGCCGGTACCGCGCCAGTCGATCTTCATATCGATTTCGCCAGCCGCAGTGTTGACGAAGTCACGCACGCTGTATTGCACGCCGGTCGCAATGACGAAATCTTCCGGCACGTCCTGTTGCAGCATCATCCACTGCATCTCGACATAATCCTTGGCGTGACCCCAGTCACGAAGGGAATCCATATTACCGAGGTAGAGGCAATCCTGCAGACCTAGCTTGATACGCGCCAGAGCCCGCGTAATCTTGCGCGTCACGAATGTTTCGCCGCGCACCGGGCTCTCGTGATTGAAAAGAATACCGTTGCAGGCATAAATGCCATACGCTTCGCGGTAGTTGACGGTGATCCAGTAGGCGTAGAGCTTAGCTACAGCATAGGGCGAACGTGGATAAAAAGGTGTCGTCTCGCGCTGCGGAGTCTCTTGGACGAGGCCGTAAAGCTCCGAGGTGCTCGCCTGGTAGAACTTTGACTTCTTCTCCAGCCCGAGGATACGGATTGCCTCAAGAATGCGAAGGGCGCCGATGCCGTCCGAGTTCGCCGTATATTCCGGCTCCTCAAATGACACGGCAACATGCGATTGGGCAGCCAGATTGTAGATTTCGTCCGGCTGAACTTGCTGAATGATGCGGATCAGGCTGGAAGAATCCGTTAGATCTCCGTGGTGGAGAATAAATTTGCGCTCGCCATCATGTGGATCAACATAGAGGTGATCGATGCGGTCGGTATTGAACAACGATGTGCGGCGTTTGATACCATGGACCTCATATCCTTTGGCAAGCAGAAGCTCTGCCAAATATGAGCCATCCTGACCAGTCACACCGGTAATAAGAGCTTTTTTCACGTTTCCTCGCAGCTATAATAGTTTTTCTAAACGGGTCAGTTGGGCTTGAACCATCCGCCTAACCATTTCTTTGAAGCTCACCGTCGGTGACCATCCGAGTAATTCTTTCGCCTTGGCGGGGTTCGCCAAAATCTGGCCCGGCTCCAGCGGCCGTACCAAGGCAGGATCGCTGAATACACATTTTTTCCAATCGCATCCAACCGTTTGATAGGCAATTTCACATAATTCCGTCAGCGTGTGCAGTTTTCCGGTACCAATGACGAAATCTGTTGGCTCTTGCTGCTGTAGGATCATCCACATGGCGTTAACGAAATCGGGCGCATATCCCCAATCTCTGGCGGTGTCCAAGTTGCCAAGGGCCAGCCGTCCGCCCTCCACGATGGGTCGTCCCCTCTCGTTCATGTCGGGTGAATCGACTATTCCGAGTGCCGCACAGGCCGCACCATAGGCCACTTTCTGCGTCAAAAAATGTAGTCCGCGCCGCTCGCTTTCGTGATTGAAGAGGATGCCGCTTGTTATGTATAGATTATAGCTGTCTCTGTAAATTGCAGCCATATGGTGTGCGTATACCTTCGCTGCGGCATATGGATTAACGGGATGAAAAGACGTCTCCTCATCCTGTCTTGCCGAGCGTGATTGGCCAAACATCTCCGATGAAGACGCATGGTAGACACGGGTATCCGGCCGATGATTGCGCACGGCCTCAAACAGCTTTATGGCCGCAAGCCCATTGACCTCCAATGTCTCAGGCGCGCGCGCCCAGGATTCACCCGGCCTAGACTGCGAGGCGAGATTATAGATTTCGTCTGGCTTCGCTTCGTTGAGAACACTGGCCAGTTCAAGATCCTGGATCAGGTCCCCGAAAAGAATGTTGACGCGGCCCGCCAAATGGCTCGCGCAGTTCGGTTGAGACCAACTCGCAGCCCGCGCCAACCCAAAGACTTCATAACCCTTCTCAAGAAGGAGTTCTGCAAGGTAGGAGCCGTCTTGGCCCGTTATGCCAGTGATCAGCGCTCGTTTCATAGGCCCTCTCGCATGATGATTTTGCTGACCTTACTCATCGAAAACGCCTGCGTAGGCTCGCTGAGCGAAACCAAGCTTTGCGGATCAAACTGCCTGCCCAAGGCAATCGGCGATCCACGACGCGAAACATCCCCCGCGCAACGTATCTCAGCCTTGCCCTGTCTCTTCCGATTGATCCTGCCTGACCTAGGAAACCCAACGTTGCGGGAATTCTATGAATATTCGGGAGCGTGCGTCGCAGTCGGCTCCCCCCAGGCCATGTTTCATATAACCGGTAAGCCCAAAAACCGAAATAATAGCTGAGGCTGACATATCCACCGTGTCTCGCACAGATCTCGAACACTTCCCGGTAGATAACCCCGCGCATCGCAAGCGTCTTGGCGTCTTCGTGGAGGCGAGATTGCGCGAATTTGTGATCTGAGTGTAGAATAATTGCGCCGGATGTGGCCATGCGAAGCCAGTATTCGTAATCCATGGCTGTCTGCATCGACACATCAAAAGGCCCAATCCGGTCGACAATCCGTTTGCGCCAAAACGATGCGGGTTGGCACACGCAGCAATCATGCATCAAGCGCTCGAAAGAGTAGGGCGCACTGTTATATGTGCCGATAATTGCACCCTGGGCGTCGATATAGTCGGCATTGCCATACACCATGTCGCATTCCGGGTGCTCATTGAAGAATTGCACGGCAGCTTCCAACGCACCGGGCAACAGGATGTCGTCGGAATTCAAGTAGGCAAGAATTTCTCCACCCACACGCTCCATGCCTTTATTGATGGCATCGGCCTGTCCTTTGTCGCGTTCCGACACCCATTTTATCCGGTCGCCGTAGCTTTTGAGGACTTCCACGGTATCATCCGTCGAGGCGCCATCCATGACCAGGAGTTCGACATTTTTGTAGCCTTGGTTCAGCACGCTATCGATCGACTCGCGGATGAAATGGCCATGATTTCGCGTCGGCATGACGATGCTGACCAGGGGCTCTTTCCGAGCGTATTCAAGAGGGTTCTTCGAAACACGCAGTAAGGCGTCACGTAGAGACTGAGCAGGCTTGACCCAGTCATAGGCTGCGACGCGTAGCTTTGCTTTATCAGAGAGGCTGGCCCTCAAGCCTTCCTCGGTCGTGATGCGTCGCATCAGATTTGCCATTGCTGCGATGTCTGTGGGATCACATGCTAGGACTGCATCGCCGCCGACTTCAGGGAGTGATGTGGTGTTGCTGCAAAGAACGGGTGTTCCGTGATGGAAAGCCTCCAGCAACGGCATGCCGAAGCCTTCGAAGAGAGAGAAGTAGACCAGCGCTGTCGCTTTGGCAAAAAGTGCTGTTACCTGTCTGTGCGGTAGAAAACCCAGATGGACAATTGGAAGGTCCTCGAAGCCCTTCAGACTGTCCTGAAGACCGTCAGGATTGCCAGTGAGAACAAGACCTGTCTTCGGCGGTAGGTCAGGCAACGCAAGTTTGAATGCTTCGAAAAGGCGCCTGTGGTTCTTGTGTGGCCATAGGTTCGCCGGCATGTAGAAGAAGCGCTCAAAGGCTTTAGCTTCTGACGGCAAATCGTCTTCGGTCGGTGTTTCCTGGAGTTCCTCGGGAAGGGCCGCAGGCATGAGGAACACGTCATCTGTCATGGTCCAGGCGTTGCTGACCATCGTATGGCGGGAATGATCCGTCATCGTTGCGATTGCGCCCCCTCGGGACAAAGCGTCAGCAAACGCACGACGACGACTAGCCAGCACATCCCTCGGGAAAAAATCAGGGAAATATTCGTGCTGAATGTCTGGGATGACGAAGACCTGCCGTTGAAGCGGGAATTCAGGATGAGCCTCCTGAGGATATGTCCGTAGGATTGCATCGACACCCAGATTCGCGCAGTGCTCCGACATCTCCGCATAGAATAGAGCCGGATGCTCATCTAGGCGGATATAATCAACATTTGGACCCTTGATTGCCAAAGGAGGCAATCCTGGCCGATGAAAGAAGACGATCTTGTCGTTGGGAAAAAGACGAACCATCTCGCGAAGAACGCCATGAACCCATGGGACGATTCCACCAGAAACACCGGCAATGAGAGGATATAGATCGACCGCGATAACAATCCTTTGCTTGATTGTAATTTTAGCGTTGTCGGGCGTCTTTTCCTCATCGGCAGAAGCAGCAGATGGCACAGGACTTCCGGCGGCATTCACGCCGAGACGCTGCATATCGGCCTGAACTTCGTTCCAAAAGTTGAGCAGTGCACTCTGGGTTTGATCGCTGAACAACTCGCTCGACTGCGTCGTACGATGCATATTGTCTAGCCAATAGCAGAGTGCGCCTGGTGTCATGGGGCGACCGGTATGACGTTCCGCCAATAGACGAAGCTCTTCTGCCCTTCGGAACCCTCCGGTTGCCGTCAACGTGTCGCCCCACTCGCGTGACGCCGCAAGGGATGCTTCAACGGGATGCGGCGTTGATAGTTTCGCCAGCCGGATCCAGAGGTCCCAGTCAAAGCTCCAGCGCAGGCTCTGATTTAGCCGGCCTAGTCGGCGTAGGTATGTCGCGTTCATGAATGTCGACGGCTGGAGTATATAGTCCAGACCGCCCAGGAGAGCGTCCTCGTTGTAAAGGACCGGTCCGTCGATGAAATCGGCGGTCTTGTTACCTCCCTCATCCGTCCTGATCCCATTGCCGAACCAGAAGCTTGCCTGGGGTGAAACGCGGTAGGCTTCCACAATGTGTTCAAAGGCGCCGGGCAGATAGAAATCGTCCGCATTCAGCCAAGCAATAATGTCACCTGTGCATCTGGAAAGACCCTTATTGATCGCGTCCGCAGCGCCTTTGTCGGGCTCGCTGACATATCCTGTCAGCCAATCCTCGTTTTGACGAACGACCTCCAGGGTATTGTCGCTGGAACCACCATCTATGATGAAATGCTCGATATCAGGCCAGTTCTGGGACCGGACGGAATCGATGCACTCCTGAAGGAAGCGTCCCTGATTCAGAGACGGCGTCACTATAGAAATTCTTGGTGTCGGATTACTAAAGGTCATCTCGGTTTTTTATTTTCCTGCTGCAGCCTGCAGATCGTGGATCATTTTTGTCAAAGCCTGAATCTGATCGAGTCTAGCCGCGCGATCTTCATCTATGATTTTCACGTGCTCTTCAATGCTCTTTATCTGCTTGTCCTGATCGAGAAGTGCTTGAACGAAACGTCCTTTTGGCGTCTCGATCGATTTTTCAGCATCTTCCTTCGAGATCATCTCGATCGGTTGCCTGCTGACAACGAAGAACATGTCATGCTCAGTGAAGAAGGGTTTTTCAAAAATAAGATGCTCGGCACCAAGCTCTTGAAACAGTCTTTGCGCCGCATTTTGCGAGTATAGGTAGATGTGTTCGTCGGGAAGAAGCATGCCCAAGAAGGAAGGGTGCGCAGTTTGAAGTTCCTCAAACGTCGTAACGCCGGGAAAATTCGGCATTTGGATCATTATCAGGCCGTCCGGCTTCAACATGTCCAGTGCAATCGTCAAAGTATCCTTCGGGAAAGGCAAATGCTCCAAAACGTCCATCAACGCGACCGCGTCAAATGTCCCCGCTTCGAGTTCAATATTCTCTATAGGTCCAACCAGCACAGGAATGTCGAAGGTTTCCTGTGCATACTCAACGACCCAAGGACTCATCTCCATTCCGGAGGCTTCGTAGCCGGCTTGGCGGAGAAGCGCGACAAAGCTTCCGTGGGAACAACCCAGTTCCAGAACTTTAGAAGGTGGCGCCTTGTATTTCAGAAGGGTTCTGAGCCAATGCAGATTTCGATCGGTCAAATCTAGCTTTGCTCTCTGAAAAATGTTCGGAAATCCGAGATCCTTGTTCTGGTGTTCAAGCCAGTATTTCTTTCCGTAGAAATCTGCTTCATCGTCTGTAACTTTCAACTCATCATCTGATAAACCGACTGCCGATATGAGGGTACCGCAGCTTGCGCAACGAACATACTCTGCACTGAACTCCCGGTGGTCTACGCTGCCGCACCAACACTTCCTATTATTCATTGCTTTGAAGCTCTCTTCCTATTACGCGTTTCTAATGCTGTAGCATGTTTGATCTTTTATCTAGCATTCCTCTAACATTAACAGACATCTCAACTCCATGTTAGCGAAGGTCAGGAAATGAAAATTCGATACTACCAGGCAAATCTGCGATGCCGTGATGGCTTAGTGCCGAACCGCTACGATTTGAAGCCCAGCCTATTGAAAGTGATCCAGCATTAGGCAACACACAAAGATGGATTACACTTGCATCGATAGCTTCGTGTGTCATTTCCGACATCCGGCTGAAGATATCCGGATCAATGGATCCCAAACCGATCTCGAACGTGTATTCACCCAATTGTAAATTTAAAGAAATTTCTTGTTTACAGCGTACAATATTTCCGGCTTTGAGGCTGCCACCTGTTCCAACTCCATGCTCAATCGAGCCTTTTCCGTGAACAGTTATACCACGTTCATTATGTAGGACGACACCGCAGGTAGCCATGCCGATATCTTTTAGTATGCGAAATTCCGAGACAAAGACCGCCACTTGTCCCTGCGAAAAGTGGTGACAGGGCGCGCCCTGAGTATCGTACACTGAAAATCCCAAACACTCCGCGCTGCCGTTTCCGACTTGCGTAATGGTTTCTGCCGAACGGAGCGAGGTAAATTCGCCGCTTTTTATCTCTTCGCAATCCGACTGATCAGCGTGGGTAGCTTCTGATTTATTTACATAAGATGTTGTTGAGAACGATTGTCCTGTTTGATGCAACTGATAATATCGCTTTGCTGCTTCAGCGGCATCACCCAAGAAATTCATTCTGCCATGATCGAGCAAAATCGCCCGGTCACAGAACTGCTCGATGTCAGTCATCGCATGTGAGACGAGGAGGACGGCAGCGCCGGACGAACGAATTTCCTCAAGGCGCGCATAGCACTTCTGACGAAAAAATACGTCGCCTACTGCCAGAGCTTCATCGATGATGACGATGGATGCGTTGATGTGAGCCTGCACCGCGAATGCGAGGCGGACAAACATCCCACTTGAATAGGTTTTCACCGGCTGGTCGATAAAATCGCCGATATCGGCAAAAGCGACGATTTCGTCGTAGCTTGCGTCGATCTGCTCGCTACTGAGCCCCAAGATGCGGGCGTTCAGAAGGACGTTTTCGCGTCCTGTAAAATCGGGATTGAATCCACTTCCCAGTTCGAGAAGGGCGGCGACGCGCCCCTTGACCGTCAGATCGCCGAGGGTAGGGGCCAATGTACCGGCCAAGATTTGCAGCAACGTGCTTTTGCCGCCACCGTTTCGTCCGATGATGCCCAAGGTTTCTCCAGGGCGAACCTGGAATGAGATATCGTGTAGCGCCCAAAACTCACGGTGGTAGGTGGGCGCCGGGCCTGAGCGACCAAAAAGGTTGGTCAGTTTCGGCATGACCAATTGCTTCAGGCGGTCGCGTGGGTTGTTGTATATGTCGTAGCGCTTCCCGACGCCGCGCACATCGATAACTGGCTCGTTAGAGGACATCTGCAAATCCCCGTCTTGTCTTCTGAAACCAAGCGAAGCCTAGATAAAAGACGGCGAGGCTCACGAGAAGGCTCATGGCCCAGGCGACCCAGTTCAGAGGCGCTCCCCAAAGCAACGCGTCCCTAACTTGAAGCACCGGAAGCGTGATCGGGTTTAAGGTCAGCAACGACTGATAGGCAGGTGGAAGCGCGCTGATAGGGTAGAAAACCGGCGCTAGAAACAGCGCAACCGTGGTGAGCATGCCGATGACCTGCGCGAAATCGCGGAGATAGACGCCAAGCGAGGCGAGAAACCAGCTCAGGCCTAGGGTCATCAGAAGTAACGGCAGCAGGATGATGGGCAAAAGAAGACCTGCGGGATGGATGAACGTCCCGGAAATCAAACAAAAGAACATTAAAACGACAAGGCTGACAATGAAATTCCCAAGCGCAGATCCCATGGTCATAAGAGGCAGTATTTCCAACGGGAATACGACTTTCTTGACGTAGTTTGCGTTCGCGGCGATTATGGTTGGAGCCCGCATCAGGCACTCGGCGAAAAGCGCGTGTACGATGAGGCCGGAGAAAAGAACGATGGCAAAGTTTACCTGGCTGTCATTGCCCGCGCCCCATCTGGCTTTGAACGCGACACTAAAAACAAAAGTGTAGATTGCAAGCATAAGCAATGGGTTGAAAAGGGACCATGCGAGCCCGAAGACGGACCCCTTGTATCGGGATACGAAATCACGTTTCGTCAGTTCCCAAAGCAGACCTCTGTTGTGGATGAGTGTTTTAACAACAGCGGTCGGGTCGACCGAATGATTTTTCATATAGTACGAAATTCCATCGCTGTGGTTAAACGCCTGGGTGCCCAGGTAGCCGGTTTACACCTGACTATTTTAGCCGTGCACCCCTCTAATATGCGGCTAATAGCTGTTCAGCCTGGCAAAGACAAGCCCTTGCCAAACGCTCATGGTTGGACCAGCCCACTCATCCCCGACGCTCATCTGCCGATATTTGCAAGATCCCAGATTGATCAAGCACGGTTCCCCGTGTCGGCGATCCGCCGATATAGATCAGCATAAGCGGCTGCCATTTTCTCTGCCGTGAAGTTGTCCAGATAGCGTTGACGAGCGTTTCGCCCAAAGCTTTGCACTAAGTCGTCGTCGTTGAACAAACGCCTCATGGCGACAGCCAAAGAGTCGCTGTTTTCTGGAGGAACGACAAGGCCCGTGCATCCATCGAGATTGACGTAGCTGGTTCCCGTGCCAATTTCACAAGATATCATCGGCTTACCGCTCATGGCTGCCTCAACCAGAGAAAGACCGAATGCTTCCGATCGGAGATGAGATGGAAAAACGAGACCAAGGCTCAGATCAAGGACCGCCATCTTGTCTTCGTCCGTCAGGTTTCCGAGAAAATGCATGTTTTGGAGGCCACGCCGCTTCGCTTCCTCTTGAAAATCATCCGTCTGGCCACCGCCGATGAGTACGACAGGAATACCGGTCTTTTCCGCAGCATCCATCAGCACGTGAAGTCCCTTGTAATAACGGAAGACACCAATGAAGACGAGGAAGCGGGGAGGGAGTTTGGATCTCCATCTCTCTCTATTTTGCTGGCCAACTGCCGGGTAGCTGGCTTCGTCAAGTCCAAGTGGAATGACCTCGACTTTAGAGCGGAATTTCTGGAGAGTAGCACTTGAATTCACATAATTCGGCGATGTGGCGACGATGCTGGTCGTGCTGCCGAGGAAGCGAAACATGAGGGGTTCGTAGAGACGTAATAATGTTTTCTGCTTAACCACGTCCGAGTGGTAGGTGACGACAGAAGGCATTCGATGAAAACTTGAAAGGTGTATGACGTCCATCAATGGCCAGGGAAAGTGAAAGTGAACTACATCGACTTCGCGGCTGAGTTCTCGAAATCGGCTAAACGCGGAACGAGAAAAACCTGTCGAGGCAAACTCGAAATCAAGCTTGGCCTTGTGCGCGTAATGTCCACCAAAAGGACGCGAGTTTTCCTTTGGCTGCGCGCTAAGAGAGAGCACCTCGGACCTGATCCCATGGGTTTCGACCCCCTCACAGATAGCGGCGATAGTCCGCTCAACACCACCGAACGTGTCAGGCCAATATGTTTTGAAGAAATGCAAAATTTTCATGCTGTAAAGCCGTAGCAGGAGGGGAACCAATGCCGGAGGGCAAAAACGACTAATTTTTTGGCGCTATGACCGACGCTTTTATCCGCAACATTCGATAACACAACTATTTCCTCGCATTTGTGTCGTGAATTCGGCTTCCTAAAAGCATTGCTTAAAAGGGCTCACCGTCTTCGAGAAGGCAATACGAAGTAGGACTCAGAAAATTGCGCATAGGATTTTGATCTATCTGTGAGTGTAGCATCTGTTCGTCCGCTGTCCGCGCGCGATACCGGGATTGAGTAGGCCATCAAGCTGGGGCCTTAAAAGAAAATGGCCGATGCATTGGAGCAGTGAAAACGGTTACTCATTTGACGAATAATTTCGGCAGCTTTTGCGGGGGTGGGTGGCGTGATGCCATCCGGTTTTGAGAGCGGGTTTCAAACGTGCGTCAATCGCAATCGGTCACAGCCTTCGAGAATACCATTTTTGCGGACGCCGGACATATTTCAATTTTTCTTGGTTCTTAGGATATTAAACCAGCGCTCGACATCCGGCGGATTTGACTGCTATCTGAGCGTAAAGAGGATGATGACGTGCCGCCCAAATTTTCGATTATCACACCGTCTCTTAATCAGGGGCGATTTCTGAAGCAGTGTCTTGCCTCTGTGCAGATCCAAAATTGGCCGGATTTGGAACACTTCGTCATTGATGGTGGCTCTCAGGACGAGACCCTTCAGATATTAACAGAAAGCAGGTCCCAGCTGACGGCTTATGTTAGCGAACCTGACAGCGGCGCCGCAGACGCAATTAACAAGGGCCTCGCCATGGCTACTGGTGATATCGTTGCGTGGATAAATGCTGACGATTATTACGCAGCCGGAGCCTTTGAGAAAATTGCAGAGGCGTGGCGCTGCGAACCCGACGCTCCATTCTGGTTTGGCAACGGCGAGCGCGTGGACGAAGCTGGGAACTTCAAATCACCGTTCAATGATCATCCCATCCTCTACGACCACCGAGCACTCATCGAGGGCACCGATTATATTCTTCAGCCCTCTACGTTCATGAACGGTAAGGTGTTGCGACAGATCGGTGGGCTCAATACCGCGTTACGCTGGTCTTTCGACTGGGAACTCTTTATTCGCCTAGCTGAGCAAGGGCAGCCTGTGGCGCTGGACGATTCTCTGTCTTCCACGCGTGAGTGGGGTGAGACCCTTACTGCGACGGGTAGCCTGAAAAGGATTGAAGAAATCCGAGTGATGATTGAGAGACGAAGTGGTAAGCCCCTCACTTATGGAACGCTCTGCTACCACTTCGACGCGACACTCAAAGAGATGCAAACTCGTCCAGAAGACTTTTCCGCGCGGGCTATTTATTCTGTTGAAAATGCTTGGAGAGCTATACAGCAAGACATGATGGACAACCTGCCGGTCGATGCCGGAGGCATGCCAAGGCGGCCGGAGCAGGCGGAGAAATACGAGGAGACGCCTACTCCAGGTATTTTCATGCGTGCTGCTAGGCGAGGGTTGCGTCTAGCTAGTCGTCTCCGCGAAAGGTGACATATGGATAATGACATCCACAAACATTGATCTGAAACCTTCAAACCGGCCTGAACTCATGGGGTGGATGCCATTCTGGTCGGCGTCGCATATGAAACTTTCGCGGAAGATAGGGATAGGTTTTGTGCCCATGCGATGGTTTGGATGTGCTCGGGCGGTGGTAGATCTCAATGATGCTCGTCTTCCTCATCAGCGTGCCGATATGAAGCCGCCCAGTCTCCAGCCCTTCTCCCCTCAAAAGCCCTTGCAACATCTGACTTTCGGCGAACGGGTAATCGAGATGCATTTCATCGATCCGCCGCATCAAGGCCAGATCGCCCTCTGACACCGGACGCGGTAGGTAATAGACGCTGCGAAGGCAGAAGCCGAGAAGCTTGGCTTGCCTTCGACAGACAGCTTGTGCCCGCGGACGATCATTTTTTCCGCTCAGCAAGCCCGCCTTGCCAAGCGCTCAGGCTAAAAAAATAGTTTGCCAGCGTGGACGTCCCGATTTTGGCGTGCAGTGTTTTTACATCGACGGTTGGACCCGCCAGTTCCGCCTTCGCTTCATCACCAAAAACGCCTGTCGCCCCCTCAAGGAGCTGGTCTTTTCTTTGTTTGATCTGGTTGGCGTGCACGTCAAACTGCTGGTATCATTCCACCAGCGTCTGCTCGCCTCGAATGGCGGCGAGCGCCAACCTTGCCTTGAAAGCCGGGCCTTGGTTCCGGCGCGGTCGTCTTGTCATGGTCTCTCCTGCTGGCGGCATCTAAGCCGAAGTCAGCCAGAAACTCGACTTATCCCCCCTGTGCAGATATCCCGTGTCACCTCTTGCTCCGCATCAGATCGTGGTCCTGCACTCAACCCCGCGCAATCGCAGGCATTCTCGGACAGACAATCAGCGAGGCGGCAGATTAACCGGATTCCTGAGATTTGATAAGGTTTAGGCATGTGTAAGTGCTGTAATCTATGTAATTTATTCTTTTTTATTTTGATATGAGATTTGTATAAAAAATGATAATACATAATATATCCCTACGTGGATGCAGAATTACAATAATAAATATTCATTTTAATTCAAAAACCGTCATATTAATTTCGTTATTTTATAAATACACAAATGAATAAACAACTTTAAATAGTGCAAATATAAAATTTAAAATTATAGAAATTAATAGAAATTGTAAAAATAGATATTTAGATTCAGATTTTTATATTCAATAAAAATTAAGTCAGTTACTTTAATATTAGCAAATAACGCTCTCTTCAGGGGAGGGGCGTACTGAAATTGTAGTGCAGCTCAGAATCACCGAGGGGATAATAGAGCAGATGACGAAGGTGAAACTATCAGGAATTGTAGGGCGGCTAACCGCAGGATTTGGGTTCCTGCTTATTTTGATGGCCGGCTTGACATTATATTCAACGCATCAGGTCTCGCAGATCAATAACAATCTCGGCGTGATCAACGATGTCAACAGCGTAAAACAACGCTATGCGATCAACTATCGCGGAAGCGTTCACGATCGTGCTATTGCGGTGAGAGACGTGACTATTGTGGCCTCTCCTGAAGAAAGAAAGGCCGCAATCGATCTGATTGGGAAGCTTGCCTCCACTTACGCCGAAAACGAAAAAAAGATGACGGCAATGGTTTCGTCGCCGGATGGCGCAACTGCCCAAGAGCGTGCGATTCTGGATGAAATCGGAGCCATTCAAGCCAAGACAAATCCGCTTGTAGCAGACGTCATTTCTTTCCAGGAGAAAGGTGCTACAGAAGAGGCCCGCAAGGTTTTGCTTGAGCAAGCGCGTCCAGCATTCGTATCCTGGCTCGGAGCGATCAATAAGTTCATCGACTATCAGGAGGCACTGAACAAGGAGATCGGTGCCGAGGTGCGCGCGGCGACGAACGGGTTTCAGTCTCTTGAGTTGACGGCCCTTGCCATTGCAGCCCTTCTCGCTGTTGTCGCAGCCGCATTTACCGCGCGTTCCATCGTTGCCCCGTTGATAAAGCTTCAGGATTCTTTGAAATCCATGGCGGAAGGCACCATGAAGGGCGATCACGATCTGGAAAACCGCAAAGATGAGATCGGCATGCTTGCACGCGCCGTCTCTGCTTTGCGAGAGGCAATTGCCGCGAAGACACATGCGGATGCTGATCGTGAAGCGATGCGGTCTGCCGAAGAACGTCGACGACTGGAAGCGGAAGCTTCGGAACGGGGCGTTCTGGCCGAGCAGACCGATACTGCTGTCTGCCAACTTGCTGAAGCGCTTCAGGGGTTGGCCAACGGTGATCTTACAGGACACATTGCCACACCCTTTATCCCCTCACTGGAGCAATTGCGTACAGATTTTAATCTGGCCGTGGAGAAACTGCGCATCGCCATGCAGAAAGTGTCCGAGAACGCGAGCGCGATCGCGTCTGGAGCGCAGGAAATTCGCTCCGCTTCAGATGATCTGGCCAAGCGGACAGAAAACCAGGCGGCCTCCATCGAGGAAACAGCAGCGGCACTGGAAGAAATCACGACAACTGTCTCCGATTCTAGCAGCAGGGCGCAGGAGGCTGGAAAATTGGTTCGCCAGACGAAGGAAAACGCGGAACATTCCGGTCGTGTTGTGCAGAGCGCCGTTGATGCCATGAGCAAAATCGAGGCTTCAGCAACTGAGATCGGTAACATCATCGGTGTGATCGACGAGATCGCTTTTCAGACCAACCTGCTCGCACTCAACGCCGGCGTCGAAGCGGCGCGAGCAGGTGAGGCTGGAAAGGGCTTTGCCGTTGTGGCTCAGGAAGTTCGTGAACTCGCACAGCGATCTGCGAAAGCTGCGAAAGAGATCAAAGAACTGATCAACACCTCAAATCACCATGTCAAAAGTGGCGTATCTCTCGTCGGCGAGACCGGCACGGCCTTGCAGGAGATGGTTGTCCAAGTTCAGCAGGTCGATGGTAATGTCAGTGCAATCGTCGAAGCATCGAGGGAGCAGGCGACTGGTCTCAAGGAGATCAACACCTCTGTTAACACCATGGATCAAGGCACCCAACAGAATGCCGCGATGGTTGAGCAATCCACGGCAGCGGCCCATAATCTCGCCTCCGAGGCAGAGGCGCTGTTCCGGCTACTCGCCCAGTTCAGCATCGGAACGAAAGTTGCACCAAGCGGCAACAGATGGCCTCCGGCCAATGGCGCTCCCGCCCCGCCACGCCCTGCACCGTCGCCAGCGCGTCAACTGTCAGCCAAGCTGCATCACTCTTTCCAAGGCAATGCGGCTCTTTCGAGCGCTGGCTGGGAAGATTTTTGACGGGGTTCTGCCGCCATCTGAAGCCGAGCAGCGCTATGACGCCTGTCTCGGCTTTTTTGCGCGGGGTCTCTGATCGGGATACGACAAGTGTCAGGTTCCAAAGCTAGAGGGTGTTGCTGGGTGACGACCACGTGGATCGAATGATGATGTCGGTCATTTCGCCGACAGCGAAATGGACGGACCCGCCAGCCTGTGGTTTGGGTGTCTAATACGGCGTCTGACTGAACAGAATCCATGCGCCCATTCTCGGCGTCCGATCGACATAAGACGCCATGCCTGACTTTCGAGTTTCCGCCAGGCATCGCAGTCGTGATCGACTGATACCGTCGTGGGATTTGAAGACGCGGCGCGTCATAGCCAGCCTTCGCCTATGAAGTGCAAGAGATTTTCAAGCGGGTTCAGCGCCGGTCTCTTCGGCGGTAATGGCAGGTCTATGATGTTTTCGGCCAAGACGAGCGTGTTGGACATGTGTCATCCAGCCTGATCCATCATGTGGATAGCGAGCGCATCTCCGCCGACATCACGGGCGATTTCGACCAGATGCGCGGTCATTGCATCGGTGTCGCACCATGGCCAGACCAGCGCCGCCGCCTTGCCGAGCTTCGGGCAGATTGCTCCGAAGATGTCGACCGATCTGGGACTTTAATTTCCGGGAGGGGGCCAAGGGCGCGTTCCGGGCATGATCCCACGGTGCGTGATCGTGTTTTTCTGACCGATCCGAGCCTCATTCTGAAACCAAATTTCTCTTCGTTTCCCTCGCGCAGCTCCCGCGACAATTTCTGCCACAGCGGCGGGGAAACTTTTTCAGTTTCATCGATGGCTTGCGGGTCCTGCGCGCGATGTCTTGGTCGTGGGACCGGTTTCCTGTAGCTGATGGCCCGGACGTGACGGCTCAGCGTCTGTTCGCTTACTGTTAGCCGAAACTCTTCCCATAAACCATTACCACCAGACCACATGGACGCCACCGACAGCAGCGTCGAGGTAGAGGTTCGGCCCGCACTCGAACACCTGTGCCAAGCCGCCAGCTGCTGATCGTTTAACCGCGACGGCTCCCCGAGCGCTTGGCCATTGGTCAGCGCTTGGAGACCGCGTGCGTTAAAACGCGGGGCCCAGTCTCGGGCCGTCCGGAGTTCTGCGATCAAAGCGCTGCGCCCATCGCAAACCGCCAGTTTGCGACAGAGATTCAGTTTGCGAAGACCTGGCTATCCGGCCCTGTGCGACCCGGATCACCTGCTTTACCGGGCACAAGAGCTGCAATCCACAACCAGTGCGCCTCGTTCAGCTCATATCGCTTCACTGTCATCGACGACCGCATAGCGAACCATCATTGCCTTTGAAACATCGATGACCCAGTTTTGGAATCCTGACTGTCACGACGGCCTAAAACTCGTCCCACTGCTCCGGCTTCATGGCCAGATTGCCGCGGCTGACGGGCATTGAAGCTGCTTTCGCCTGGCGCTGCGGCGCGGGCGCTGGTCGTCTCTGGCTGGCCGCCGGAGACGCGTTCTCTGAACCAGTCTGGAAGCGAGCGATCAGCTGGGCCAGCTGCTGGCTTTCATCGGCAAGACCGACGCTCGCCGCGTTCATCTCTTCAACCATGGCCGCATTCTGCTGGGTTGCCTGGTCCATGTGGTTCACGGCTGTGTTGACTTCGGAGAGACCGGTTGCCTGCTCCTGCGCAGCCACGGTAATGGCATCCATGTGCTGGTTGATGTCTTCAACGATGCGGGCAATCTGCTGCAAGCCTTCACCCGTATCGCCAACAAGCTTCACGCCTTCGGTCACCGCCACACCTGAATTGCTGATCAGGCCTTTGATTTCCTTGGCCGCTTTTGCAGAGCGCTGTGCAAGCTCGCGCACTTCCTGCGCAACAACCGCAAAGCCCTTGCCCGCCTCGCCAGCGCGTGCGGCTTCAACACCGGCATTGAGCGCAAGCAGGTTGGTCTGAAACGCGATTTCGTCGATCACGCTGATGATCTGCGTGATCTGCTGTGCAGAGTGCTCGATACGCTCCATGGCCGCTACGGCATTGCTGACAACGATGCTGGAGCTTTCAGCATGCTGACGGGCCGTCCGCACCAGCGTTCTCGCTTCTGTTGAACGCTTCGACGTGGCCTGAACGTTGGAGGTAATCTCTTCCAGCGCTGCCGCTGTTTCTTCCAGAGATGCAGCCTGCTGTTCCGTACGCTTTGAGAGATCATCCGAGGCCTGGGATATCTCGCCGCTGCCATTGGCAACACCTAGACCCACTGTACCGACGGATACCAGCACGCTGCGAAGTTGTTGAACGGAGCTGTTGAAGTCGTGGCGCAGAGGCTCGAACTGGCGATCAAACGCCTCGTTGATTTCACAGGTCAGGTCGCAGGTTGCCAGGCGGCGCAGTGCGGTGGCCAGAGAACCGGTCGCAGTGGCCAGACGCTGCTCGGCTTCCTGCTCGGCGCGCTGCTGAACGTCCGCCTCGTTGTTGCGCGCCGCAATGCGGGCTTCTTCCGCATTCCTTTCGATTTCAATCTTGGAAATCGCGGATTGACGCATGATTTCAACGGCGCCGGCCATCTCGCCAATTTCGTCCTTGCGGTTGGCATCGGGAACCGCAACATCAAGCTTGCCGCCAGCAATCGAGAGCATAACGCGCGAGAGATGCGTGATAGGCCGCGAAACGCCGAGAATAATCCAGACGGCCAGACTTCCCAAAATCACGATGCTGATTGCGATGAAACCTCCAGCAATGAGAGATGAGCGCGAATAGGCGGCGTCTGCCGCCGTAGCAGATGCAGCGGCACCGGCATCATTCAGCCTGATCACTTCGCCAAGCGCGCCAAAGGCATCCACCAGCGGCTGTCTTGCGGGCGCGATGGCGGCAACAGCGCCTGCCTTGTCTCCGGCCTGCACGGCGTCGGCAATCTTCTGACGCGCTTGCAGGTAGGCCGCCCATTTCTGCTCGAATGTCGCCCAGCTTTTGCGCTCGGCATCGGATGTCAAAGTCTCGCGCAGATCCGCATAGGCCTTGGGAATGCTCGCATTCATCTCGGCGAATTCGTCGTTGAGACCTTTAATCTCCGCTGGATCCACTGCAATAGCTGTCCGAATGGTCGTGGTGTGGTAACGAAGTAGAGTAAACTGTACATTATCCAGCTTAACAACACGTGGCATCCAGACTTGTTTGGTGTCTGAAGCTGCCGTGTAAACTTTAGACATCTGGCTGTAGCTCATTACGCCAAGCCCAATAATAAGAATGAGAGCTGAGGCCGCCATGATCATCAGGCGAGCTGGAATACGAAGTGACATGTTTGAGGCCTTTGGCTAGTCGGCAAATGTTAAACTTCAAGAATCCTAGCGACCATTATTTAATATTTGGTGATGTCGTTTTACATTATTATGATGCAATGTTCGCGCCAGGGTGTCGCGATAGAAATTCCAGAAAAGACGGGTCATAGAAACGGCGGGTCCAACAACCGTAGCCTTTGGTGCAGCGCTATACTACCAAGCATAAACAGCACACTTGCGCTGTTTGCTGAAGACCTTGTTTCGGCCTTCAAAGACGTCGATTTCCGTCACAACGACGAAGAAAGCGCCGCACGCCTGCATTTCGGAGTGGGCGATGCTTTCATTCCTCGCCGAGCGTTTCGATCACATGCCAAATGAAATGAAAGTCATCGCGAATTTCCGCCCCACCCACGGTTGACGTATCAGCCGCGGCTGGCATTTTCGTGAGGCATGAGCCCGACGACAGATATCATTGGTGAACTTGTTCGAGATGCTAAGCGCCTGGCGCGCCTGGATGCGTCCCATAAGCGCCACATGCTGCAGCGCGCCGTGGCTACGATAGAAGATCTGCGCGAAGCCGCAGGCATACCCAAAGGCCCCGGCCACGATATCCTTGCAGATATCAAGACAACCGTATCAGCGGCAGAACGGGACTTGGCTGATGATGCCCAGCTACGGGAAACGTTTTTGCAAGCCGCTGGAATGATCCGGGATCTGCACATCGTCCTGGATAGCGGCACAAAGGTATCCGTCGTCTAAAACCAGAAACGACGTGCCGCCGCCTCAAGCCTCCTTGTCGTCTTCAGCCACCATAGTGGCCCGCAGAACATCATTCATCCGCTCCTGCCAGCCGGGGCCATCGTCTTGAAAATACGCGAGAACATCGCTGTCAATCTTCAAGCTGACCAGTTACTTCGTCCCGGGAATAGCCCGTTTTTCCACCGCTGGTGCTGCGCGCTTCTTTGTCGCAGAAAACAAGGCTTCGGCTGCGTCTCGTGGGTTTAGCGGTCTGCGGGGTGCCATTGGGTTCTTTCTAATGATTGGTGAGGGGGCTAGCAAGCGAGTCACTGGCGGTCGCGTTGTTGCTAGTATCGGCTGGTGGATGCTTCTCGGCAAGTTGGTTGTTTTTATAAGGTCAAGAGGGAAACTGAAGTGGTTGGATTGAAGTTTTAGATCTCCTGGCACACACTAACTTCAATACCGGCGTGACTCGCCACACCCGCAGCAGAGCCTGTTTGCGCCGCACGACCCAAGACCATGAAACGGCCCTTCCCGAAACCGGGATTATTCTGCTAAGGCAGACAAGCGGTCGGGGCGGGTGAGCGTTTTCCCTCTCACCTTTCAGGAGTTGCAAGGATTGAGACATGGACATGGAGCGTCTGAGCCATCTGCCCGAAAAGAAGCGACGCGAGTTGCACCGTGTCGCGCAGATCATTTTCGAGGAATTTGACGAGTCCCTGAAAACCAAGCTCTCGGAAAAGGCCAAGCGCGGACGCATCCTGAAGCTCATCCTGTTCGGCTCCTATGCGCGCGGCAACTGGGTGGAAGATCGCAAAAGCGGCTATCTCTCGGATTACGCCTGCTGATCGTCGTCAATCATGAACAGTTTGCCGAAAGATACGAGGCCTGGGAAAGGGCCGCCGCACGCTTCGTGCAGGCATTCGATATCGCCGGACATCTTTCCGCGCCAGTGAATTTCATTGTGCATTCGTATGAAGAGGTCAACTCGCTGCTGGCACGGGGATGGCCGTTTTTCGTGGATATCGCCCGAGATGGCATCCCGCTTTACGATGCCCCCGGCCATCCTCTGGCCTCACCGAAAAATCTGGCGCCAGACGAGGTGCGCGCCGAGGCGCAGAAACATTTTGATCATTGGTTTCCAAGCGCCAGCGCGTTTCTTGAACTTACTCAACAGGCCTACGCTGGCGGCCACGGCAAACAGGCGGTGTTCCTCCTGCACCAATCATCTGAGGCGCTTTATCACTGCATCCTACTTGTCAAATCGCTCTACAGCCCAAAATCCCACAAGCTGACATTCCTGCGCTCACATGCAGAACAAATTGCCCCGGAACTCAGCACGATCTGGCCAGACGATACCAAATTTGCCAAACGCTGCTTCAGCCGTCTGGAGCGTGCCTATGTTGATGCTAGATACTCACCCGCCTACGACATCACCGACGAGGAACTGGCGTGGCTGACAGAGCGCGTCAAGCTGTTGCAGGACGCGGTGCTGGCTGTCTGTGAAAAGGCCCTGAAGGTTCCAGTCTGAGCGGCACGTATCGCGGCCTCCTCATCCGATCAATCATTGTCGGCGTCAAAGACGTATCAGCTGGATATGGTTGCACAAATTGATGAATTTTCTGCTGTTGACACACTGATTGATTGCATTATGGTCGCATTTTGATAGTCGATTGATATTTTACAATCACCCGGGTTCCCCTATGACCGACCAGCCTTCGTCGTCCGATTTCATCCAGGCCAGCCGTGTTTTGAAGGTCAAGT
>NZ_RXPG01000031.1:0-51216 GCF_023757665.1 Rhizobium skierniewicense Ch11
GCGGCGACGTTCATGCGCCAGCGCCTTCATCCGCTCGCGAAGGTCATGGTCATCGCTGCGCCTGGTTTCGTAACGGATCGTCATACGGCAAAAGCCCATGGCTTTACACACCCGCCCCTCTCAGCGGTGTAAACACCGCCTGCCGGGCAATGGTTCGCTCATCTGGTGGTGATCCATCAGATGAGCGACAGCTTTCCGCCTTGCTGCGGGCGTCACCACTTCTTTCCCAAAAGGTCTTTCAAAGCGGCGTTGTCGAGCATGGCATCTGCCAGGAGCCGTTTCAGCTTCGTGTTTTCGTCTTCCAGCGTCTTCAGTCTCTTGGCTTCGGATACGTCCATGCCGCCGAACTTGGCCTTCCACTTGTAGATGCTCGCATCACTGACACCGTGCTTGCGGCAAAGCTCCGAGACCGGCGCGCCCGCCTCGGCTCCTTCAGAATGCCGATGATCTGTTCGTCTGTAAAACGGTTGCGCTTCATTCCCTGGTCCTCTCAATGGGCCAGAGCTTACTTCAAAATGGATTATTTCAACGGGGCAAGGTCGTAGCGAAAAGACAAGCGCTAGATTTTGTAATTCAATTGCATTACCAATAGATATCAATCTGGAGATAGCGATGGCTGCCAATGCGCTCGTCCAAACTCGCATCGATGCTGACGTTCGTGACCGGGCGTCCCTAGTTCTTGAAGGTATGGGACTTACGGTGTCAGACGCGGTTCGCATATTGCTGACGAGAACCGCCAGCGAGGGCGTTTTGCCGCTTGAACTTTTTTCAGGCAGCGAGGCTCACGATACTTGGTTTCGTGCCAAAGTGTTTGAGGCGCTAAATGATACGATGCCGGATATTTCCGACGATGAAGTCGAGGCTCATTTCGAAAAGCGTCGGCAAGCTGCGCGCAATAAGGCGGCGGGTATAACGTCTTGAGACTAACCTGGTCTGCGTTTGCCTTACCGGATCGCGATTCAATTTTTACTTTTATCGAGTTGGAGAACCCCGCCGCCGCCATTTTGGTCGACGAGGCATCGTAGTTGCAGTCCGTCGCCTGATCAATTTTCCCGCAAGTGGAAGAGTCGGGAGAATTGCTGGCACACGTGAGCTTGTAATCAGTGGAACGCGTTACTTAGCAGCGTACACAATCATGGACGCTACGGTTCGAGTACTGCGTGTATTACACGGGGCTCAGGAATAGCCTGAATCTTTTTCAATCAGTTAGACCTTGCCTCTTTTCGCTGTTCAGAGAGCATGCTCGCAGTCCATAAACAGTCTGCAATCATTTTTGCGTTGAGTGATACAGGGACTGAATGGATGACGTTCGTTGGCTGCATCGCAAGCTCTCCGACCATGGCAAGATCATCAGGCAAGACATCGTCCAGACCCAGATCAGCAAGCGTGGTCGGCAGTCCAAGGTCGATGCAGAAATCGATAGCCTCATCTAATTCGTCGGGTGCACGGTTTTCCAAAACCAACAGGCAGATAACACCAAAGGCTACCTTTTCGCCGTGGAAAAAGTGGTGGGTCGGCTCCAGCGCTGTCAAAGCGTCGTGAATGCCGTGTGCCGCCGACACGCCGCAGTTTTCGAAACCAAGGCCACTCAGCAACGTGTTGGCTTCGATGATGTTTTCAACTGCTGGCGTCAGCTTTCCGCCGCGCGCGGCATGAAACGCAGCGCGGCCATCGCGCATCAGTGTTTCATGGCAGGCACGGGCGATTTGCATGCCGGCAATCGTCGTTGAATACCCATCACCGATGTGGTTTTTGGATCGTGATTCAAGATTGGAGCGGGCCTCGTACCAAGTCGACAGCGCATCCCCCATGCCAGAGACCAGAAAGCGGACTGGGGCCTGAATGATCAATGCGCTATCGACCAATACGACATCCGGATTACGGCCACAGCGCACAACCCGGTCATAGACCCCATCTGCCGAGTAAATGACTCCAAGCGAACTGGTCGGTGAATCCGTGGAGGCAATGGTCGGCACGGTCACTATTCTGGCACCAAGATTGAAGGCAGTGATCTTTGCCGTATCAAGCGCCTTGCCACCTCCAATGCCGATAATGACACCGGCCCCCATGGCGCTGCCCTCATCGATGCATCGCGCTACTTCAGCATCGGTGGACTCTCCGCAAAACCGAACAAATCGTGTAGCAATGCGCTTTTGCGCCAGCTCTGCTTCGACAGTTAGTCGAAGCGTATCCCAGAAAAAGCCATCGATAATGATGAGTGCAGCCTTTGCCAGAGGTTCGACAAAGTAGGCAAGATCACCAAGTACGCCCTGGCCCTGAACATATCGAAGCGGGCCGCCATAACCGCGTTGTATCATCTTTCGCGTTCCTCTTTGAAATCAGTTGCGTCAACGCAGCGTCAGTCCACCGTCGATCGTCATGATCTCGCCGGTGGTAAAGCTTGCAGCATCGCTTGCAAGGTAAACGGTGGCTCCTGCCAATTCTTCAACGCCACCGATCCGGTTCTGCACCGCCCCTTTTGCCCAGTGATCACGCACGACATCGGGATGCTCTTTCAGCACGTCATCTGTCAGTTCCGTCCTGATGTAGCCGGGTGCGATGGCGTTGACCCGGATGCCGTGTTCGGCCCACTCGGTCGCGAGGCATTTGGTCAGCATGTGAACACCCGCCTTCGAGACATTGTAGGCAGCGTGGCGGAAAGGCCAATTGACGATGCGGCCCGACATGGAGCCGATATTGATGATCGAACCACTTTTCTGGGTGATCATCTGTCTGCCGACAATCTGCGAGACCAGAAAAACGCCATCGAGATTGACAGACATGGTCTGTCGCCACGTGTGGAGGCTGCACTCTTCTGCCGCAGCGGGAAATACGATGCCGGCATTGTTGACGAGAATGTCGATGCGTCCCCAGCGATCAATGACCGCGTCGGCCATACGCTGCACATCCGCCTCATCGGAAACGTCGGCCTGAATGGCGACGCTGTCGACACCGGTCGCCTTCAAATCGTTCACCAAAACCTGCGCTCTGTCCATGGAGGAGCGAACGACAATTGCTACATCCGCTCCTTGCGCAGCCAACGCCTCTGCCAGTGCCTTACCAATGCCACGCGAGCCGCCGGTGACGATAGCCTTGCGGCCTTTGAGATCGAAGATGGTTTTATAGTTGTTCGCGCTAGACATCGGCAACATCCTCCAGTTTTGAAAATATGATCCTGGTCCTCCACACGGAGCGGGTCAGGCGACCGACGACGTTGTGACCGGCTGCATCTTGACCTCACCCCATTGGCTCAGAATGTGGTCTGCCGTGCGTGTCGCTTGCGCGACAATCGTC
This sequence comes from Rhizobium skierniewicense Ch11, assembly GCF_023757665.1. NCBI lineage: Bacteria > Pseudomonadati > Pseudomonadota > Alphaproteobacteria > Hyphomicrobiales > Rhizobiaceae > Rhizobium > Rhizobium skierniewicense. The sequence continues at coordinate 3,295 of NZ_RXPG01000031.1, forward strand.
AGGGACGGATTGAGAGCCGTTGATGAGGGCAGGAAGGACGCATCCACCACATAGAGATTATCGACGTCCCAGACCTTGCAGTGCGGATCAAGCACGGATGTCTTCGGATCATTGCCGAAACGGGCCGTGCCGCACTGGTGCATAGAAACCTTGATATCCATCTTGTTGGTGATGATCAGCTGGTAACCAAGAGAGCGCATGTGGCGGCTCCACACCTGAACGAGTTCGTTGTGGGATTTTAGGTTATTGGCGGTGTAGCTCAGACGGATTTTGCCATCGGCATCGAGTGTGACCCGGTTTTCAGGATCGGGAAGGTCTTCGGACATCAACCACCAGTCGACGCTGCGTTCGGCAAATATTGCCATCAGCCATTCCGGTGCCCAGCGCGCATTTGCCGTCAGCATGCCGCCCTGCAGTTTCCCAAGCCCCTGCACATTGCCCAGCGGATAGGGTTTTTCACTGTTGGCGAGATAATAATCATTGATCGCCATCGACTTCTGGAATGTCACGCGATTCTTCTTGAACGGAGAGATTGCCATCATCGCCGTGTTGTTGTGCGCCATGTAGTTGCGGCCAAGCTGATCCGACATGTTATTGCCAAGACCACGCTTGTGGGCGTCGTTGGCAGAGCGCAAGAGCAAGGCAGACGAATTGATTGCACCGGCACTGGAAATGAACAGGTCGGCAGAGATCGTGCGGGTTTGCCCGGCCTGTGTGATCTCGATTCCCGTCACGCGATTGCCGGTCGGGTCGGTCAACAATCTGTGGACGAAAGCTTCCGTCACCAGATCAACATCACCTTTGGCAAGGGCGGGATTGACCAGCCTGACTTCCGCATCACCCTTTGCACCCAGCTGGCAGGCAAAACCGTCACAGGTGCGACAGCGGATACAACTTCCACCCTGATGGTAATCGATAGCAATGGGCAGAGGAAAAGGACGAAGCCCTTTTTCACGCAGCTTCTTATCGAAGAAAGCGATTTCAGGCTCGTGACCGATAGCCGGATAGGGCATCGGCCCGGAACGCGGTGGCTCCGTCGGGTCCATGCCGGCGGTGCCGTGAGTTCCCATCAACTGTTCTGCTACATCGTAATAGGGTGCGAATTCGTCGTAAGTGACCGGCCATGCGGGTGCAACGCCGGCCTCGTGCTTAAGGTCACCGAAGTCCTCGGCCCGGAAGCGCAAGGTCGCGGCACCAAAGAATTTACTGTTGCCACCAACATAGTAATAGGTGCTGGGATTGAAATCCTTGCCGTCGCGGTCGCGCCATGTTTCCTTGGTTGCGTATTTGAGCGTATGGAAAACAGCATCGACGCTCCAGTTGTCGGGTTCGCGGGGCAGCCGTGGGCCGCGCTCGATCATCAAAATGCTGCGTCCGCGGCCTGCGAGCCGGTTGGCCATTGCACCGCCACCGACGCCTGCGCCGATGATAACGACGTCATAGAAATCTTTGATTGCGTTCATGTCATTCCTCCCGTTGGCGCGCCCATCCCGCGCAGCCACGTACCTTCACAGGCGTTACATCACTGCCCCGACTTGCCAGGGCACGAATTCGTTATCGCCATAATCGTAGGTTTCGCTCGCAGTCTTTCTTCCAGACGCGGTGTCGAGAACCAATTGGAAGATGCGCTCTCCGGCCTGCTCGACTGTTTCGTCACCGGTGACGATGCTGCCGCAATTGATATCCATGTCCTCGCTCATCCGCTCGAACATCGGCGTATTGGTTGCAAGCTTCAGCGACGGTGCAGGTTTGAAGCCGGAGACCGAACCGCGCCCGGTGGTAAAGCAGATGAGATTGCATCCGCCCGCCACCTGTCCCGTCACGGCCACAGGATCGTAGCCGGGCGTGTCCATAAAGACGAAACCGGACTGGGTGATTTTCTCGGCATATTCGTAGACGGCGTTGAGACGTGACGTGCCGCCCTTGGCGACGGCGCCCAGTGACTTCTCAAGGATCGTCGTCAAGCCGCCCGCCTTGTTGCCGTGTGAGGGATTGTTGTTGAGTTCGGCATTGCCGCGCTCGGCGTAATCCCTCCACCAATCGATGCGTTTCAACAGTTTCTCCGCAACGGCGGGCGATGCCGCCCTGCGTGTCAGCAGGTGTTCGGCTCCATAGATTTCAGGCGTTTCGGCAAGACAGGTCGTGCCGCCATGGCGGATCAGCAAGTCGGATGCATAACCGAGTGCAGGATTGGCGGAGATGCCGGAATATCCGTCGGACCCGCCGCATTCCAGCGCAAGCTTCAGCATCGAAGCCGGCTGGGACGTGCGCACATCGCTGTTGATGGCCGGAAGCATGGCCTCGATTGCCGCAATGCCTTCTTCGATCGTGCGCCGCGTGCCGCCTGTCGCCTGGATCGTCATCGTGCGGAAGCGATCTCCTTCCACCAAACCATGTGCTGTCAGCAGCGCAGGAATCTGGTTGGTCTCACATCCAAGTCCGATCATCACCACGCCACCGACATTGGGATGGGTCGCGTAACCTGCAAGCGTGCGGGTCAGAAATGAATAGCCCTCGGTTTTGGTGTTGATGGCGCAGCCACCACCATGGGTGAGAGCAATGATGCCATCGACATTCGCGAAATCGTTCAGTCGACCCGAAGTGGTAAAGTGGCTCGCGATCGCCCGCGAAACCGTGGCGGAACAGTTTACCGAGGAGATGATCGCGATGTAGTTGCGCGTACCGGCCAGCCCGCCTGGCCGCGCATAGCCCATAAAGGATGCGCGTTCGGATACGGGGACAAAGTCTGGCTCGTGGGCGTCGACGCAGAATTCATGAGCAAGTTCGACATCGCCCATGGCCAAGTTGTGGGTGTGAACATGCTCGCCGATGCCGATATCCTTGCTGGCAAAACCGATGATCTGGCCGTATTTGATGACAGCGTCTCCCGCCTTCATGGGCGAAATCGCCACCTTGTGGCCCTGCGTGATCCGCTCGAACAGCGACGCACCGCCAAGTTCGGAAAACGGTGCCGGGTCCAGCGAAACACGGGCAATCAGGACATTGTCGCGGGGATTTAGGCGCAGGAATGGAGAGCCGGTGCTGTAGGCTGTCATGTCAGTCCTCCTCCCTTTCGAACAAGGCGATCTTGTCCTCGTACATATTGGCCATGACCGCGAACGAGGAATCGAGATGGATGCGCATGGCCAGCTCAGCCTGGTCGGCGCTGCGGTTTTTCAAAGCCTTGACGATGGCTTCGTGCTGCTCTGTCACCATTGCGAGATGCCCCGGCACCGGCGCGCTCAGCTGGCGCATCCGGTCGAGGTGGACCTTGGCAAGGGTGATGAATTTCCAGATGCGTGGATAACCGCTGATCGCCGCGATCCTGCCATGCAGCGCGTCGTCGGCGTCGAGATATCGATCCAGCGTGTTGTTGGCCAGAAGCGTTCGCATACCCGCCACCATCGTGTCGAGCTCCGCAATATGGGCATCCTTGATGAGTGTGGCAGCCTTGCGAACGCTTTCGATTTCAAGCGCTCGCCGTATGACGAAACCTTCTTCGGCGACGGTAAAAGAGATGCGGCTGACATAGGTGCCGGAATGCGGAAAAATATCCACAAGGCCTTCTTCGGCAAGCCGCTGGAGCGCCTCGCGAACCGGCGTGCGTGACACACCCAGCTCAACACACAGGTCTTTTTCGGAGATCACTGCACCGGGCTGCATCTCCAAATGCACGATTGCCTGGCGGAGCGACCCATATATCAATTCGGATTTTGGAGCGACCTTCATCTTTAGTGTGTTCCTAGCGATTTCAACCTAAAGCCTCAGAAAACAGGCATTTCTATGGTCTATAATTTCCGTTGACAGACGAATTGTCATCTGCATTTATATAACTCATATATTAGTTGGCGGCGCAAGTGAAAATTTACCGCCGCCAACAGGGGAGGAGAAGCATCGGTCGGGAGCCCGGTGTGATCCAGCAAAGAGCAGGAAACCAACGGTGATAGTCATTGTTGTGCGCGAAAGGACACGGCGTCGCCTGTCCTTCGTCTTCAACTCTGACAAGCCTCGTCAACAGGTGAATACTCGACATGGCCTTGATCAATTATCTGACGCGTATCGAATTTGAAGAGGGGGCGATTTCACGCTTACCGGCGCTTCTTGCTGAGCTGGGCGTGCACCGACCGCTGATCGCGACCGATCGCGGCCTCGTTTCGACCGGGTTGGTGGAGCGGGTTCTTGGCCTGTTTTCCGAACGTCCCATCGTGTTTGACGGAACACCCGCCAACCCGACAGAAGAGGCGGTCGAGGCTGCTTATGCGCTCTATGTCAAGGAAGGGTGCGACGGGATTGTCGGGCTGGGCGGCGGCTCTTCACTCGATCTTGCCAAGGCTGTCCGCTTGCTCAGCGGCCATGAAGGACCGCTAGCGCAATATACTGCTGTCGAAGGTGGCGCATCCCGCATTCATGGGCGCATCTGCCCCATGATTGCCGTGCCGACTACATCCGGCACCGGCTCCGAAGTTGGTCGCGCGGCTGTCATCATTACGGCTGAGTGCCGCAAGTTAGGTATATTGAGCGGCTTTATGTTGCCCAGCATAGCGCTGTGCGATCCGGAATTGACCCACGGGCTTCCACCCTTCCTGACTGCGGCCACGGGCATGGATGCACTGTCGCACTGCCTCGAAACCTATATGGCGCCCTCCATCAATCCGCCTGCCGAAGCTATCGCCCTCGATGGCCTGAAGCGTGGCTTTCCCGCTATCCGGCAGGCGGTGAAGAATGGCCAGGATCGCAAAGCGCGCTGGGACATGATGATGGCGGCGCTCGAGGGTGCGATGGCATTTCAGAAAGGGCTGGGTGCCGTGCACGCTCTGACCCACCCCCTTGGAGCGATCAGGGAACTCAACCTGCACCACGGCACGCTCAATGCCGTGCTGATGCCAGCGGTGCTGCAATTCAATCGGTCCGTCATCGGCGAGAAATGGGATGTGCTGACGAACATTCTGGATGGTGAACCAGATGCTGTCATCTCGGCGCTCAATCAGGACATCGGAATGCCCTCCGGGCTCGGTGCCATGGGTGTGACGGAAGCCATGATGAACAAGGTTTCGGGCGAGGCGCTGAAGGATCATTGCCATGCAACGAACCCGCGGCTGGCCACGAAAGAAGACTATCTGGAGATCATGCGCCAGTCGTTTTGACGGCGGCGAAGGGAGATGAGACGGCCGGATGGTTCCGGTCGTGTTGACGGGAGGAAGTTATCTATGTCTGACACTGAAATCGGAATGCAGGGTGAAGAGACCGGTCTCTCCAGCCTCAAACTGACGCGACGTGGCGTGTTGAGCGCAGGCGCCGCAATGACGGTGGCCGCAGCACTCGGCAGACCCAATTTCGCCTACGCGCAGGATTTGAAATTCTGTGCGTCGCTGGGCTGGACAGTGTGGGAATCGGGCCGTCACATCGTCAATGGCTATAAGGATGCGATACAGCGTCTGGGTGGGTCGTTGACGATCGCCGACGCCAATTACGACATCAAGAAGCAAGCGGACCAGATCGCGGCATTCGTCGCCTCCAAGCCCGCCGCCATCTTCATCACACCAGCCGATGCCGCAGCTATATCTCCAGCCGTGCAGGCCGCTGTCGCTTCCGGTATTCCGATCTTCTGTGGTGACAGTTATGTGCCCAACACCACCGTTACCTCGACTGCCATGTCGAACAATTTCGGCCTGGGTGCTGCCGGTGCGGAATATATCGCCAAGCGCCTCAACGGTAAGGGCAAGGTGGCGCTGGTCAGTCTTCCTTCCAACGAATCCTGGGACCAGCGCACGCTCGGAGCGCGCTCTGTCTTTATCCGCTTCCCCGATATTACAATTGTTTCGGAAATTGCATTTGCGCTGGGCGGAACCACGACGCCACGCCAGGTGGTGGACAATATTCTGACGGCCAATCCTGAACTGGACGCCATATGGTGTGCTTGGGATGGCGCCGCCTCCGAAGGCACGCTTGCCATCCGCGCAGCCTCCCGCAAAGTGTTCATCACCGGCATCGATGGCGGCAAGCAGTCCTTTGAATACATCAAGGCCGGATCGCCCTTCGCACTGACGATGGCGCAAAGCTTTTATGAGATGGCCTACATGAACGCGTTTTACGCGCATGAGGTCGCAGCCGGGCGCAAAGCGCCACGCTTCGTCATCACGCCGTCCTACGCCGTTACCCAGGACAGTTTGAAAAACCTCTCCGAGATACCGGACAATTACGACCAACCCGGTGAGGCTCTCAAGCTTGGCTGGCCACGCGCACTCTAAAGCGCATCCATCAAAGGCGGGTCCGAAACGTTCGGCCCGCCGCACACCAACAATCGGGACATGATAATGGCCACCGTATTGAGCATGCGGCAAATCGAGAAACGCTTTGGTGTCGTCAAGGCACTGGATGGCGTTCACTTCGAATTGGAAACCGGTGAAATTCATGCGTTGCTAGGTGTCAACGGCGCAGGCAAATCGACGTTGATCAAGATTTTGTCGGGCGTCTACGCCAAGGATACCGGAACAATTGAAATTGCTGGCAATCCGGTCGAACTGGGAACGCCAGCAGCCGCAATCGCGGAAGGCATAGCCTGTGTCCAGCAGCACCCGGAGCTGGTCAACGACTTCACCGGTGTCGAGAATATCTTTCTCGGAGAAGAGGCGCACAAGCCGGGCCTTACCGGACGCATCAACCGTTCTGCCATGCGGCTGGCCGCACAAAAGTTGCTGCAACGGTTCCCTATCGAAATCGATCTCGAACGGCGCGTTGGCGAAATGCCAGCCGTGGACAGGGAAATTGTCGCGGTGCTACACGCCCTACGGCGTGACGATATTAAGATTTTGATCCTCGACGAGCCGACCTCTACCCTGACAGAGCGTGAAAAGGCATCGCTTTTCCAGTTGATGCGCACGCTGAAGGCGGCCGGGATCGCCATCATCTACATCACTCATCGCCTCGAAGAGGTGTTCGAAATCGCAGACCGTTTCACCGTGTTTCGCGGTGGCCGCAATGTGGCGACCTTCACTGCGAAAGAAGCGCTTGAGGACGGCGTTTCCATTCCAGAGCTCATGCTGGACGAAAAGTCCGGCGACATCTTCCCTCCCAAGGCAGACGGTGCGGGCGGTGACGTGATGATGGAGGTCAAGGGTCTCGAAAAGAAGGGACTGTTCACAGACATCAGCTTCACCCTCCGCCGTGGGGAAATTCTCGGCATTTTCGGCCTTGTCGGATCAGGCGTGGATGAATTGTCAAAAGCGCTCTTTGGCGTGATGCGGCCAGATGCAGGCGAAATCACCATCGATGGACAACAAATCAAGTTGAAAGACCCGCACGACGCGCTTCGGCGCGGCATCTTCCTTGTGCCCGGTGACAGGCGCACCGAGGGTCTGACTTTGTCAAAGGACGTGATTTTCAACACGGTGGTCGCGCATCTCGGCAAGGCCTCTTGGGCCGGCGGCCTCATGCGCTTCGGGCGCAACCGCAAGGCCGCCGAGGATCTGGCCAGACGCGTCGCGCTCCAACCGCCAAAGCTGGATCGGCCGGTCAGCGCCTTTTCGGGCGGCAACCAGCAGAAGATCGTGATCGCGAAAGGGCTCTACCGCGACGCCCGGATCTATATCTTTGTGGAACCGACCGTGGGTGTCGATATCGGCGCGCGCGCAACGTTGTATGCACTGATGCGGGAGTTGTCACACAAGGCCGGGGTGATCGTCATTTCGTCCGATTGCGATGAAGTCCACGGTGTCGCTGACAGGTCGCTTGCTCTTTACAAGGGGCGTCCCATCGCCCAGACGGACGCGGCTCCTAGCCGTGATCAGCTTCTTGCTGCAGGTATCATGGGGGTTCGGTCATGAACGAAGGTTTCAAGGTTCCACCGATCGCGCTTCGGCTGGGCGCATTCATTGTACTGCTTGCGTGTATCGCCGCCTTCTTCCAGACATTCGCGCCGGTCTATCTCAGCAATGGCAATCTGCACGGACTTTTGCGCCATATGGCCGTCAACGGTCTGGCAGCCATCGGCCTGACATTCGTCATCGTCGTCAGGCAATTCGATCTTTCATTTCCCGGCGTCGCATCCCTGGGCGCCATGACGCTCGGCTTTCTACTCGCAGCCGGTTATAGTCTCAGCCTTTCGATCAGCGGCGGCATCGCTATCGGCATCCTGGCCGGTGTGCTCAACGGCACTGTCATCGCCTATCTGCGGCTTCCCGATATCGTCGCAACCATCGCAACGGGCGGCGTCGCAATCGGACTGTCCTATTTCTACAGCAACGGTACCTCGATCTCGGAAAACTTCTTCATGTCGGGCATTCTCGACCTGAACGATGCCAAGGTTCTGACCTTCGATATGCCGGTTGTCATTCTGGCCGCAGCCGCAGTCATTGCCGGGATTGTGCTGCATGCATCGCGTTTCGGTCGCGCCTTTTATGCAACCGGCGAGAACCGCGTATCCGCCCGCTTTTCGGGTATTCGTGTCAAACTTTATGTACTGGCAGCCTTTGCGCTCTGCGGCGCCATGTCCTGCCTAGCCATTACGCTTTTGGTCGCTTCCTCGGGCGCGGCGAATGTGACGGCCGGCAACCAGTTGCTGATGCCGGCATTTGCTGCGGTCTACCTAGGAGCTGCTCTGTTCGGAGCGCCGTCCATTCCGGCAACTCTTGCTGGCACCTTGCTGATGTCAGCCATGCTGAACGGCTTCACGCTGCTCGCCATCCCCTACTACTACAGCGATGCGATCGTAAGCCTCGTGCTGATCGCCGCAATCTCGATTTTCGACCCTAAACTGACAGCGGCGCTGGGCAATCTGCTCGGCGGTCGCATGGCCCGATGACGGGAGGAAAAAGGATGACCGTATTGAGCGAAAACATGAGAGCGCAGCGGACGCGCCCGGATATCGAGACATTTTTTGTCCGCTATGGGCTCTTTCTTCTGGTGCTGGCCGCGTTCATTCTGTTCGCCTGGTTGAGACCGACTTTCGTCAGTGCTGGCAATATCAATGACATGCTACGGTCTGCAAGCATTGCCGCGATCATGTTCCTCGGACTGACCTGGATCATCGCAGCTGGTGAAATCGACGTCAGCTTCATGTCGGTGGCTGCACTAGCCAATATGATCGTCGCCGGTTTGGTACAGGCGGGTTACGGCTGGCCGCTTGCATGCTTATGCGGTCTTTTGGCGGGCGTCGTCATCGGCCTCATCAATGGCGGACTTGTTGCGGGTTTCAGGCTGCCTGCGCTGGTCATCACCATCGCAACAGGCGGCCTCGCAGGCTCAATCGCTGCCGCCATCGGCCTTGGCACCTCGATTTCACTGTCATCGACTGGCTTCGTCGGGTCGGTGTTGTCTGCAAATCTTGGCGTCGTTCCGGTCATCGCCATCGTGGTGGCTGTTGTTTACGCTATGTTCTACGTCGTTCAGGAACATCTCACCTTCGGCCACTATCTCTACGCCATGGAACAGAACCGCGCAGCAGTCGTGGAAGCAGGCGTACCGGTCAACCGCATCCTGTTTTTTCTCTATATTCTGTCAGGCGTTGTCTCTGCACTCGCCGGCATTCTGCTGACCGCCGATCTGTCCTCTGGTCAGCCTTACATAGGCAGTTCCTATTTCATCGACGGGCTAACGGCTGTCCTGCTGGGGGGCATGGCGCTGAAATACGGCAAACCCAATGTCGTAGGTACATTGGCCGCCGTTCTGCTGCTCGCTGCCCTTTTGAGCGGTGCCGCCCTTCTCGGCTGGACTGACCAGCAAAGGCAGATCGTTCGCGGCCTGCTGCTTCTCTTCGGCGTAACCGTTGTCGTCTGGGCGCGTCGCCAGAACCGTGCAAAAATCTAAGGCAAAGCATCATGAGCAAGACAATCAAGGCATCCACCCCGCGCCCCGTCGGCAAGACCGGGCTTGAGGTCACGGCACTCGGTATCGGCAGCGCCCCGCTCGGTGGTCTCTATGCACCGGTTACAACGGCTGACGCCGTCGACATGCTGCAAGCCGCCTGGGCGGCGGGCATCCGCTATTTCGATACGGCCCCCATGTACGGCAATGGACGCTCGGAACACTTGGTGGGTCAGGTGTTGCGCGAAACCGGCGAAAAGAGCTTTGTTCTTTCCACCAAGGTCGGGCGTCTGATGACCACCGAAAGGGCCGGTCGCAAACTCCCTCCGGCGCCGCCAAAGAACCCGCTCGACCCCGGCTGGTGGAACGGCCTGCCGTTTCGTGAAGTCTTCGATTACAGTTATGATGGCGTCATGCGCAGCTTCGATGACAGCCAGCAGCGTCTAGGCTTCTCCAATCCCGATATTCTCTACGTTCACGACATCGGCCGCGTCACCCATGCGGATCTGCATGATCACCACTGGACCGCATTGACCAAGGGCGGTGGCTTCAAGGCGCTAACGGAACTGCGGGCTGCGGGCGATATCAAGGGTTTCGGCCTTGGCGTCAACGAATGGCAGGCCATCCGTGATGCGCTCGATGAGGCCGATCTCGATTGTAGCATGCTGGCCGGTCGCTACACGCTGCTCGACCAGGATGCGGAGCGAGATTTTCTGCCGCTCGTGCAAAAGCGTGGCATGGCGCTGGTCGTGGCAGGTGTCTATAATTCGGGCATCCTGGCATCGACGTCGGCCAAGCCGAAGTTCAACTACGCCGATGCGCCGGTCGAGATCATCGAAAAGGCGGATCGTCTGCGCACGATCTGTAATCGCTTCGAGGTACCGCTACCCGCCGCTGCCATCCAGTTTCCCATGCGCCATCCGGCCACCACCTGCGTCGTCATCGGTGCCAAGACGGCGGCCCAGCTCAACGGAAACGTCGCTTGGTTCAATCAGGATATTCCCGAGGAGCTTTGGACAACGCTGGAGACCGAAGGCCTCATTGGTGCGTGATGCGCCGCCCATTCATTTTCACAGGAAGACATGATCATGCTGAAGAATATTCATCCTCTGCTTACCAGCCAGTTGCTGTCAGTGTTGGCGGATATGGGCCACGGCAACGAAATCGCCATTGTTGATGCGAACTTTCCGGCAGCCGCCTGTGGGGAACGCCTGATCGACATGCCAGGCATTCCCGCCACTGATATCGTCGATGCCATCCTCACCGTTTTCCCGTTGGACGACTTTGTCGATCAGCCGGTGAGTTACATGCAAGCTCCCGGCGAGCCGCTGCCGATCTATGCGGAATTTGCCGCCTGTGTCGAGAAGGGTGAAGGGCGCAAAATCGCGCTTGCCGGTATTGAACCATCTGACTTTTACCAGCGTGCAACAAACGCATTTGCCGTCATCGCGTCCGGCGAGCGCAGGCTCTACGGCAATATTCTGCTGAGAAAAGGCGTCGTCCGCCCCTGACGCGTCGTGCGCGGGAGGAGAATGTCACAATGGGGAGGACAATATGCTGGATTCCCATCAGCATTTCTGGATGACGAGCCGTACCGATTACGGCTGGCTGACGCCAGAGTTGGGCTCGATCTACCGGGATTTTATGCCCGATGACCTACGGCGCGAGATGCAGCGAGCAGGCATCAAGCGTACTATTCTGGTTCAAGCGGCAGAGACCGAAGCGGAAACCGATTTTTTGCTCGACATTGCCGCGAAAACGGATTTCGTCGCAGGCGTGGTCGGCTGGCTGGACCTCGATTCCGATGGGTTCGAAAGCAGGCTCGCGCACTATCGTGCCAATCCCCTCTTCGTCGGTGTCAGGCCCATGTTGCAAGGCCTTCGCGACGACGATTTCATCCTGCGACCACGGGTACTGAAAAGCCTGAAGGCCATCGAGGCAGTGGGCGTGCCGTTTGATATCCTCACGTTCACACGCCATCTTCCGCACGTGGCGCAAGCCCTTCAGCATGTACCGAAGCTGAAAGCCGTCGTCGATCACATCTCCAAGCCAGAAATCGCCGCTGGTCAGTTCGAACCCTGGGCAAGCCACCTGCGCGATATTGCTGCCTATCCGAACGTGTCCTGTAAAATCTCAGGAATGGTAACCGAGGCGTCGCCCGATTGGCGACTGGAGGACTTCCGGCGCTACGTTGACCATGTCGCATCGGTTTTCGGTGCGGACCGGCTGATGTTCGGCAGCGACTGGCCCGTCTGCCTGCTGGCCGCCAGCTATGGCGAGGTCTGCAATCTCGCCAGAACGCTCCTGTCCGCGCATTTCGACACCCATCAACTCGCTCGGATTTTCGAGACGAATGCCGCTGACTATTACGGCGTCTGAAACAGCCATGCCGTCACCCATGAACGGAATAGAGACATGACGCTACAACGACATCTGATGACCGCCGCCAAGATAACGGGAGGAGCAAGCCGTTGAGCGATGACGTTGGTGAGAGAAACAACGCAGATACGCCGGTGCTGGCAATGCGCGATATCGAGAAATCCTTCGGCCCGGTCAAGGTTCTCAAGGGTGTGGATTTCGAGATCCGTGCCGGTGAAGTGCATGCGCTGATGGGCGAAAACGGTGCGGGCAAATCCACTATGATCCGTATTCTATCGGGTACGCACCAACCGGATAACGGCGAGGTTCTGCTTGAGGGGAATGCAGCCCGCTTCGCACATCCGCGCAGCGCCCAAAGTGCCGGTATCGCGGTGGTTCATCAGGAATTGCTGCTGTTTCCCGACATGACGGTTGCTGAAAATATCTTTCTCGGTCACGCGCCCCGGACATCCATCGGAACCATAGATCGCGGGACCATGCGTGAGGAAGCGCGAAAGCTTCTGGTGCGGCTCAATTGCCCTGATCTGGATGTGGACGGCATGGTGGGTCAACTCTCCGTTGCCAATCGCCAGCGCGTCGAAATTGCCCGGGCGCTGTCCAGAAATGCGCGGGTTCTGACCATGGATGAGCCGACAGCCGCGCTTGCCGAGGCCGATGTGGTCCGACTGCTGGATGTCGTGCGCATGCTACGCCGCGATGGCGTCGGCATCGTTTATGTCAGCCATCGGATGAACGAGATTTTCCAGATCTCGGACCGCGTTACCGTTCTTCGTGACGGAAAGACCATCTCGACCAAACCGATTGCCGACGTAACGGAGGCAAGCCTAGTCTCGATGATGGTTGGACGGGAGATCACCCATCTCTTTCCCAAACAGGATGTGGAGATGGGCGCGACAGTTCTTGAGATCGCCAATCTCTCTTGCACCGGTCGCATCGAAAACGTTAGTTTCAGCGTCAGGGCGGGCGAAATTTTCGGGATTGCCGGGCTTGTCGGTTCCGGGCGCACGGAACTTGCAGAAACGATCTTCGGCGTCACGCCTTCGTCTTCCGGTACCATCCGCCTCAATGGCGAGCCGGTCAAGATATCCAGAATCCGTGATGCCATCGACCTCGGCATTGCCTATGTGCCGGAAGATCGCGGCCAGCACGGCCTCGTGCGGCAGCAAAGCATTCGCGACAATGTCGTCATGCCCATTCTCAACAGGATTGCCAAGGGATGGATGGTTGATCGCAGCCGTGAACTGAAACTGGCTCAGACCGCAATCGAGCGTTTTGCGGTTCGTGCCAGAGGGCCGATGCAGATCGTCGGAGAACTCTCCGGCGGCAATCAGCAGAAGGTCGTGATCGCGAAGTGGCTGGCAACCAAGCCCAGGGTTCTGATCCTGGACGAACCCACGCGCGGTGTCGACGTCGGTGCGAAATCCGAGATTCACAAATTGATGGTCGAACTCGCAAGGGAAGGTATCGCCATCGTGATGATCTCCAGCGAGTTGCCAGAGGTCCTGGGCATGAGTGATCGTGTGCTGGTGATGAACAGCGGCAAGGTCGCCGCTATCATCGACCGTGAACACGCGACGGCGGAAACCGTCGGCTCAGCCATGATGCAAGGACGGGCAGCATGATGAAGACGCGCTTTCAAAAGATCATCGGTCAGGAGATCGCACTCGCCGCTGTCATCGTCCTGCTGTTTATCGTCGTCACCGCGATCAATCCGCGATTTCTGTCTGCCAACAATCTATCCACCATCTTCGTTGGAAACGCGTATGTCGCAGTGGCAGCGATCGGCATGTCACTGGTCATCATTTCAGGGCACATCGATGTTTCCATCGGCGCCTTGATCGGCGTGCTCGCCACCATATCCGGTCTTCTTGTGACCAACGGATATCCCGTCTGGTTCGCTTGGATAGCCCCAATCCTTGCGGGTTGCTTCATCAACGCCTGTCTTGGTGCACTCATCGCCTATGTGCGCATTCCCTCGATCATTGCCACGCTTGCAATGCTCTCCATTCTCCGGGGGCTGCTGATCACGGTGACGGGCGGGGCCTGGATTTCCGGACTGCCGCCGGCCTATCAGCTGGCCCAGTTCCGTCTCCTGGGACTGCCTGTGCCCATCATCGCGATGGTCGCACTCACCACGGCGATGGCCTTTATCATGGCGCGCACCCCGTTTGGCAGGACCGTCTATGCCGTGGGGGGCAACAGCGAAGCCGCAGATGCTGTCGGAATTTCGCACCAGCGCACAACGGTGACGGTCTTTGCCATTCATGGATTGTTTGCGGGTGTGGCCGCGATCATGTTTGCCACGCAATTGCAGGTCATCCAATCGACGGTGCCGAACGGGCTCGAACTGCTGATCATATCGGCTGCGGTGGTCGGTGGTGTCTCCATTCTCGGAGGCATCGGCACTGTGACGGGGTCAACCCTCGCTGCTATCCTGTTTGCCGCCATCGGTTCCGCGCTGATCTTCGTCAATGTCTCCGCTTACTGGCTTCGTGCGGTTCAAGGCACCCTCATTCTCGCGACGGTCCTCGCGGATGTCGCCAGACGTAACCGGGCAGGGTGAGGACTAGATCGATGAATTACAAAATCCTTTTTCGGCACGAAACGTTGCTGTTTTTGATCCTTCTGTGTGTCGGCGCCGTGCTGGCCCAGCAGAACGACCGGTTTCTCACAAGTGCCAATCTGTTGAACCAGACGCGGTTGATGACCGAACTTGGTCTGATCGCCGTGGCCATGACGTTCGTTATCATCACCGGCGGCATTGATCTGTCGGTTGGCTCCATTTTCGGTCTGTCCGCCATTCTGGTGGGGGAACTGTGGAAAATGGGCGTGCCGTTGCCACTTGCGGCAGTCCTTGCCATTGCGGCGGGAACCCTGGGCGGCATTGCCAACGGCATCATCATCACGCGATTTCGCGTACCGCCGCTGATCGCAACCCTCGCAACGCTTGCTCTCTACCGCGGCCTCGCCGAAGGGATAAGTCAGGCGCAATCCGTGCGCGGTTATCCCGCGTGGTTTCTCAGCCTGGGGCAAGGCGACTTTCTCGGCATACCGGTACAATTATGGTTGCTGGCGGTAGTCGTCATCATCGCCATCGTCATTCTGCGGGCGACCCCGATTGGTCGCGCCGTCTATGCCATCGGCAACAACGAAGCCGCCGCCCGTTACTCGGGCATTGAGGTCGACCGGATCAAGCTGTGGATCTATGCCGCGTCCGGTTTTCTGGCCAGCACCGCCGCCGTCGTCTTCGTTGCCCGCGTGTCGACCACACGTTCTGACATGGGAACGGGGCTGGAACTCGACGCCATCACGGCAGTCGTTCTGGGGGGGACCTCGATCTTCGGTGGTCGTGGCACCATCATCGGCACGCTGCTGGGACTGATGCTCATACAAGTCCTGAAAAACGGGTTGTCGCTCTCTGGCGTAAAGGGCGATGGAACGGTCATCGTCATCGGCGTGGTTCTCATCGTCGCCGTCGTCATATCCAATCTGGTCAACCGCTTCTCGCGTGACTGACCATCCATCAACACGCACCCGAAAAGGGCGTGCAACGTGAACATAAAGAGGAGGAATTTTTATGCGATCCATTATCACGACCTTACAAGCGGGCGCCTTTTGCCTGGCAAGTCTAGCGCCGATGGCGCTGCATGCGCAGGAGGCGACATGGACGGGTGGCGACGGCGCCCCGACAAATCCGCTGGCCTGCGATTCAGCAGCACCAGCCGTTGATCCCGGCGCTTATAACGGCGCAAGCCCGACAAATGCTGTAGACCGCAAGGGCAAGCAGATAAAGATTGTCGATGTACCGAAGCTCGTCGGCATTGGCTACTTCATGTCCAGTGCAGCAGGTGCACAACTTGCCGCCAAGGAAATCGGCAGTATGCAGGTTACGACAGATGGGCCGACCAAGGCCAACATCGATGAGCAGATTACGTCCATCGACAACTATGTCACCAGCGGCATCGATGGAATCATGTTATCGGCAAACGATCCAGTCGCTGTGGCCCCAGTGTTGAAAAAGGCGCTCGAAAGCGGCATCAACGTCGTCACCTATGATGCCGACGCCGAGCCCGATGCCCGTCAGTGGTTCATAAATCCAGCCACGGCCAATGGTGTTGCCAAGACGCTCATCGACCAGCTTGCCGAGCAGATTGGCCAGGATGGTCACTTCGCCATTGTAACCTCAACCTTCACAACGCCCAACCAGGCGCGCTGGATCAGCGAGATGGCGGCATACTCAGCCAAGTGCTATCCGAAAATGAAGTTCCTGGAAACGGTAGAGGCGCAAGAGGACAACATCCTGTCCTTCAATCAGGCGCAGACCCTGATCAACAAATACGGCGATGAGCTTAATGGTATTGTCGGCATGACAAGTGTTGCGACACCGGCGGCATCGGAAGCCGTACAGCAGAGCAATCTCTGTGGTAAAGTGTCCGTCGTAGGTCTTGCCTTGCCCAACGCCATGAAGCCCTACGTCAATAGCGGCTGCGTAAAGTCCGCCGTGCTGTGGAGCACCGAGGATATGGGTTATGCAGCCGCAACCGCATTGCGGGCCCTTGCCGACGGTACGCTCAAGCCCGGGGACAAGACCTTCAAGGCCGGAAAACTCGGTGATCTCCAGATCATCAACAAGAGCCAAATCCTCCTTGGCGCACCGAAGGTCTTTACCAAGGACAACATCGGGACATTTAACTTCTAACTAAACATAGTTGAGGTCGGTGCGGCAATGGCCGGGCCGACTAACTCCCGATCTCAGGCCAATCAAATTTGGGATGTGTTGCACTACATCAGGCCCACTCTCCTGATTGTTCGTCTGCATCAGAGGTGGCTCGGTTTGTCTGAACAGTTTCGGGCGTTTCGTTAAGTGGATTTCTGCCTCGATTATGCCGCCACCATCATCGGTGTCAGCGCGTTGAAGTAGGCCTTTTCCGGTGTCTGCCGGTCAAGGGATGAATGTGGGCGTCGAGTATTGTAAAAGGTCAGATAGCGGCCGATGCGCGACGCGCGCCTCGGACACTGTTTTGTAGGCGTGGAGGTAGACTTCCTCGTATTTGATCGAACGCCAGAGCCGCTCGACGAAGACATTGTCTCTCCATGCGCCCCTGCCATCCATCGAGATGGCGATTTCCGCCTTCTTCAGCACCGCCGTGAAGTCCATCGAGGTGAACTGCGAACCTTGGTCGGTATTGAATATGTCGGGTTTACTATGCCGGGCCAGCGCTTCCTCGACTGCTACGATGCAGAAGGCTGCTTCCATCGTGATCGACAGCCGCCACGACAGAACCCGCCGACTGAACCAGTCCACGACGGCGCAGAGCCTTACGGCAATTGCAAGCAATTGCCGTAAGGCTAGGGTATAGACAAAGCCGCGAGCCATCGGAACATACGTTTATCCATTGCCCAGACCTGATTGGGACGGGTGACCGCCAGCTTGCGCAGGAGGTAGGGATAGATTTTGTGACCGGGTGCTGGTTTGGATGTGTTCGGGCGACGGTATATGACCTCGATGCCCATCTTCTTCATCAGCGTGGCGACATGCAACCGCCCAGCTTCCAGCCCATCTCCTCTCAAGAGCCCTTGCAACATCCGACTTCCGGCAAAGGGGTAGTCGAGATGTAACTCGTCAATCCGGCGCATCAGGGCAAGATCACCGTCAGGCACTGGACGAGGCAGATAATAGACTGTGCCACGGCTGAAGCCGAGAAGCTTCGCCTGGCGCACGACGGATAGCTTCTGCTCGCGGTCGATCATTTCTTTCCGCCCGGCAATCCCGCCTTGCCGAGCGCACCGGATGGCGGCAAGTGCCACCTTCGCCTTGAAAGCCGGGCTGTGGTTCCGGCTCGGTCGTCTCGTCACGGTATCTCCTGTTCCTGGCATCTAAGCCGACGTCAGGTAGAAATTCAATTTATCCCCCTGTGCACATTTCCCGAGCCAGCTCTCTTATGTCGTTTCGCTAAGGGCCATTTGTTATGCCCTTGCGGGCAGCGGTCTCACAAACTAAAATTATCCCTGATGTAGGCTGAGATGCGAACGCAGGAAGGCCATAGCGGCGGTCTGGTTTTCCTTCGAAAACGAATGACCGCCCGGAACCACGGCGTTATCTGGGCGCTTCCCGAATGCCCTTCCTGCGTCTTCGAGCCTGCAAAAGAAATCCCGGGCGCTCACGGCCGGGAAATGACGATCCTCGGAGCCTGACCGCATGAAAAGCGGGCGATCTGCCGCAAGTGCTGCCATGTCTGGATAGTCGGCAATCGCTGCGAGATGCGGATGGAGTGTATAGAAAGCCGACTGGCCTTTGAGAAGTGTCATGCCCGGCGCAAGCATTCCGGACCGTGTTCCGGCCCACGAAACTGCCGCACATGCCCGGACCCGCTGTTCGAGCGCCGCCAATTGCCAAGCGCGAAACCCGCCGAAGGAATGCCCGAGCGTGCCGATGCGCGCGGGGTCGATCTCCGGCTGCCAAGACAGCCAATCGAATGCGGCGAGATCGTCAGCCGCCACAAGTCCTGCAAGGCTCCAGCCCGCCTGCATGGCTTGAGCTGCCAGCGCCTGCTGTTCTGCATATCCGTCGGCTAGGCGCGAACCCCAGCCGATAGCATCACAAACCAGTATCGCATAACCTTGTTTGACCAGATCGTTCGCCAGGAACTGGCGATCGTAGTGTTTCGCGACGTGCGCCTCTCCAGCCTCGCCCGAGATCATTTTCCGCCAGCCGATGTCGAACACGCCACCGTGGTCATGCATTAGGAGGATCGCGGGGTGAGGACCCTGGGCGTCCGGTAGCATCAGCATAGCCTCGCCGATATCGCCGCTGGCATACTGAAACAGCAGATGCCGGCTGTTCCCGCGATTGTCCAGCATCTGGAAACCGCTAATGCCCGATGGTGGCAGACCGGCCTGCCAGATTGACCGCAATTCGGCCTGCCATTCTGAAACCGGCTCGCGAAAAGCGAGCGGATAGCGATGTGTTGCGATCCGCTCTGCCAGGAAAGGGCGAAGCTCCTCAGATGGCGCTGTCATATCTCAGCGATGCGTCTATAAGCTGGCGGGCGTAGGGGTGGGTCGCCTTGTTACCATCGAGCACGTCCCTGTCCAGGATTTCCACAATATCGCCGGCCTGCATGACCGCAAACCGGTCGCACATGTAATCGACAACTGCCAAGTCATGGCTGACCATGATATATGTGAAACCCTTTCGGGCGCGAAGGTCGGACAGAAGATTGAGGATTTCGGCCTGGACGGAAACGTCAAGTGCCGAGGTCGGTTCATCCAGAAAAAGCACGGACGGCTCGAGGATCAGTGCACGGGCAATCGCCACGCGCTGGCGCTGGCCGCCGGAAAGCTGGTGCGGATAACGATCGAGGAAATCGAGCGGCAGGCCGACCTCGGTGATCGCCTGTTCCATGCGTTCACTGTGATGATCCATTTTGTGGATCCGCAGAGGTTCGGAAAGGACGGTTCGGACGGACTGACGGGGATGGAGTGAACCGTAGGGGTCCTGGAACACCATCTGTACGGTGCGACAACGTTCTATCAGTGGCATGTCGCGCACCGATTGATTGCCCACCCAAATCTCGCCTTCCCACTGCTTAAACAGCAGTGACATGCAGCGAAGGATGGTGGACTTGCCGGAGCCGCTCTCGCCGACCAGGCCGAAACATTCGCCCGGCTCGACGTTGAACGACACGTTGGGCAGGATGGTAACGGCTTTCGGGCCTTCGCCCAGCGAGATCGTCAGGTTCTTGACGTCGACCGATTTCATGCCTGCACCTCCAGCGGTTCTCTCCACTCAGGCCGGCGATCCAGCACTTTGAGGGGCTCCCGACCTCCGCCGATGCGCGGCTGCGCTGCAAGAAGACCCTGTGTGTAAGGATGCTGCGCGTTATGGAGCTCGGAAGCCTTCAGGCTTTCGACCACCTGCCCGGCATACATGATCAGCACACGGTCGCAGAAGTTGCGGACCAGATTGAGGTCGTGGCTGATCATGATCAGGCCGATACCACGTTCGCTGACCAACCGGTCGAGGATGCCGAGCACCTGCAGGCGGACAGTGACGTCGAGCGCCGATGTCGGCTCGTCGGCGATCACCACGTCCGGGTCTGTCAGAAGCATCATGGCAATCATGATGCGCTGGCCCATGCCCCCGGAAACTTCGTGCGGATAGAGATCGTAGACGCGGTCGGGGTCGCGGATCTGTACCGCTTCGAGCATGGCGATCGTTTTATCGCGTGCTTCCGACTTCTTGCATTTGAAGTGCGTCAGATAGGCCTCCGAAATCTGGTCTCCGACACGGCGGATCGGATTAAGGGAAAATTTCGGGTCCTGCAGGATCATCGACATCCGACGACCGCGAACCTTCAGCATCTCCTTTTCAGAGATGTTGTGCAGGTCGAGTTCTTCGAAACGGATGCTTTCCGCGGTGATCCGCGCAGTCGGTAGCAGTTTCAGCAGGGCGCGGCCAATCGTCGACTTGCCTGAGCCGCTTTCGCCGACGATGCCGAGTTTTTCACGGCTGAGCGTGAAGGAGACATTGCGGACGGCATCCATATAACCGCCATCGCTGCGATAGCTGACGCAAAGCTTCTTGACGTCGAGAATAGGTTCACCGGTCATGAATTATCTCCGGTTCATCTGTTTGGGATCGAGCGCGTCGCGCAGTCCATCACCAAGAAGGTTGAAAGCGAGGCCCACAAGGAGAATAGCCAGGCCGGGAAAGGTAACGAGCCACCAGCTGTCGATCATGTAACGACGGCCCATGGCAATCATCGCGCCCCATTCAGGAACCGGCGGCTGTGCGCCAAGACCCAGGAAGCCGAGACCGGCAGCGGTCAAAATGACAGTCGCCATGTTCAGCGTCAGGCGGATCAGCACCGAAGGCAGGCACATCGGCACAATCGACTTTAAGATGATACGCGAAGTTGAAGCACCCTGCAGACGGGCGGCAGCAACATAGTCCGCACTGCGGAATGTCAGCGTTTCGGCGCGGGCCAGACGCGCGATCGGCGGCCAGGAGGTTAACGCGATCGCGATGATAGCGTTGTTGAGGCTTGGACCAAGAGCTGCAACGAAAGCCAGAGAGAGGATAAGGCTTGGAAAGGACAGGAATATATCGGTGATCCGCATCATGATCGTATCGTATTTTCCACCAAGATAGCCGGCGGTCGTACCGACGAAAATTCCGATTGGACCAACGACGATCGAGACGAGGAAAATGATCGTCAGGGTAATGCGCGTTCCGTAAACAAGACGGCTGAAAATATCTCGACCGAGTTCGTCGGTGCCGAACAGATGGGCTCCTCCGGGTGCGGCCAGCGTATTATTGAGATCTTGCGCGTAAGGTCCGACTGTGGCGATCCAAGGCGCGAAGATTGCGACGACGATCAGAACTGAGATCACCAGCAATCCAAAAGCGGAGGTCGGGCTTTTCAGCAGGAAGCGAAGGATGTTGCCGAGCGCCAGCAGTGGGCCGGGTACGGAGTATTTTGCAGCTTGCGTGGTCATCAGCGCGTCCTCGGATCAAAGATGCGATAGAGCAGGTCAGAAATCAGATTGAGGGTGATGAATATCACACCGACGATCAGCACACATGTCATGACCGCATTCATATCGCCAATCAGCATGTTGTTGGTGAGATACTGTCCGAAGCCGGGCCATGAGAACACGGTCTCGATCAGAACCGCCCCTTCGAGCAGGGATCCATAGGCCAAAGCGACAATAGTGACGAGCTGGACGCGAATGTTCAGAAACGCATGGCGCCAGATCGTCTGGCGGCTTGAAAGGCCTTTGACGCGGGCGGTGGTGATGTATTCCTGGTTGATCTGGTCGAGCATAAAACTGCGCGTCATGCGGGTTATATAGGCCGAGGACGAATAGCCGAGGATGCTTGCCGGCAGGATCAGATGGTTGAGCGCCGAGCGGAAGACTTCCCAGTCTCCGGCCAGTGCGCTGTCTATCAGCAGGAAGCCAGTGCGCTCGTCGACCATGCCGATATAATAGTCGGACATGCGACCGCTGCCGCCGACCCAGCCGAGCGCAGCGTAAAACACCAGAAGGCCGATCATCCCGGTCCAGAAGATTGGCATGGAATGGCCCATCAGGCTGAAGACCCGCACGACATGGTCCGGCCAGCGATCCTTGTTGACAGCTGCGAGGACGCCGAGGGTGACGCCAAGCGTTGCGCCGATCAGGATCGCCAATGTAGCAAGCTCGATCGTCGCCGGTAAAACGTGGAGGATATCGTTGATAACTGGCTGACCCGTACGAATGGACACGCCAAAATTACCAGACAGTACGTCGCGCAGATAGAAGAAAAACTGCTCCCACAGCGGACGGTCGAGACCAAGCTGACGATAGACCATCTCATAAGTTTCACGCGTCGCGTCTTCGCCAACGATGGCGCGCACCGGGTCGCTCGGCATCATGCGACCAATCACAAAGGTAAGGACCAGCAAACCGAACAGCGTGACCGCCACGGTGAAAAGCTGTGACAACAGCGGACCCAAGTGAAAACGGTATCGGATATTCTTGGCAGGTGTTGCTGCGGAGGTTGGGCTCCAGCTGGCAATTTCAGAATCTTTTGACATTCACTCCTCCCGCACGATGGGCGCTAGACACTCTCATCATACATATTTATTTTATTTGTCATATGTCATCGCGGATTGTCAATCAAATACAAGGTTTGCGAGCGGGTAGGAAATGATCAATTCGAGTGGCGTCTCGCCAATCTGGCGGATGCCGACCGTATCGCCGCTGTAAAGATAGGCCATCATTCCAGCCCCGAGAAAACTCGTCTGGTCGTTGGAATGAACCTCGCCCTCGCCTGAGACGACATAATAGACTTCGTCATGATCGATCGGGTGCGTGCCGATGGCCGAACCGGAATGAAGGATGCGTTTCCTGAATTCCATCGTCCGGTTCGGGATATCGGCCGTCATCCGGAATGCCGTCGACATTCCAATCTTGCCATGCGGCGTCGCTTCCTCACGACGCATGTCTTCCTCCGCGACGATTATCATGAAACCTCCACCGACAGATGAACTCTCCCGATGTCCATCTGGCTTGTTGCAGTCTGTTTATGCGGGGTTCTTGACGAGGTTGTTGTCGATGAAATCGAAGTTGATATCCTCGCCAATGCCCGGACGGTTGGGCACGTGAACATAACCGTTCTCGTCCATCGGATCGGACAGTGAATTCAGGTAGTCGAAGCCATCGTCGTATTCGAGGAACGGGTGCAGCAGGCCGCGCTCGTACCAACGGCAATTCTTGGCGGATGCGACGACATGCAGGTTCATCGCGGTGTTGCCATGGACTTCGCAATCCATGCCGAAGGATTCTGCAAGACGCATCGTCTTCAGTGCCGGGGTGATACCGCCGACGTCGTTGACGCCGGTGCGCAGGATATCGACTGCACCGGAAGTGATCCATTCGGCGCGATGCCAGTGCTTGCCGCCAGCACTTTCAGGCCCAAGTACTGGAATATCGAGATTGTCGGCGAGCCACTTGTAGGACGCCATCGACTGCTCGTCCATGCTCTCCTCGATCCAGTCGAAGCCAAGCTTTTCCAGCCCCCGGCCGAGTTCCAGGGAATCAACGCGGCTATACCAGTGGAAAGCATCGATCATCAGATGGATATCCGGGCCGACCGCTTCGCGAACGGCGGCGCAGGCCTTCAGATCCATCTTGACATTCGGCGCCCAGCTGACGGGCGGCATCCAGGTGTGAAGCTTAATTCCCTTGTAGCCGCGCTTGACGAGTTTTTCGGCAAAACGTGCGTAGTCTTCAGGCGTCGCCAGACCACCTGCGAGTTCGTCTCCGCACATGATCGAACCATAGGTCAGAACCTTGTCGCGATAGGCGCCGATCAGCTTGTGGACTGGCTGGTTGAGTGTGCGACCTGCCAGATCCCAGAGGGCGACATCGACTGCCGCAAGCGTACGATCGGTCAGTTGCGCGGCAGAACCACGCTGCCAGTGGGCCAGATCCTGCCAGAGGCGTTCGCGGTCGCGGTGGTCCTGACCGATGAGCACCTTCTTGACGAACTTCTCGATCAGGTGCGGGCGAACAATTTCCGGCGCAGTGAAGCTGTAGCCCTCGTGTCCGTCCTCGGTACGGATGACGAGCATAGCCTGCTGCACCTGATGTGGGGCACCTGGATGTGCATGGCCCGCGCTGTCGGAATGACGGCGCGTCGTGGTCAGGAAGGTTTTGACCGAGACGTCGGTAATGATCATGATATCGTCTTTCTTACATTCAAACTGCTGGGAAGCCGAACAGCTGCTGCGGGTTTTCAACGAGCGCCAGATGACGGGCTTTCTCATCGCGGAACCAGCCAAGTACGGTATCCGTCAACGCTGCATCGTCGGGATATTCTTCCGTCGTTTTGGCGAGATTGTGCGGCCAGTTTGTGCCCCAGATGATGCGTTCAGGCGCGTAGTCAGCGATCTCACGGGCAACCTCTGCGATGTCTTCGTAACCCGGGCCTCCCGTCTTCGAGGATTCGTAACCGCCGGCGAACTTGAACCAGACATTGCCTTTGTCGATCAGTTTTTTTAACGCGTCGATATGTGCAGCCGTAACACCGTCGAAGAACTTGCCGTGGTGATCAAAGACCCAGTTGGAGCCGATCTTCTCAAGGTGCGGCAAGTGGGTGAGAAGATCGCTGCCGTTAAACTGCACGGCCATCATCCAGCCAACGGACTGAGCCCGCTCGTCCACGCCTTCAAGAGCGGAAAGGCCGAGCGCGCCGCCCAGAAGGTCCATGATGCGAGCGCCGACAACGCCAGCATCCGACAGTTGCTTGAGCTCCGCATCGGTCGCATCCGGCTTGATGACTGCGACGCCACGAGCAAGGTCGCCCATCTCTTTGAGGCAGGCAACCAGATTGCTATTGTCGGCCTGATGCGCATTGCCCTGCGTAATGACAACGCGCTCGATGCCAATCCATTGCATGAATTCTCGATACTGTGCCGCATCGGGTAAAGCGCCGCCCGGCAGCGGTGGCCCTCCTTCGCGGGCTTCAAAGCCCGGTAGATACATGTGCATCTGGCTATCGACTGCGCCGCGCGGCAGCTTGATTTTAGGGGCTGGGCCGGATTGCTTGCGAATGATTGTCATGCTTCTTTCATCCTGAATTCTTGAACAATAACAACGCGCTGCCGCAGGTCCCGGAGCGCGCTATACGGCAGCGCCTGGATGCCTTCGATTTCCAGCGGGTCTTGGTCGATCAGCCAATTCTCGCTGGTCTGGACGATAGCAGCGTTGGCATGAGCCGGACCGAGGCTATTGTCATCAGGCGGCCTGCTTGCGGCGGTAAGGCTGAATCAGAGCTTCCATCATACCTTCTTCCTCACGTGTCAGGTCTGCCAGCGGGCTGCGAACCTTGCCGGCGTTGAAGCCCTGCAGGCGAACGCCAGCCTTCACGGCCGAGACCGCATAACCCTTGTTGCGATTACGGATGGCCATGAACGGGTAGAAGAAGTCGATCAGGATCCGTTCGCAAGTGGCGCGCTCGCCGGCACGAAGTGCCTTGTAGAAATCGACGGCAAGGCCTGGCACAAAGTTGAAAACTGCCGAGGAATACGTTGTGAAGCCTGCGCCGAGATAGGCTTCGGCAAACAGTTCCGCAGTCGGCATGCCGCCGAGGTACATCAGTCGGTCGCCCATCTTGGCCGTGATCTGACGAACCAGGCCGATATCGCCGGTGCCATCCTTGAAGCCGATCAGGTTCGGGCATTCATCGCACAGGCGAGCGAGTGTATCAGCATTCAGGACCGAGTTGTCGCGGTTGTACACCATCACGCCAACGCCAACGGAATGACATACCCGCTTTATGTGCTCGAAGAGACCTTCCTGTGGTGCGTCGATCAAATAATGCGGCAGCATCAGGATACCGTCCGCGCCAGCCTTTTCAGCCGCCTTGGCAATCTCGATGGCCATATCCGTGCCATAGCCGCAGCCTGAAACAATGGCGGTGTCGCCGGCAGCTTCCTTGGCGGATGAAACGATGGTCGGGATTTCAGAAGGGGAAAGCGAGAAGAACTCGCCAGTGCCGCCTGCTGCGAAAAGGACGGGTGCGTCGAAGCCGGACAGCCACTCTACGTGAGCCTTGTAGCTCTCGGGCGCAAAACGGCCTTCTGCATCGAAATGCGTGACGGGGAAGGAGAGAAGGCCCGAGCCGAGCCGCTGCTTTATTTCTGAAGGATTCATGTTGCTGACCTCATCGGAGACGTTCCGAACGGTATAGGCGACTTAACATATGTCTGTCAACAAGTTGTATTATATGTATGGTTACGAGCGGCGAAATAATTTTCCGGACTGACATCCTGTCCGGTTCGCAAGGCAGCGCGCGGCTTGACGCCGCTGCCGATCATTGACAAGAATGCCCCGGCTCAATCTGTTAGCGGAGGATATTACCCACGCACATTGCAAGATTGCCAGCCTTGCAGACGTTTTTTGTCGGCTTGCGCTGTCACTGGGTCTTTTCTCTGTTTCTCCGGCGTAAACAAGGCGCGGGCGCGTTATATGTGAAGTAGCGGCTTCAAAGCATGCTGATTGACTGCAAACGACCAACATGTATGATATGTTGGAAAACCGACATAGCAATCAGAGGAGCTTTTCAGCGTGAAACGACTACTGATAACCGGCGCGGCAGGTGGACTTGGCCGGGTCATGCGGGAGCGACTTGCCTCGCACGCAGAAATCCTGCGGTTGTCCGATATCTCCGACATGGGGATACCCCGAGCCAATGAAGAGATCGTCCAATGCGATCTGGCTGATGCGGCGGCGGTCGACCAACTCGTAGAGGGATGCGACGCAATCCTTCATCTCGGCGGGGTATCGGTCGAAGCCTCGTTCAACAAGATCCTGAATGCCAATATCATTGGGATCTACAATCTCTATGAAGCGGCTCGGGCACACGGCCAGCCTCGCATCCTGTTTGCAAGCTCCAACCATACGATCGGATTCTATCGACAGGATGAATATATCGATGTCGATGCCCCGATCCGTCCTGATGGTTTGTATGGTGCATCAAAATGTTTTGGTGAAGCAATCGCGAAGCTCTATTTCGACAAGTTCGGACAGGAAACTGCTATCGTGCGTATTGGCTCGTGCTTTGAAGAGCCGCGCAATCACCGAATGCTTTCGAGCTGGATGTCATATGATGACTTTACGTCGCTGATCGAGTGCGTGTACCGGGCGCCCATGCTCGGATGCCCGACAATCTGGGGCGTGTCGAACAATGACTCTTCTTGGTGGGACAATAGCAAGGCCCGTTTTCTTGGCTGGAAACCCAAGGACAATGCCGAAAGATATCGCATCGAACTCGAAAAGACGGTAACGCGCCCCGAAGCCTGCTCCCCGCTCGCGGTCTATATGGGTGGCCCGTTCACACAAGATCCCATCTACAAGGACAATTGATATGAGTTTCATACCCCATGGCCGTCATCTGATCGCCGGCGAATGGGTCGAGGGGCCGTCACGTTTCGCCTCTTCGCCCGCATCCGGTCCAGTCCATCAGTTCGCAACCGGTACGCCCGAGCTTGTCGCTCTTGCAGCCGACGCGGCGGAGGAGGCTTTCTGGTCCTACGGCTATTCCACCCGCGAAGAGCGGGCGACATTCCTTGAGGCGATTGCCAACGAGATCGAAGCGCGTGGCGCCGAGATCACTGGAATCGGTACGCAGGAAACAGGTTTGCCTGCTGGTCGCCTCGAAGGTGAACGCGGCCGCACGACCGGGCAACTGCGCCTGTTCGCCGCACATATCCGTGAGGGCGCCTATCTCGACAAGCGCGTCGATGCGGCGCTTCCGGAGCGCAAGCCTGCCGCACGTCCGGAAATCCGCCTGCTCCAGCGCCCGATCGGCCCCGTTGCTGTGTTCGGAGCGTCGAACTTCCCGCTGGCATTTTCCACCGCGGGCGGCGATACGGCTGCAGCGCTTGCAGCCGGTTGCCCGGTAATCGTCAAGGGACACTCCGCTCATCCGGGAACCGGCGAGATCATTGCAGAAGCAATTCATGCAGCCATCGAAAAGACCGGTGTGCACAGGGGTGTGTTCAGCCTCATCCAGGGAGGCGACCGCAAGGTGGGCGAGGCACTGGTCACTCATCCGTTGATCAAGGCTGTCGGCTTTACCGGTTCTCTCGCGGGGGGCCGGGCGCTGTTTAACCTGTGCGCCCAGCGCGACGAGCCAATCCCATTCTTCGGAGAGCTTGGCTCGGTGAACCCGATGTTCGTTCTACCGGAAGCGGTCAAGGCACGTGGCCAGTCGCTCGGCGAGGGCTGGGCCGGATCGCTGACAATGGGTGCCGGACAATTCTGCACCAATCCCGGCATCGCGGTGGTTATCGACGGTTCGGAAGCCGATGCTTTCGTAGAGAGCACGCGGGCTGCACTGGAAAAGGTCGCTCCGCAGACCATGCTGACCGATGGTATCGCCAAGGCCTATCGCGACGGGAAGGACCGCTTCGACGTCCGCAATTCTACCAAGTCCGTTCTGTCGACCGCAAGCGCGGAGCGACAGGCATCACCTAACCTCTACGAGACCACCGGCGAGGAATTCCTTTCCGACCATACGATCGGCGAGGAGGTTTTCGGACCTCTAGGCGTTGTGGTTCGCGTGGGTTCCGTCGATGACATGGTGCGTTTGGCCAAGGGCCTCGAGGGCCAGCTTACTACGACGATCCACATGGACGCTGGCGACACCGAAGACGCTCGCCGTCTTCTTCCGGTTCTGGAGCGCAAGTCCGGCCGCGTGCTTGCAAACGGCTTTCCGACAGGTGTCGAGGTCGTCGATTCCATGGTGCATGGCGGGCCTTACCCAGCCTCGACCAACTTTGGCGCAACCAGCGTCGGGACCATGTCGATCCGTCGCTTCCTGCGCCCGGTCAGCTACCAGAACATTCCGATGGATCTGCTGCCAGCCGATCTCGTCTGAAAAACAGATAAGGGCCGGACGAAAGTCCGGCCCTTATCTGGCTTGGGAGGTATAAAAAAGGCGGGCTTGCAGGCCCGCCTTTTCTCTTGATGCTACCTGTCTTTGGTCACGGTCTCGAAGCGTGAGATCCACGGATTGACGATCAGACCCTTGACGTCGGCGCGGTAGGCCGCAGTATCGACGACTTCGGAGAACGGCTGGATCGCCGGGATCATCTTCTCGTAATAGACCTGAATATCCTCATAGTCCTTGATCTGCTTTTCCCTGTCCTTTTCAAGCAGGGCATCAACGATCAGGGTGTTGAGCTTTTCATCGTAGAAGCTCGTGCGCCAGGCTTGATAATTCGAAAGTGCAGCCTTGTCGGAATTGTCCGGATTATAGGCGAGGGCCCGCAGGTTGCTGTCCGGGTGCAGGTGCTGCCCGCCGCCGCCGCGACCAACCAGCAATTCGAACTTGCGATCGCGCATTGCGCCGTAGATCTGGTCGCCAGAGCCGGTGATGACTTCCGCCTTAATGCCGGCCTGTCCCAGTGTCGCCTGGATCGCGGTCGCAACCGTGATGAACGGTGGCTCTGACAGGGCGCGCAGGCTCACGGTCATACCATCCTTGAAGCCAGCTTCTTCTAGCAATTTTTTGGCCCGCTGAACGTCCAGTTTATAGCCCGGATCCGGTAGCAATCCCCTGACGCCGGTGCTGAGCGGGCGCTGGTGCGATACGCCATAGTACGGCATGACTGACTTGTTGATGCCCTCGTAGTCAATCAGGTAACGCAGAGCTTCACGCACCTTGGCGTTGGCCAAACGCTCGTCCTTCATTGAGACCGCCAGATAGTAGAAGCCTGCGCCGGGCGTGGATTCGACTTTTATGTCCTTGGTTGTCTCAAGCGCCTTCAGGTCGGCTGCAAGCAGTGCATAGGCGACGTCGATGTCACCACGCTCCAGTTGAAGACGCTGGGACTGCGATTCCGGCAGGTGACGGATCATCACCCGGCGCATTGCCGGAGCAGTGCCCCAGTATTCGCTGTTGCGATCGAGCAGGACATATTCGTTGGAACGCCATTCACGGAGATTGTAGGCGCCGGAACCAGCCGAATTGGTTTTTAGCCATGCTGCACCCCAATCACCAGCGGTCTCATTGGCCTTGACGAGCGCGCTATCGACAATCGAGCCGGGACCAGCCTGCGAGATCGTCATCAATACGAAATTTGGATCGTCAGCCTTTGGAAGGTTCATCTTGAAGGTTAGTTCATCGACGACTTCGAAAGATGCATTGGCATTGTCGGCATTGAAGCCACGGGTCTTCAGGAAAGAGGCCTGCGCGAGGTTCAACGTCATCAGGCGCTTGAACGAATACGCGACATCTTCTGCCGTAAACGTGTTGCCGGATGCGAACTTGACGCCAGATCGCAGCTTGAAGGTGATCGACTTGCCGTCCGGTGAAATTTCCCAGCTTTCGGCAAGGCGCGGCAGGAATTTCGTTCGATCTGCCGGGTCTGCGACAATCAGGCTATCGTAGACGCTGGAAAGCACCAGCACCGCATCACGGCCTGTGATGCCAGCCGGATCGAGCGACAGAATGTTTGCCATCGACATGGCAACGACGAGCTGGTTGGGGGGCGTCTCGGCGCTTGCCGGCAGGGACTGCATGCCCACTATACCAACGCCGAGAGCGACGGCTGCGACCGTCGATAGCAACTTGTTCATGAAACCTCCAAGATATACGCCCGGCCTCCACCAGCCAGCGATTGGATCAAACTGACCACATATGATATCCATTGTCAATTGTAGGATGAGTTAGATATCGAGCAGTGTTCGAACCGGCGTGGCAAGAGCAATTCCCAGCTTGCAACTGTCCTCTGCATCGAGATGTACGCCGTCTTCGGCGGAGGCCTCGGCGACAGTTCCGGCATCGAAGAACCCCGTAGCCATTTCTTTGGCCAGTGCAGCATAGAGGGGGGAGAACTTCCTCGATTCCTCGATTGAGCGATTCTGGGCCGGAGGACGGCCGTCACCGGTAAGCCGGCAGGGCGGAGGCGCGACGATCAGGATCTTTGGTACCTGCGTGCCGCTCTTCCATGGGTAAAGCTGGACAAGCTGGACAAGGCGGCGCATTCCGCCCTGTGCCCCGTTGGCGAAGCCGCAAAGTTGCGGTTTTAGGTCGTTGGTTCCAAGCATGATGATAACGAGATCAAGGGGATAATGACTTGCGAGCAGCATCGGCAGCGCCTTGACGGCATTGCGCTCGTTTGGCGCGGCGTAGTCGTCGAAACACGTGGTACGGCCACCCAGCCCCTCCGGGATGACCTGCGCTGCACTCTTCAGTTCCCTTTCTAGGGACGTCGACCAGCGTTGCTCGAACGGGTGCCGTTCACCGGTCGAAGGATCAGCCCCCCAGGTCAAACTGTCGCCAAATGCCAGGATCTGTTTCAATGCCATCTACCTCATGTTTAGATGAGGCATGAAGATCACAAAAAAACATGTCAGACAAGTAAGGGCGATCTGGTGATGCCGAAGTCACTCCAATTTGCGGTCGCGGGGTGATCTGCAGGTCCAACTCGACGATAGCAGCGCTTCGGTCGACCCGTTTGTCGAAACGATGAGTTCTCGAATTTCCGGTTACTTCAGTGACGCAGCGAAATTATATCGCATGTCGGCGATCAAAGCGTGTCGAATGTAATCGCACTCATATCCTGATAAGTATCTGAGTGCTGGTACAATCGAGCCAACCTTTACGATACCAGACTGTCCGAGCAAGCTTGACGGCACTGTAACGTTAACTGGCCCTCGATTTACGTGAGAGATTTTCCGGCATGACCCAAGCCGTTCGTAATCCCCTTTATCGCCGCCACAGGTTTCCGGCTGAAGTGATTGCTCATGCCGTCTGGCTGTATTTCGAGTTTCCGCTCAGCTTTCGAATGGTTGAAGATCTACTGGCGGCGCGTGGGATCACCGTCTCGCATCAGACCGTACGCTTTTGGGCCGAGAAATTTGGTCGGCACTTTGCAAATGACATCCGGCGCCGCGCCGCCGGGCGGCTCGGCGATAAGTGGCACCTCGATGAGGTCGTCGTCTCCATCGGCGGAGAAAAACACTGGCTCTGGCGGGCCGTCGATCAGGATGGCTTCGTTCTCGACGTGCTGGTGCAGAGCCGCCGCAATACCAAGGCCGCAAAACGTCTGATGCGAAAGCTTCTGAAAGGACAGGGGCACGCGCCGAGAGTCATGATTACCGACAAGCTGCGATCCTACGGCGCTGCAAAGCGCGACATCATGCCTGGTGTTGAACATCGACCCCACAAAGGCCTGAATAACCGGGCGGAAAATTCTCATCAACCGACACGACGGCGAGAGCGGATCATGAAAGGCTTCAAGTCAGCCCGGCATCTTCAGCGTTTCGTCTCAATTCATGATCCTGTCACCGTTCTCTTCCACGTTCCACGCCACGATATCCCGTCCGACCACCACCGCGAACTGAGAACCGCCGCCATGCTGTTGTCGAATGAAATCGCATGCCTGCAGGCCGCATAAGCAAAAGCGGAGGACAAAACTCTTGACCGCTGCTCGTTAAGTTTCCAGTGCCATGTTGGTTTCCACGCGGAACTGAGCCGACGGCTTGAAGATGCTAACGTCGCCTTCGAGCCGAGCACGGTAGATGATCCTAATTAATCCCGAGCGCCTTCATCTTCGACGCGAGCGTTGTCGGCTTCATGTCCAACAACTTGGCGGCCCCTTCTTTTCCTGAAACCTTCCCGCCGCAGCGCTGCAGGGCATTGCGGATGTTCTCCCTGTCGCGTTGGCGCATCTCGGCTTCGGTCAGGATTGCTGAGCCGGGATCGGACGGGCGTGGCTGCGATTTTCTCGGTGCCGGAGCGTCCGGAAGGTCGAAATCCATTCGGCCATGTCGCGACAGGATCGCGGCGCGTTCGATGACGTTTTGCAGTTCGCGGACATTTCCCGGCCAGGCATATCGCTGCAGCGTCTGAATATTGGCGTTCGAAAGGGTCAGTTCGCGCCGATGCGCGATGCTCTGGCGCCCTACAAAATGCTGAGCGATCAGTGGGATGTCTTCAGGTCGATCCCGCAAGGGCACGGATTCGATCGGGAAAACTGCCAGACGGAAATAGAGGTCTTCGCGAAACTCGCGATCCTGCACGGCTCGCTTTAGGTCGAGGTTGGTTGCGGCAATGATGCGGACGTCGACCTTGCGGGTCCGCTCTTCGCCGACCCGTTCGAACTGGCCCTCCTGCAGGATACGCAGCAGTTTACCCTGCAACTCGGAGGGGATTTCGCCGACTTCGTCGAGAAACAACGTGCCGCCGTCTGCCAGTTCGAAGCGGCCGATGCGATCGCGCAACGCGCCGGTGAAAGCGCCCCTGACATGGCCGAAGAACTCGCTTTCGAACAGCTCGCGGGGAATGGCGGCGCAGTTGACGCGAATCAGCGGCCGGTCCTTGCGGCTGCTCGCCTCATGGATGGCACGCGCGATGAGTTCTTTTCCCGTTCCGGATTCGCCCGTGATCAGAACCGTGGCATCGGTCGGTGCTACCAGGGCAACCTGGCGCAGCGTCGCCTGGATAGCCTCCGAGCGACCAACGATCCCGGCTGTATTGGTCTCAATACGGATTTCTTCCTGCAGATAGGCGTTTTCCAGTTCCAGCCGTTGTCGCAACTGATCGACCTCCGTGAGCGCCAGATGCAGCTTCTTGTCGGCCTCCTTGCGCTCGCTGACATCCCGGAAGACGATAACTGCGCCGACAATGACGTTGCGATCGCGGATCGGCGTCGAGGTATATTCAACCCAGACCGGGGTCCCGTCCTTGCGCCAGAACACCTCATCGTTGACGCGATGCACGGCGCCGTCGCTGAATGCCGCGTAGATCGGGCACTGGTCGTGCGGATAATGACTGCCGTCAGGTCTGGTATGGTGGATGATGGTGTGGATGTCGCGACCGGAAAGTTCCTCGGCCGTCCAGCCGAGCAGGCGTTCCGCCACCGGATTGACGAACGTGGTCTTGCCCTCGGCATTGACACCGTAGATGCCTTCGCCGGCGGCCCGAAGGATCAGCCGGTTCTCCCGCTCGATATCCCTGAACACCCGCTCGGCCCTTTGCCACTCGGTCAGACCTCCCCCCATGAAATCCTCAGCGGCATCGTCTATGGTACGGCGCTGTCGCTCTCCGAGATCCTCGATGATCAGCAGGATCAGGCGTCTGTCAGTGCTCTTGCCGATCAGCGATCCGATACATTCCACATGCAGCTCGCGACCAAGAGCGTGACGCGGGAGAAGCCGTGTCGTTCGATAGGTGCCCTTTGCGAGAACGGCCTGGGTAAAGACGATCAGTGTCGGCAGCTGCTCGGCGTGAAGATCGCTCACCTTCGTCTCGAGAAGGAGAGCACGATCGTAGCCCAGCAGACGACAGGCAGCGGCATTGGCGTCGACGATCGCATCCTGATCGGCATCGATGACGATCTGCGCCTGTGGCGACTGGTCGAACAAAAGCTGGCGCAAGCTGAACATACGAAATCTCGTGACTCGGAATAACGAGATTTCGTTTAACACGAGAATTCGTCAGGTGGAAACATTCGTGAGACGCGAGCTTCTCTGCGTTTTGCCAGGTTCGGCACGATCTGGCACGCAGCTTGCAGAGCTCCTCTTCAAAAGGGGAGCAGCACAATGTTCGACAATCCATTTGATGCCAAAACCGTATTGAAGTCGCATGGCTGCAGTTGCGGCCGTCACAGTAACGAGGCCGAACATGCGTCCGCCATTCGAGCGACTGAGGTCGTCGACGGCAGCGAGAAGATGTATGAGAATGTCGTGGCGTCAGCGGTACTGCGCGCCATGTTTCCGAGCGACGTGTCACGTCGTGCGTTCCTAAAAGCGGTCGGCGGTGCCACGGCGGTGGCGGCGTTATCGCAGGTGTTTCCGCTTGCGACAGCGACCGAGGCATTTGCGCAGTCGGGCCCGCTCGAGAAAACCAATCTTAAGGTCGGCTTCATCCCCATCACCTGTGCGACGCCGATCATCATGGCGCAACCGATGGGCTTTTATTCGAAGCAGGGCCTTGATGTCGAAGTGATCAAGACCGCAGGATGGGCGGTCATTCGCGACAAGACGATGAACAAGGAATATGACGCGGCCCATATGCTGTCGCCCATGCCGCTGGCGATCACCATGGGCATCGGCTCGAACCCGCAGGCCTATGCCGCTCCCGCGATCGAGAATATCAACGGTCAGGCAATAACGCTCGCCATGAAGCACAAGGACCGGCGCGATCCGAAGGACTGGAAAGGCTTCAAGCTCGCCGTCCCGTTCGACTATTCCATGCACAATTACCTGCTTCGCTACTATCTGGCAGAGCACGGGATAGACCCCGATGCGGACGTGCAGATCCGCGCCGTGCCGCCGCCGGAAATGGTGGCGAACTTGAGAGCCGAAAATATCGACGGTTTCCTCGGTCCTGATCCGATGAACCAGCGGGCGGTCTATGACGGGGTCGGGTTCATCCACCTGCTGACCAAGGAAATCTGGGACGGGCACCCCTGCTGCGCATTCGCGGCGTCGAGCGAATTCATCATGCAGATGCCGAATACCTATGCGGCGCTGCTGCGGTCGATCATTTCGGCGACCGCCTATGCGCATGATCCGAACAATCGCAAAGAAATCGCCACCGCAATCGCGCCGGCAAACTATCTCAATCAGCCGGAAGTCGTGCTGGAGCAGATCCTCACCGGCACCTATGCGGATGGGCTCGGCAAGGTCATCAAGCAGCCTGGCCGGATCGATTTCGATCCCTTCCCCTGGCAGTCATTTGCCGTCTGGATCATGACCCAGATGAAGCGCTGGGGGCAGGTCAAGGGCGATATCGATTATGCTGGTATCGCAAACAAGGTGTTTCTGGCAACCGACACGGCAAAGCTGATGGCCGAGGTTGGTATGGTCCCTCCGAAGGAGACCACGAAGACATTCGTCGTGATGGGCAAGACTTTCGATCCCGCCACGCCGCAAGCCTATATCGACAGCTTCCCGATCCGGAAACTCAACTGATGCAGTCCTCTCTGACAGTAAGGGCAGGACTGCTCTCGGTTCTCATTCTGGGGGCATTTCTGGCGCTGTGGCAATTCTCTGTCATGGGGGTTGGCCAGACCACGGCGATGGATCCGGAATATGCGCGGTTGATGGGGCTGACGGCGACGACCGGAAAATCGGCCTTGCCGGGACCGATGGATGTCGGGCGGGCGCTGTGGGGACACCTCAGCGATCCGTTCTACGACAACGGCCCCAATGACAAAGGGCTCGGCATCCAGCTCGCCTATTCCATCGGACGAGTGCTGATCGGTTACAGTCTGGCGATCATTGTAGCGATACCGCTGGGGTTCCTCATCGGTATGTCGCCGCTCATCAGCCGGGCTGTTGATCCTTTCATCCAGATCCTTAAGCCGATCTCGCCCTTGGCGTGGATGCCGCTGGCGCTCTACACGATCAAGGATTCGGCGCTGTCTGCGATCTTCGTGATCTTTATCTGCGCGATCTGGCCGATGTTGATCAACACCGCATTTGGTGTGGCAGCGGTGCGCAAGGAATGGATCAACGTCGCCCGGACGCTCGAGGTCGGCACGCTGCGGCGCGCTTTCACGATCATATTGCCAGCGGCAGCACCGACCATTCTGACGGGCATGCGCATCTCCATCGGCATCGCCTGGCTGGTGATTGTCGCGGCGGAGATGCTCGTGGGCGGAACCGGCATCGGCTACTTCGTCTGGAACGAGTGGAACAACCTTTCCATCACCAATGTCATCATCGCCATTCTGGTCATCGGTGTCGTTGGCATGGTCTTCGACATGGTGCTCGCGCGGCTGACGCGGCTCGTGACATTTCCGGAGTGAAGACAATGTCGAAATTCATCTCTCTTGAAGGCATTGCACGGCGCTACCCCAGAAAGGGATCCGCGGCGCCGACCACCATCTTCGACAATCTCTGGCTTTCGCTCGATCGGGGCGAGTTCGGCTGTGTCATCGGTCATTCCGGCTGCGGCAAGACGACGGTGCTCAACATTCTGGCAGGGCTTGAAGGACCAGACGATGGCGCTGTCATCGTCGATGGTCAGGTCGTCTCGGGACCAAGCCTTGATCGCGCAGTGATCTTCCAGAGCCATGCCCTTCTGCCTTGGAAGACCGTCATGGGCAATATCGCCTATGCAGTCTCGTCGCGCTGGCCGCAGTGGAGCGGCAAGGAGGTTCGCAACCACACGCAGACCTTCATCGATCTTGTGGGTCTGTCGGGTTCGGAAAACAAGCGACCCTCGCAACTTTCGGGTGGCATGAAACAGCGCGTCGGCATAGCAAGAGCTCTGTCGATCACCCCCAAAATGCTTTTAATGGACGAGCCGTTCTCCGCGCTTGATGCACTGACACGCGGAACCTTGCAAGACGAAGTTCGACGCATCTGCCAGGAAACCGGCCAGACGTCGTTCATGATCACCCATGATGTCGATGAGGCGATTTATCTCGCCGACAAAATTTTCCTGATGACCAATGGACCCGGTGCCGTTCTAGCCGAGGTCGTCCAGAACCCCCTGCCAAAGCAGCGCTCTCGCGTCGATCTGCATCACAATGCCGACTACTACGCCGTGCGCAATCACATCATCGATTTTCTGATTGCCCGCAGCAAAAGCTTCGCGACCGCCACGGCGTCTTCGGGCGTCCTCCACGACCCGCGCAACGTCCCAATCAACACCCCGCGCGCAACTTCGTCCGAAGATGGTGCCGCACTCATTTCCGCAGGTTTGGCGCGCTGACGCCCACCCAGATGAATTTTTAAGGAGAGACCAATGAAACGTGCCGACCTCACCGAAAAGCTGCTCGATATCAAGCGCGACAATGGCTGGAGCTGGAAATATATCTGCGAAAAGATCGGTGGCTCTTCCGAAGTGCTGATCGTCGGTGCAATTCTTGGACAGATGAAGCTCGCCAAACCGCAGGCAGAGAACGCACGCGAACTGTTCGGCCTTACGGATTCGGAAGTCCGTATGATCAACGAGACGCCCATGCGTGGCTCGCCGATGCCGCCTACGGATCCGTTGATCTACCGTTTCTATGAGCTGGTCATGGTCAACGGACCTGCCTGGAAGGCGCTGATCGAGGAGGAATATGGCGACGGCATCATGTCGGCGATCGACTTCGACATGGAGATCGAACGCGTGCCAAACCCCAGAGGCGACAGGGTCAAGTTCACCATGTCGGGCAAGTTCCTGCCCTACAAATACTACGGTGCCGCAGGCAATGTACCGGAATACGGTTACCGTGAAGATTAAATCGGCAGGGCGGAACGCACACAGCGTCCCGCCTTTTTCATTGGGAGCCCTTTATGAGCATTGCACCGCCATTCACGCGTGAAACCGCGATTGCCAAGGTCCGGATGGCCGAAGACGGCTGGAACAGTCGTGATCCGCAAAAGGTGTCACTCGTCTATACGGTCGATAGCCAGTGGCGCAACCGCGCCGAGTTTCTGCGCGGCCGCGGCGAAATCGTCTCGTTTCTCACCCGCAAATGGGCGCGCGAACTCGACTATCGACTGATCAAGGAACTCTGGGCCTTCGGCGATGATCGTATCGCCGTGCGCTTTGCCTATGAATGGCATGACGACAGCGGAAATTGGTTCCGCTCCTACGGCAATGAGAACTGGCACTTTGCAGCGGATGGCCTCATGGCTCGCCGCTTCGCATCGATCAACGATATGCCGATCGCGGAAAAAGACCGGAAATTTCTCTGGCCCTTGGGGCCACGACCGGACGGACATCCCGGACTTTCCGACCTCGACCTCTGATCCGCGGGTTAGCCGCCGGCCAGGGAATTATGACTGCCAACCATAAAAAGGGGAACTTCGAAAATGACCAATGATCATTCCAACAGCGACGATCACCGCAGGATCCTTGAGGAGCGTATCTCCGCCCAGCTCGGTCGACGCGCACTTTTGAAAGGCGTCGCCTCCGGTCTCGTGGCTGCCGGAGCAGCGAGCTTTTTCCCGGACATCGCATCGGCCCAGCAGAGCGGCCATATCCGCATTGCGGCGATCAAGCATATCGATACGCTCGATCCGCATTTCACCTTCTTCCTATCTGCGGTGCAGATCATCAACAACATCCACAACGGCTTGCTCAAGGTGACCTACGACGGTCAGAACGTCCGCTTTGAGCCGGATCTCGCTGCGTCCTGGGATTTGGAGGACGACCGCACCCACCTCTTCAAGCTACACTCAAACGTGACATTCCACGATGGCACACCCTGCGATGCGGAGGCGGTCAAGTTCTCGCTGCTTCGTGTCAAGCAGGGCAAACCGGTCTCGCCGCACGCCTGGAAGCTTGAACTTCTCCAGGATGTCGAGGTGGTGGACCCGCTGACCGTGCGGTTGCGTTTCTCGAGGCCCTACGCATTCCTGCCGGTGGCCCTCACCGGCTCAACCGGACGCGCAGGAACGATCGTCAGCCCTGCAGCCGTCGCGAAATACGGTATGGATTATGGCCGCAACCCGGTCGGCACTGGACCCTTCAAGTTCGTCAGCTGGAAAGACAACAATTCCATTGAGCTTGAAGCCAATCCGGACTATTTCGAGAAAGGAATGCCCAAGTTGCAGCGTGCATCCTTCGTTCTGATCGATGAAGCAAGCACGGCTCTTGCCGCGCTCGTATCAGGGCAAATAGACGGCATGACGGATTGCCCGATGCAGCTCGTCAATCAGGTGAAGAAAATCCCCAACCTGTCGCTCTATGGCGAGATCGAGGGCAACTACACCTATGTCGGCATGAACAACAAGTCGGCTCCCTTCAACGACATCAATCTGAGACGGGCAGTTGCTTTTGCGATCGATCGCGATGCGATCATCAAGCAGGCCTATTTCGGTCTCGCCAAACAGGCCTTCAGCCCGATCTCGCCACCCATGACGGGGTATTATGATCCCGATATCGCCAACACCGACCGAGGCCATCGGTTCGATCTCGCCAAGGCCAAGGAGTTCCGCGCCAAGGCGGAAAACCAGGGTGAAATTGAGGTGACCTATATCATGGCCGAGCGCGGCCCGGTCGGCACACGTGTCGCACAGGTCGTCGCACCGATGCTCTCCCAGATCGGCATCAAGGTGAAGCTCGAACTGCTCGAGCCGGCAGCATGGGTCCAGCGCATGAAGGACGGTAACTTCCAGATGCTGGACTTCGACTGGGTGGCAGATCTCGACCCGGAGGAAACGATCTTCCCGGAATTCAAGACCGGCGGTTCGTGGAACTACTGGGGATGGGCAAGCCCCGAATTCGACCGCTTGTGCATCGAAGCGCAGACGGTCATCGACGTTCCCAAGCGTGCCGAACTCTACCGCAAGGCAGAGGACATCCTCATGTCGGAGGCCCCGGTTGCGATGCTCGCGCATATGCCGATCTACAAGGTGTTCTCCAAAAAGGTGCAGGGCTTCAACTACATTCCCTGCGATCTCGTCAACCTGCACGGCGTGAGCAAGGTCTGATGCTGGCCCAGTCCGCCGCAAAAGTTTTCCAGACCGGGGTCGTCCTGCTCATCGTCTCTGTCGCCAGCTTCAGTCTTCTGAAGCTGGCGCCGGGCGATCCGGTGGTGTTGATGCTGGGATCGGAATTCTCGCAGGAAAGTTACGATTCGCTGCAGCGGGAACTCGGGCTTGATCGCCCGGTCGTCCTTCAATATCTGACATGGCTCGGAAACTTCATCACCGGCGACTGGGGCACATCCTTCGTCAGCCGGACAGACATCTTCACGTTCGTCGTCAAAGAGGCTTTGCCGGTCACTCTGACGCTGACGGCCTGTTCTATGCTGCTTGCCATCGCGGTCGGCATACCGCTTGGCGTTATAGCCGCAGTCAGAAAGGACACGATCTGGGATACCGCGATCGCCGTCTTTGCGCTGACCGGCTCGGCCTTCCCATCCTTCTTTCTCGGCATCGTCCTTATCTGGTTTCTGGCCGTCCAGTTCGGCATCTTTCCCGTCATGGGCTTCGTTGCGCCCTGGGAGGATTTCTGGGGCGGCCTGTATCACATGACACTGCCGGCACTGACGCTCTCAACCTATTTCATCGGCATGATCGTCCGTGTCACTCGCTCGTCGCTGATCGATGTGATGGAGCAACCCTTCATTGCTGCGGCCAAAGCGAGGGGCGAACCACGTTGGCGGGTCATATGGGTGCATGGCGTGCGCAACATCGCCATGCCAGTCGTCACCATGATCGGCTTGCAACTCGGCGGCATCCTGCAGGGCGCTGTGCTGACCGAAACGGTGTTTTCTCTTCCCGGCCTTGGTCAGATGCTGACCGATGCAGTGCTTGGGCGAGAATATACTCTCGTCCAGGCGGGCGTGATGCTGACGGCAACCATGTTCATTCTGATCAACCTGCTCATCGATCTCTCGTATCCGCTCCTCGATCCAAGACTGAGGCAACGCTGATGTCGTCTACAGAAACACGTTTATCGAACCTCACCGCGGTCCCGGCCGCAGCGTCTGCGTCGCGTCGCAAAAGCATGTTCGTGCGGCGACCGTTCTTCACAATGGCCTTGCTGGTCACCGTCTGTTTCGCCGCCTGCGCCATCTTCGCGCCGCAGCTTGCGCCCTTCAGTCCCACCCAACAGTCGATCGAGGCAATGATGGCGCCTCCAGATGGCGTCCATCTACTCGGAACGGATAGTTACGGCCAAGACATCCTGAGCCGCATCATCTATGGAACGCGATACGCGCTCCTGATCGGCCTCGTCTCCGTCGTTCTCGGTGCCATCGGTGGGCTAGTGCTTGGCCTTGCTGCAGGCCTTTCGTCCGGCAGGACCGAATGGCTGCTGCTGCGGATCATCGATTCGATCCTCGCCCTGCCATCCCTCATACTTGCCGTGGCATTCATCGCGATCCTGGGACAGGGCGTCGATAAGGTCATCATCGCGGTCGCACTTTCTCTGATCGGTCCGTTCGCCCGCACCGTCCGGTCCGACGTGCTCCAAGTCAAGGTTCAGCTCTTTGTCGAGGCGGCAAAGTTGATGAGCATTCCGCGCTTCACCATCATTCGCAAGCACATCCTGCCAAACGTGCTGTTTCCGCTTCTCGTCCAGATCACAGTGCGGATTTCGGAAGCCATTCTGGTCTCGTCGTCGCTCTCATTCCTCGGCATCGGCGTTACGCCGCCCACGCCGGATTGGGGGCTCATGATTGCCGAGGGAAGAAGCTTTGTCAGCTTCGCCGCCTGGATGTCCGGCATGCCGGGCTTGGCGCTTGCTTTGCTTTTGATCGCCCTTTCGATCGTCGGCGATGCAGTGCGAGAAGAGTTCGATCCCAAACTGAGGGCAAGCCAATGAACGCGCCTCTGCTCGAAGTCAAAGGCCTGACCCTTCACCGCGGCGCCAAGCGGATACTGGACGACGTCTCACTCTCGATCGGTCGCGGCGAGACCCTGGCGCTCGTCGGCGAAAGCGGAGCCGGCAAGTCGACGATCGCGATTGCTCTCATGGGGTTGCTCGACGGCGCCGATGCCCGGATCGAGGGCAAGGCGAAACTGGATGGCGATACCGATCTCATCGGCATGCGCGAGAAGGACTGGGCGCAGCTGCGTGGCAGGCGGCTGTCGATGGTGTTTCAGGACGCCGGTGCAGCGCTCAATCCCTGTTACACGGTCGGTAGCCAGTTGTCCTCCGTCCTGCGCCGCAATCTCCGCCTAGCGCGATCGGACGCTGCCGCGAGGGCCTTGCAGCTGATGGAAAGCGTCGGCATCAACGATGCGAAGGCAAGGATGTCCGCCTATCCGCACCAGCTATCAGGCGGGATGCAGCAAAGGGTTATGGTTGCCATCGCACTCGCCTGCAATCCGGATCTGCTACTTGCCGATGAACCGACATCAGCGCTCGATGTCACGATCCAGGCCCAGATCATCAGACTGATCCTCGATGAGACGAGGGCCCGCGGCGCAAGCTGCCTCTTCGTCCTTCACGATCTCGCACTGGCAAGCCAGTGCTGCGACCGGATCATTGTCCTTTATGCGGGCCAGGTGATGGAGGCAGGACGCTCGGATGTCGTTCTGCAGCAGCCTCTGCACCCCTATACACGTCTCCTCAAGTCCTGCGTCGTGGAAATTGGCTCGGACGATCTTGATCCGCCGTCAGGAAGCGTTCCCTCCTATGATTCCATGCCGACGGGCTGCAGGTTTTCGACACGATGTCCGCGCGTGCAGTCGCGGTGCATAGAGGAGCGTCCTCCGCTCTTGCAGACAAAAGGACGAGACCTCGCGTGCTGGAACCCGGAATGACGATGATGGCAGAGATGACAACGACGCTTACGCCGGATCGCGGCGTTACGCTGTTCGAGCTTCTGGACGTGCAGAAGCTCTACGAGGTCCGCCGTTCGGATCGGTTCTGGAACCGCGAGATGAGATCGCTTACAGCCCTTGATGGCGTCCGGTTGCGGATCGACCAAGGCGTCAGCATGGCGCTGGTCGGCGAAAGCGGATCGGGCAAATCGACGCTTTTGCGTGTCCTTCTAGGTCTTGCCGAACCGAGCCAGGGCCTGGCACTCTACCGGGGAAAGCCGGTCACCGCGATGCGCGCTGCTGGAACCGATTTCGCCCGCGAAGTCTCCATGGTCTACCAGGATGCGCGCGCCTCCCTCAATCCGCGGATGACAGTCGGCCAGCTTATTGCCGAACCGCTTCGTCATTTCAACATCTGTCCGAAGGAAGAGATCGGCGAGCGTGTCGCGTCGCTTCTGGCACGGGTGGGTCTTGCGACGGATCTCGCCGGCCGTTATCCGGCGGCAATGTCCGGTGGCCAGATCCGCCGCGTGGCAATCGCTCGGGCGCTTGCCTCCAACCCGATGGTCTTAGTCGCCGACGAAGCGGTTTCCGGCCTTGACGTTTCCACCCAGGCGCAACTGCTCAACCTGTTGAGAAAACTGCGGCGCGAGATGAACCTGACACTTGTTTTCATCACCCACGATCTCGGGGTGGCGAGCTATCTCTGCGATGAGATCGCCATCATGTATCTCGGACGGATCGTCGAGACCGGGCCAACGAAAGAAGTACTGGCCAATCCCGCACATCCCTATTCGCGGGCGTTGCGCCATTCGGCTCCGGAGTTCTTCGAGCCGATCTCCGATCCACTTCCCGGTGAAATCCCAAGCCCGCTCGACCTTCCGCCCGGTTGCAGGTTTGCCGGTCGCTGCACTATCGTGCAGTCCGAT
Organism: Rhizobium skierniewicense Ch11; assembly: GCF_023757665.1. Classification (NCBI taxonomy): domain Bacteria; kingdom Pseudomonadati; phylum Pseudomonadota; class Alphaproteobacteria; order Hyphomicrobiales; family Rhizobiaceae; genus Rhizobium; species Rhizobium skierniewicense. The sequence continues at coordinate 47,631 of NZ_RXPG01000031.1, forward strand.
TGCCTGACAGAGGATCCTGTTCTCATGCGGCAGACGCACCAAAGGTCTGCGGCCTGCTACCATCCCTTGTCCCGAGCTGATGAAGTTTAGACCAGAAGACGTTGAGGCCACGATTGATGGCCGTTAGTGAAATGAAGGAACGACATGTCTGATTTCGATTTCTTTTCGGCCAAGCGCCCGTCCACCCTGTCGACCGGCGCGATGATTGCCACGTCGCATCCGCTTGCCACCGCAGCCGGTCTGGAAATCTTGCAGGATGGCGGCAATGCTGTCGACGCAGCGATTTCGGCTGTCTCCGTCCAATGCGTCGTCGATCCCCTGATGACCGGTATCGGTGGCGATTGTTTTGCTCTCTACGCACCTGCGGGGGGCGCGGTAAAGGCGCTCAACGGTTCGGGCCGCGCGCCTGCCGCGGCCTCCGTTGCAGCCCTTGCGGAGCTGGGCTTGAGCGGCGAAATTCCCCAGACAAGCCCGCACGCGATCACCGTTCCGGGCGCAATCTCCGCTTGGTGCCGTCTTCACACAGACCATGGATCTCTGCCGCTCGAGCGATTGTTCAAGCGCGCGATCGGCTATGCACGTTCCGGCTTTCCCGTCACGTCACGCGTCGCAATGGACTGGAAGGGCAATGAGACTGTCATCGCCGGCGACAGCCACGCCGCTGCAGTGTTTCTGCCCGAAGGCAAGACGCCCGTTGTTGGCACTGTCATCCGCCAGCCGCTTCTCGCAGACCGTCTTGAAGAGATCGCCGCCAGCGGTGCTGCCGCCTTCTATGAAGGCGCCACGGCAGAAAAAATGGTAGCCCATCTGCGCTCGCTCGGTGGACTGCATACGCTCGCGGATTTCGCGGCAGGGAAGGATGGCGCGAACTGGGTGGATCCGGTCAGTGCCAGCTACAAGGGTTTCGACGTCCATGAATGCCCGCCCAACGGACAGGGGCTGGCAGCACTTCTGATCCTCAAGATCATCGAAGGCTTTGATCTCGCCGCTATGGACGAGGCGGATCGGATCCATGTCCACGCCGAGGCGACCAAGATCGCCTATCATCACCGCGACGCCTTGATCGCAGACCCCGACCATTGTGCGGGCGTTGCCGAGCAACTGTTGTCCGATGAAGTCGTTGCGACGCTCCGCAGCCGTATCGACATGAAGAAGGCACTGCCGCCGGTTCTGTGGGACGAGCCCGAGCATAAGGACACGATCTATCTCTGCGTCGTCGATACACAGGGCAATGCGATTTCCTTCATCAACTCGATCTTCCATCCCTTTGGCTCGACACGCCTCGACCCTAAGACCGGTGTACTGTTCCACAGCCGTGGCGCATCGTTCCGGCTGATCGAGGGGCATCCGAATGCGATCGGCCCATCCAAGCGCCCGATGCATACGATCATTCCGGGCATGGTGACGAAGGACGGCAAGACGGTGATGCCATTCGGCGTGATGGGCGGTCATTACCAGGCAGCGGGTCATGCGGCGTTTCTGTCGGGCGTGATCGACAGGGGCCTCGATCTGCAGGCCGCCATGGACGTGCCACGCAGTTTCGGCTTCGGCGGCGTGCTGGAAGTAGAGCCGACCGTCAGCACGGCGGTACAGGCGGACCTTGAAGCGAGAGGCCACGTGCTGAAGATCGTCACCAGCCCGATCGGCGGCAGCCAGGCCATCCGCATCCGCGACGGCCTGCTGGAGGGAGGATCGGACAGCCGCAAGGATGGCATGGCGCTCGGCTTCTAGCGCTATTTATTTTATCGAAACCAAAGTGGTACTTTATGTAACTTGTATCATTCCCGGAATGGTGGCCGCATGCATCGTTCAACCGACGATAATCATGGCCCATCTGAATGTTATGGTGATTTTGAATGCATCGGTTTCGTAGAATGGGATTGGCACGGCGCGTGGGATGCTCGCCTTGAGAGACTTGTCGAATTGGGGCTGACCGATAAATGGCAGCACATGAACCGATAGCATCACAGTTGGAGGCCATTCGCAGGCTGCGGGCGATTGAAGGGAGCTTATACTTACAAATAGGCCTTTGGTCGATCACGCGGCGGCTTTTCGACGAAAATCTATGCTCGTGCAGACGGTCCCTGACGCCCTCTTGGCTTTATCCTGACTGATGTGAGGCTTTAGATCACAATGCCGTTCCGATCTGCTGGCAATGTCGGTGGCAAGCCGACTGTTTCTCGCAGATAAGGGCTATGACAGCGACGCTCTGCGCGAAGAGTGCTGACATACGAGATCATGCCGTCATCCCTCCGAGGGCCAGCCGCAAAGACCCGCCTGCCTGCGAATAACGAGCCTCTAAGGATCAAAGCCGCATCGAGAGATGGTTCAACTGTCTCAAGCAATTTCGGCGCTTCGGAACCCGTTACGAGGAGAGCAGCAAACCTTTTCGGCATTTCTCGCCTTGGCGGCCGCCAAAATATGGTTGCCTTACTTTGTCAACAGGTCCTAGCACTACTTTGGCAGAATTGAATTTTTGCTTTGAAAGTGCTATTAACAGTACGGACATGGGATTTGTGCTGTCGGTTTAGCAAGCGCATTGATCACGGCTCGACGGACGGGCGGTTGGCAAGGTCGGTTTAGGCGGTCCTCGGCGAACTCGTTGCTTCTTTTTTTCCCACTTTGCAGTTTGCAATTTCTGGTGCTGGAGAAAAGCATAAGCGATCATCGTCATCAGAGCGTGCCGATGTAGGCCTTGCCACGATCGGCCCTCTAAGGGATCGAAACCGAGCTCCTCTTTCGTCTGCTGATGCGCCTGTTCGCAGACCCATCTCGCCTTGATCGCGGCCGCCAGCACTTTCAATGTCGCATCGACCGGCAAGTTGGACAGGTAGTATTTGCGCTCGTCGTTTGATCGCCACTCGCTAACTAGCCAGGCCGCTTCGCCCGGCATGTGCTGCTGTCCCTTGTCATGGATGCGCTGCGGCGTGCCATCGGCGATCCGGATGCGCAATGCTGCAAACCGTGCGGTCAGGCGACCTTTTGTGCCACGGCGCCAACTGGCCTTCTTCCAGCTTGCAGATGCCAACATCGTTTCGGCGGCAACCGAAAGGGTGTCGGGGATCGAATGCTTGCGAGAACGGCCATGACCGGAGACGGGAAAGATCAATCCGACATTATCGGGATAAGGCTTCTGATGCTTGGGGATACCGACCGCCCAGGTGAGGCCACGTTCAATCAAGCCCTTCGGAACGCAGCCGACAGGCCGTAACCTGCGTCAGCCAGCACTGTGCCAAACCGGACACCGGTCACGATCAACCGATCAATCTCGGCAAAAGCAATCTCAGGCTTCGTGCGAGAGGTCCGCATGTCGTCGGGGACCCCAGCCTTCGCCATGCGCTCCTGATCACCGATCCGGCTATCCGGCAGGAACAGACGCAGGCCAACCGGGACTGGCACCTCTTCTCGCGCAAGCGTCACCGACACCAGCGTCTGGCAATTTGCTTGCTGCTTGCTTGCCTTGCTGATCGTTACCCAGGGAGTGGTTTAGCTTCGGCCATCGCCGTGACTTCCGGACGGAGCCGGGAATGAATCAGCTTGCGGCTTGCAGGCTAATGAGTGGATCATCGCTCATTGTAGCGATTGT
>NZ_RXPG01000004.1:0-35617 GCF_023757665.1 Rhizobium skierniewicense Ch11
ACTTATAGAGGACACCAATCAAACAAGTCAACACACCCAATTCATAAAAATAAAGAAAATGTATAAGATGTTGATTTAGCTGAGGGATTTTGGGGATTTTGTTCCCGTCCGCTGTTTTGAGCGAATTCCTTTTATGTAACACCACCGGAAAACAAGGGTATTCACTCTTCTCCGCTCAGACGCCACGTTTTCGACACCTCTGAGACATATCCCCGGAAACACCGACGCACTGACATATAAGTGCCGGGGTAAAACAGGTGGCAGGAAAACACCAGTTTGACTCCCGCCTATGAAAGTTGCACATCTTCGGCTCAGGGTTTCTGGAGATCAAATGAACAACTGGTCGCGACAAGCATGATGACGGATCGAGACATGGTCCGCTCGCTTGGAACCGAACCGCCTATTTTGGCGGAGGGCCGACGCGCACCTGACCGGCGTGAAATCTCCCTGCGCTGGTTGAGCGGGACGTTTCTCACGGGTATTACCTCTTCTATTCTGATGGGTGTCGCTCTTTTTGCAGCGCTGGACGGGCGCCAGCAGCTTGCCATTCCCGCTGAAGCCTTTGCGCGGGCTGATATGGAGCAGGATGCATCCGAGACAGTTCGGCGCGGAACACGGCTTCTCGGCCAGAACATAGCTGCGCGTCCATCCGACCGCTCGGTGATGGAAGTGTCGACGGTTATTCATGATGGCGACAAGGAAGTGGTGCGCAAAGTACCCTTTTCCCATGTGAAGATCGCTTTGGCGGCCAATTACACCAATCAGGAAGACTATCCTCCTTTCGATCCACTCAATATTTTTGCGACGAATGACGAAGCCTCGCCAGCAGCCAGTCGGACAGGGACCATCTATGGGTCCGAGGTCGAGTCCGAAGTCAGCTTGAAGACGGTTGCGTTTCCGACCAAGCGGAGCCCTCTGGCTTTTGCCGGCTCGATGAGCTTCGATGAGGTGGAAGAGGCTGTCAGGTCCAACGGTTCGATGTTGACCGATGGAAACGAACAGCTGTCCGCGCTTTACTATATTGATCCAAGGCGCTTCGAGGCGACAGAAGACGTGGATATGACTGCCGGGCTCGCTGCACGTGTGGTGGAGCAGAACATGTCTGTGTCCACGCCGCAGGCGCCGACCGTCAAGCTTCAGGAATATGCCGACGACGTGATCCCGGTTCGCCAAGCCGAGACGATGGAGGAAGCTCTGTTTGGCGCAGGTTACTCCAAGGAACAGGCCAAGCAAACCGCGGCAGCTTTAAGCGCGCAAAACGGATCGGCCGATGTTCAGGCTGGCGATGTGTTGCGGATCGGCATTTTGCAAAATGACGAGAAGAGCGACATCGTCCGTGCCAGCCTCTACCGTAAGGCGCGCCACGTGATAACGGTCGCAACGGACGATACCAGACAGTTTGTGCGCGCAAGCGAGCCGCCGCATCTGGATGCAGTCGCAACCGCCTTCGACAGCAGCAATGTACCTCTGACAGCCAACCGCGATCTGCCGCGCGTCTACGATGGCGTTTACCGCGCCGCCCTCACCTACGGCATGAACCAGTCGATGGTAGCACAACTCGTCAAGCTTCTGGCCAGCAGCGTCGATTTCCAGGCGCAGTTGAAACCGACGGATTCTCTCGAGGCGTTCTTCTCGGTTCAGGGGCCGGATGGAAAAGCCACCGATCAGTCGGAACTTCTCTATGTCAACGCCAAGTTCGGCGACAACGAGACACGCTTCTATCGTTTCCAGAATCCGGATGACGGCAGCGTCGATTATTTTGACGGCCAGGGCAAAAGCATCCGCCAGTTCCTGATCCGCAACCCCGTGCCAAACGGGCGCATGACATCGGGCTTCGGCATGCGTCGACACCCGGTGCTTCGCTTCAGCCGCATGCACACCGGCACCGACTGGGCGGCACCGCGCGGAACGCCCATTATTGCCACCGGCAACGGCGTCGTCGAGAAGGCAGGTTGGGCATCGGGTTATGGCAACCAGACGCTGATCCGGCACGCGAATGGTTATGTCTCATCTTACAATCACCAGAATGCGATTGCCAAGGGCGTGACCGAAGGCGCGCGCGTGACGCAGGGTCAGGTGATCGGCTATGTCGGATCGACAGGCCTTTCGACTGGAGCCCATCTGCATTACGAGCTGATTGTCAATGGCACCAAAGTCGATGCCATGAAGGTGCGCCTGCCGGGGGGCAAATCGCTTTCGGGCGAGGCTCTTGCGCGCTTTTCCGATGAAAGACGCCGTATCGACACGCTGCTGAACATCGAGACCAAGCCCGAACAGGTGGCGAGCCGGTAGACGATTTTCTGGCCAGCTCAGTAAGCTACGGTCAAAGTCCCGGCAACCGCTTCGACGCGCGATTGTTCCGACCGGAACGCTCAATGGTTGGTCACCGTGAGCGCGCCAGCGAGCGGTCAGTCCATCGCAGTTTTTCGGCAAGTCGGCGAACGAGATGCCATTGTCGGCCAACACCGTATAAAAGATGTCAGGCACGGCCTCGACCAACTCGTCCAGAAAAGCAGCTGCAGTCACAGTGTTCGCCTTATCTACCATTCTGGCGAACGCGAACGTCGATGTGCGGTCGATCGCGACGCAGAGCTGTAGCTTGCCCTCACCGGTCCTGACCTCAGCGATATCGATACAGCCAATCGGATAGGTCTTGAACTTGCGTTTAGTTTCTTTGTCGCCGGTGATCTCGGCAGTCGGCTGATGCCCTGACACTGCGAGCATCGCGTTAGGTGCGGCATGGTTGCCTGTAGTGCATAGAGGCAGTCGTCGAGCGAGAGCAGCGTGTGCCGCCGGAAGGCGACAAAATCGCCTCCTCCTCGATGGTGAGCACCGTTGAATGCGCATCCTTGGGACCGGTCGGAAAATCCTTGACCGTCGTGCGCTTTTTCCACTTTGCGACGGTCTTCTGGTTTATGCCTAAGCGCCTTGCCAGCGCCCTCAGGCTCTCTTGACTATGCCGTCTCGCCAACGGACCGCCCCTATCGTGCGCGCGCTCCCGTCAAGAATTTGTCCCATAGTGCATCCTTCCATTGCTGGCTGAATAATGCACCATCAAAGACCGGGAGGACAGAATTCGTTTTGGGGACATGGATGCGGTTGGGATAAAAGGGGGCACTCATGGCGCTTTTTGATATGGGCAGCACCATACCCAAAAGACGCCTGATGAAATGCGTCAATTTTGAATCGTCGCGGAAATAGGTCGCTGACAGAAAAGCTTTACGGGATTATGTCACAGGAAATCGGGCGGAAGTTGCAGAGGGCAATATGGCACGAAAAGCGTATTTTCAGCATTTTGTCAGTGGTACAGGTCAAGCAATCGGTCTGTTGCGAACCCGCGAAGACGATAGCGAAGAGGTTAAACAGGCTGTTGTCAGGGTTATAATTTCTGCCTTGGCAGCTTTTTATATTGCACCAACAACTTACAGCGGATTGCGGATTGCTCCACCGACGGGGATAACGGTTCTCTTTTTATTCTATCTGCCGTTTTCATGTCTGGTCTTGTGGTGGATGAAAACCCGTCCAAGCAATCGTCGTTGGCGGCGCACGATCGCCATTTTTTGTGATATGCCTGCACTGACTTACGCAATGTCCATAGGCGGCGATACAATGCTGCCGATATTCGCGCTTTTACTTTGGGTCGCCGTCGGCAACGGGTTGCGTTTCGGTCCTCGATACCTTGTCGCATCAACAGTCGTGGCTCTTCTGTCGATAACTGTCGCTACGATTTTCAATGACTATATGCGACAGAATCCATATATCGTCGTGACGCTGACGGCGACTGCGGTCTTGGTACCAGCCTATATATACGTCTTGCTGGATCGGGTACACCGCGCCTATCAAGCGGCGCAGGAAGCGAACATTTCAAAGTCGCGTTTTCTCGCCCAGGCAAGCCATGATCTTCGCCAGCCGGTTCATGCCATAAGTCTTTTCACGGCGTGTCTTCGCGATGCCAACTTGCAGGCAAGCGAGTTGCAAATGGTTGACAATATAGATCGTTCTTTGCAGAGCGTATCGCGCTTGTTCAAGTCGTTGCTTGACGTCTCTACTCTCGACAGCGGCAAGGTCGTTCCGAGATATGAGGCGATCGCGATTGCAGAGATTCTGGATGATGTGCTGCAGCAAAACAATGAAGCAGCGCACGTCAACGACTGCAAACTCGGTGTCATAAGCTGCAACACCGTTGTTATTACTGATCGTGCATTGTTGACGACGATGCTGCAGAACATCGTAAACAATGCGATCAAATATGCGCCGGGCCGGTCCATCACGATAGGTTGTCGGCGCGAAAACGGTGCCTTGGCTGTGCAGGTCTATGACCAGGGTCCAGGCATTTTGGAGGAACATCAACAAAGAGTTTTCGAGGAGTTCTACCAGGTTCGGGCACGTGGGGATCGGGATGTGGACGGTGTAGGTCTTGGTTTGCCGATCGTGAGACGCTTGGCGCATCTTATGAACATGCAGGTGCGGCTTCGTTCGGTTCCAGAACGTGGCACCTGCGTCACTCTGGCAGGTTTGAAAGTGTCTTCAACGCAGCTTTCAGCACAAGCGCCATTCACACGGCCCCCACGCAACATCGGTATTGTTACTGGGCTGCACGTTCTTCTTGTCGAAGATGATGAAGCAGTCTTGCGAGCAACAGCAAGCCTGTTGCGGAAGTGGGGCTGTGAGGTACAGGAAGAAATCAACATTCCGGTCCAGCCTGGTTCCTGGCATTTGGTGATGACGGACTTCGACCTTGGTGAGGGTAGAACGGGCAGCGACTGCATTGTCGCGGTAAGAACACTGGTAGGTTGGTCCCTGCCAGCGGTGGTCATGAGCGGCCATGATGCCACTCGCGTGCGAGAAGAATTGTCAGATGATAGCATTCCAATTCTGTCAAAGCCCGTGCGCCCTGCAGAACTTCGCTCAATCATCATGGCTGCCTTCTTGGAGTTCAGAGGCCGCAGTCAGGTTTGTAAGCCCCGTCTTGGTGTCTGACCAAAAGATGCCTACAGAGGCCGCGTCTTTAGAAGTCCTTCTGCGACGCCTTGCGTGACTGCCGCGGCACGTGAGGTCACACCAAGGGCTCTGAACAGAGCCGACACGTGTATTCGGACTGTGAAAGGGGAAATACCAAGTTCCAGAGCAATTTCCTTATTCGTCTTGCCCTGAGCGATCAATTGCAAGACGATAAACTGTCTTTCGCTTAATGTAGTCCTGTTCGATGAATGAACTGGCATGTCGTTCGGGAGCAATACGACGAGATCACCAGCTCGCACTGCTTCGAGCCCCTCAAGCATAGCCTGAGGGGAGACGGCCTTGTTAATGAAACCGTTAATGCCACAGGCCATCGCTGCGTTGATCGTCGCTGGATCGTCCGCCATTGTCACGACCACGATCAAGGAACGAGCGAACTCCACTCTCAGCGCGGGTAGCGTGTCCAGGATACTGTGCTTTGAAAAAAAGAGATCCAGCAGAAACATCGAAGGGGGCTCTTTATGGTCTCTCGCGAAGTTGAGAGCCTCCTCCAGCGTCTCGTTGCTCACAACGACAACTTCAGGGAGTTTCCGTCGGATCAATGACGTCATGCCGTCCCGAAAGACTGGGTGATCATCGACGACGACGATTTTTTCTGCGTTCACAAAATCCGCCTCTCCGATCTTCAGGCGAGACCTATAGCAGTGAGTGGTTTCGATGACACTAGCACGTTTGTGCTATGTGTTCGCATCTGCAACAAAAAACCCACGGATGAAAAATTAGAATTATAGCCAGCTAAAAGAGGATGTTTTTGACGACTCAAAGTACTGTGGCTGTAGGATACAATCCCGCTGTCTCCTGTTCATGAAGCGAAACTTATGGCGCAAGTTATAGTGTTGAATATAATCAATTAAATAGATGTAGGTATGTCTGAAGCACGACGCAGTAAGACAGACACATGGACATTGGCCAAAAGCTTGTCGTCTAATAACTGAATGGGTTTTTGCGATGCGAAGGTTATCCGCACGCCATCTTATCGTGTCGGAGAAAGGATGTACTGCTTGCATCTATCCTCGTGTCGTTCTTTCCAACGGCGTGTCAGACGGGGTGAACCAATTACATCCCGGAAAAGTGGTAATTTTGTTAACCTCACCTGCTGATTAGCACATTTGTGCTACTGGGCGATGCTCAACCCTTGTGCGAAGGAAGTTTATTCTTTCTTCGGTTCTGATTTTGCCGAAAGGAAAGAAACAAACACATTTTTGAGAGGGAATAAATGTTAAGAACAGTGACAGTCGGGGTGTGTTCCCTTGTTATGATCGTTGGATTGTCTGGATGCCAGACAGTGCAGGAATCCGCTACCAGCGCGCAGATGACATGCAAAGCACAAGGCCTTAAAGCAGGCACGAAGCGTTATGATCGTTGTGTGGGTGCAACATACCAAAGCAATCGTCAGCAGGCTCAGCAAGCGGAAAATACGGCTGTCGCCGGAGCTGCTATTGGTCTGGTCGGCGGTGCTGTCCTTGGAGCAAGCTTGAACGACCACAATCACTACTATCGGCGTTGTGGGCCATGGAGCTGCTACTAAGGGGCCTGTCGCAAATTTTTGTAGTTAACGTGCTGTTGACCACAACGGTGGAAATTTCGCTCCCGATGTAGCGGAGCGTAGCCATGATTCTGAATGCCATTGCCGAGAAATTGAAGCGCCAGTCGAAGGATGATTTCAAGGGGCGACATTTCGAGGCGTGGCTGATCGTGCAGGCGGTGACCTGGTATCTGCGTAAGCGGCAAGGAGACCCCATCTGGCGCGGCTGATGCTTGGTAGGGTATTTCGGGCATATGAGAGTTCTCTGAATATGAGAATCTATGTCTAGACCTGCGTCTAGCCTTGGGTTGATGCGAATGATCGAGGCGATGCCCGATCGCATTGACGGGTCGCCGCGACAGTTGCGGCGGTTCTGGTCGGACGAATTCAAGGCCACGGCGGTTGAGCAGGCATGTCAGCCCGGTGTGAACATGTCGGCAGTGGCGCGGCAGATCGGGATCTTGCCGTCTCAACTCTACCGTTGGCGTAGAGAATTGTTGGGCAGTGATGAGTCTGGACTAGCAGCGGCAGTTGATCCGCAGAGCGTCGCACCCGACCCCGTCGTCGAAGTCAATATTGACGGTATCGTCGTGCGGGTCGGCCGGCATTTAGAAGAAGTGCATCTGTAGCGTGTCATCCGAGCGGTTCTTTCAGCATGATCCCCGCAGGTGTAAAAGTCTTCTTGGCCAGCCATCCCATCGACTTCCGCAAAGGGCCGGACGGCCTGCTGTCGCTGGTGCGTGATGCTGGCAGTGATCCATTCAACGGCTCGCTTTATGTCTTCCGGGCCGACCGGATCAAGATCGTCTGGTGGTATGGATCCGGGGTTTGCCTTCACGCCAAGCGGCTGGAGAAGGCGCAGTTTTTCTGCGCCGCGGATAGGCTACAACCGAATCCAGCTCAACCATACCCAGTTCATGGCGCTCGTTGACGACATGGACTGGAAACGGGTGCGCTCGGTGGCGGTGAAGCCGCCGGAGATTATTGGGTAAATGCCTGCGGCAAAGTGAATCAACTGCCTGAAAGGGCAGAAAAACCGGAGCAAAATATGCTCTAGTTGTGAGCTTTCATTAGGTTGTCCATTCGGAGCGGATCTAGGAGACGTTATGACGCCGCCCGATCTGCAGCTCCCGGATGATATAGAGACCCTGAACGCCATGGTCCTTGCCATGGCCGAGAAGGCAGGGCGTACCGACGCTCTTGAGAGCGAGGTCGCAGACCTGAAAGCCTTCGATCGTGCCCGCTTTGGCCGGCGATCAGAAAAACTCGGCTCTCCAGGCATCGATGAGGAGCAGCAGGCCTTTGTCTTCGAGGAAATCGAGACCGGCATCGCGGCGATCGGAGCCAAGGTGAACAAGGGTGCCGCCCATGCTGAAAAGCGTCCGCCGCGACCTCGCAAGGGCTTTGCTCCTCATCTGGAGCGGGTCGAAGTGGTAATCGAGCCGGATGAACTGCCCGACCATATCGGCAAACAGAAGGTACTGATTGGGGAAGACGTCTCGGAGCGACTGGACGTCGCGCCGACGAAGTTCCGCGTCATCGTCACCCGCCGACCGAAGTATGCCTTCAAAGATGAAGACGGCGTCATTCAGGCAGCCGCACCCACCCACATCATCGAGGGCGGCATTCCGAGGGAAGCGCTTCTTGCCCAGATCGCGGTCTCGAAATCTACCGATGGCCTTCCGCTCTATCGGCAGGAGACAATCTATGCCCGCGACAAGGTCGAGCTTGACCGGAAGCTGATGGCTCAATGGATGGGCAAGCGCGGCTTTGAACTTGATATTCTGGCCGACTACATCCTCGCCGAAATCAAGAAGGCTGAGCGTATCTTTGCTGACGAGACAACGTTGCCCACACTCGCGCCCGGATCCGGATCTGCCAAGACGGCTTGGCTTTGGGCTTGTGCCCGGGATGACAGACCCATTGGTGGTAGTAGTCCGCCGATGGTTGCCTATCGCTTCGAAGATAGCCGTGCTGGTGATCGGGTCGCCCGGCATCTGAGTGGCTATCGCGGCATTCTGCAGGTTGACGGACATGGTGCCTATAACAAGCTTGCCAGATCCGACGGAGACAATGACGGCGTGATGCTGGCTACTGCTGGTCCCATAGCAGGCGCAGGTTCTATGAGCTCCACGCCTCAGACAGCTCCAAGATCGCCACCGAGACGGTGGAACTGATGGCGAAGCTCTGGCAGGTGGAGGAACCAGCCCGCGGGCAAAGCCCTGACGCCCGTGTCGCCGCGCGCCAAGCGACATCTGCTGCGGTTGTCACGGAGCTCGCCCTCTGGCAGAAGACTCTACCGCGGATATCCGGCAAGTCGAAGCTGGCCGAGGCAATCCGCTATGCCAACTCGCGTCGCTCCATCTTCGAGCGCTTTCTCACCGACGGCCGCATCGAGCTCGACTACAACATAGTCGAGTGTGCAATCCGGCCCCAGACAATTACCAGAAAGAATAGCCTCTTCGCCGGCAGCGATGGCGGTGGAAGGACCCGGGCAACAATCGCCACGCTCTTTCAGACAGCGAAAATGAACAATGTCGATCCGCAGGCTTGGCTAACCCGGACCCTTGAGCGTATAGCCAACGGGTGGCCAAGCAGCCATCTCGACGCACTCATGCCTTGGAATTACGCGCGCTAAACGGTTTCTGCTTGCCGCTTACCTATCTGGCGTTACCCGCTCAGCTATAGAGATCTCGAGGATATGTTCCGCGAGCGGGGCTTCGAGGTCGACCACAGTACCATCAATAGGTGGGTCCTCGCCTATGCGCCTGTCATCGAAAAGCGGCTGCGCCCGTTTCGCCGACCGCATTGTGGCTCAGTGAGGATTGACGAGACCTACGTCAAGATCCGGGGCAAGTGGCGATACCTGTACCACGCCATCGACAAGCAAGGAAACCCGATCGACTTCTTGCTCACGACCAAGCGCGATCTTGACGCTGCCAAACGCTTCTTCCGCAAGATGCTCAAAGATGAGCCGCTGCTATCGCCCCGGAAGATCGGGACCGATGGCGCCAACACGTTTCCGTCAACGATCAAGACGGTCGTCGATGATAGGCTCTTGCATCCGAACCCGGTCCATTATGTAACCAAGCATCTCCAACAAGGCATCGAGAGCGACGACTTCCGAGTGAAGAAGAACATGCCCAAAATCGGCGGCTTCCAGTCATTCAAAACGGCGCGCCGGACGATCGCCGGGTTCGAAGCGATGTCGTGGCTGCGCAAAGGCTTCGGATTTTCCGGCGCGTGGACCGTCAACGACCAGAATAACCTGCTCGTGCGCCTCTTCGGACTTCAAAAGGTTACAAAGCGTGAAAAATCCACACCGCGTGCAGGGTGTCTCAACCGTCTGAGAGGTTTGCGACAAGCCCGTTTTTCGTTTCCAAACTCAGCTGATCCTTAAACCAAAAGTTGTGCCATGTTGTTACTGGGGGTCACGCTTTGGTGTTGCATGCGGTGAGAGATTTTTTTCAGTGAATTCTCCATAAATATGGCCGCTATTTTTTCTGCATTGCGAGGTTCCAGCATCTCTTCATGCAAACAATTGAGGTCGTATTGACGAACTCTGCCAGTCGTATGTGGCCGCCAAGCCTCGACATTGTAATTTAGAATTTTATGAAGCGTTTTCGATGTTATCGGATTTGCGCTGAAGAACCGTATATCGGCGTTGATCCTGCCCGGAACGAAGCGCTGTGCGATATCCAGATGGTGCAGAATAACTTCGCGCAACCGCTCTATAAATGCCGGGTTCTCTCGCAGAATTTCCTTGAATACCGGATTTTCGCGCAGCCTGTATTGCTGGGCCAGGAAGTCGCCAAGAGCCAGAAATGTTGGTTCGGCTCCCATTATGTTCTCATCGAAACCAAGGAAGCCCAGGGCCGACTTCGCTAAGACACTCTCATTATTGAACGTCGCACCTGACGGCGGCATGAATGGATAGGAATCCAGCAGGGCAAGGAACGTGACGTCGTCGCCACTTCTTTCCAACTGCCTGGAAATTTCGTGCGCCACAAGCCCGCCAAAAGACCAGCCGATGATATTATATGGCCCCTCCGGCTGAATGGCGCGGATCCGGCCAAGATAAAGCTTGGCCATTTCCTCGATCGAAGCCGGCATCTTTTCGTTGTTAAGTCCCTCTGCCTGGAAAGCGAAAATGGGGACGTCATGATGAATATGCTTGGCCAAAGAGGTGAACGCCCAGCCCAGACCCATGACAGGATGGATGCAGAACAAGGGTGCATGATGTCCCGTTGCCCGAATGGGCAAAACAGGAACCACAGACGCCGTCTGTTGACGCGGACCGTCCAGATGTTTTGCAAAACTGGCGATGGTCGGCGTATCCACAAAGCTCGACCATGCGACGTCACCATCGAACTTGCGGCTCAAAGCCGATATCATGGACGCCGCAGCGAGGGAATCGCCTCCCAGCTGGAAAAAATCATCGTGAATGCTGATGGTTTCCAGATCGAGTACGTCGCACCACACCTTCGCCAACACCATTTCTGTGGCGGTGCTGGGTTCGACATGGTCGTGAGATATGCGCGCCTGAGGGGCAGGCAGAGCATTTCGGTCGATCTTTCCATTGGTATTCAAAGGCAGGTCTTCCATGACGACATAAATCGCCGGGATCATGTGAGGTGGAAGCGTTCCGGCCAGACGATTAGACAGAAGCTGGGTGTCGATCGTCGACCCTGCTACCGGGGTCAAATATGCCACCAGCTGTTTGCTCTTGCCTGGGTTTTCCCGCAACACGACCACCGTCTGGCGTACCGATCCATTCGACATGATCGCCGCTTCGATTTCGCCAGGTTCGACACGGAAACCTCGGATTTTAATTTGGTGATCGTTTCGCCCGAGATATTCGAGCACTCCATCATTGCGCCATCTGGCAAGGTCGCCGGTGCGATACATGCGTTCTGCGCCCGTCTTGAAGGGGTTCGGTAGAAAACGCTCGGCCGTGAGTTCGGGTTTGTTGAGGTAGCCCTTGGCGACGCCAGCGCCGCCGATATACAGCTCTCCGACACTGCCCGGAGGAACAGGCTGGTGCATTTTATCCAGAACGTAAAGCTCGGTATTGCGGATCGGTCTGCCGATGGGAACACTATCCAGATCAGAGCCGCTGAGTGGCATGCAGGCAGACCAAACCGTCGTTTCCGTAGGGCCATAGAGATTGACCACCGGATGTCCGAGTTTTTCCATCACGTGTGCAAGATCACGAGGCAAGGCTTCACCGCCCACCAGAGGACGCAGACCTTTCAATTCGGCTGCATACTCACTTAAAAGCATACGCCACAATGACGGCGTTGCCTGCATCAACGAGACAGCGTTGCGTTTGATGAGACGATGGAGAGCGGTCGGATCCTTGACCACGCAACGGGTCGCGATGACCGTTGCCGATCCCGCCGTCAGCGGCAAGAAGAGTTCAAGGGTGGCAATATCAAACGCAATCGTGGTGACCGCGACGATGCGATCTTCCGGTTTCAGGACGAGCAGCTCTTGCATGGCCCGGAGGAAATTGAGCAAGGACGCATGGGAGATCTCAACCCCTTTCGGGCGCCCCGTCGAGCCGGAGGTAAAAATCACATAAGCCGTGTCCTGTGGTTCAGGACGTTCGACCATTGCTTCTCCCGAAACATTTGCGGGTTGCTCGTCCAGCAAAATGATCGGTGCCGTGAGAACAGGAAGTGAAGCACGAGCTGTCGATGTGGACAGAACAATGCTCGGCATCGCGTCTTCAAGGATCATCGATAGACGGTCACTCGGATCGGAAGGATCAAGCGGCAGATAGGCAGCACCGGTCTTGGCAACCGCCAAAAGGGCAATCAGCATCTGTTCGTTTCGCGGCGTGGCTATCGCCACCAAGTGCCCGCGGCCGACCCCACGTTTTCTCAGGACCGCAGCCCAGATGTCTGAAGCCTTGTCCAGCCCCTCATATGTCAGATGCCGTTCCTCGAAAATGAGCGCCACCGCATGCGGTTGGCGCTCAACCTGTCGTTTGAACAAATCGAGCCAGGTAGCGTCTTCGATGGGCGCGTTTGTGTCATTCCAATCATAGAGAATACGCTGGCGCTCGCTCGCCAGAAGCAACGAGATGTCACAGACTGGCCGATCAGGATTATCAAGTATATCGGAAATCAGGCGAAGGAACCGGTCTTTGTGCTCCTCCAGCTCTTCCAGGGTGTAGAGAGCCGGATTTGCGTCAAAGTCGATGTGCAGATCACCTCCGTCGCCACGGTCATAGGCGAAAATCGTGAAATCAGTCATCGTGCCGTTCGACAGGTTATGTGCGGTCGCAGCATGTCCATCGAACCGAAGATCATAGTCGAAAGGTTCAATGTTCACACCCAGACGCGCTATCTGCTCATCCTGGCTGTTGAAATTGAGATCGCGCCGCATGTCTTCGTAGCGATATCGCTGGTAACGCAGGGCCCGCATCATCTGACCGGAAGATTGCTTGACCAGATCCCGCCATGAGAGCTCCGGGCTGATCTTGAAACGGAGCGGGACCGCATTGGCCACCATACCAGGTATTCGGCGTACGGAGCCACTGATGCGGCCTGTAACCATCGTGACCATCGTCAGGTCGTAACAATCGGTGGCGCGGGCATAATAGGTGGCGACTGTTGCGATCAGTGCCTGTGGCAGGCTCGCACCTTGCTCTTTTGCCTTTTGATGTAGCCTTTTGACGTCGTCTTTGCCAAGCGTTGCCCTCAGCCGCAGCAAACCACCCGAGGGAACCTCGCTTCGCCGCGCAAGCGTAACCGGCGGCGAAATACCCGTCATCTGCTCCAGCCAATAGGCTCGGTCGCGTTCGAAATGGACGGAGCGGCGATAATTGTCTTCGCTTTCCAGCAGTTCGTGAAGCGACCCGAAGTCATAATCTCCGACGGCCTCGCCACGCACCATCGACGTGTATATTTCGGCCTGACGGCGCGCCAGAAGCCCCCCGGAAAAGCCATCGAAAAGAATATGGTGGACCCTGTGGTACCAAATCCAGTGATTTTCGCTGATCTTGATCACGGCGCTGGACCAGAGATCATCTTCTTCGAGATCGAGGCGGCCTGCCAGTTCCGAGCGCATCCAGACATATGCTTTTTCCAGCCCATCGGGATCACCGCTGAAATCAAGCACGTCGAAATCCCTGCGCGCATATGGAGTTATGATCTGCCGAGGCGTGCCATCGATTTCCATGATGCGCAGACGCGTCGCGTCCACCTCTTGAGACAGACGCTGTAGCGCCTGACAAAAGATATCCGGCGATATGGGACCGGCGATTTCTATCGCCTCGGCAAGCACGAAACTTAAATCTGGCGGGGATAACTTCTCCTTTACCCACATGCCTGTTTGCGCGACTGAGAGCGGGTGCGATTTGAAATGCCTGTCCATCGAATGATCCTTCGTAAAATCGAGTAGGCAAAAATTCGGCCAGACAGACAGGCGCAACAACGCGTCGCGCTGTCACCAACGCTGCGGTGCAAGAGTTGTCTGGATTTGTGCTATGTGCAGAGCGGTGGATGTGTAAGCCAACTTACTCTGCTGCAGTGCACACTACAGAAGCATGTTTATTTTACAAGCTGAAGGTGCGATTTGAAATTAAACCCTTATGAGTTTATAGTTGACAGGTATTATTGAAAAATTCCGACAAAATTACAATCTACCGGGGGTATATTCTGTGTTGCCGGACCAACACCAGCAAGAAAACACAGTAGTATTAACGCCTCGAATCTCGTTATAATTCAATCCTAAGGAGTCAATATAAAATATAAAATTATTACGGGTAATTTTTTCGGTGGCGATCCTGTCGCAGTGCAAGGCGACGATCAGGCTCGCCGACAACCCAAGAAAAGACGAAAGCGCGGCGCCTTTATGCTTCGGCTCCCTGTTGGTGTGACGGGTGGAAGGCCGCTTACAGCAAGGGGTTTTACTGGTGTTCGTGGCACACAACGGCCTATCCAGTTTTCACCTATCAACTGACTCATTCCATTCCGTCGATTTTTGAAGGTCCCAATTAATCAGGAACCCGGGGCCGGTAGTTACGGTAATTACCACCCTGGCCACATTCTGCCGCGTTCCCTAGACGTTTCGTTTCAAGACCAGCTGCGAGCTGCTCTTACGGCACATCAATCATGACATCTGAGCGCGCGATGGACGACCAGTATTGTTGAGCAAGGGTGTCGAACAGCCCACATTTTGTATCGACCTCGGCCACGATCTGTATCGCACGACTGCAACCGCATACGTAAGCACCTCGGTTGAATGACTGAACCGCGCCGGGTTTGCCGGAGGCCATTTCGTTTAAGTTATGCGGCCATGGCTGGTGCGTCCAGCATGGTGTAATATCGTTCTTCGGCTTCGGCTGGCGGTATGTTGCCGATAGGCTCCAGAAGGCGACGATTGTTGAACCCGTCTACCCATTCCAGCGTAGCGAACTCCACGGCTTCGACGTTTCGCCACGGTCCTCGCCGATGGATGACCGCTGCCTTGTCGAGACCGTTGATCGTTTCTGTGAGAGCAGTGTCATAGCTGTCGCCAACACTTCCGATGGAGGGCTCGATACCCGCCTCCGCCAGTCGCTCGGAATAGCGAATGGAGACGTATTGCACACCCCTATCCGAATGGTGGATGAGCCCACCGCGATGGACGGGTCGCCGATCATGAAGTGCTGGTCCAAGGCATCGATGACAAAGGCCACGTAAACGAAGCCTTGCCAAGTCGCCACGTAGGTGAAATCGGATAACCACAGCATGTTCGGCGCGGGAGCAAAGAACTGCCGGTTCACGCGGTCGAGTGGGCATGGGGCGGCCTTGTCGCTGATCGTCGTTCTGATCGGCTTGCCACGGATGATGCCCTGCAAGCCCATTGCCCTCATAAGCCGAGCGACAGTGCAGCGGGAGATGTCGAAGCCCTCCCGCTGCAATTCCCGCCAGACGGGCCTGTCACAAATTTTTGTAGTTGACGTGCTGTTGACCACAACGGTGGAAATTTCGCTCCCCATGTAGCGGAGCGTAGCCATGATTCTGAATGCCATTGCCGAGAAGTTGAAGCGCCAGTCGAAGGGTGATTTCAAGGGGCGACATTTCAAGGCGTGGCTGATCGTGCAGGCGGTGACCTGGTATCTGCGTTACCCGCTCAGCTATAGAGATCTCGAGGAGATGTTCCGCGAGTGCGGCTTCGAGGTCGACCACAGTACCATCAATAGGTGGGTCCTCGCCTATTCGCCTGTCATCGAAAAGCGGCTGCGCCGGTTTCGCCGACCGCATTGTGGCTTAGTGAGGATTGACGAGACCTACGTCAAGATTGTCAATCGGCATGGAATGTTGACCCCGTATCGGCGTCCAATTTTCACCCCCTGTAGGCGATCAGGGCTTGGCCTGCCCGGCGCTGGCCGGGGTTGCAGAGGGTAGGCCAAGTGCGGGTGATGGGTATCTTCGGCTTTAGCTTTGAGAACGGTTTTTGAAGCGCCAGGATTCATTTCCAGTCTCGACGATTTCGCAATGGTGGGTCAGGCGGTCGAGGAGTGACCTCATCATTTTGGCATCACCGAATACCGATGGCCATTCACCGAAGACCAGGTTCGTCGTGACGATGATTGAGGTGCGCTCATAAAGCCTGCTGATCAGGTGGAATAGAAGCTGACCACCAGCCTGCGCAAACGGCAGATAGCCGAGCTCATCGAGAATGATGAAGTCGAGGCGTGTGAGATAGTCCGCCGTTCTGCCCTGCTTGCCACTGCGTGTCTCCGTTTCCAGGCGGTTGACCAGGTCAACGACATTGTAGAAGCGCCCACGCGTGCTGTTACGGATGCCCATGACCTCATCATAAGCGCTACGCATTCCATAGAGCTTCAGCGTGCTCATCAGTTCGAGAACCTGTGTACGTTCCATCAACTTGCCTCACCTCGAGCCTGTCGTAACGGGCGCAGTCGGCGACCGGCTCATGGGCAAGCCGAACCGCACCATCAAGGAGGCAACCGTCAACGCTATCATTGAGACAGCCATGCCCAACTGACGGCGCATCTCTACGACTTCGTCGATACCTACAATTACGGCTTCCGGCTGAAAATGCTCAGGTGCCTCACGCCCTACGAATACATCCGCGAAATTTGGACAACAGAGCCAGAACGGTATTGACGCAACCCGCTCCATCAAATGCCGGGACCAAATACCTAAGGGTCGGGCTTTGCTGCTCAGGCGACGGCCTCTTTGGGCATGCTTGCTTCGCGTTTGACTGCTTCGATGTCCCGGTACCGGTGCGCCGGGTGGTTTGCCGGCAAATAGTCACCATCACCAAACAGCTTTTCCCGCAGCGTTCCGGGCTTGTAAGCGGTGGGATAAACGCCACGCTTTTGGAGTTCGGGGACAATATATCCAACGACATCCTCGAAACTATCGGGTGTTACGGCGTAAGCCAGGTTGAAGCCATCGACATCGGTATCATCGGCCCATTCCTGAAGAATATCGGCTATGCGCGATGGTGAGCCGACAAAGACCGGGCCAAGTCCGCCGATGCCTCCGAATTTTGCGAGTTCATCGATAGTCCAGCATTTGTCGCCACCCGCGACATGCTCGACAAAGGAATGAATGGCGTTGGTTTCGATCTTCTTGACCGTATCTGTTGGTGCATATTGTCCAAAGTCGATGCCGCTCCAGCCAGACATGAAGACCAGCGAGCCATCATAGGATACGAACTTCTGATACTCCTCGAATTTTTTCTGGGCCTTTTCGTCAGTCTCATCGGTGATGATGGTGACGAGCGTGTAGATATAGACCTTCCTCGGCTCACGCCCGGCGTCCGCCACGCGCTTTCGCATGTCCGCGACATGGGCCTTTAGGACTGACTTGGTTGGTGCCGCGACGAAGATGCACTCGGCCTGTTTCGCTGCAAAGTCCTTGCCCGGCCCTGACGCGCCCGCCTGATAGAGAACCGGCGTGCGTTGCGGTGATGGCTCACTCAGGTGATAGCCGGGAACATCGAAATATCTGCCCTTGTGGCCGATCTCGTGGACTTTCGACGGATCGGTGAAGATACGCTTCTCGCGATCACGTAAAACGGCACCCTCTTCCCAACTGCCCTCGAAGAGTTTGTAGAGAACCTCGACATATTCTGCGGCAACCTCGTACCGGTTGTCATGACGGCGCAGGCCCGCTTCCCCAATGTTTTTGGCCCCACTTTCGAGGTAGGACGTGACGATATTCCAACCAATGCGGCCTTTCGTGTGGTGGTCGGCCGTAGAGAGCCTGCGCGCAAAGGTGTAGGGATGTTCGAACGATGTGGATGCGGTAATACCGATACCCAGATGCTCAGTCGCAAGTGCAATGGGCGCTGCCAGTTGCAGGGGATCGTTGACGGGGATCTGCGCTGCTTGATGAATGGCATGGTAGTTGGAGCCCTTGTAGACATCGTAATAGCCGATCACGTCAGCGATGAAGATGCCATCGAAGATGCCGCGTTCCAGCGTACGTGCAAGGTCCTGCCAATAGTCCAGATCCTTGTATGTCCATGATTTATCGCGCGGATGCGCCCACAGACCGGGGGATTGGTGACCAACGCAGTTCATATCGAACGCATTGAAACGGATGGGTTTGCTCATCATAGACTCCACAATTTCGTCCCGCGACGATACGGGCGGGCGGCGATGAAGAGAAAGAGCGTCCATACCTTGTATCGACACAGTGGAAGAAAAAGCTTCCACATATTATTCTATAAAAGACATAGAATAACTTTTAAGAAGTTGCACCTGTGCGATGCTCTCCACGCCGATTTAACCCGACTGTGAGGCTTCTGCATGGGCACGATTTCCGAGACCAAAATCGATTACACGATCCACCCGCGCGTTAATTCCGCAGACCCGGTAGCGCCGAGACCGCGCCCTTCTGTTCCAGCCCATATTATCACCTTAGACGCCGAGGCCATCGAGATTGCGGAGCGTCTTGCCGAAAAATTCAAGATTGGCGCTGCTCTGCGCGACCGGGAAGGGCTTTTGCCCGTGACCGAACTGGATGATTATTCGCAAAGCGGTCTGTGGAGCATGAATGTGCCAAGGGCCTATGGTGGGCCGGAGGTCTCATACGCCACGCTTGCCAGGGTTATCGCCACCATAGCGGCGGCCGACCCGGCCATTGCCCAGACGACCCAAAACCATCTCGCCATCATCGCAACGGTCGATCTGGATGGGACAGAAGAGCAGAAAAAGCTGTTCTTCGGGTGGGCGCTTCAGGGCCTTCGTTACGGCAACGCCTTTTCCGAACTTAAGAGCAAGACGGTGGCCGATTTCGAAACCAAGGTGGTTCACGATGGCGACGACGTCATCGTCAACGGTGAGAAATTTTATACCACGGGAGCCCTGTTGGCCCATATCGTTCCCATCGTCGGCGTTGATGAGGCCGGCCAAGGCTATCTCGTCTTCGCCGACCGGGATGCACCGGGCCTGACCGTCACCAACAACTGGTCGAGCTTTGGCCAGCGCACCACGGCGTCGGGATCGGTGAAGATCGAGAATGTGCGCGTGCCGAAGGCGCGGGCGTTGAAGGTGACGTCCTTCGATCACCCAACGGTTGGTGGTCCCGTCTCCCAGATCATTCAATCGGCCATTGATGCCGGCATTGCGCGTGGCACGATCGAGGATACGATTACTTTCATCAACACCTACAGCCGCCCGTGGATTGACAGCGGCAAAGAGACCGCTGGCGAAGACCTGTTCACGATTGCAGCGATCGGCGACCTGAAGATCAAACTCCATGCGGCAGAAGCACTGCTGGAGATCGCCGGCCGCAGTATCGATAGTGCCAGGGCCAGTTCCACGTTGGAAACCGTCTCGGAAGCGACGATCAAGACAGGAGAATCCAAGGTTCTGACCACGGAAATCGCGATCCTTGCTGCAAACAAGCTGTTCGAACTGGCGGGAACACGTTCGACGCTTGCGGAGCATGGGCTGGACCGACACTGGCGCAATGCCCGCGTTCACACGCTGCATGATCCTGTCCGGTGGAAATATTACCATGTCGGCAATTATTACCTGAATGGTGCGCACCCGCCACGCCATGCCTGGAACTGAGGTCCGATGAGATGACGACAACGGACAGAACGCGACATCTGCAGGCAGCACGAACGACTGGCATGCCTGCACCGCATGTCCCGCCGCGCCAAAAGCTTGCGCATGTCATCAAGAGCGATGACGAGGCTATCGCCATCGCCAAGGAGCTTGCCCGCGAATTTGCCGTGGGTGCAGCGGAGCGCGACCGGGATCGGCGTTTGCCGCTGGCGCAGATCGAGCGCTTCTCACAAAGCGGCCTCTGGGCGATTTCCGTGCCGAAGCAATATGGCGGCGCGGAGGTCTCGGCGGTAACGCTTGCAGAGGTGACCGCCACCATATCAGCTGCCGATGGCAGCATCGGGCAGATACCGCAGAACCATTTCTATATGGTGGAAGCGTTGCGGCTTGCGGGCAGCGAAGAGCAGAAGAAGCATTATTTCCAGCGCGTTCTGGATGGTGACCGGCTGGGCAATGCTTTCACCGAGATCGGAACGAAGACGCCGGTCGATTACAAAACGCATTTCGCAGAACGGAACGGAAAGCTGTTGCTCAACGGGCAGAAGTTTTATTCCACCGGCTCGCTGTTTGCTCACATCATCGTGGCTGTTGCCAAAGGGCCGGACGAGCGCGTGAACATCGTTTTCATCGACCGATCGACGGCGGGCCTAAACCTCATCGACGACTGGACGTCGTTTGGCCAGCGCACCACCGGCAGCGGCACCGTGACCTTTGACGATGTGGGGATCACACCCTTTCAGGTGGTGGACCAGCAGGGTGTGTTTGAACGGCCCACCACAATGGGTCCGTTTGCGCAGATCATCCACGCCGCCGTTCAGGTGGGCATCGCCCGTGGCGCGCTGGCCGAAACAGTTTCTTACGTCCGCGCCCATGCCCGACCGTTCTTTGAACTGGACATAGAACATGGTTATGAGGACCCGCACACCATTCATTACGTAGGCGATGTCACGATCCGGGTTCATGCGGCCGACGCGCTGCTGGCAAGAGCGGGGCGCATTCTCGATGAGGCGACCGCTTCACCCAATGAGAAAACCGTTGCGGCCGCCTCCATCGCGGTGGCAGAGGTCAAGGCGCTGGGAACGGAGGTTGCACAGCTGGCCTCCACCAAACTCATCGAACTCGGCGGCGCACGCTCGACGCTGGAAAGCTATGGCCTGGATCGCTTCTGGCGCAATGCCCGGACCCATTCGCTGCACGATCCGGTCCGCTGGAAATACCACCATATCGGCAATTTTTATCTCAACGGCATCCTACCGCCACGCCACGGCGCCATCTGATCTGCGTCCCCTCAGCGCCTAGAAGGGAACATCCTCCTACTGCCTGTCCCATGAACAAGTGGTCTGAACCCTGCCCACACATGCCCGGATGAACCCTCGGGCATCGTAAGTTCAATCACCGGGAAAACGCCAGTTCGCAGCAACATGCGGGCGCGTCAGGCGGTCACCGTTGCCAAACAAGCTGCTGCGTAAAGTGTCCCCCTGATACACGGTCTTATAGCGACCGCGTGATTGAAGCTCGGGAATGACGAGATCGACAAACTCCTCATAGCACTCGGGCACGACAGTCCGCGTCAGATTGAATCCGTCAATTTCCCCTTCATCGATCCACGCTTCCAACTCATCCGCAATCGCGGACGCCGTACCGACCAATGTCGGGTAGCGCCCGCCGAGAGCGAGGCTTGTGAGAAGATCACGCTTCGTCCAGCCGCGCTCCCGTGCCGTCTGAACGCCGGATTGAATGGCGTTGCCTTTTCCGCTGTCTTTGATGATCGGATCATCAAGAGCAAGGCTCTCGAGATCGATGCCGGAGCCTGCGGAAAAATGCGCCAGTCCAGCTTCCGGGCTGGCGTAGCGGCAATAGTCGGCATATTTTTCCTGAGCGTCCATCTCCGTCAGACCGGGAATGACGTTGATCGCGACGAAAATCTTGATGTCGTCTGGCTGCCGCCCTGCTTTGATGGCTTCGGCGCGCAGCAGCCGTGACGCCCTTTGGGCAGCCTTCCGGTCTGTCGCCGAAATGAAGATGCATTCGGCGTGACGCGCGGCGAATGCGCGCCCTTTTTCGGAACTGCCCGCCTGAAACAGCACCGGCGTGCGCTGCGGCGAGGGTTCGCTCAAATGATATCCCTGCGACTGGTAGAATGTGCCCTGGTGGTCGATGGTCCGGACGCGAGCGGGATCGGCATAGATGCGACCTTGCTTGTCGGCGCGTACGGCATCGTCCGCCCAACTGCCTTCCCAGAGCCTGTAGAGCAATTCCAGCGCCTCATCCGCCTGATCGTAACGGTCGTCATGGCCTGTCATGGCGCTCTGGCCGATGGCACGCGCTGCGCTGTCGAGATATCCGGTCACGATATTCCAACCCATGCGACCGCCGGTAAGATGGTCAAGCGTCGACATGCGGCGGGCGAAGAGATAAGGCGGCTCGGCATTGGCGTTCACCGTGACGCCGAAACCCAGATGCCTGGTCGTGGCTGCCATGGCAGAGACCAGCATCATCGGATCATTGACGGGCAGTTGTACCGATTCCCGCAGCGGCACATCGACGGAGCCGCCATAGACATCGTAGACGCCGAGAATATCCGCGAGAAAAATGGCATCGAACAGACCGCGCTCGAGCGTTTGCGCAAGATTTGTCCAGTAGCCGATCGTGTTGTAGTCCGAAGAGCGATCCTGGGGGTGGGTCCAAAGGCCATGGTTGATGTGGCCAATGCAATTCATGCTGAAGGCATTCAGGCGAATTTCCTTTTTGGGCATTCCATCTTCCGCCGTTTTCTATGAGGTCGAGGCCAGCATTGTAGTCAGTTGAGAAGATCAGGCCAGCGGCATCCACGAAAATACTGCCTGGCTGGATCATTTGGAACGTCCGAGGCCTGCGGTCAGTCTCAAGTTGGACGTGATGGTCGCAGAGCACCCATTGTCAACGGGATGATAGCGTTCGGAGATAGTCAGCTGCGTCAGTTCACCAGGCGGCGCTCAAACGAACCAACGAAATCTGAGTGGCAGTAAGGCAGAACCGATGGCCGAGGCATCTCCCTTCGTTTCGCTTAAGACAAGTTTTGCCTCCTTCGGTCCAACCCCGTATCGATGGTCTCGCTGCGAGGGCAGGCGCGCACGGTCGATCATCATCCTGCCAAGCGCTGGCGGAAGTTGACCACCGAAAACGATCGCCTGCGGATCAAGGATGGCAATGAGGCCAGCCACCAAACGATCCACTTGTGGCATGGTATCGTCTAGCCATTCTTCAACACCCGGCCATGCCGGGTCGAACCGGTGGTACAATGTTTCAATCGAGTGAATATCGACGCCATTTTTTTGCAGTGTGGCGATCAGATATTGCAAAGCGGGGCGCTTTGGGCCTTCAGCGGCATTGTATATTCCGCTGAGCTCGCCAGCATTGCCGTGAAAGCCATGAAAGGGTTGGCCGCCAAGGATCAACCCGCCGCCGAAACCGTAGTTGAAGGACAGATAGGCAAAGGTCTGGCACCATGACCCTACGCCGCAAAGGCTTTCGCCGATCGCTCCCGTGGTGGCATTGTTTTCAAGCCAGACAGGCAGGCGAAATCGTTCTTCGAGGATCGGTCTCAGATCCATCAACGACCAGTCTCTCAAAGGCTCGGGCGCATTGAAAGCGCGGTCTTCCGAGACGAAAAATCCCGACATGGAAAAACCAAGACCGAGCAGCTTTTCACGCGCGATACCATACCGCTCGAGCAGGCGTTCGAGAGCAAGAGACAGTGCGACAAGGGTGTTTTCCCGATCGCTTGGAAGCATTTTGAGTTTTTCTTCGACAACGATGCTGCACTGGAAATCGGCAATGCAGATCATCACGGAATCGGTGTTGATGGAAATACCGAGAGAATAGGATGCCTCCGGCACCAGTTCGATGGTGGGGCTTGGCTGGCCGCGCGCGCCTTTCAGCGCCGCGCCGGCGCGCAGAAGCCCACGCTCCAACAAACCCTCGATCAGGCGATGCACGGATTGCTGCGTAAGGTTCGTGTGGCCTGTAATCTGAGCTCTTGCGATGGATCCGTGGCGGCGGACGATATCCAGAATGAGGCGATCATTCGCGCTGGCAAGCGGCTGGCGGTCGAATATCTGTCGCGGCGTGTGATCGATGGTCATGTCTTTGGATAACGACTGTAGCAGGTCGCGGCAACACGGCCATTGGCCTGCAAAAGTGTTTTTTGTCGGATTGTCACAAATATTACACTCAAAGTGTATTAATAGAAAGTCAGTTGTTAAACCCGCCCTTAGGAGCCGCCATCAATGAGCCTCAGATTCCTCACGATCGCAACGGTGTCGTTGGCGACGATCGCGGCGCCGTGTCTTGCTGCTGACAGCAATATGAAGAACCTCGATTTTGATCTGTCGAAGGTCACGCGCGAAAATTTCTACGACATCGTCGTTCCCGCTGCCAAAGCTGAGGGTGGGGTGACGATGTATAATTTCGCAGGCAGTTTCGGAGACACCTGGAAGGAATTGATCACGCGTTTCGAAGCAAAATACGGCATCAAGGTCACATACAGCGATGTAAAGGGCGATCAGGCCAACCAGCAGCTGATCGCCGTGCAGACAGCGGGGCAGGACGCGCCTGTTGACGCCTATTTTGCCGGTGGTGGCAGCTACCCTCTTTTGTCCTCCAAGGGCGTCGTCGGCAATATTCCGTTGACGAAGATTTTGCCCAATATGGACACTTATAATCCTGAGTTCGCCGAGACCGTATTCGGCAGACCACACGGTGGCAGTTTCCCCTTGGTGCATCTCAACCAAACGGCAATCGGATATGATTCCGCCTTCGTGAGCGCTCAAGACGTTCCGAAAAGCTTCGAGGACTTGTTGGCGTGGGCGGAGAAGAACCCCAAGCGTCTGGGTGTCACGCTTCCGGCCAAGGGCGGTTCGGGCAGCGGCTTCATATATTCGGTGGCGCTCAATTATCTGACGGGCGACTGCCGCAAGCAACTGACGGACTATGATCAGACGCCGCAGCAGGCCGAAGACTGGGCCATGGAGTCCCATTGCCTCGATCCCGTTTGGGACTACTACCGCCGCCTGTTGGCTGTGGCGGAACTGACCAATGGCAACGCCGATACGCTCAATCTGATCAACAACCAGCAGCTCTACATGGGTACCGTCTGGGAGGATCAGGTCATGAGCTTCCTTGGTACCAAGCAATTGCCCGACAGTTTCCGGGTCACGATTCTGGAAAAGGGTCAGGTCGGCTCTGGTGACGCCATGTTCGTGCCCGCCAATGCCAAGCATGTCGCATCGGCCCTGCTTCTGATCGATATGGCGATGAGCAAGGACTTCCAGCTCTGGAAGCTGGAAAACAAGGCCTCGCGTTCGCCGCGCGTCGATGTCACCAACGATCTCATGCCAAAATCAGCGCAGGACCACGTCTTGCCGCAGAGCGTCTATCCGCGCCTGTCGGTACCAGCGTTCTGGGATATGTCGACGGCGCTTGGCGAAGCACTCGATGAGAAAGTCCTCAATCAGTAACACCACCGGATCGCCCTCGTGTGAGGAAGTGCAAAGCGCCTCACAGGTCGTACGCTCGGTCAAAACCAGGACGGACGCTCACATGAGTGAACTTGAAATCAGCAATATCAGCAAGACCTACGGACCGAGCCATGCGCTTCATCCCGTTTCCATATCCGTTGAGCAGGGCGAGTTCGTCACTATTCTCGGGCCATCGGGTTGTGGCAAATCAACGCTTCTCCGCATTCTGACGGGCATCAGCCAGCCATCCGGCGGTGAAATTCGGCTCGGTGGAAAGCGCATTGATCAGGCGCCACCGGAAGGGCGCGATATCGCCATGGTGTTTCAGTCCTATGCGCTCTTTCCGCACATGTCGGTCGCCAAAAATCTCGGCTTCGGGCTGAAGATGAAAAAAATTGCCAAGGACGAACGGACGCGTCGCATCGCCCATGCGCTGGAAATTTGCAATCTCGCCGGGCTGATGGATCGCATGCCGCGGCAATTGTCCGGCGGCCAGCAGCAGCGTGTGGCTTTGGCACGCGCCATCGTCATGCAGCCAAGCCTGCTTCTGTTCGATGAGCCTTTGTCCAACCTCGACGCCAAGCTTCGCGACACGCTGCGCCATGAACTGACCGAGCTTCACCGCCGTATCGGCGCCACCAGCCTCTATGTCACGCATGATCAGGCCGAGGCGATGGCCATGTCGGACCGGATCGTGGTCATGAATGCAGGCCGCGTCATTGAGATCGGCACTCCGTTGGAACTCTATCGCGCGCCCAAGCACGCCTTTACTGCCGGTTTTCTCGGCCAGACCAACCTGTTGCCGGTATCCGCCCAAGGGATGCAGGCGCAATTGCCATGGGGACAATCCGTGGTGCTGGACGCTGCGGCTAACGGTAACGTCCAGATTTCGGTCCGCCCGGAGAATATTCACATTCGCGCTGATGAGACGGGTGCCGGCACGGTGTCAGCGGTTTCCTTCATGGGTGCCAATGCGCTCTATACTGTCGAGATCGGCGGTCATCAGATCAGGGTCAGCCAGTCCGGCGCAGACGCTCTGATCAATGCCGGACGAAGGGTCGCCCTGCAATTTCCCGGTTCTGTGCTGTGTCTCGACGAAACGATGGCGGTGGAGGCGGCATGATAAGCGGCATCCTTCGCAACAGGCGCGCGCAGCTTTTTCTCCTTCTTGCCCCGGGGATTGGCTACCTCCTGATGTTCTTCGGCGGGCCGCTGGTGTCTGCGCTGATCGGCAGCGTCAGACAGGAGGATGGCAGCTTCACGCTGATGTTCTACGAGCGAATTTTCACGCGTCCCTCGATGATCCGTGGCCTGACGACGTCGATCTATTACGGCGTGATGCCAGTGATCGTATCGCTTGTCGTGTCGGTTCCGCTGGCGCTTCTGATCAGGAAGAACTTTCCAGGTCGCAAGCTTTTCAGCGGTCTCTACAAGCTACCAATGGCTGTGCCGGGTATCATCGTTGGCCTGATGGTGATTGTCGTTTTCGAACGAGGCGGTTTTCTAGACCGGCTGGTTGCACCGCTTGGGCTCCAATTGCCCCATCTGGTGCGTGACGACTGGGGCATCGGCGTTATTCTGGCCAGTGTCTGGAAGCAGGTCCCGTTCATGACGCTGATCATCACCAGCGCCTTCGCCGCCATACCTGAGGATATACGCTACGCCTCGCGCACGCTGGGGGCTTCACGGCTGAAGACCTTTGTCTTCGTGGACGTTCCACTTGCCATGCCGGGCATCACTGCGGCTATCCTCCTCACCTTCATCGGTTCCATGGGCTCCTACGCCATTCCCGATATCGTTGGCCCGCCAACGGCCCGGCCACTCTCTGTTCTCATGGTTCAGGACTTCAATCAGGGGCACTTCAATCAGGTCTATGCCATAGGCATGGTGCTGAGCCTTTTCGCGATTGGTGTGCTGCTTTTCTATTACTCCCTGACATCCCGCATCGGTCCCGGCCAAAACCGAGGAGACGCCGCATGAGCGCCATCGTCATCGAACCCGGCGTGACGCCGCGACGCCGCTTCTTTACGCCGGAGGACCGGGTTTTCGTCGCCATTGGTCTCTACGGCGCGTTGGCGCTCGCCATCGCAGTGCCGCTGGTGCTGATGTTTTTATGGAGCATTGCCGATGGCTGGTCGCCGCCGCTCATCATACCCAGGGATTACACGACGGCGCGCTGGGCAAGTCTTCTTAACGACGCAGGCCTTCTCGGTGCGACGATCAACAGCATCGTGATTGCCGTTGTCGTGACGTTCCTCACGGCCGTCATCGCGTTGCCCACGGCATGGGCCATGGCTCGTTTTCCCTTCCGGCTGAAACGGCTGGTCGAAATCTTCATACTGGCACCGATCATCATTCCGGGACTGGTCGTCGCCGTGGGCATCGGTCAGGTATTTCTTCATTTTGGTCTTGCCTATTCGGTCACGGGGGTCATTCTCGTACAGATCGTTGGCACTCTGCCGCTGATGATCCGGCTGATGACGGCGACGCTCGAAACCATTCCCGACGATCTCATCCACGCCGCACGCTCGCTGGGTGCCGGAACTGTCGGCATCGTTCTCCACATCATCCTGCCGCTTGCCGTTCCCGGTCTTCTGGCGGGCG
Source organism: Rhizobium skierniewicense Ch11 (assembly GCF_023757665.1). Taxonomy (NCBI): domain Bacteria; kingdom Pseudomonadati; phylum Pseudomonadota; class Alphaproteobacteria; order Hyphomicrobiales; family Rhizobiaceae; genus Rhizobium; species Rhizobium skierniewicense. The sequence continues at coordinate 27,695 of NZ_RXPG01000004.1, forward strand.
GACTGATGTCCTTCATCGGTAGTTTCGAAGAATTCGACAAGTCCTTCATCGTCGGCGCACCTGTTGTGCAGACCCTGCCGATCAAGCTTTACATGTATCTCGATCCCTATTCGATGCAGCTTCCGCTTGCGTCCATCGTCTCCTTCATCCTGCTTCTTCCAGCACTTGTCGTCTTCATCATCGCCGGTCGCATTCTACGCGACGATCTGATGGCGGCCGGCATGGGAAAAATCTGATCCGGGCGATCACATCTCATCAAAAGTAAAATCCGAAAGCGAAAACCATGAATCAGGCCCTCACTGCCTCCTCAAACGCCAACTTCTCCTGCAACGTCCTCTCCCTTTGCTCGCGCGAAAATCCCGCAATCCTAACGATCGCTCACCGCGGTTTCTGGACCACCACGGCCGAAAACTCACTCGCGTCCGTTCGCGCGGCCATCGCGGCCGGTGTGGAGATGATCGAGATCGACACGCAAACCACCGCGGACGGTCGGCTTGTCGTCATTCACGACACCACCATCGACCGCACGACGACGGGCAAAGGAACCGTAAGCGCGTTGCCCTTCGAGATGGTTCGTGCCGCGAGGCTGAAGTCCGGCGCGGGTGGCGAGAGCGCCAACGTGACTGAAGAATGCGTTCCAACGCTGGAAGAACTGCTCGAGGAGGCACGGGGTCGCATCACCGTCAATATCGATACCAAGTTTGTCCGTGATCTGCCGCAGGTGATGGAGACGGTATTGCGTCTGGCCATCGAAGAGCAGGTGCTGGTCAAGACGGATATCGACCCTGACGCCGCCCATTTCGCGGTGCTGGACACAGACTGGTTCGGAAAGATCCCGCATATGCCGATGTTCCCGGTGAGAAAGGGTCGATTTGCCGAGGATCTACGCCGGATCGAAGCCCTGCGCGCGCCCATCATCGAAGTGAAATTTTCCGATCTTGATGATCTCAAGGAAGGCCGCGCCGAGTTGGAGCGCCAGAATATTCGTCTCTGGATCAACACGCTCGATGTTTCGCACTCCCTCGATTTTAACGACACGCACGCGCTGGCCGATCCCGAGGCGGTCTGGGGCGTGCTTGCGCGGGCCGGTGTCGGTGCCATCCAGACGGATGAAGTCCAGGCCTTCAAGGACTGGCTGAAAGCAGATACTAGCGAGGCGGCTCCATCATGGACACGATAAACCACCGCCTTGAGCAAGCTGTCAGTATCGTCGAGGAAGCGGTGGCGCTTGCGATGCGCTTCTTCGAGGCGCGTGACGCCATCGGCGCACGGGCCAAGGGTTTTCAGGATTTCGTCTCTGAAGCGGATACCGCCGTCGAGAGGCTGGTGCGGGACAGGTTGGCAGTGGCATTTCCAGGGCAAACCGTGTTGGGCGAGGAAATGGGCGGCATCGCCGATGACGCCTACTGGATCATCGATCCGATCGACGGGACAACAAATTTTCTACGGGGGTCACCGTTCTGGGGCATATCGCTCGGCTTCGTTCGCAACGGTCGACCGGAACTGGGTGTGGTCGCGGTTCCGGTTTTAGGTGATATCTACGCAGCAGCGGAGGGCACCGGCTTGCTGTTGAACGGCCAAAAATGCCCGCGTAGTATATCGTTTGAGGATGTACGCGTGATGTCGCTCGGCGATAGTGCATCCGCCGATGCCCAGGAGATCGCGTCTCTCAATGTCGGTCTGAGGCACGCGGGCTGGGTTGTCGAATCGATCCGCTCCACATCCCTTGGCCTGGCATTCGCGGCCCGCGGTATATTCGACGGTCATCTCCAGAAACTCACGACCATGTGGGACATCGCCGGTGGCGCGGTCCTGGCGCGAGAAGCGGGGCTTGATGTGCGCATTGGAAAACGTGGTGACAGCGATATCCCTTGGGTGGCCGCCGCAACGCCAACTCTCATGGCCGCGACTGAAGACCTGTGGCCGGATATCAGGAGGGTACTCTGAGGCCACTGAGCGTCGGAGTAAATGAATCACGGAGGGTCTTCGACCCCAATCGTTTCGGGCCAGGAATGTGCAGTGTTTGAGGCGGCGCTTCCAAGGTAGATGCACCATCAAGACGATCAGCTGGAAATGCCGTGCCCGTTCGGAAGCTTCCGTCCCCCCCCCCCACGACCTCACCCTTTTTGCCATGGTCTGCAAATCCCTAAAAGGTGGGATGTTCCATCCTTCCGATGCTGTTGCATCTGAGGAGGATCGCATGTGATCCGTTCGTTTCATCACCTCGTAATATGGGGAATTGATAGGATATCGTCGTGCCACGTAATATTGCAATTGTAGGAAACGGTGCATTCGCTCCATCCGACGCGAGCCGGATTGATAACTGTGATGTTGTCATCCGGTTCAACGACTGCAGGTCGGTTGGGGAGGGCGGATCGCGAACCGATGTGGTCGCAGTTTGCAACACCGGACGTCCCGCATCCGCCATGATCAGACAGCGCTCCTGGCGCGAAACGGCGGCAATTGCCCATGCAAACGCCATTTGGTGCGTGCGGGACGGCGGGAAATTCGCCGAATTGAAGCCCGGGCTTGTTGCTCAACAGTCTGGGCTGGACGACTTTTGTGACGACTATACGGACGAGTTTGCCCACTTTGCCACAGAGACTGCCAAGGTGTTCACGGTGATACCGCGCAGATACCATGATCGGGTCGATCTGGAGCTGAAGACGCGGGTTACGAGCAACTACGTTGTCCCGAGCTCGGGAATGATCGCGGTTTCCTACGTCATTGGTGAGGTCGCCGTCAAGGACGACACAGTGCTCCTGGCTGGTTTTGGTCACCAAGGTTGGAGCGGCCATTCTTTCAGGGCTGAGCGTGATCTCATAGAACAGTATATCGCCAATGGACTACTCCGCAGAATATAGGCCGCCTTTCCCACGCCGCTCACAAAGCCAAACCCTTTGTGAATGATGCGCTTTCAAATCACGAGACGTCCGAACTGGAGGATAGAATGGTGATACGCCAACGAATAGGGATCATCGGCGCTGGGATAGCGGGAATAACCCTGGCGAGATCGCTCTCCAGGATCGCTGATGTCAGCATTTTCGAAAAGAGTAAAGGTGTCGGAGGCCGAGTGGCCACGCGACGGTCAGAGGATGCCGCCTTTGACCATGGCGCACAATACTTCACCATCCGAGACGATCACTTCCGCAACGCGCTTGAGGCCGCCTGTCTGGCGGGATCCGTGCGGACGTGGAACGGAGATTTGGTATACTTGGGCACGCACCGTGATCCGACACAAAGCGGGTCAAAAACGCCGAGATATGTCGGCTGCCCCTCGATGAATGCGTTACCGAAAGCTATGTCCGAAGGTCTGAATGTCCTGCTGAACGTCCAGGTCTCGGCCATCACCGGAGAACCCGGCCAGTGGTACCTCCAGATAGGGGACGAGCGAGAAGGGCCGTTTGACTGGTTGATTTCGACGGCTCCCGCGCCACAATCGGCAGCGCTGCTTCCGTCCCGGTTCGAGCACCACGATGCGTTGGGCCTCGTCAAGATGAACGCCTGTTTCACGTTGATGGTCAGGCCAAAACACAAACTCCACATTCCCTTCGCGGCAGCCCGTGTGGACGACCCTGTCATCGACTGGATCTGTCGTAACGAGAGCAAACCAGACCGGCCCGAAACGCCCTGTCTGGTGGTAAATTCAAACCCCGTCTGGGCCGACACCAATATCGATCGCCCGCTTGACGTTATCCGAGCCGACATGATTGATGCGATCACGCGTTACATTCCAATCGAATACGAAGCCGCAGTCATTCATCGCTGGCGTTATGCCAATGTCCAACGGCCGGTCGGAAAAGCGTTCCTGCTCGATCGGGCGTCGCAGCTTGCCGCGTGCGGCGATTGGTGCATCGGCGGCCGGGTCGAAGCAGCCTTTCTCAGTGGAGCAGGTCTGGGAGATGCCCTGCAGGGTATCATAGAGGGTGCTCAATGATGACGCCCTCTCGCAAGGTCTCGATCATACTTGCCTATGCCGGTGCACTGCCATTCTGGTTGCTGATGCTCGCTCCGGAAACCGTTGCTGGTTTCGACACGGCGTCGGCATTCGTGTCATACGGTGCGATTATCAGTTCTTTCATGGCTGGGACCCTGTGGGGACGGGCTCAGATAGAACACGGCAATATTCTTTTCATGGGTGTGAGCAATGTCCTGGCATTGATCGCTTTCGTCACCCTCGTGGCGGGTCTATCCCTCGCCGCCCTCTTCGTGCAACTGGCGGTGTTCGGGCTTCTTCTGGTGGCCGATTTCAAGAGCCTTGCCCAACGCAATGAGCACCGTTGGTATCTGGTACTGCGTCTGAGGGTGACTCTCCTTGTCGCCGTGGCCTACTGTGTCATGCTCGTTGATCGCGCACTCACGGCGGGAGTTTGAACCCGACCGGCAGAACCAACACGACACGAGAGAAACGCCTGCGGCAGGAAAGATCATGACTCCAAGCAAAATAGCGACTTCTATCACCCACCGCGATGCAGAACATTTTCAAGCGGTCTAAACCTCGCCGGGTTTGCCGGAGGCTCCAACTTCTGAGAAAGTGGAGCCATCATGGGCAAGACGACAGACAAATTTTCACCTGAAGTCCGCAACCGTGCCATCCGTATGGTGCTGGACCATAAAGCCGAGCATCCATCATGCTGGGCTGCCGTTTCCTCTATTGCTGCCAAGATTGGCTGCTCGCCAGCCCACCCTGCACGAATGGGTCAAGAAGACCGAGGTCGACAGTGGTAAGCGAGCAGGCCTACCGAGTGATGTTGTCGTGAAGATAAAGGCTCTTGAGCGGGAGAACCGCGAGCTTCGGCAGGCCAACGAAATTTTGCGCAAAGCTTCGGCCTATTTCGCGATGGCCCCTATCGGCGAATGCGAGCATTCACCTGTCGGGTAAGAGTATCTCGACCGCCACCTTCAAACGATGATCGCGTTCATTGACGAACACCGTGGGGTGTTCGGGGTTGAGCCGATCTGCAAGCTTTTGCCGATTGCCCCGTCAACCGACTTCGAGAACGTTGCCAAGCGTATGGATGTGGATCGCCTGTCAGTCCGCGCCCGCAGCGATATCGGCCTGAAGATCGAGATGCGCCGGGTGTTTAATGAGAACTTCCAGGTCTATGGTGTCCGTAAGGTCTGGCGGCAATTGCAGCGGGAGGGCTTCGACATCTCCCGCTGCACTGTCGCTCGGCTTATGAGGGCAATGGGCTTGCAGGGCATCATCCGTGGCAAGCCGATCAGAACGACGATCAGCGACAAGGCCGCCCATGCCCACTCGACCGCGTGAACCGGCCGTTCTTTGCTCCCGCGCCGAACATGCTGTGGTTATCCGATTTCACCTACGTGGCGACTTGGCAAGGCTTCGTCTACGTGGCCTTTGTCATCGATGCCTTTGCTCGCCGCATTATCGGTTGGCGGGCGAGCCGGACCGCTCATGCGGGCTTCGTCATCGATGCCTTGGACCAGGCGCTTCATGATCGGCGACCCGTCCATCGCGGTGGGCTCATCCACCATTCCGATAGGGGTGTGCAATACGTCTCCATTCGCTATTCCGAGCGACTGGCGGAGGCGGGTATCGAGCCCTCCGTCGGAAGTGTTGGCGACAGCGATGACACTGCTCTCGCAGAAACGATCAACGGTCTCTACGAGGCAGCGGTCATCCATCGGCGAGGACCGTGGCGAAACGTCGAAGCCGTGGAGTTCGCTACGCTGGAATGCGTAGACGGGTTCAACAATCGTCGCCTTCTGGAGCCTATCGGCAACATACCGCCAGCCGAAGCCGAAGAAGGATATTACATCATGCTGGACGCACCAGCTATGGCCGCATAACTTAAACGAAATGGCCTCCGGCAAACCCGGCGCGGTTCACTCCGAACCATGGAGACCTATAGATTCAGAAGTCATAAAAATACGCAACTGTAATGCTAAGTCTGTGCGAGCCTAGCTGACCCCGCACTAAGCGCTTCCCGAGCTAGAAGAAATCTCACGCAGAATGCGAGAGCTTAGATACCGGTTCGCTGAAAATGTCTTCTAGAGCCGCTAAAATTTGCCGCACAGGTTCGGAGCGACTGAAATAATAAATGGTTTGGGCATCGCGGCGCGTCTGCACGACATTTGCATTGCGCAGTTTGGCGAGGTGTTGAGATAATGCGGACTGACTGAGGCCAACCGTTTCCGCCAAATGACCCACTGGCATTTCTCCCTCGATTAGGATCCGAAGTATTGCGAGCCTCTTTGGGTTCTCGATCGCGGACAAGAGCGTTGCGGCAGAGTTAATTGATTGCTCATCCAGGCGTCTGGTCACTGCGTTGTCTCCAAAGCTAAAATCATTCTAATCGTAGTCAGACAGGACACGGGTCATTCCTGATCTCAACCGGCCAAGACGCACCAAGATGGAAACCAGAAAGTATGTTCTGCTAATTTAGCATAGTCTGTATACACCGATCTTCAACGTGGGCAGCGTCGTTCAATGCCTCCAGGGTGCAGGAATATCTCTAAGGTGCAGATTTATTGCGCAGGCTATCGAGGTCCGCTGGCGTGCCCCACAAAAGTGGTCCTCTACAGCTTCGGCAATGTCTTTGGTGGATTTTGATTTGTGCGTTGGAAAACGGATTAGCGCAACAATTTCATGTGACCTATCGATTGAACAAATGATACGGTGGTAGGGCAACCATGGCCTAACAAACTAGGCTCGTTACTACATATTAGAGAATTCGAGATATTGCTTTTTTGACGTGCATTTCTCGCCGAAGTAACACGTGCTTGGATGTGATAGGAATGTCGAACGGTCCGTACAAGGAACTCAAAGTTTCCTCCAGGGATATCGGAGAGGTTGAGGAGTATCTGAGTGACGCCTATGCGCCGGTCTCTGTAACTCCGCTCGGCTCGCACCACAGGTACGGGGTTAGCGGACACTTGGCCGTTCTAGATCAAGTTTTCTTCGAATGGTCGAAAACGATAGGCAGTTATCGCGTTACACCCATCGAAATGTTCGATTCTGTTCTCTTCAATTTCGTCAGCGAGGGCACGACCGGTTACCACTTCAAGAGCGATAAGCTATCGATTGCGGCCGATCAGGTGATTGGTTACCGACACGCAGATAATGTTGATGTTCTCAACGGGAGTGAACATTCAACGGTTGTCATTTCCGATGATCTTCTTTGTAAGCGGATGTCGATATTGCTTGATAAGCCGGTGGTTCACACGGTTGAATTTAGCAAGGGTGCCTTGGACCAGCGAAATCTTAAAGGACTTCCGGCGCTTGTGGCGCTCTTGAACAATTCACCCTTTCAACAACTCGCGGGATCGCTGAACGCACGCTCTTCAGCTGTTGGACATTTGGTCCTCGATAGTTTCCTTCTAAACTATCCGAACAACTATACTCAGGCGCTGAAGGCGCCTTTGCCCTTGATCGCGCCGAGACAGGTGCGCCGGGCGATCGATTATATCCACGCACATCCAGCGGACAGGAACTCGCCCGAATTTCTAGCTGGCTTGAGCGCTGTTAGTGTCCGCTCGCTGCAATACTCTTTCTTGCTATCTGTCGGACAAACGATCAGCGAGTATCAGCGTGCTCTGCGGCTACAAAAAGCTCGCGACGACCTCGATCAGAAAAGGGATCTCTCCGCGAAGAAAATTGCTGAAAAGTGGGGCTTTACGTCGCAAAGTGCCTTCACGCAAAGTTTCAAAAAGGCGTTCGGAGTCACTCCGTCTCAAGTCCGCAAGGACACCTTGTAGGTCACCGAAGTGTTTCATGCTTGCCTTCGATACTACATTGCCGGAGATTAGTCTTGATCTAATAGGGATGCTGCGACGTACCAGTCGAACCTTAACCGCCAACATCACAGGATCGTTTCCCAGGTGACGTTGCCCCCAAGTTTTATCCAGTTTTGAGTTCGCTCCAGCGGTTTTGGGTTGCTGTATTCGGGGCGGTAGCGG
>NZ_RXPG01000005.1:0-76394 GCF_023757665.1 Rhizobium skierniewicense Ch11
ATCTGCAAACGATGGACAATCGAGCCAAATCGTTTCATCCTAAATCCGATCCATCAAATGCCGGGACTGAACAACTAGTTCATGACTGGAGCCTTTTTTCATGCAGAAGCAAGTTTTCTTTGACGCCGTGCGCGGACCTCTGTTTGGCGGAGCGCTTGCGGTGCCCCAGGTACAGGGAATGGATGGCATTCTAGACAGAGCGCTTGCCGATCGCACACCGCTGCGGCATCTCACTTACATGCTCGCCACGGCTTTCTGCTGCCCGACGAGATGCGTCGTCTGAAGGCTTTGGAAGACGAGAACAACCGCTTGAAGCGGATCGTTGCCGACCTGACGCTGGATCGCGAAATGCTGCAGGACGTCATCCGCCGAAAGCTCTAAGGCCTGCCCGCAAGCGCAAGCTTATCGACGGGATGCTGGTGGATTGGGGGATATCGATCAGACGGGCCTGCAAGGTCCTGACGTTTGACACCTCGAGCTATCACTACAAATCCCGAAGAACCGGGCAGGCCCCTCTCGAAAGGCGGATTAAGGAAATATGTGAAACGCGTGTGCGGTTCGGATATCGGCGCGTGCATGTCCACTTGCGCCGTGATGGATGGACGATCAACATGAAGAAGACACGTAGGATTTACAGCGAGTTAGGTCTCCAATTGCGCAATAAGCGCCCCAAGCGTCGGGTGAAGGCAAAGCTTCGGGACGACCGCCAGATAGCCGTTGGTCCGAACGATGTATGGGCGATGGATTTCGTTCACGACCAGCTCGCGACAGGTAAGAAATTGCGCATCCTGACCGTTGTGGATACGCATTCTCGCTACTGCCCCGCGACCGACGCACGGTTCACCTATCGCGGTGAGGATGTGGTTCAGACGTTGGAATGTATTTGTAAAGGGGCTGGCTATCCCAAGACGATCAGGGTTGATAACGGCAGCGAATTTATCTCCCGCGACCTCGACCTTTGGGCTTATGCCAACAACGTCACCCTGGACTTCTCTCGGCCTGGAAAACCGACCGATAACGGCTTTATCGAGGCGTTTAACAGCAAGCTGCGAGCAGAGTGCCTGAACGCGCATTGGTTCTTAACCCTTGCGGATTCGCGCGAAAAGTTGGAGACTTGGCGTCGATACTACAATGAGGACCGTCCTCACTCGGCAATCGGATATAACGTCCCGATTGCCATACATAATCCCGGTGGCGCAACCAGCCCGTCATCGTGAAGAAAGCCGGAAAACTCTAACATCCGGCGGTCCAATGTTGGGGCTCAGTGCAGAAAACCCCAGACTCTCCTTAAAACTGAAGGGAAGATGGGTCTCAGGTCAGGCTGATTGTTACATATGAAGGTAGACCACCGTCTGTCGAGGATGGTAGCACACGAATGTCGCGCAACTCCCTTCGAACATCCGAACGCGAGAAAGTCTGCTTCTCGGTGTCTCTGGTGAGAATTATCGTGTAGGGATCATCCCACCGCGGTCCGCCGACTAAGACCGCGAAATGACGGTCATCATCTGCCATGGCGGCGTGATAGAGCCGGGGGTCCCACTCTCCGTAAAGCTCTTCGAAACCTCCGTCGTGATCCATAGCGTCGGCGCTCCGATCTGTCGCTTCTCACATCAGAAGCCAGTTCTAGTTCTCCGTCCCCTTGAATTCGCGCTCGAGAAGCTCCTGAGGTACTTTCACTGCCTTCCAATCGTTACCGTCGAACGTTTGGATGCCGTGTTTGGAGTCGAAGTAGTACAGTACGTCGCCTACCGCTTGCACCTTAAGAGGCGTTGGAATGCTCTTGTTAATGTTCGGGTCAAGGACGGGTTTGAGTGGGGTAAGTATGTGTTCGTCGAACCAGTGCAGAGCATAGTCCGAGGCAATGACCATCCGATCACGGAATTTAGTGATCGAACGCAGGTTCTCATCGTTCCCCTTAAATGAAATGTCTTGAAATCCGTCGCGGGCGTTGCCGACGAGAATCACGCCGTTGTTTCCGACTGCCCAAACGCGATCATTGGTCTCGATTAGAATATCCGAAAGAACTGCCGGCTCAGAATAAAATTTCCCCGAACGCGGCGTAGCCACCATTCGCCATTCATTGCCGTCCCAGTGATGGAGGCGACCTTCGTTAACGCGTGTCTGGCCTTCCTTCGCGGACTCCTCCAAGTCAAGCGCCTCTTCGTAGCGTCCTTCTTTAATCAGTTCACTTCGCCGTTTTTTCTCCTCGTCCGTCAGGCCTCTAGCGGAATTTTCCGGGAAATAGACGACACTCATGTACATATCAGTGCCGGTGTCGCCACGTACCGTGCCGAAAGCGAGGTATTCAAAGCCCTGAGGGGCTGTAGGCAGCTTCTCCTTGTGAAACCATTCGGTCTTTTCTCCGGCGATACGATAGAGTTGGGAATGATAACCAGCTACCAAGATCATATCATCAACGAGGGTCGCTGAGTTAATGTATCCTAACCCGGTCGCATCCTCGGAATACACGCCAGCACCGATAATCTTCATGTGTTGAGAAGCTTTGCCCGGCCAAATTGTATAAACATCCCCTTCGTCACTAACAGCGTGAATGACGGGACGACCTTCGCTATCGAGTTTTCCGGTCAACCCGTCGATCTTGCGAGGGACGTCCGCCCGTGACCAAGGCTGTTCGAAATTCCCCTCATATGTGAGGATGTAAGAGTAGGAATCGTCGCTGTCGTTTTCACTAAATACGGCACAGAAGGTGTCACTGTCGAATGCAATTGCCGCGTCTAGTCTTATTATCTTATCCAATGTGGCCACTCCTCACCTCAGTAACTCCCCGCTTGTAATCTATCTATTACGTCCTTGCCTCCTGGCAACTGCGGAGGCCGAAGAGTCGTTCTACCGGGCTGCTCCTCATTTTCTCCCACTTGGGCCATCGCCGCCAGCTTTGCCATTCTCTTGCACTTTTCCGGTAATTCGGGAACGCGATCTATCGCCTTGTTGACCTCTCCTCTAATTTCACCAAGTGGTGCCGTTCCCTGTGGTCTATAGCGCAGGCCGAGCGCTGAGAGTGCGGGATTAAGGGACTTATGGACTGCGTCATCATCGGTTCGGTGCATCCCGGTCGTGAGACAAATTGCCTGTCCCTCGTTGTAAGTCGGAGAATTCTTGATACGCCCAGCTTTGGAATTCTTTTCAGCCTCATTGGAAGGCGCGTTGCCAATGCGATAGACCATGTCGGGTATGATGTGGTGGGCTTCACCCGGGCAGACCATTTTGACATATTTGTAAGGCCCAACGACACATGGCCATTCGTCCTTGTTCGAAGTGTCGATCCTCACTCCCTCTTTCAGAGCGGTCGCCAACCGTCTCGATCGATCAATCTTCAGATGTTGTTCGAGATATTTCCGTTCCTGTTCGATGTAATTCTCGTCGGGACTGCTGAACGGGTCATTGTAGGCATCGTATATATGTGTCGAAATACGCTGCTTCGTTGCGTCGTACAGAGCTTTTTCCTCTGTACCAAGCGGAGTTATTCCCTCCAGCGCCCTGCTAGCGGCATTGTCCGCCAAAATTGCGGTGTCCAGATCAGGCGTTCCGCCGCTCGTAATGAGCGCCATAGGTGCAGCCACGCTGCCCAATACCCTGCCGAAAATTCCAAGCCTCTGTAAAATCGTGCTGGTCCCCGACGGCGGCGGCGTGGGAATCTTAGGTAGCGAACTGGGTTTCGCAGGATTATCGCGCATCAGTTCTTTAAGAAGCCTTTGGCCTTCCGGCGAGCTCGTGTCCAACGCGACCTCGATTGGCTTTGGCTGCGCTCTCAAAGACCCTCTTATTGGATCATTCTCTTTCGGGGGATCGAAGGTTTGAGTGCCGCGAACGAAAATTGCTTCACCAACCGTGTTACGGCTGTTCATGTGGAAACGATCGAGGTGACGAATGACGTGCGAACCCTCGGCGCGAACCTGATCGGCGTGACCGATAGGTTCACAGATGTCTCCGACCGTCCCCGATATGCGGCCCTTGCGGACGCCTGGCCTATCGCCATGCACATGCGTCGTGCAAGAGCGCATGACCATGGCTTTCTTGCGCGTAAAGCGCACAGACGGTGTGTAATCTTTATCATCACTGCAGAAATCCATGACCGTATACGGGATCGGCACGACAGACGAACCCACCGGGGTCCAGCAGACGTCTGGTGATAAATAAACTATTTTAGCTTCGTCTATGTCCCGAAGCCCTTCACGAGGTTTCTTTGTTGTCCATGGGGCCGGATAGTCCGGTTCACCGGTATAATCGTCGCGAGGGATGCTCATGCCATCTCTCCCTCATTGACCTTGGCAGTCTCGACTTCCGGCGGTATTAACCGGACACGCGTCAAGGTGAGGGTCGTCTCACCTGCATCTGGCAACGGAAATCTCACCCGCCAGGTTAGCAGGACCCGCCCATCGTTACGCCAGTCGAACTGGACACCGTCCAGTTCAAGTACGTGCCAGTCGTCTCGATCCTCGCGAGAGCAATGAACGCCGAGCTTGAGACCAGGCAGCTCGCCTCGGGCGACCAGGTAGTGAGGATGCAAGTTTGACAGCTCATATGCTTCATCGCCCCGAAGATGGGGAGCCGTGATCAGGTCGGGATGTGCGGACTGCCAGAAGCGACGATCGAAATCGCGCGGCAAGAGAGGGTGCCGTTGTTCCACCCAGTCGTCGTCGTAGGTTCCCGCATGTTGTTGTCGCGAACGCCACCACGGCGACACGAGACCCAGCCCCTGAGGCTCCGGCGTTTGCCGCCAGTCCAGCGGCTCATCGGGTGCGGTGATCTGAGGCGCTGGTACGGGCTGGGTGTTGGATGGCATCTCGAGGTTGACGATGCCGCATCCGAGCGGGTTCCTGCGTTCAACGTCAACAGGTGTCTCCGTTTCGATGTCGCCAGTGCCGGGGATCGCTCCACCATAGGCGTTGCGCCAGCAGACGCTGACACTCCTTGCTGGTTCGGGTTCCGTCAGCGTCCAGTCGGCGATGACACGCTTTGGCTCCTTTGCGGAAAACCCGGCCCACTTCTCCTTGATCACGGGCTCCCAGAAGCGTGGCCCGGAAACGTCGATCTCCTTGAACACCAGTCCCAGCTTCAACGAGGCTCGCCAGGACGGCTCAGGCTCTCCCGAAGGAGACCAGGCATGTCCGAGAAACGTGACGTCAGTTCCAGGTTTGTCGGGGGTGAGATCGCTCTGGCGCAAAAGGGCGGTTTGATGCGGATCGCCCTCGTAGGCGTCCTCCCACTGGAAGCTTTCCTGCTCCTCGGCGATCTCAAGCATACCGTCCTGAACATGCGTGAATGTCGCGCGAACGGAGACGACACAATCCAGTTCGCCCTCGGTGTCGAATTGACGAAAGGCCATGGCGGGAAACGGAAGTCGATTATCAAGCTCCACGTGCCAGCCCCTCCATCAGTTCAGATCGATCGGCTTGCCGCGAAGCTGGAAATGATCGGTCGCCACGAAGTTGAAAGTCTTGCCGAGGATGATAACCTCGCCGTTGGACTTCATGATGAACTTGGAATCGCCGCACTCGATGACGAACTCCTCGCCGACCGCGATCTTCTTGAACTTGCCCACGCTTTCCAGCGAGGTCTGCCCAACATTCGTGACCTTGCTGACACCGATCTGTTCGGCATGCGCGACACCCACGCTATCTGACTTGAAGGTGCTGACGATGGTGTTCATGATGCCGGGGAGCGGGAAGAGACCGGAAGCATCGGTGCCCACACCCGTACCTGAGCCTGCAAGCGCCGTTCCTGCGTCAGACCGCGGGCTGGGGCCTGATACCACACCCTCTCGTGACGACATGCCGCCAGCGCCAAGGAAGCCGAGGGCGGACGAAGCGAGTGTCGTGGCGAATGCCGCCACGCCAGGACCACCGCCGCCCGCGATATGAGCGGCCTGCGACAGCAGTCCGGCGGTGTGACCCGATAGGGCTTGCACGCCCGCCATCGCCATCATCGCCATCGGGCCTGTCCCGCCAACGACCGTATTTACCGATCCCCCAATCTCATGCTTCTGGTTGCCCGAGACTTCAACGGCACGGTTGCCGCCAACGGAGGCCACCTCGTGGCGGTCGATGCGCTTCGTGCGGTCGTTCAGCACGCGGGTCGTCTGGTCCTTTTGTGCGTGGAAGAACTGGTTCTCCTTGCCTGCTTCATCCTCAAAGGTGATTTCATTGAAGCCATCGCCCTTGTGCGTGTTGGAGCGCAGGACCATCCGCGTCTTGTTAGCGGGAAGATCGTAGGGCACCGAATTTTTCGGGTTGTTGACGACACCTGTCACCAAAGGTCGATCAGGATCGCCATCCACGAACGCGACCATCACTTCCATGCCGATGCGTGGAATGACCTGCGCACCCCATGTGCCCCCGCCCCATGCCTGACTAACCCTTACCCAGCAGGTATCCGTCCCATCCTTCTTCGCCTTGCGGTCCCAAGGGAACCACAGCTTGATGCGACCATATTGATCTGGGTGGATTTCCTCGCCCTCGGGACCCGCGACGATCGCCACCTGCGTGCCCTCGATCTTTGGGCGCTTGGTCGTGCGGTGCGGGGTGAGGGGCACGCGGGCGGGAATGGCCTCGAAGGCGTTGCGGTATTCCGGCTCGTTGCTGTTGGTCTCGTAAGAGCGATCCACGATGGTATGGCTGGCCCTGATGATGACGTGCTCTTCGTATTCGTGCTCGGGATGGGCTTCCTCATAGGGCGTAAAGCGACGACCGGCTTCGAGAATGCGCGATGTCGAGCCACCGAAAACGCGATCGTGGTCCGCCTCGATCGATTGTGCTCGTAGTTTTTGGGCTCGCTCGGCTTCTTCCACCGTTTTGATACGGGCCGGGTATTCATAAAGCTCTCGCTTGGTCGCGTCCGGCATCTGCACCAGAGACGGTGTCATCGTACCCGGCACCATCGAGGGCGTTTCGAAATTCCAGTCGGCGCCCGCGCGCTGGCCGGGCACATAGGAAAAGCGACGTGCCCAGTCATTGATGTGGTTGCGATCCGATGATCCCTGTGCCAATCTCACTCTGCCTTCGCCTTGAGCGGAATGCGATGGCCCAAGCCATCCATTGGCGGTATCGGCCACATGCAGCTTGTGAGAGCCGTCCTCGTGGCTGAACCAGTAAAAAAGTCCATCTTCCTCTAAACGTCTGAGAAGATACGACAAATCGTCTTCGTTATATTGCACGCTGTAGATTTGCGCAGGTGGTGGTGAAAGGATGCCTGACGTATCCGGTGCTGGAATGCCGTGCTCGGAAAACAAGGTTTCAACGATATCGATCGATGTCTTGTTCTGCCAGATGCGGCAATCCGAGCGGCGGGACAGAAGCCACATCTGCGGACGAATGGTCATGGCATAGGACCGCAAGCCACGTGTGATGGGTGGCCCCTCATGCAGGTCGGTCACGAGGCCGTTGAAGGGTCGGCGCACGCCACCATCGTCTTCACCCTGCTGAACCTCGACCGAGACATCGACCAGACGACCGATCAGTTCCTCTGGCTTCACCGCTTCCTTCTTGGCGCGAACATTCAACTGTATCTCGAAGAGTTGCGAAACGCCCTCGTTGATGACCATCCGTTCCGGCAGCAACTGGTCTTCGCCGAGCGGCGACTTGACCTTCAAAACACGGCTGGCCTGGATGAAATCGGACGACGAAGGCTGGTCGGTCATGGGGAACCCCGGTGATCGGATGAGACAAAATATCAATCAGCTGTCAAAATCTGGTCGGAATGCAATCAATCATTGTGGCAAAAGCAAGGATTCTACGAAAATAAGGCGCAGACAGCTTGTCCATCGCGGACATGACATTTGCACCGTCGCGAAATCAGCGTGAGCTCAACGATAAGGTCTTCGGATAAACGTCGCTGATCGGGCACTCGTGCCCTAGCAGGATGACGGAACTTTTAATCGAAATACGGGAGCGTCACCAGAAGCAATGAGGGCTACATATGACCATCGAAAACAACCCGAGAATTATCAAAGTTACCGGCACAGTATCGTCGGCGAATTCCACCCCGGCGTCACCAACGACCATGTTTGGGGAATTTGGCGAAAACCCACGTTCGAGGAGCTTGTGCAGGCGTGGCCGTCGAAAACACCTGTGCCCGATGGAGCGGAATGGTGGTAACTGACGATCGAAGAACTCAGACGGGCTGGGCGGGCGGCGAGCCAAAAGAGAGTATAACAACAGCCGCAGACGACGCCACCGTAGTGTCGGCCGAGAACCGGGGAACATCGGCAAACACGTTGCGTTCAGCGTCTAAACTCCCGCACCAAGGCCAAAGCAGATCAGGATTATGAGGTGTGAGGCATACGGAAGAGGTGTTATCCATTGAAGATGGTAACAGTGCGAGCCCACCGTTTCTCAGTGATGGCCAGCTCGCGGAGATATCGCTGTCGCTCCCCAGAAATTCAGACCTCACGGCAAAGGCTGAGATATTGAACGGGAGTCGAAAGATAACGCTTCATGACCATTCGCTCTGGCGAAGTAGCGCTCGTGATCTTGGCGGCAATCCCATCCTTAGCCTTTTGCGAAGATGCCCCGAAAACTGTGCTGGACACGGAAGCGACCGATGGCCTGTCGGTAACGTGACGCCGCTTGTGGCTCCCGTCCCCAAACCGCGTCCAGACGACAGCAAGCTGGCAGACAGCATTGATTCCGGTGAACAGGGCGGCTAACAGAATCAATGGCGGATAAAACTCGTGAGACCAAGCCGCTTGACTTAGCCTATCATTACAGTTGCGTATTTTTATGACTTCTGAATCTATAGGTCTCGAAGGTTCGGAGGTCATGGATGATGGGTGCATCGATCGAGACAACGTTAGAACTTTGGGCATCGTCGCTGCGTGATGTTAAAGTGCGTATGCGCGGATATCGATCGAGCCTTGTACTTGCCAAAGAGTTGGACCAGCGATCCGGCAAGGCGTGCCGCCGCTCATGTTCCTGAAGCTGTAGCCTTCGCTACCAAGCCTGCCCTTGCTGTCGATATGATCCGGCGAGCGCTGACAGCCAAAGTGCCGTTTTCATGGGTGGCAGCAGACGCTGTGTATGGCGTCGGAGACGTCGAAGGGGCGCTACGCCGAGCCTGCAAAGGTTACGTTCTTGGGGTTAAATCTGACCATCATTTTGGCGCTTGGTCAGGTAAGCCTTTCGTCGCAGGAACCGCTCTTGAGATTGCCCGTGATCTCGATCCGGCTGCATGGCAGCGCCTTTCCGCCGGTGATGGCACAAAAGGCGCCCGGCTTCATGACTGGGCCTACTGCGAACGAGCCGATCTCGATGCTGACGAATACAGTGAGACGCAAACCGGGCTTTGGACGCGTGGCTTGTTGATCCGGCGCAATATCCAGTAATAGTGATCTCGCATTCTTCACGACCTGGTGCCCGGCCGGAACAGGCATTCAGACGCTCGTATCCGTCGAAGGTCACCGTTGGGCGATCGAAGATAGCTTCGAGACAGCCAAGAACGAACTCGGCCTCGATCATAACGAGACCCGCTCGTGGCATGGCTGGCATCGCCATGTCTCGCTCGTCATGCTCGCCTTCGCAATGATGGCTGTCATCCGATATCGCGCCAATAATGCGGCACCCCGAAAAAGACCGAGGATGCCGACCATCAGGATCTGATCCGCTGGTCCATCCAAGAGGTCAGACGCCTTGCAAACAAGCTTGCTCAGCGGCGTATAAAGCCCGCCTATATCATCGCATGGTCACGTTGGCGACGAGCGCACCAAGCTGCCGCACGACCCGCTCATTTGAACTAAAAATGCAACTGTAAGGCTAACAAGCCGTCCAGGAAAAGGTTCGCTGATGCGGCAACGCGCTCCTGCGTAAACAATCCGCGCATACGCACTTTAACGTCACGCAGCGACGATGCCCAAAGTTCTAACGCTGTCTCGATCGATGCACCCATCATCCATGACCTCCGAACCTTCGAGACCTATAGATTCAGAAGTCATAAAAATACGCAACTGTAATGATAGGCCCAATCGACATTCACCGTAGCCATAGCATGATGGCTGCGAGATGGATGAAGCCTTTGAAGTGGATGGTTGTGCGTTCGTAGCGGGTGGCAAATCGTCTGAAGTGCTTGAGCCGATTGAAGCAGCGTTCGATGCGGTTACGATGCTTTTAGACGAAGGGATCGTGAGGAATGAGTGCCTTACGGGTACGGTTGGACGGGATGACCGCTTCTGCGCCCATGTCTTTGATCGTTGCCCGCAGGGCATTGCTATCGTAGCCGGTTCGGCAAGATAGGTCGAATTCGGACTGGATTTCTCGTAGAAAAATGTGAACCAACTGCTACGAAAAAAAATAGATGCCCGAAAACCGACGGCAAATCGCCTCAAACGAGGCTAGAAAAGTCGCATGTTATTTGACCTTCCAGACCATGACACACTCTATGCAGCTCTACTCGCCCGGAATGAATGTTTCGATGGGCAGGCCTTCGTATGTGTTTCATCAACCGGCGTTTTTTGCCGTCTGACATGCCCCGCGCGCAAGCCGAAGCGCGAGAATTGTACGTTCTATCCCACGATCGGGGAGTGTGTTGAGGCTGGCTTTCGCCCCTGCAAGCGTTGCCACCCTCTCCAGGCAGCCGCACTTGCCGATCCTGCGATTACAGCCCTCCTGCACGCTTTGGACACGCGGCCGGATCTCCGTTGGTCTGAAGACCATTTGATCAGGCTCGGTTATGACCCCTCAACCGTTCGGCGAAGCTTTAGGCGGCAATTCGGAATGACATTCCTAGAGATGGCGCGTCAACGGCGACTCCGCGAAGGGTTCGAGACGTTGGCTGTCGGCGGGAAAGTCGTTATGGCTCAACACGAAGCGAGCTTTGAATCGGCCAGTGCGTTTCGCGCCGCATTTGCTCGTCTTCTCGGCCAGTCTCCATCTGAGTTGCGACCGGATAAGCTGCTGCGGGCAACATGGATACCGACGCCACTGGGCGATATGATCTCCGTCAGTAGCCGAAGCCATCTTCATCTTCTTGAATTCGTGGATCGAAAGGGCCTTCCTGGGGAGCTGAAAAAGCTACAAAAGGACTGTAGGGAGGGTATAGGCATCGGCATCATGCCTCCCTCAGAGCAGGCTACGGCAGAACTCATCGAGTATTTCGCTGCCCGTTCCGACAGGTTTCTGACGCCACTTGCAGTGCCCGCCAGCCCCTTTACTCAACGAGTATGGGATGCCTTGCGCGAAATTCCTGCTGGCGAAACCCGAAGCTACTCTGAAATTGCCCGCCAGATCGGACGCCCTACGGCAACTAGGGCCGTGGCACGCGCCAATGGTGCCAATCAAATCGCGCTGATGATTCCTTGCCATAGAGTCATCGGAGCAGATGGGTCTCTGACTGGATATGGCGGTGGCCTTTGGCGCAAACAGCGGCTTATCGAAATCGAACGCCAGCTCAGATCAGTAAATAAGGAACACATTGCGTGACATCTCAAATCGAAAATGCCCAGTTTTTCCGAAGCCTACATACGCCTCAATCCCCTCTGTTCCTGTACAATGTCTGGGATGCCGGTAGCTCAAAGGCCGTGGAGCGAGCTGGTGCGAAAGCTGTTGCGACCAGTAGTTGGTCCATGGCTGCCGCCCAAGGTTACGAAGATGGCGAACAGTTTCCCCTAGAGGATATGCTAGCAGCCGTCGCAAGAATTGCAAAATCGGTGAACGTGCCGGTCACCGTTGACTTCGAGGGTGGGTATGCTGCCAATCCTGAAACTGTCCGACGAAATGTTCACAAATTATTGGAAATCGGCATTGTCGGCTTCAATTTTGAAGACCAGATCGTGGATGGCCCCGGTCTCTACAGTGTTGAGGATCAAGTCTGTCGGATACGAGCGGCTCGCCATGCGGCCGATTCTATGGGTGTTCCAGCATTTATAAATGCCCGGACGGACGTCTTTTTGAAGGCCGATCCGGCAACCGCACACGACGGTCTCATGGCGGAAGCGCTTATACGCGAAAAGGCATATGCGTCGGCCGGCGCTGACGGCTTCTTCGTGCCTGGATTGACTGATGATACGTTGATCCGCCAAGTCTGTGACGTGGCAACTCTGCCGGTCAATATCATGACGACGAGCACTCGAGAATTTGGCAAGTTAGTCAAGTCAGGTGTCAGCCGTATCAGCTTAGGACCGGTACCATATATCGCTCTGATGTCTGCGCTCGAAAAAAGAAGCGAAACGGCCCACGTAGTTTGAACGGATGCACTGAGCAGTAGAGCATATCTGTGACCCTTTCAATGTTCTGGAGACGTCATGCTCGAAGGAGCTGCTTCGCGCCAGAGCGGTCAATGTCAACCAAGCTGTCCTCTAAACCCACGTAGAAGACGAAAAGAACTCTAGACCAGACGCGTCCAAGGTCGACGGCTCATTCGGCTTCGGTGCGGCGGTGAAGCCTGCATGGTTTGAGAGGAACACTCTTCACGGCCGTTGTCTTGGTCAACGTGGGGAAAGGTCCTGGCTACATCGGCAAGGCTCACTGCCGCAAACCTTTTGCGCAAAAGCTCCTCCGCCTCATTTAAGACGTCCTTGACCGCTTGCTCGATAGGACAACCAGGCATGTCGAAGGCTGGTCCGACCGCAAATATGGAAGGCTCCCCGACAGCGCGATGAATGTCGAGAAGGGTGAGTTCCTCAAGAGGACGAGCCAGGCTGACAGCGAGGAAGTTGGCCGAGCAAGGAAATTAGCGCGACGCGCCCTGGAGCGAATTTCACCACGTCACGGCCATTTCAGACCTCCCATGGATCGATGTGGTACTTGATTATGGGGAAGCTGCCGATCAGTTGCTAGTTGGCAACGGTGTGATGATATTGGGTTATGCAAGGTAATCTGATGGCTTCAAAATCATGGACCATCGCGCCGTACCGTGACCAAATCAGAATCATCGGCGGGGGCTGGTACTGAAAGGTTTTTTTATGAAGCGCGTTCTCAAGCTTGTTGGTGTACTCGGGCTCCTTGCCTCTTCCGCACATGCAGCCGATATGGTCACTCCGACTGAGCCAGTTGTTGCATCCAACCCTGGTGGGTTCTATCTGGGTTCGCTCAGCAGCGTGTCGTTCATGGACGACACCGGCTTTGGCTTTGCTGGTACAGGTGTCAGCACGGATTACGACACCGGCTTCTACAGTGCATTGCGTGCAGGTTACAGCTTCGGCTCTTACGGCATCGTCTCTCCACGCCTGGAACTGGAAGTCGGTTATGGCACAGCTGACGTGAATGAACACACCATTGGTGGCGTCAACTTCGGCGGTTCGTCCTTTGGTGAAGCGCGCGCGATCCAGGGTTATGTCAACGGCTATCTCGACATCAACACATCGACGGCCTTCACGCCCTACCTCGGCGGCGGCGTTGGTGCTATGAATCTCGAATTGCACCGCCAAGGCGTCAGTGGCATTGCCATGGACGATGACGACACGAAGTTCGCCTACCACCTCGACGCAGGCGTTGGTATCAAGCTGGATACGATCTCTTTCTTCAGAGACAGCGCGTTGTTCAGCAACACGACGTTCGATATCGGTTACCGTTACACAGCGGCTGACAACTTCAACTTTACGGCGACGGACGGCAGCACGTCCAACACCGATTTCAGCAGCCATGCGATCACCGCAGGCTTCAGACGCCAGTTTTAACAACCGGCGTCTAGCCCAAACCCAACCAAGGTTTTGGGCCGGGCAGGGCATCCGTGGAAAAATGAGGGCTCGTGGCAATGCCGCGAGCCCTCAATCGTTTAATCGATGTCGCAATCCGGCTGCAGCAGAGCGGTGGGTTGGGAAAAGCATAACGCCCTCGGAGACCATCCGGGGGCGTTTTTGTTGAGTGCTACCTGGCGTGTCTGCCAGATGTTTGACAGCCTCAGTGCACGTTTAAAACATGTGCGTGATTGCTGGCCAGCAGAAACGACTCGCGCGCTTTTTCGATGTCGCATTTGCCTTCGATCGCTTCCAGGCAGTTGCGACGTGCCTCTTCATATTCGGCGCCGTGATCGTTGGGCCAGCGATACATGAGTATATCGAGCGCGATCAGCGGACTGTAGATTTCCAGGGCTGCGCAGAGCGGCAGATGGATCGCCACCGGTTTGACCCAGCGAGCGTGATGGCATGGTTCCGTTCTATGGATGAGCATTGGGATCCTCCTCCCGTCGTCCGGCTCGGAAACACCAGATTCACGAATTAGTTCCCGCTCACGTAAAATGTGAACGATCCAGGGGTTCCCTTTTCGGCAGATGAATGGAATATGAACAACTTAATGAACTGAAGATGAACGAAAATACGAATCAAGCGTTTACCGCTCACGATGTAGGAGATCCGATCATGTTCAATATGTCTGGAATTCAGGAAAGCTTCTTTGGTGACCGTCTGGCCGGCGTCGGCCAAGCTATCACGTCTGCACTGGCATTCGAGTCTGGTCTCGAGAAGTCCAGCATCATGGCGACCGTCGACAACGACGTCATCTATCTGGAAGGTACGGCTGACTCCGTCGAGGCAATCGATATCGCTATCAACCTTGCGTCATCCATTACGAACTGCCGTATCCTGAGCCACATCGAGCCTTGCTACTGATGTGAGCATGCTACCGGGCGGTTGCCGCCCGGTCTTCGGCTGCTACTGAGCGTTGCCGATCTGCTTGCTGAGCACGGTATCGCCGCGCTTGATATCCAACTTTTCTGCTGCACCGCCATTCAGCTCCAGAACGTAGCGCACGGCGCCGTTTGAGCTGATGATCGCTTCCGAATGTGGAACCGCGTTCGGGTGGATGTGCTCAATCTTTCCCTCTTTCGAGATGAACAGCATGTCGAGTGGAATGAGCGTGTTGCGCATCCACATCGTGACATCGCGGTCTTTTCCAAAATCGAACAGCATGCCGTTCGTCGGCGCCATCGTCTTTCGATACATCAGTCCCTGTTGGCGCTGACCGTCCGTCGTCGCGAGCTCAACGGTGAACGGATGCGTCTTCCCCTCTGCGGTCTGGATCGTCAGTTGCTCGGATGGAAAGGTTTCTGCCGCCGCCGCGGGTAGCGCAGCCACAACGCAAAACGTGAGCGCAGCGAGGGCGCTCACGATGGACTTCGGCAACAATGTCGCGATCATCAGTGCGCCATGCCTATCGGTGCCGGATTGTCGGGGTGAATTTCAGCCGCCATCAAACCCTTGTCACCATCGCCAAAGCGCACGAGAACCACTTGACCGGGACGAAGCTCGGCGAGGCCGAAGCGGCGCAGCGTCTCCATGTGGATAAAGATGTCTTCTGTGCCTTCGCCACGGCTCAAAAAACCGAAACCCTTGGTACGATTGAACCATTTGACGATCGCACGCTCCAGCCCGCTGGATGGGGTGACCTGAACATGGGTCCGCACAGGCGGCATTTGCGACGGGTGAATTGCCGTGGACTGATCCATGGAGAGAATCCGGAATGTCTGGTAACCGCGATCCCGGCGCTGGATGAGCGCTACGATGCGCGTGCCTTCCAGAATTGTCTGGTAACCGTCGCGCCGCAGGCAGGAAACGTGTACAAGCACATCCTGCATGCCATTATCCGGCACGATGAAGCCAAACCCCTTGGCGACATCAAACCACTTCACGACCCCGGTGATCTCGATGAGGTCTACCGCATCACTCGAAAAGTCTTCGAATTCCGCTATATTTTTCGACGACATTCTTTCAGCCATTTCGCCCCAGCCCCTCTACGCATACACCACTACCGGTCAACTGATTCCCTAACGGTAGATTAACATCTTGGTAACGGTTTCGCGCAAGCCCTAGTTTTTGATTTATCCACCTGCTTTTATGTCTTTGGGCTTGCTCAAGGCTGACTTACCTGCCGTAACGGCAAGTTTAGAAATCAAAGGAGAAGTACATGCGATATCTGCACACGATGGTTCGTGTAAAAGACCTCGAAAAATCCCTGGAATTTTACTGTCATCTTTTCGAGCTTGTCGAGGTTCGCCGGATCGAGAATGATAAAGGCCGCTTCACGCTGGTGTTTCTTGCTGCCAAAGACGATGTTGCCGCCGCACGCGATAACAAGGCGCCGTGCCTGGAGCTCACCTATAATTGGGATGCAGAGGATTATACCGGCGGGCGCAATTTCGGCCATCTGGCCTATGAGGTGGATGATATCTACGAGACCTGCGCGAAGCTTCAAGCCGGTGGCGTAACGATCAACCGCCCGCCGCGGGACGGTCATATGGCGTTCGTGCGCTCTCCGGATGGCATCTCCATCGAAATATTGCAAAAAGGCGCAAGCCTTGCACCAGCCGAGCCGTGGATATCCATGGAGAATACTGGCTCTTGGTAAGGTGATTCCACGACCTGTGGATTGTCATATCTCCGCATGAGCGTTGCCAGATGAGCATTTCGTCCCTAAACCTACGAGGTGCTCATCGCTTTGAGGGAACGCTGCGCGACAGCGCCGGTCTGTTTGAAACGCATCTGCGGAGGCCTGGCCTTGAACATCGTAAACGGCAGTTCGGCATATAAGGCTCAACGCTGCCTGGCTGCCGCTTTTCTTTTGGCACTTACCGGCTGCGTTTCGGCGGTATCGGAAGACAAGGATGCGTCGGTGGGCGTGGCGCCAGCCGTTGCCGCAGCTCCCCCCGGCGCACCCACGACGGAACAGGCTCAGCTCGCTGCAAATCAACACGCTGTTCCCGGTTATGTGGACCCGGCCATGGTTTCCGGCAACGGAGCCCAGGCGCCGTCGCCTGTTGCAGCCACTGCGCAGGCGCCGGGCACGCCCCAGGTTTATGGGCAAGCGCCACAGATGTCTGGCCTTGCGACACAGCCGACCGGTATTTCTGCGAGCTCACTGAGCATCTATGCGAGCTCCGCTTCCCCTGTGATACCCGCAGCAGGCTCTTCAACAGAAAACATTCCAGCCTACTCGGCGTCGCCCAAAGTCGCGCCGGCTTTCAACAGCGTCTATTCGACACCTGAGGGCGCGCAGCCGCCGCAGGCCGGTCCGGCTCCCGTGCCACAAGAAAACTCCGCAGTCGCGCCGATGCCCAATACCGCACCGAAGATGGCTGCGCAAACCGAACCTGTCAGCGGCAAGCTTCCCGCCGATCCGTCAGGTGTGCCGATTGCAGCGTTTTTTGCCAGCGCCGCCAACAAGCGTAGTGTAGGCACGTCCGAGGGCCTCACCCAGATCGCTGCCTTGCCTGCGCCTGCTCAAGCCGGTATCGCATTGGCCGGTCGCTCGACGATGAGTGATGCATTCGACGATAGCCATGCCGAGGACGACGACAAGCCTGCTGGCCTGATGAAGCTTGCCTCGCTTTCCGGTCTCAGCCGCGTGGCGCCCAACGGGCTGCTCCTCCAAACGGAACAGGTCAATGTCGGCTGCTTCAAACCCGAGATGATCCGTCGCATCAAGGAAGTGGAAGCCCATTACGGGCGGCGTGCAATGGTCACGTCCGGTTACCGTTCGCCAAAAGCAACGACCCAAGGGTCAAAGCACTATACGTGCGATGCGGCGGACATTCAGGTCACCGGCGTTTCCAAATGGGAGTTGGCCAATTATCTTCGCTCCATTCCAGATCGTGGTGGCGTTGGCACCTATTGCCATACCGAATCCGTTCACATGGATTTGGGGGAGCCGCGTGACTGGAACTGGCGTTGCCGCCGTACGTCCAAAAGCCTCTGATCTCGCGTCGACTCCCAAAAAGTTTTCTGCCTTATGATCGGCATGGACATTCGACGACACGACACAAAATGTCGGCTTTCCGAGTGTGTCCGGGTGTCAGCGGCGAACGACAGGCAGGCATGTCACCGTGATTTCACGGCGTCTCAGCCGTCGTGCTGTTGTTCTCGACGTCATCAAACTATAGATGCGACTTGGGCTCATCTGCCGATAAACAACGTCGCGCCACGGATCTGCGTTGCATATCTCGATTATAGAAGAGAGCATGAGGGTTTTTCATTGAAAAGTGGTGAGAGGCGTGGGACTCGAACCCACGACCCGCGCATTAAAAGTGCGCTGCTCTACCAGCTGAGCTAGCCTCTCTCACCATTCTCATGACACGCATTTCGACGCCTTATCGGCAGAATTGCGCCCGTTCCAATTGGCGGCGAAGCGCCCGTCGGAAGTGGGCGGAACATAGGGAGGGGCAGGTCTGCGGTCAACCCATAAAAACCGGAATATTCCGCGTCACCGCGTTTTTTTGTCACGGGCGCAAAAAGGTGATTGGTCGTAAGGGGTTGGCGGGGTTACAAGCACGTGGAAATGTAGCGGAGCTTCTCCTTGTCCATCGCCGATATCTCCCTGTTTACAGCGCTTCTGGCCGGCGCACTTTCGTTTTTGTCGCCCTGCGTGTTGCCGCTGGTGCCGCCTTACCTCTGTTATATGGCTGGTATCTCAGTGGAGCAGTTTCGCGATGAGCGTTACGAAGCGAAGCCGCAGATGCGAAAAGCCGTCATGCTGGCGGCGCTATTTTTTACACTCGGATTCGCCACCGTGTTCGTGGCGCTCGGGGCGGGTGCGTCAAGTATCGGCATGGTGCTACGGCAAAACCTCGATGTTCTGGCCAAGATCGGTGGCTTCATCATCATTGTGATGGGCCTGAATTTTCTCGGCGTTTTTCGCATTGGCCTGTTTTCTCGTGAGGCGCGGTTTCAGGGCGGCGGTAAGCCTGCAACGCTTTCTGGCGCCTATATCATGGGCCTTGCTTTCGCGTTCGGCTGGACGCCCTGCATCGGGCCGGTCCTGGGAGCGATCCTGGGTGTCGCGGCAGCGAAGGATACGGTTGGTGATGGGGCGATGCTGCTTGCCGTGTATTCGGCGGGCCTTGCCATTCCGTTCTGGATCGCCGCTGCCTTTTCCGGAAACTTCATGCGGTTTCTTGTGCGCTTTCGCCGGCATCTTGGTGTCGTTGAAAAAGCGATGGGCGTGTTTCTCGTTCTGACCGGCATAGCGTTCATGTCGGGTTTCATCACCAATGTGGCGATCTGGTTTCAGGAAAGCTTTCCAATCCTGATGCAAATCGGCTAAATCCGCTCGGGTATTATCGACGGCGAGGGGAGCCATGGCCGACATCGCCGGATTGCTATTTCCTTTTTTCGGGTTGATCTTCATCGGCTATGTGGCCGGGCGGGTGACGAAACAGCCCGCCGAAGCTCTTGGTTGGCTGAACACATTCATCATCTACGCTGCCTTGCCTGCGCTGTTTTTCAAACTGGTTGCGAAAACCCCGATCGATCAACTGGCACGTATGGATTTTGTGGGCCTCAGTCTTCTGGGGACCTACAGCATCTTCGCTCTGCTGTTTGTGATCGGCTATGTCATCCGTCGCAACAGTCTGGCTGATTCCACCATTCAGAGCTTCGCGGGAAGTTACGGCAACATCGGCTATATGGGGCCGGGACTGGCGCTGCTCGCCTTCGGTGACCGTGCGGCGGTGCCGGTGGCGTTGATCGTCTGTCTGGAAAACGCCACGCACTTCATCACCGCTCCCGCGCTCATGGCATT
The DNA here is from genome assembly GCF_023757665.1 of Rhizobium skierniewicense Ch11. Taxonomy (NCBI): domain Bacteria; kingdom Pseudomonadati; phylum Pseudomonadota; class Alphaproteobacteria; order Hyphomicrobiales; family Rhizobiaceae; genus Rhizobium; species Rhizobium skierniewicense. Next base: position 19,458 of record NZ_RXPG01000005.1, read on the forward strand.
GGCCGGTGGGGACAAGCGTTCACCGCTGAAACTGGCGGGTGATGTGACGAAGAAGGTGCTGACGCATCCCTTTATTCTGTCGGTCATCGGTGGTTTTCTGGTGGCCTTGATGTCTTGGCAACCGCCGCAGCCGGTTCAGCAACTGGTGGATTATCTGGCGCAATCAGCTGCACCCTGTGCACTTTTTTCCATGGGCGTCACGCTGGCGCTGCGGCCATTGAAGCGCGTACCCGTCGAGATCAGCTATATCGTTCCAGCCAAGCTCATTCTGCACCCGCTGCTGGCCTATATCATTCTATCGTCATTCGGCTCGTTCGATCCGGTGTGGATATCGACGGCCGTCCTGCTTGCGGCGCTGCCAACGGCAACCAATGTTTTCGTCATTGGCCAGCAATATGAGGTCTGGCAGGAGCGCGCATCTGCGACCATTCTGATTTCGACCGTGCTTTCGGTTTTCTCTGTCTCGCTGGTGCTTTATGTCATTCGCGCCATGAGCCTCTGAGGCTGCCGGCAAGAAGCGAGGGCAGTGCTTTCAGTCCACGCCCCGGCTCGATGCCCTCGCGCATGACGAGACTGCGCAAGGGAGCCACGCTCGACAAGACATGGAGGCCTGCGGCACGCGCTACCTGCATCGGCAGGAACCCGGAAAGAAGCGAGCGGTTGAGAAGATCCACGCTCAGGGTGCGGCTGACGACATCGGCACGGCGGCGGCGGTCGAATTTTGCACCGGCATCTGAAGGGATTGGCCCACCCGTCAGCGTGCCCAAGAGCTCCGTCAGAACGATCACGTCACGCAGGCTCAAATTCAGACCCTGCGCCCCGATGGGAGGGAAGCCGTGGCCCGCTTCGCCGATCAGCGCCACGCGCCCCTTGCCGAAGCGGTTTGCCGTCATGCTGGACAGCGGCCACGTCTGCACATTGTCCTCGACGGTCACGGAGCCCAGCATCGACTGCATGCGTTTCTCCACGCGCAGGCTCAGCTCTTCCAGCGAGAGGGTCGACAGTGTCTCCGCCTCCTCCGGCTTCACAACCCACACGAGGCTGGAACGGCTCCCTGTGAGTGGTACCTGGGTGAAAGGCCCAGTTGGTGTGTGAAACTCGGTCGAAACATTTCCGTGTGGGCGGGTATGCGAGAAATTCAGGACCATGGCCGTCTGTGGATAAGACCATGAACGGACACCGATGCCGGCAACCTCCCGCACTCTCGACTTGCGTCCATCGGCGCCAATCAGGAAACTTGCCGCGATTTGCTCGCCCTGATCAGGGGTGATGGTTACACCGTGCTCGCCGATCTCAATCGTCTCGGCGACGCCATCGATGAGGGTGATGTTGTTTTCCTCGGACACCGCCGCGCCGAGCACCGTGAGCAGCGCTTCATTCGGCATGTTCCAGCCAAAAGAGGCAAGGCCAATTTCCGACGAGCGGAAGGCAACGGTTGGCGCCCGCAGAAGCCGGTCGGTGCCATCGATGATCTGCATGGTGGAGAGCTTGGCTGCCGAAGGCTCAATTTGAGACCACAGGCCTAAACGGTCGAGAAAGCGGATGGACTGATCCATCAACGCCGTGGTGCGTTTGTCCAATTTGTCGGTTTTCGGCGCGATCAACGCGACGGTGCGGCCTGAGCGCGCGAGGGCGATGGCGGCGATCTGGCCGGCAAGGCCCGCGCCCACAATAGCGATCTCGACGTTTTTCATCGTTCAATTCCTATTCACGCAAAGGGCCACTTCGCAAACATAGGCGTTTGGCTCCGTCAAATCCAGAAGGCAGATGTGTCTCAGGGGCCATGATCCTGATGCAAAATCAATATTAGTCCGAGGATAAGCCGTGGGGAATGGTTGCAAACAGTGGTGAATGGTCGCATACGGGAAGGGACGTAGCGGATGAAAAGCGAGGCGCCTGCGCTGATTATGAAGATATTCAACTACAGGCGCGTGCCCTATGCCGAGATAAGGGCCTTTTCGGTCCATATTCTCACCGCCTCCGGTTCCTTTCTGGCCTTTCTGGGTGTCGTGGCTGCGGCGGAACATCGCTTTGTCGATATGTTCTGGTGGCTGGGTCTGGCTCTAGCCGTCGATGGTATCGATGGACCAATTGCCCGTAAAGTGCGGGTGAAGGAGGTCCTGCCAAACTGGTCAGGCGATACGCTCGATAATATTATCGATTACGTCACCTACGTGCTGTTACCAGCCTTTGCGCTCTATCAGAGTGGTATGATTGGCGAGCCGTGGTCATTCGCGGCCGCAGGCATGATCGTCGTTTCCAGTGCGATCTACTACGCCGATATGGGCATGAAGACTGATGAGTATTTCTTTTCCGGCTTCCCCGTCGTGTGGAACATGGTGGTTTTTACGCTCTTCGTGATCGACGCAAGCGCAACCACAGCGATGATTATCGTGACGATATCCGTGATCATGACGTTCCTGCCGATCAACTTCCTGCATCCTGTCCGGGTCAAGCGCCTGCGACCGCTGAATATGGCCATATTTCTGGTGTGGTGCGTCTTGAGCGGATATGCGCTTTTGCTGCACTTCTCCTCACCGGATTGGGTCGTTGCAGGCGTCGTCATCACGGGACTTTATCTTTATTGCATCGGAGGCTTCATGCAGCTTTTCCCGTCTCTCGGTGGCCGTTAACTTCAGTCGTTCAAAACCTTCGTCTGGACGCTTTTTAGAGTTGTGCACAGCATCAAAACCGGTATCTAGTACCAATTAAGGGCACTGCCCAATTTTAGTGCATGATGATCAGTCCAGTCGTTCAACACTTCAAAGAAAGTGCGAGGGTGGGTTGGAAAAGGGGAACAGGTGACGGAATCGGTGACGTCTGGGGTTTTGCCTCTCTTGTCCGTTCGCCAGCTGACCAAGCTGTTTGGAACGTTCGCCGCATGCGATTCTATCGATCTCGATATTGTGCCCGGTGAAATTCACGCGCTTCTGGGTGAGAATGGCGCGGGCAAATCCACGCTGGTGAAGATGCTGTTCGGTGTGCTGGAGCCATCGGCAGGCGAGATCGTCTGGAAGGATGAGGCGGTTCGCATCGGGTCTCCGGGCGAGGCGCGCCGACTCGGCATCGGCATGGTGTTCCAGCACTTCTCCCTGTTTGAGGCGCTGACGGTCGCCGAAAACATCGCGTTGTCGCTGGATCCTAAAATTTCACTGAAGGAAATTGCCCGCGAGGCGGAAGCGCTATCCAGGGCCTATGGTCTGCCGCTCGACCCTTACGCCCATGTCGCCGATCTTTCGGTGGGAGAGCGTCAGCGTATCGAGATCGTGCGCGCGCTGCTGCAAAATCCGCGATTGATCATTCTGGACGAACCGACCTCCGTTTTGACGCCACAGGAGGCGGATCGCCTGTTCGAAACGCTGGCGAAGCTGAAGGCCGAGGGGCGTTCTGTTCTTTATATCAGTCACCGGCTGGAAGAGGTGCAGCGCATTTGCGACCGCGCGACCGTGCTGCGCCACGGCAAGGTGACGGGTTCCTGCGATCCGCGCAAGGAAACGCCGTCGTCGTTGGCGCGGATGATGGTGGGCGCGGATGTGGCGAGCATTCAGCGTGCTGATGATGGCGTCATTGGTGACGTGGCTGTCGAGATCGCTGGCCTCTCAGTCTCAGCCCGCACGCCGTTCGCCGTTTCCCTCAAAGATATTACGATGAAAGTCCGCTCCGGCGAGGTTCTCGCCATCGCCGGGGTTGCCGGAAATGGGCAGGGCGAGCTGTTCGATGCTCTCTCGGGTGAATATCCTGTGGCCCACAACGAAGCGATTTTCCTGCGCGGAAAGCCGGTGGGGCGCACTAATATCAATGGCCGTCGATTGCTGGGGGCCGGTTTTGTGCCCGAAGAACGCCATGGCCATGCGGCTGTGCCAACCATGACGCTGTCGGACAATCTGCTTCTGGCTCGCTGTCGTTCCGACCAGAAAGCGTTCCTCAGCGGTGGATTTCTGAAGGTCATCCGCAGTTCCACCATCAAAAATGCGGCCAAGCGCATTTCTACCTCCATGGACGTGCGTAAAAGCGGTGATGATCCGCTGGCCGGTTCTCTGTCGGGCGGTAATCTGCAAAAATTTATCGTCGGGCGTGAGCTTGATCGCCAGCCATCGGTTCTCGTCGTCAACCAGCCGACATGGGGTGTGGATGCCGGGGCCGCAAGCCGCATTCGCCAGGCGCTGGTCGATCTCGCCAAGGCCGGTTCGGCTGTTATCGTTATCAGTCAGGATCTGGATGAAATCTTCGAAGTGGCCTCCAGCATATCCGTCATTTCCGACGGGCGTTTGTCGCAATCCTATCCGGCTGGTGAAATGACACGCGAAAAGATCGGGCTTTTGATGGGCGGTGTTCACGCAGGACATGCGGAGGCTCGCGCCCATGCGGATTGAACTCGAAAAACGCACCGGCGTTTCCAACCTCTTCGCCATGTTGTCGCCTCTCCTGGCGCTTGCGCTGACGCTGGTTTTCGGCGCCATCATGTTTGCGCTTCTGGGGAAGAACCCTTTCAGCGCGCTCTACAGCTTCTTCATTGATCCGCTTCTGGAAGTCTGGTCGCTGCATGAGCTGGCGATCAAGGCCGCACCGCTGATCCTGATCGCGGTCGGCCTGTCGATCTGCTATCGCTCGAACAACTGGAATATCGGGGCCGAAGGGCAGTTCACCATCGGCGCCATCACTGGTTCCATCCTGCCGGTTCTCTACCCCCAGTGGCAGTCGCCAATGATCCTGCCGCTGATGCTTGTCATGGGTGCTGTCGGTGGTGCGCTATATGCTGGCATTCCCGCGCTCTTGAAGACACGTTTCAACACCAATGAAATTCTGACCAGCCTGATGCTCGTCTATGTCGCCCAGCTGCTTCTCGACTGGCTGACGCGGGGCATCTGGCGTGATCCGGCGGGCTATAATTTCCCGCAGACAACGGCCTTCAACGAAAGCACCGTGCTGCCGGAAATTCTCGAGTCTGGCCGCGCCCACTGGGGCATCGTTTTCGCTATTATCGCTGCCATCGTACTGTGGTTCATGATGCGTTTCATGCTCAAGGGGTTTCAAGTGACCGTGCTTGGCCAGTCGCCAAGGGCAGGGCGGTTTGCCGGCTTTTCCTCGCGTGGCATGGTGTGGTTTTCGTTGCTTCTGTCTGGCGCGCTGGCGGGGCTTGCGGGTATTTCCGAAGTTTCCGGCTCGATCGGGCATTTGCAGCCATCCATTTCGCCCGGCTACGGGTTCACCGCCATCATCGTCGCATTTCTGGGGCGCCTCAATCCGCTGGGCATCATCGCCTCCGGTTTCGTGCTGGCGCTGACCTATCTCGGCGGCGAGGCGGCACAGCTTTCCATTGGTGTGTCCGACAAGGTCACGCGTGTCTTCCAGGGGCTCATGCTGTTCTTCGTTTTGTCCTGCGATACGTTGATCATCTACAGGATCCGCATCCGTTTCGGGCGTGGTAGCAACTCCGAAGGAGCCGCATGATGGATATGTTTCAGGCGATCCTTCTGACCGTCATCACCGCGGCCACACCTCTGGTCATCGCTGCACTGGGCGAGCTGGTGACGGAGCGTGCCGGGGTGCTGAACCTCGGTGTCGAGGGCATGATGATCATGGGTGCGGTCTGCGCCTTTGCCGCCGCCCATTTGACCGGCTCGCCCTATCTCGGGATTGTCGCCGGCATCGCATCCGGTGCCGTCTTCTCGCTGCTGTTCGGTTTCCTGACACTGACGCTGGTCACGAACCAGGTGGCGACTGGGCTGGCGCTGACGCTGCTGGGCCTTGGTGTCTCCGGTATGCTGGGTGAAACCTTTGTCGGCCTTCCGGGCGTGAAGCTGCCGCCTATTGTCTTTCCTGGTCTGTCGGACATTCCGGTCATCGGACCGGCGCTGTTCCGGCAGGATCTGATTTTCTACATGTCGATCGCGCTCGTCATCGGCATCGGCTGGTTTCTGTTCAAAAGCCGCACAGGCCTGAAAATCCGCGCCATCGGCGACAATCATGGCTCGGCCCATGCGCTTGGCATCAACGTCATCCGCACGCGTTACCTTGCCGTCATGTTCGGCGGTGCCTGCGCGGGCCTGGCCGGGGCGCAGCTTTCGTTGGTCTACACGCCGCAATGGGTGGAAAACATGTCTGCCGGACGTGGCTGGATTGCACTGGCGCTGGTGGTGTTTGCCTCATGGCGGCCATGGCGGGTTCTGGCGGGTGGATATCTTTTCGGGGCTGTCACCATCGGACAGTTGCACGCGCAGGCGCTTGGCATCGGTGTGCCGTCCCAACTTCTTTCAGCAATGCCTTACATAGCGACTATTGTGGTCCTCATCATCATCTCTCATAATCGTCGCACAACGCTGATCAACACACCGGCATCGCTCGGCAAACCGTTCGTACCGGATCGCTAAAAAAACAGGTTCAAAGACTAACCAAGCAGGGGTAAACATGAAGAAACTCATCATCGCACTGGCGGCATCCGCCGCCGCAATCGTCGGCGCGGTTCCCGTAGCTCAAGCCGCAGACGCCAAGAAGGTCTGCTTCGTTTATGTCGGCACCAAGACCGATGGCGGCTGGACGCAGGCGCACGACATCGGCCGTCAGGAACTGCAGAAGCATTTCGGTGACAAGATCGAAACGCCGTTCCTCGAAAGCGTTCCCGAGGGACCAGATGCCGAGCGCGCCATCGAGCGTATGGCCCGTTCCGGCTGCGAACTGATTTTCACGACATCGTTCGGCTTCATGGATGCGACCGTCAAGGTCGCCCAGAAGTTCCCGAAGGTGAAGTTCGAACACGCAACCGGCTTCAAGTCGGCTGAAAATCTCGGCACCTATAATTCGCGTTTCTATGAAGGCCGTTACATTCAGGGCCAGATCGCAGCCAAGATGTCGCAGAAGGGCGTCGCGGGCTACATCGCGTCCTTTCCTATCCCTGAAGTCGTGATGGGCATCGACGCCTTCGTTCTGGGCGCTCAGTCGGTCAATCCCGAGTTCAAGGTCAAGGTTGTCTGGGCCAATACATGGTTCGACCCCGGCAAGGAAGCCGATGCTGCCAAGGCACTGATCGACCAGGGCGTCGATATTCTGACACAGCACACCGACACCACCGCACCGATGCAGGTTGCTGCGGAGCGTGGCATCAAGGCCTTCGGTCAGGCGTCGGACATGATCAAGGCTGGTCCGAGCACGCAGATGACGGCGATCGTCGATACCTGGGGCGCTTACTACATCAAGCGCACACAGGCGCTTCTGGACGGCACATGGAAGTCGGAGTCGGTCTGGGACGGCCTGAAAGACGGCATCCTGACCATGGCACCTTACACCAACATGCCCGACGACGTGAAGAAAATGGCTGAGGAAACCGAAGCCAAGATCAAATCTGGCGAGCTTCACCCCTTCACCGGTCCGATCAAGAAGCAGGACGGCTCCGAGTGGCTGAAGGCTGGCGAAAAGGCTGAAGACAAGGTTCTCCTCGGCCTCAACTTCTACGTCGCAGGCGTGGACGACAAGCTGCCGCAGTAAGCTGTTCGATTGCTCTCGATCGTCATCCTCGGGCTTGTCCCAAGGATCCGACACGTATCACCAAACCAAGCCGCGCCCGGAAACAGGCGCGGCTTTTTCTTGGCCCGCGCTCACGGCAGGTTTCCAGCGTTCACGCAATTTCCATGGTTTCTTTATTCCTGAGCGTTTATAGCGGGAAAACAGCCCGCCCGTTGATTGGCGGCCAATGATTGCAGATTCGGAGATATCAATGGAACGCAGTTGCCTTGCCGTCATTCTCGCCGCTGGTGAAAGCACACGCATGAAATCGTCCATGTCGAAGGTGCTGCATCCGGTGGCTGGTCGGGCGATGATCGCGCATGTGATGCAGGCTGTTGCAGGTGCTGGCGTCAACACCGCCGCTCTCGTGGTTGGCCGTGATGCGGACAGGGTGGTGGATGCAGCGCGGGGTGCTGGCGTCAACGTCGATCCCTATCTCCAGAAAGAGCGTCTGGGCACCGGCAATGCTGTTCTGGCTGCGCGGGATGCGATCGAAAGCGGCTATGACGATGTTCTGATCGCCTATGGTGACGTACCGCTGCTGACATCTGAAACGCTCAACAAGGCGCGGCAGGCTCTGGCGGAGAATGTCGATGTCGTGGTCATCGGCTTTCATACCGAGAGGCCGACAGGCTATGGCCGTCTGCTGGTCGAGAATGAGGAACTCGTTGCTATCCGGGAAGAGAAGGATGCGACCGATGAGGAGCGCAGGGTCACGTGGTGCAATAGTGGCCTTATGGCGATCAACGGTCGCCGCGCGCTCGATCTTCTCACGCGCATCGGCAACAACAATGCCAAGGGCGAATATTATTTGACGGATATCGTCGAAATCGCCCGGTCTCTGGGCGGCAAATCCGTTGCCATCGATGCGCCTGAAACCGAATTGATCGGCTGCAACAATCGCGCCGAACTGGCTTACATCGAAAAGCTCTGGCAGGAGCGGGCCCGTCACCAGTTCATGATCGATGGTGTCTCGATGATCGCGCCGGAAACCGTGTTTTTATCCTGGGATACGCAAATCGGGCAGGATGCCTTGATCGAGCCGAATGTGGTGATCGGACCCGGTGTCACTATCGAATCGGGCGCTGTCATCCACGCGTTCTCCCATCTGGAAGGCGCGCATGTCAGCGGTGGTGCGACGGTCGGCCCCTATGCCCGGTTGCGCCCCGGCGCCAATCTGGCCGCCAATTCCAAGGTTGGCAATTTCTGCGAGGTCAAGAAGGCCGAGATCGGCGAGGGCGCCAAGGTCAACCACCTGACTTACATCGGCGATGCCTTCGTGGGTGCTGGCAGTAATATCGGGGCAGGGACGATCACCTGCAACTACGATGGCATCAACAAGCACGAAACGCGGATCGGCAGGAATGCCTTTGTCGGTTCCAACTCTTCACTGGTGGCACCCGTTAGCATTGGCGACGATGCCTATGTCGCGTCTGGTAGCGTCATCACCGAGAATGTGCCCGCCGATGCGCTGGCCTTTGGCCGTGCGCGTCAGGAGATCAAGGAAGGTCGCGCCAATGCTTTGCGTGCCCGCGCACAGGCCATCAAGGATGCCAAGAAAAAGTTCTGACAATGGTAACGGATAGACACTGAAAGTGACTACAACCGCAATTGCGGATTTTACGGAAATCGCTAGGACTTCCGCTAGTTAAAATGGTTTGGAGACGTATATGTGCGGCATTGTTGGTATTGTTGGAACGCAGCCGGTTGCGGAGCGCCTTGTGGATGCGCTCAAGCGTCTGGAATATCGGGGGTACGACTCCGCTGGCGTCGCAACAATTCATGATGGCGCGCTGGCCCGCCGCCGCGCGGAAGGCAAGCTTTTCAATCTCGAAAAGAAGCTGTCGGAAGAGCCGCTACCCGGTCTCACGGGCATTGCCCACACCCGCTGGGCGACCCATGGAGTGCCGAATGAGACCAACGCTCATCCGCATTTCGTGGATGGCGTGGCGGTCGTCCACAATGGCATCATCGAAAATTTCTCCGAATTGCGCGACGAGTTGACGGCAGAGGGCGCTACCTTCACCACGCAGACGGACACGGAAGTCGTGGCACAGCTGCTCGCCAAGTTCACCCGTGATGGGCTAGACCACCGCGCCGCCATGCTGGCCACGCTGAACCGGGTGACCGGCGCTTATGCGCTCGGCGTTATGTTTCAGGACGATCCTGCAACGCTGTTGTCGGCCCGGTCCGGCCCACCTCTCGCCATCGGTTATGGTCGAGGTGAAATGTTCCTCGGCTCGGACGCCATCGCGCTTTCGCCCTTCACCAATGAGATCACCTATCTGGTCGATGGCGATTGCGCGATTCTGACCGCAAATGGTGCTGAGATCGTCGATTTCTCCGGCAATCCCGTCCAGCGTGCGCGCCAGATTTCGCAGGCCACGGCCTATGTGGTGGACAAGGGAAATCACCGCCACTTCATGGAAAAGGAAATCTACGAGCAGCCGGAGGTCATTTCACACGCACTCAGCCATTACGTGGATTTTGCCGAAAAGCGTGTGAAGCCAGCCGATCCGGCCATCGATTTCTCGAAGCTCACGGGCCTTGCCATTTCCGCTTGTGGCACGGCCTATCTTTCCGGCCTCATCGGCAAATACTGGTTCGAGCGTTATGCGCGTCTGCCGGTCGAAATCGACGTAGCCTCTGAATTCCGTTATCGCGAAATGCCGCTATCACCGACTCAGGCTGCACTCTTCATTTCGCAATCGGGCGAGACTGCGGATACGCTGGCATCGCTGCGGTATTGCCAGGAAAACGGCCTCAAGATCGGCACGGTCGTCAATGTGCGCGAATCGACCATGGCGCGCGAATCGGATGCGGTGTTTCCGATTCTGGCCGGTCCTGAAATCGGCGTCGCGTCCACCAAGGCCTTCACCTGCCAGCTGGCCGTTCTGGCGTCGCTCGCCATTGCCGCTGGCAAGGCGCGTGGCACGTTGACTGCCGAGCAGGAGACAGACCTCGTTCGTCACCTGATCGAAATGCCCCGTGTCATGAGCGAAGTGCTGAACGCCATCCAGCCGCAGATCGAAACCCTGTCGCGCGATCTCTCGCGCTTCAAGGATGTCCTCTACCTTGGTCGCGGCACCAGCTATCCGCTGGCGCTGGAAGGTGCACTCAAGCTCAAGGAAATCTCCTACATCCACGCCGAAGGTTATGCCGCTGGCGAGTTGAAGCACGGACCAATCGCGCTGATCGATGAGAACATGCCGGTCATCGTCATCGCCCCGCATGACCGTTTTTTCGACAAGACCGTGTCCAACATGCAGGAGGTCGCAGCCCGCGGCGGCAAGATCATCTTTATCACCGACGAAAAGGGCGCTGCCGCCTCCAAGCTCGAAACCATGGCGACGATCGTTCTGCCAAACGTGGATGAAGTCATTGCCCCGATGGTCTTTTCGCTGCCGATCCAGCTTTTGGCCTACCACACCGCCGTCTTCATGGGCACGGATGTGGACCAGCCGCGCAACCTGGCAAAGTCGGTGACGGTGGAATAGACCCATCCACACCGGTTCAGCTGAACGGAGAACACGTGGCGATAACGCACTTGCGAACGGGATTATTTTTCGCAGTGCACATCGCCACGATAATTCACTTGAAAGGCGGAACACGTTTCGCCACTGTCCGTTTCAAGAAAGTCTTCATCTCCTGACGTTTCTCGAATTTATGCGGATTCATGACCGAAATCCCTGGCAAAATTTCTTTCGCAACCCGCTTGCGTAACAGCTTCCTCACCGGAGTTCTCATTCTCGCACCGGTGACCATCACCATGTGGGTGGTGTGGACATTCCTGCAATGGGTGGACAGTTGGGTTAAACCCTACATACCCGCGCGCTACGATCCCGAGCAATATTTTGATGTCGCCATTCCCGGTTTCGGCCTTCTGGTGGCGGTCATCGGTATTACGCTGATCGGCTTTCTCGGCAATAACCTGATCGGCAAATGGATCGTCGGCTTTGGCGAGTCCATTCTCAACCATATGCCCTTCGTGCGGCCTATCTACAAAAGCATCAAGCAGCTCTTCGAATCGGTTTTGAAAGAACATTCCAGCTCGTTCAAAAAAGTCGGCCTTATCGAATTCCCATCACCTGGCACATGGGCCATGGTGTTTGTATCGTCCGATGCCAAGGGCGAAGTGGCTTATCGGTTCAATGAAATCGGCCAGGAAATGGTCGCGGTTTTCCTGCCGCCGACGCCGGTTCCGACCGCAGGTTTTCTGCTGTTCGTGCCGAAGGACAAGATCATCATGCTTGAGATGTCGCCAGAAGACGGAGCGAAGCTTCTGATCTCCGGTGGCCTCGTCGCCCCGGATTTCGAGTTGCCGAAGGCCATCGCACCGGTTTGACGATCACTCGTCGTCAAACACTTCGTCAGTGGTCGATGACGAGTGAAACACCGGCACGAAGACGCGCATATAGACAAAGCGCACGCTCCAGCCTTTTTCCTGTGCCTCTGCCCACGCTTTCTTGCGCCCCGGTTTCTTGAAGGTCTTGCTGATCGCCTTCCGTTCGCTTTGGGCAAAGGTTTCCGGCAGCAACTGGTTGTCGGGCGAGCAAAGGGCGTAGCCTTTGCTGAAGGCTGCGGGCGGTAGGGGCATGTCATTCATTATCGTTAGCCTGCATGGAGGAAACGGATCGCCTCGTCACGACGATGGAGATAGAGCAGGGTACGCAGATTGCGGCCCCGCTCGCTTGATAGGTCCGGGTCACGCTCGATGATATAGGCGGCGTCCTTGCGGGCGATCTCCAGGAGGTCGGCGTGCGCTTCGAGGCTGGCAATACGAAAACCCGGCGTGCCGGATTGACGGGTGCCGAGAAGCTCGCCTTCGCCGCGCAACTTCAGATCCTCTTCGGCAATCAGGAAGCCATCTTCGCTGTCGCGCAGAATGGAAAGCCGCGCCTTGCCGGTTTCGCTCAGGGGACCCTTGTAGAGCAGAATGCAGTTGGATGCCTCGTCACCGCGACCCACGCGCCCGCGCAACTGGTGAAGCTGCGCAAGGCCGAAATTCTCCGCGTGTTCGATGACCATGATCGTCGCATCCGGCACGTCCACACCAACCTCCACGACAGTGGTCGCCACCAGCAGGCGCGTTTCGCCGGTCTTGAAGGCCAGCATCGCCGCGTCCTTCTCCGGCCCGCTCATGCGGCCATGGATGAGGCCAATGTCAGCGCCCAGTGACTTGGACAGAACGGCATGACGTTCCTCTGCCGACATCAGGTCTGATTCCTCCGATTCTTCCACCAATGGGCAGATCCAGTAGGCTTTCTTGCCTTCGGATAGTGCAGTTTTCAGCCGGGCGACGATATCGCCAATGCGCTCGGTCGGAATGGTCACGGTCGTGATCGGTTTGCGGCCTGCCGGTTTCTCGGTCAGCTTGGACACATCCATGTCGCCGAATGCGGCCAGAACCAGCGTTCGGGGAATGGGGGTTGCCGTCATGACCAGCATATGTGGTGAGATACCCTTGGCGGTCAGCCGCAGGCGTTGGTGTACGCCGAAACGATGCTGCTCATCCACCACCGCCAGCACGAGGTTCTTGTAGCTGACGCTGTCTTGAAACAGCGCATGGGTTCCGATGATGATCTGAGCCTCGCCGGAGGCGATGCGCTCCTCGATGTCTCGCCGCTCTTTGCCTTTGGTGCGCCCCGTCAGAACCGCACAGGAAATGCCAGCTGCTGTGCCGAATTTCGAAATCGTCGAGAAATGCTGGCGGGCCAGAATTTCAGTGGGGGCCATCAGCACGGCCTGACCGCCGGCCTCGACGGCGGTTGCCATGGCCATTAACGCCACCAGCGTCTTGCCCGCGCCGACATCGCCCTGCAACAGACGCAACATGCGGTCTTCGCCGGCCATGTCGGTCAGAATATCCTTCACCGCAGCGCTTTGGCTCGCCGTCATCGAAAACGGCAGGTTCGCCAGAATTCTGGCAGCAAAATCGCCCTTCGCACGGATCGGTTGGCCGGTGACCTTGCGCAATCGTTGACGCACCAGCGCCAGTGACAGCTGACCTGCCAGAAATTCGTCATAGGCAAGGCGGCGGCGGGCAGGGGCCTGCGGATCGATGTCGGCAGCGTCACGCGGATCGTGCAGATCGCGGAAAGCATCGGCCACATGCGGAAAGCTCTCACGCGCGGCCAGCGCTTCATCGATCCATTCCGTAAAGATCGGCATCTTGGTGAGTGCGCCATCGATGGCGCGTCTCAAGACCTTGGGCGAAAGCCCGGCTGTCAACGGATAGACCGGCTCGACCAGCGGCAGGTTTTCGGCCTCCGAGACCTTCACCATGAAATCCGGGTGCACCATGGAAGCCCGACCGTTGAACCAGTCGATCTTGCCGCTGACCATCACCTCTTCGTCCACGGGCAGTGCCTTGGACAGCCAATCACCCTTGGCACGGAAGAAGGTCAGCGCCAGTTCGCCGGTCTCGTCATGCAGAAACACCCGATACGGCGCGGAGCGGTTGCCGGGCGGCGCTGGCTGGTGGCGGTCTACGCGTCCCTGAATGGTGACAATGGCACCCTGTAGTGCCAGCGCAATGCCCGGGCGGTTTCGTCGGTCGATGATGTTGTAGGGCGCGTGAAAAAGGAGGTCGACAACGCGGCTTTCCTCGACGCTGTCCCGACCCAAGAGCTTCGCCAACAAATCGGCAAGCTTCGGCCCGACGCCTGCAAGCGTGGCGACGGTGGCAAACAGCGGATCGAGGAGGGTGGGGCGCATGGCGAGCAAAATCGTGGAAGGGCGGGCGCAATGCAAGAGTGGTCTTGCGATAAACTCGATTTATCACCGGCAGTTTTTGGTTGATGCGACAATATTTCGATAAAAACCGGTTCCCAATCGTTCCTGTCCTGTTCTATAGGAAAGGCCAAGTCAACAAACAGGTGAATGCGATGACAGGACTGGTGCGCACGAGCGCCGACCTCGATCCGAGGCGCAGGCGAATTCTTTATCGGTGCTGGCATCGCGGTATCAGGGAAATGGACCTTGTTCTCGGCCAGTTCGCCGAAGAAAACATCGCCGACCTTTCCGAAGAGCAATTGGACGAGCTCGAAACCATCATGAACGAGGAAGATCAGGACCTCGTACAGATGGTGACGGGCGCGCAGCCTATTCCCGAAAAATTCCAGACGCCGTTGTTCATGACGATCATTTCCTACCGCCCAGATTTCGATCTGGTCACCGCGCAGAACGGACACAGCCCAAAATGATAGCCGGATTCGATGTCAGGCTGGTGGCATCGGCCGATACGCCGTTGACCATCGGCAACGTGCCCTCCGGAACGGAAGCCTTTTTGCTGGCTGATCTGGCACGGCAGGGCACGCCCGTTGCCTATGTCCTCTCCGATGGCCAGCGCGTGGCCGATTTGGAGCAGATGCTGAGCTTCGTTGCACCTGATATTCCGGTTCTCACCCTGCCTGCCTGGGATTGCCTTCCTTACGACCGCGTGTCGCCCAGTGCGCATGTGTCGGCCCGTCGTCTTGCGACATTGTCCGGCCTCATCCATCACCAGAAAAAGCCGCATCCGGCCATCGTGCTTGTTACCGTCAATGCCATGTTGCAGAAAATGGCGCCACGCGATGTCATCGAGAGCCTCGCTTTCTCGGCCAGGCCCGGCAATCAGATCCGCATGGAGGATATTGCTGCCCGGCTGGAGCGCAACGGTTTTGACCGTGTGGCGACCGTGCGCGAAGTGGGTGAGTTCGCCCTGCGCGGCGGTATTCTCGATGTTTTCGTTCCGGGTACGGAAGAGCCTGTCAGGCTGGACTTCTTCGGCAATACGCTGGAAAGCATTCGCACCTTCGATCCCGCCAGCCAGCGCACCATCGGTCAGGCCCATTCGCTTGATTTGAACCCGATGAGCGAGGTAACCCTCACGCCGGATACGATCAGCCGCTTCCGCAAGAACTATCTGTCGCTCTTCGGAGCCGCGACGAGGGACGACGCGCTGTACCAGGCCGTGTCCGAGGGGCGTCGTTATGCGGGCATGGAACATTGGTTGCCGCTGTTTTACGAAAAACTGGAAACCGCCTTCGATTATCTCAAGGGCTTTCGCATCGTCACCGACCACACGGCGCGCGAAGCAGCCGTCGAGCGGTCCAAGCTGGTACATGATTATTTCGATGCGCGGCAACAGTCCGGCCAGACGAAGGGCGCAACGCAGGGAGCGCCCTACAAGCCCGTCTCGCCAAGCCAGATCTATCTCGGCGGTAAGAGCTTCGACGAGGCGCTCAACGCCGTCAACGCAGTCCGTCTGACACCGTTCAACGAGCAGGACTCCAGGGATAAGCCGGTCGCCACGCTGGATGCCCATGTCGGTCCGCGCTGGGCGAAGTCGCAGACGGAGAACGAAAGCGAAGAGCGCGTCAATGTCTTCACGCTTGCCGTCAAGCACATTGCCGAGCGACGCTCCAAGGGCTGGAAGGTTCTGATCACCGGCTGGTCTGAGGGCTCGCTCGACCGCATGTTACAGGTGCTGAATGAGCATGGCCTTGAAAACATCAAGACGATCCAGTCGTTTAAAGAGATCGAAAAGCTTGGCAAGGGCGAGGCCGCCGCTGCGGTTCTGAGCCTTGAGGCCGGTTTCGAAACCGGCAATCTCGCCGTCATCGGTGAGCAGGATATTCTCGGCGACCGCATGGTGCGCCGATCCAAGCGCCGCAAGCGCGGAGCTGATTTCATCTCGGAAGTCGCCGGTCTGGACGAGGGCTCGCTTGTCGTCCACGCCGAACACGGCATCGGTCGCTTCGTTGGTCTTCGCACGATCGAGGCGGCGGGTGCGCCGCGTGATTGTCTCGAGCTGCATTATGCCGATGAGGCCAAGCTTTTCCTACCCGTCGAAAACATCGACCTTCTGTCGCGCTACGGCTCGGATGCGGCGGAAGCCAACCTCGACAGGTTGGGTGGCGGCGCATGGCAGATGCGCAAGGCCAAGCTCAAGAAACGTCTTCTGGATATGGCGGGCGATCTCATCCGCATCGCCGCTGCGCGCATGGTGCGCCATGCGCCAGCGCTGATTGCGCCAGATGGTCTCTATGATGAGTTCGCCGCCCGTTTCCCCTACGACGAGACGGAAGACCAGCAAAACGCCATCGATTCGGTTCGCGACGATCTGGGCGCCGGTCGCCCGATGGACCGCCTGATCTGCGGTGATGTCGGCTTCGGCAAGACGGAAGTTGCACTCCGCGCCGCGTTCCTTGCTGCCATGAACGGCGTGCAGGTGGCGGTCGTCGTGCCGACCACATTGCTGGCCCGTCAGCATTTCCGCACCTTCTCCGAACGCTTCCGTGGCCTGCCGATCCGTGTGCAGCAGGCATCGCGCCTTGTCGGTACGAAGGAACTGGCGCTGACCAAGAAGGAAGTGGCCGAGGGCAAGACCGATATCGTCGTTGGGACCCATGCGCTGCTTGGCGCTGGCATCAGCTTCGCCAATCTGGGCCTTCTCATCATCGATGAGGAGCAGCATTTTGGCGTGAAGCATAAGGAGCGCTTGAAGGAGCTGAAGAGCGACGTGCATGTGCTGACGCTGTCGGCGACGCCCATTCCGCGCACGTTGCAGCTTGCCATGACAGGTGTTCGCGAGCTGTCGCTGATCACGACGGCACCGGTGGACCGCATGGCGGTGCGCACCTTCATTTCGCCTTTCGATGCCTTGGTTATCCGCGAAACGCTGATGCGCGAGCATTATCGTGGCGGCCAGAGCTTCTATGTCTGCCCGCGTCTGGCTGATCTGGCCGATATTCACGCCTTCCTGCAATCCGACGTGCCGGAACTGAAGGTCGCCGTCGCGCACGGGCAGATGGCGGCGGGTGAGCTGGAAGACATCATGAATGCCTTCTATGATGGCAAGTATGATGTGCTGCTCTCCACCACCATCGTCGAATCCGGTCTCGATGTTCCCACGGCCAACACGCTGATCGTCCACCGTGCCGATATGTTCGGCCTGGCGCAGCTCTACCAGCTGCGTGGTCGTGTCGGCCGGTCCAAGGTTCGCGCCTTCGCGCTGTTCACATTGCCGGTCAACAAGGTGCTGACGACAATGGCGGAGCGCCGCCTGAAGGTCCTGCAATCGCTTGATACACTGGGCGCTGGCTTCCAGCTTGCCAGCCATGATCTCGATATTCGCGGTGCTGGCAATCTTCTGGGTGAAGAACAGTCGGGCCATATCAAGGAAGTCGGTTTCGAGCTTTACCAGCAGATGCTGGAAGAGGCCGTGGCCGAGGTGAAGGGCGAAGACGATGTTGTCGATACCGGCTGGTCGCCCCAGATTTCGGTTGGCACTTCGGTCATGATCCCGGAAAATTACGTGCCGGATCTGCATCTGCGCATGGGCCTGTATCGTCGCCTTGGCGAGTTGACCGATCTGAACGAAATCGACGGTTTCGGTGCAGAGATGATCGACCGCTTCGGCCCGTTGCCGAAGGAAGTCCAGCACCTTCTCAAGATCGTCTACGTCAAGTCGCTCTGCCGCACGGCCAATGTCGAAAAGCTGGATGCGGGGCCGAAGGGCGTCGTCGTGCAGTTCCGTAACAAGGAATTCCCGAACCCTGCGGCACTCGTCGGCTACATCGCCAAACAGGGTTCCATGGCGAAAATCAGGCCCGATCACAGCGTATTCCTGACGCGTGATCTGCCGACGCCTGAGAAGCGTCTGGCAGGGGCGGCCATGGTGATGACGCAGCTGGCTGAACTGGCAAAGGGCTGACGGACTGATCAGTGCGTCTTGTCCCCATCGCTCTCCGGCGTCATCGCGACGGCAACATTCTGGTCTGCCGCCGCAATCGATGTTGGAAGAGCGACATGTCTCTGGCGTTCGCGGATAAGCGTGATCAGCCCCGAGCCGATGATGAGCGCAATGCCGACCAGCATCCAGCTATCCACGTGATCACCGAAGATCAGATAGCCGAACAGAATGGCCCACAACATCTGGCTGTATTGCGTCGGGCCGATGACCGCAGCGGGCGCGTATTTCGCTGCATACATCACCAGCACGTTGGCGACGGCGCCAAGAAGGCCGTAGCCCGCCAGGAACATCCATTGTTCGACATTGGGCAGGGTGAACGACGATGTCATCGCCACGCCGCAGATGACCAGCGTTCCCAGCAAGCCCGCGCCATAAAGCGAGATATTCTTTTCCGATGGCCCCATGGCGCGGAAAATAACGATGGAGATCGCGCCGCAAAGACCGGCGATGATGGCCGCGAAATGTCCGGTCGAAAGCTCGCGGAAACCCGGTCTCAAGATAATCAGAACACCGGCAAAACCGATGATGACGGCGGACCAGCGCTTGATCCCGACCTGTTCCTTCAGGAACAGAACAGACATGATAGTGACGAAGGCGGGCAGCAGAAAGATCAGCGCGAAAGCTTCTGCCATGGATAGATGGGTGAAGGCCGTGACCGAGGTGATGGCACCAAGGCCTGATGTCCCGAAGCGCAGAAGCCAGAGCGGGCGGTTGGTGGTGCGCACAATATCGCGCCAGTCGTCGTTGCGCTTGCGGATGAAGGGCAGGGCCGCAAGGCCAAAGAGCGCGCCAAAAAAGGCGGACTGAATGGGCGACAATTGCCCTTCGATGAGCTTCACGCTCGCATCGCTCCAGGCGTAGGCCGCAAAGGCTGCGAATGCGAGCAGAATTCCCTTCAACGTGCTATCGGACACGGAAACACCAAAATATTAGGGGCCGGAAATCGACAGCAGGGAGGCGCTGACGATCAGTTCAGTGCCCTATGCTCTTCCAGCTTCAATCTGGCAATATCCCGCAGTGCATTAATCAGCACTTCCTTGGTCTGCGCACCGCTGACGGCATATTTCTGGTCGAGGATGAAGAAGGGAACACCTGATACACCCATCTGTTGGGCAGCATCAATTTCCGCGACGACTGTGTCCTTATCCGCGTCAGAAGCCAGCAGCTTCTCCACGACGTCGCGGCTCATTCCAGCCTTTTCACCAATATCCGCCAGCACGGCGTGGTCGCCGATATTGCGGCCTTCCTCAAAGTTGGCGCGGAACAGTCCGTTCACGACCTTTTCCTGAAACTCGCGGCCTTCGGCGTGAGCCCAAAGCGAGAGGCGGTGGGCATCCAGCGTGTTGGGCCCGACCTTGATAGCGTCGAAGTCGAAGGCGATGCCCACTTCCTTGCCAAGCTGCGTCAGCATCTCGTGCGCCTGCTCCACCTTTTCCTTGCCGCCCAGCTTCTTCTCAAGCTCTGCCTTCTGGTCCACACCTTCCGGAGGGTAGTCCGGGTTGAGGCGGTAGGGACGCCAGTTGACGTCGACGCTGACTTCATCGAGAATTTCAGCCAGCGCCAGATCGAGCCGCGCCTTGCCGAGATAGCACCATGGGCAGACCATGTCCGAGACGACGTCGATAACAATGCGTTGCATGGTGCTTCCCTTTCAAACCTTAAAATGTCCGCTCCATCTAGGGGCGTCTCTGCGGTTGCGCAAGGCGTTACCTCAAGAGAACCGCCAGACTGGCCTTACTGAACGCGCGCATCCCACCACGTGGTTTTCTGGTTACCCAGAAGCGGCGTGGCCTCGGGGCGCTCTATATATTTCCACCGCGCGACCCACTGCGCACCGATGTAATAGAGCGGGATGATGTAATGCCCCGCCGTCAGCAGACGGTCATAGGCACGCACGGCGGCCTGGAAGTCCTCTGTGGAGCGCGCCTGCAACAACGCTTCCAGCATGCGGTCCACATCAGGATCGGCAACGCCCGCATAATTGAAGCTGCCATTGGCATCGCGTGAGCCAGAGCCCCAGCGGTTGAGCTGTTCAGCCCCCGGCGACAGCGAGGATGGAAGCGAGCGGATGATCATATCATAGTCGAAGCTGTTGGAGCGTGCCTGATACTGCCCGTCATCGACGGAGCGAATGGCCATATCCACGCCGATGAGACGCAGCGAACGCTGGTAGGCCAGCGCAATGCGTTCCTGCGCGGGGTTCTGCGTCATAATTTCGAAGGCGAGCGGACGACCCTTGGCATCCGACATCTTTCCGCTTTTGATCGTGTAACCGCCCGCCTTCAACGTGTCGACGGCGAGCTTCAGTACCTTGCGATCGGCGCCGGAGCCATCGGTGACGGGCATGGCGTAGGTGCCAGCCAGCAGCGCCGGTGGAAGTGTCCTGGCGGCATCACCCAGCAAAGCCAGTTCCCGCTCGTCCGCCGCATTGCCAAAGGCGCCGAGCGCCGAGTTCTGCCAATAGCTTTGCGTGCGCTGGAACGCGCCGCCGAGAATATTGCGGTTCATCCATTCAAAATCGAGTGCGAAAGACAGCCCTTCGCGCACGTTCTTATCAGCAAAGATGGCGCGTCTCGTGTTGAACACGAGCCCGAACATGCCCGATGGCAGCCGTGACTCGAAAACGTCGCGGGCAATGTCTCCGCGATGCACCGCAGGGAAATTATAGGCTTGGCCCCAGTGGGAGCTGTCTGCCGAGCCGTTGATGGCGTCTCCTTCCGGGTAGATGTCGATATCGCCCTTCTTGAAGGCCTCGAACATCGTCGTGACCTGCAGAAAATAGAGGATGCTGATCTCGTCGTAATTATCAGAGCCGACCTTGGACGGCACATCCTTGCCCCAGTAATCCGGGTTGCGCTCCCACACGACGCGCTCACCAGGGCGCAGGGTTTTGATTCGGTAGGGACCGGAGCCCACCACGGGGCCGAGGCCGCCTTGCTCGAATGTTGCCTGATCGATGGCGTGCTTGGGCAGGATCGGTGTCGAGGAGGCCAGAATGAGCGGTGTTTCGCGATTCGCGTTTTCGTTGAACGTGAAGCGCACGCCGTGCTCGCCAATCTTCTCCATTTTCGCAACGCCGTTCAGGCGGCTATTGAAGGGTGGACGGCCTTTTTCCTTCAAAAGATTGAAGGTGAAAATCACATCATCGGGCGTCACCGGCTGGCCGTCCTGCCATTTCGCTTTCGGATTGATGTTGAACTGAATGTAGGTGCGGTCGTCGTCCCACTCGGCCGTTTCCGCCAGCAAGCCATAGAGCGAGAATGGCTCGTCATTGGAGCGCTGCATCAGCGGCTCATAGAGAAGATTACCGAACTCCGGGTCCCAGACGCCACGTGCCGTTGTGCGCATGCCCTTCAGAACAAAGGGATTGAGGCTATCGAAGGTCCCGACGACGCCATAGGATATGCGACCGCCTTTTTTCACGTTGGGGTTCACATAGGGAAAATTCTTGTAATCGGATGATAGGGCAACAGTGCCATGCATCGAAATCCCGTGGAGTGGTTCTGCCAGCGCCAGACCTGAAAAAAGAAGGGCCGGGATGAGCGCCAAAAGGCTTCGCATGTTCATGTCCTGTCGCATTCGGGCTGTTTGATCCGCAGATCGTCACGGCTCGCCCGTCTTGTATTGATTCCCGCGCGAATGTATCACACACGACTATGGCAGGCATCCGACGAGAGAAAACTTGTCGGGCTTCTCTAAAAAGTCAAAGAAGTGCTGGATATCGCCTTCAACGGGATGTAACAGGTTTGCCGAAACCCTCGGGTCACGCATTTGCCTCATTTAAACGACAGTGGAACGGGCAGACGGATACCGGTGATGCTAAGCAGTTCGTCCTGTTCTGCTTCGCATAAGAAAATTCAGGAGACGGAACTCTTATGATGCAAAACGCAAACACATTCAGCCGCGCAGCCTTGTCTGCTCTCGTTCTTTCGCTGGGTGCCGTGTCTGCACCGGCCGTATCGCAGGCTCAGCAGGCGGTTCCGGCTGCCGGAGGTCCTGGCGCACCACCGCTCGGCTGGTTCAAGACATGCAGCAAGCAGGAAGACAATGATGTTTGCGTCGTGCAGAACGTCGTTCTGGCGCAGAACGGCCAGATGATCACGGCTGTCGGCCTCATCAGTGTCGAAGGTAAGGTCAACCGCAAGCTGCTCCAGGTTTCGGTTCCGACCGCACGTCTGCTGCCTCCAGGCGTTATGATGCAGATCGATGGTGGCAAGGGACAGAAGCTCGATTATGCCGTCTGCCTGCCCGACAAGTGCACAGCTGAAGTGCCGCTCACAGACGCCATGATCGCCAGCATGAAGAAGGGCACGGAAATCGTGTTCACTTCCATCAACTTCCGTCGCGCACCGAACCCGATCAAGATCGCTCTCAGCGGCTTTACCGGCGCTTATGATGGCCAGCCGATTACACAGTCGCAGCTCGCGGAAAGCCAGCGTTCGCTCCAGGAAGGCATGCAGAAGAAGGCTGAAGAGGCGCGTAAGAAGCTCGAAGCTGCGCAGGACGCTGCCAAGACCAAGCCTGCAAACTAAGATATCGACATTGAAAAACCGGCCTGAAGTCTCAGGCCGGTTTTTTTGTGAAAAATTTCTGGAAACAATCAGTGAGTCATCGCTGCCTTCGCTCGCAGCTCGCCGCTGGGAGTGGTGTCGAAAATACGGGAAATATTCGGGTTTCTCAGGGGCTGGTCGCTCTCGTCGTGGACGAGGTTTTGTTCGGACACATAGGCGACATACTCGGACTCATCGTTTTCCGCCAGCAGGTGGTAAAATGGCTGGTCACGCTCCGGACGAATTTCCGGGGGAATCGCGTTCCACCATTCCTCTGTGTTGGCATATTCCGGGTCTACGTCGAATACCACACCGCGGAACGGAAACACTCTGTGGCGAACGACCTCACCAATCGTAAATTTTGCGTCTCTTTGTTTCATGGCATGCACATCCTTTCCCACTACAATTTGGGGGGTGGATATAAAATATCAAGATATGGCGTTGCATGGCTGGCTTTCGTCCTTCGCACATGTGCGTTATTGCGAAAGAAAAAAGGCGCCCCGAGAGGCGCCTTTTCAAAATGTAACTGTTACGCCGAGTAGTACATGTCGAATTCGACCGGGTGAGGGGTCATTTCGAAACGCATGACTTCGTGCATCTTCAGTTCAATGAAGGCATCGATCTGGTCGTCGTCAAACACGCCGCCGGCGGTCAGGAACTTGCGATCCTTGTCGAGGCTGTCGAGTGCTTCACGCAACGAGCCGCACACGGTCGGGATCTTCTTCAGTTCCTTCGGTGGCAGATCGTACAGATCCTTGTCCATCGGCTTGCCGGGGTGGATCTTGTTCTTGATGCCATCGAGGCCAGCCATCAGCATCGCTGCAAAGCCGAGATATGGATTCTGGGCTGGGTCCGGGAAGCGCACTTCGACGCGCTTTGCCTTCGGGTTGGAGCCGAAAGGAATGCGGCAGGATGCCGAGCGGTTGCGGGCGGAGTATGCCAGCAGAACCGGTGCTTCGTAACCTGGGACCAGACGCTTGTAGGAGTTGGTCGTCGGGTTGGTGAAGGCGTTGATCGCCTTGGCATGCTTGATAATGCCGCCGATGTAGTAGAGGCAAGTCTCAGACAGGCCAGCATATTCGTCGCCAGCGAAGGTCGGCTTACCGCCCTTCCAGATGGACTGGTGAACGTGCATGCCCGAACCATTGTCGCCGAAGATCGGCTTTGGCATGAAGGTTGCCGTCTTGCCGTAAGCGTTTGCGACCTGATGGACCACATATTTGTAGATCTGCATCTTGTCGGCGCTGGATACCATCGTGTCGAACTTCACGCCCAGTTCGTGCTGAGCCGAGGCGACTTCGTGGTGATGCTTTTCAACGACCACGCCCATTTCGCCCAGGACAGTCAGCATTTCGGAACGCATGTCCTGAAGGCTGTCGACGGGCGGAACCGGGAAATAGCCGCCCTTGACGCGCGGACGGTGGCCGAGGTTGCCCGTCTCGTAATCCGTGTCGTCGTTAGACGGCAGTTCGGACGAATCGAGCTTGAAGCCCGTGTTGTAGGGATCGGCCTTGTACTTGACGTCGTCGAAGACGAAGAATTCGGGCTCAGGTCCAACGAAGATCGTATCGCCGATACCGGATGCCTTGAGGTAGGCTTCAGCCTTCTTGGCTGTGCCGCGCGGGTCGCGGTTATAGGACTCGCCAGAGACGGGATCGAGAATATCGCAGATGATGACCATGGTGGACTGCGCGAAGAACGGGTCCATATGGACCGTGCCCGTGTCCGGCATCAGCACCATGTCGGATTCGTTGATGGCCTTCCAGCCGCCGATCGAAGAGCCGTCGAACATGACGCCATCGGCGAACATATCTTCGTCCACGCAGGCCACGTCCATGGTCACGTGCTGCAGCTTGCCCTTTGGGTCGGTAAAGCGCAGGTCCACGAACTTGACGTCGTTGTCCTTGATCTGCTTGAGAATATCGTTTGCGGTCGTCATTTGAAACTTTTCCTTGAGTGTTTTGATAACAAGGTGAAGCCCCGGCTTTCCCGGGTTCAGTCTTTTTATATGGCGTCTACGCCTGTTTCACCCGTACGAATACGGATGACCTCTTCCACGTTGGACACGAAAATCTTTCCGTCACCAATGCGTCCGGTCTGCGCGGCATTGCGAATGGCCTCGATAACGGCATCCGCATTTTCATCCGCAAGCACGACTTCGACTTTTACCTTCGGCAGGAAGTCGACGACGTACTCTGCTCCGCGATAGAGTTCCGTATGGCCTTTTTGACGACCAAAGCCCTTAGCTTCCGTAACCGTTATTCCCTGGAGTCCGACTTCCTGAAGGGCTTCCTTCACTTCGTCGAGCTTAAAAGGCTTAATGATCGCTTCGATCTTTTTCATGAGAAAATATCTCTCCGCTTCTCCCGTTCAAGCGGTCTTTCCGCTCTGCCACAAGAATGCACGTATCGTGCCAGATCGGAAGTCGGTTTGATTAAAAAATCTTTGAAAAAGAGCTGGACACAGCGAAATTTGATGCAGCTTCACTGTTTCCCTGGATAAAAATACTGCGTGTTGTCCACGCAGCAGTCATTTTTTCACGATTTTGCCAAATTTCAGGCCGGTCGCGAGCAGGTGAGTGGATGAAAGGTGCTGGTCAAATTTAATCCAGGTGCATATATTTTATGCAGTCTTAAATGCCTATTTTTCCACCGATTGCCTTTTGTCTGTTTTTGAGCTGAATATGTGGACATGATGTTTTCAGTTCAGCACGCCCTGTTTGATCCAGCCACCATGGCGCACATTGATGCAAGCGCAGAAGCGAGTGGCATTTCCCTTTCATCTCTGATGGAACGGGCAGGGCAGGCCGTCGCAGCTAGCGTTCTCACGCATTACCCACAAGCTTTGCGCTATGTCGCGCTGTGCGGAACCGGCAACAATGGCGGCGATGGCTTTGTCGCAGCGCGGGCCCTGAAGGCAAGCGGTGCCGAGGTTGCCCCTTACGTGTTTGGTGATGTTTCCCGGCTGAAGGGCGCCGCAAGGCAGGCGTTCGATGCCATGGGGATCGCCAGCGAGCCGCTTGGCAGCTACGTGCCACGCTCTGGCGATGTCGTGATCGACGCCATCTTTGGCGCCGGACTTTCGCGGGATGTGCCCGTTGAGGTGGCGGCTGTGATCGATGTTGTCGAGACGGCTTCCATTTCCGTGATCGCCGTTGATCTTCCATCCGGTCTGTGCGGACGGCGCGGGGTGCCGCTTGGACGTTCGTTTCGGGCAGAACGAACCGTTACGTTCATGGCTCGCAAACCGGGTCATGTTCTGATGCCGGGTCGCTCCCTGTGCGGCACGCTTGACGTTTTCAATATCGGTATCCCGCAAAGACTTCTGGAAGCGCATTGTGGCTGCGTCTATGAAAACGGCCCCTTCTTGTGGATGGGATGCTTTCAAAGGGCTGACGAGGACACCCACAAGTTCAAGCGCGGGCATTTGACGGTGTTTTCTGGTCCCTCCCACGCCACGGGTGCGGCCCGAATGGCTGCCATGGCAGGGTTTCGTGCGGGTGCGGGCATCGTCACTGTTGCTGCACCTCAGGACGCCATTGGTGTTTTATCGGCGACGCTCACGGCGGTCATGGTTCAGGGTATCGAAAGCGAAGACGAGCTTTCTGCCTGGCGGGACGACACGCGTCATGGGACTTACATCCTCGGTCCCGGCTTCAGTGATATCGAGCGCGCGCGCCGGTTTGTGTCGCTTCTGAAGGACAAGGCGCTGGTGCTGGATGCCGATGGCATCACAGCCTTCCGGCACGATCCGCAGCAGCTTTTCGATCTCTTCGCCACAGACGCGCCCCGCATTTTGACGCCACATGAGGGTGAGTTCGGGCGGCTTTTTCCCGACATCGCTGCAGACGAAACGCTGAGCAAGATAGAAAAGGCGCAGGCGGCTGCGGAACTCAGCAACGCCGTGATCGTCTACAAGGGCGCTGATACCGTGATTGCCGCGCCGGATGGGCGTGCGACCGTCAACACAAACGCGCCACCTCATCTGGCGACGGCCGGATCTGGAGATGTGCTGGCTGGCATTGCCGGCGGCTTTCTGGCGCAGCAGGTTCCCGCGTTCGAAGCCGCCGCTGCCGCTGTCTGGCTCCACGGTCAAACCGCACAGCGGCTCGGTCCAGGACTGACGGCCGAGGATTTGGCTGCGGCGGTCAGGCCTTTCTCATCTTAGAGCGTTTCCTTGTTAACTGGAAACGTTCTGCCGGAGCAGATTTTCGTCAGGACAAAGGCGATTGGCGAAGGGCATACCCTAAGGTACGGTCGAGCCGATCGCCTTTGTCCTGGCGGAAAGATGCCCGGCCCTCCGGGTTGGTTGAAACGGGCCATCTGCCTGCCCGGACGGCTTGGCCGTATGCTAAGGCTACGCCACGCGCCCTCCGGACAAGCAGTCGATCCCGTTTGAACCAACAGAACTGTTTCCATTTAACAAGGAAACGCTCTAATGCACGGGCTTGCTCTGGTTGGTGATGGCGGCCATGCGGGATGCGTTGACGACAAGCTTGCGTTCAGCGCGTTCCTGCTGTGGTGTGCGATTGTAGATTTCGCGATAACACTTGGAAAAGTGCGATGCGGAAACGAAGCCGCAGGCAACCGCCACTTCCACCACGGGCATGGCGGATTGGACCAGAAGATGGCGTGCCCGGTCCAGCCGGATTTCCAGATAGTAGCGGGCAGGGGAACGCCCCATTTCCTGCCGAAACAGCCGCTCCACCTGTCTGCGTGAAAGATCGGCATCGTCGGCTATGTCGAGCAAAGACAGCGGCTCTGACAGGTTGCTTTCCATCAATTCGATGATCGACAGGACCTTGTCGTTCTGGACACCGAGACGGGCCCGGAGCGGCAGGCGTTGGCGGTCATGCGGATTGCGCACCCGGTCCGTCAGTTGCTGCTCACAGACGCGGTTGACGAGGTTTTCGCCAAAATCCTGGCCAATCAGATTGAGCATCATGTCCAGAGAGGCGGTGCCACCCGCGCAGGTATAGATGTTGCCATCGACCTCATAGAGATCGGCGTAGACTTCGACCTGTGGAAAGGCCTCTGAAAAGCCTGGCAGGTTCTCCCAGTGGATCGCGCAGCGCTTGCCATTCAGCAGTCCCGCCTGGGCAAGCACATGCGCGCCTGTACAGAGACTGCCGACAGCAATGCCCCGATTATGCGCCTCCCGCAGCCATGCGTTGACGGATTTGTTGCTGTATTGCTCGATATCGATGCCGGAACAGATCAACACCATGCTGGGGCGGTTCTCACCGCTGACGGATTTTCGCTCGTCTGCCAGCGATGTGTTGGCCTCCAGTGCAATCCCGCTGGAGGAGGCGACCTTCTGGCCGTCGCTGGAGGCGAGACGCCATTCATAGGCGGCATAACCCAGCATGCGATTGGCGATGCGCAGCGTTTCGACAGCCGCCGTAAAGGGCAGCATGGTGAACTGCGGAACCATGAAGAACACGATAATGCGCTTTTTGGGAGGCGTTTTGCTCACGGCGACCATGCTCCATTGCGGAAACGCAATTCCTTGCTTGGAAATGGTCCGCTGTATATCGCGTTTGCGACACTCTAGGCACAAGATACGACGCGCGCCTGTTGCTGTCAAAAAACTTATTCGGGATACCCTTCGCCGAGGAAGCGATAGCGTGCAGATGTGAGGTGCGCCGGCACTTGGCGCCCGATCTTTTGCATTTTATTAATATTGTTTTCAATTTTTAAGCGCAGTCTCCAGACTTATCGTCCACTTGCGCGTTCTATCGACGTAAACGATGGCGGCGGCTCTGAAATGAAATGCCACCGGGTCGTCTTTTGTTACGGTGTCGGGCTGCCCGAGAATGGCTCTGCTGTTCCTGCCCGGCGCTTTCGAGCGGAGTATTGCGTATGCATGAAGCTTGTCTCACTGTTCTCGTCGTCGAAGACGAGCCGATCATTCGATTTACACTTGTGGATGTGCTGGAAGAGGCGGGCTACCGCGTACTGGAAGCCTCCAACGTGCTGGAAGCCATTGCCGTTATCGGCAAGGTGGATACGATTTCCGCCGTTATCACAGATATCGACATGCCGGGCGGCCTGTCGGGTCTGGATCTGGTGCGGATGTTGTCATCGTGTCAGGAGCAGATTGCCGTGATCGTCACCTCCGGTGGCCATGCGCCCGATGCGCTGGAACTGCCGGATGACGTCCGCTTCTTCAGCAAGCCCTATCATTTCGATGATATCTTTTTTGCACTGCGCGCCGGCGTCGCAGCCAAGACCAAGAGCGTCCGTCGAAAGATCGCTGTGCGGCTGGAGGGCTTACAGCTCAGCCATTGAATGAAAAAAAGCCGGGATTTCTCCCGGCGTTTCCTTTTGTCTCCGCAACCGCAGGATCAGGCAGCGCGCAACAGCACCATGGCACGACCTTCGACCGAGTGGGTCTCTCCATTTGCGATCTTGTCGGCGTTCGCATCCGGCTCGGCGGTCGTCAATTCCGTCATCCAGCCGTGCTCGGCGTCCGGCAGCTTGAACTCCACCACCCCGTCATGCGGGTTGAAGAGTATCAGCACATCACGCCATTCGTCCGCATCGCCGTTGTCGTCGCCTCGCGACAGGCGAAGACCGAGCGAGGTGCTGCCTGGATCTTCCCACTGCGCCTGAGTCTGCTCTCCGCCGCCCGGGTTCAGCCAGGTGATGTGCGTGCCGTCGCGCCAGTTCTCACGACGCAGCACCGAGTGGTTCTGGCGCAGCTCGATCAGCTTTTTCGTAAAGTTGCGCAGTGTCTCTGCACTTTCCGGCAGATTTTCCCAGTGGACCCAGCTCAGTTCGCTGTCCTGGCAGTAACCATTGTTGTTGCCCATCTGGCTGCGACCGAATTCGTCACCAGCCAGCAGCATAGGCGTACCGTGGGAGAGGAGAAGGGTTGCGAGGAAGTTGCGCTTCTGGCGGTCACGCACGGCGATGATGCCTTCGTCTTCCGTCGGACCTTCTACGCCGTAGTTGTAGCTTCGGTTGTGGTCGTGGCCGTCCTTGTTGTCTTCGCCATTCGCTTCGTTGTGCTTCTCATTGTAGGAAACGACGTCGTTCAGCGTGAAACCGTCATGCGCGGTGATGAAGTTGACGCTTGACCACGGTCTGCGGCCACGCAGATCATAGACATCGCCAGAACCCAGAACGCGCGCGGCGAAGTCGCCAGCGGTGCCGTCCTCGTCCTTCCAGTATTCGCGCACGGTGTCGCGGTACTTGTCATTCCACTCTGCCCAGCCGGGTGGGAAGCCGCCGACCTGATAACCGCCGGGACCGATATCCCATGGTTCGCCGACCAGCTTCAGCCTGGAGAGAACAGGGTCCTGACCCACGGCATCGAAAAAGCCGCTGCGCTGAT
Source organism: Rhizobium skierniewicense Ch11 (assembly GCF_023757665.1). Lineage (NCBI taxonomy): Bacteria > Pseudomonadati > Pseudomonadota > Alphaproteobacteria > Hyphomicrobiales > Rhizobiaceae > Rhizobium > Rhizobium skierniewicense. The sequence goes on from NZ_RXPG01000005.1 coordinate 49,584, forward strand.
CGAAGCCTTCCGGCTCGCGGCCAAGAATTGTGCCCAGATCAAAGCGGAAGCCGTCGATGTGCATGTCTTCGGCCCAGTAACGTAGCGAGTCTGTCACCATCTGGAGAACACGCGGATGCGATGTGTTGACCGTGTTTCCCGTGCCGGTGTCGTTGATATAGTAGCGCGGCTGGTCGGGCATGGTGCGGTAGTAGGAGAAGTTGTCGATACCCTTGAACGAAAGGGTCGGTCCAAGCTCGTTGCCTTCTGCCGTGTGGTTGTAGACCACGTCGAGGATGACTTCGATCCCGCCGTCATGGAAGGCGCGAACCATATCGCGGAAACCCGCCATGCCCTTTGGGCCATAATAGCGTGAGGCAGGCGAGAAGAAGCCGAGGGAATTGTAGCCCCAGAAATTCTTCAGGCCCTTGTCCAGCAGATGCGAATCATCTGGGAAGGAGTGGATGGGCAGCAGCTCGACGGAGGTCACTCCGAGGCTCTTGATGTACTCGACAATCTGCTTGTCGCCGAGACCTTCATAGGTTCCGCGTAGATTTTCAGCGATGCCGGGGTGGAGTTGCGTGAAACCCTTGACGTGGGTCTCGTAGAAAATCGTTTTCGACCACGGCACATTCGGCTTCTGGTCTCCCGACCAGTCATAGTCCGACGGATCGATGACGCGGCACTTCGGCATTTTCGCCGCACTGTCGCTGTCGTTGAAGGACAGGTCTTTTTCCTCTGCATCCAGAATATAGCCGAACTGCTCGGGACCCCACGCGATATCGCCGACGAGTTCGCGGGCGTATGGATCGACCAGCAGCTTGTTGGGATTGAAGCGGTGTCCGTTCTCCGGGTCGTAAGGGCCGTGAACGCGATAGCCATAGAGTGCTCCGGGCTTCAAGCCGGGAATGAAACCGTGCCAGATTTCGTTGGTGAATTCGGGCAGGGTGATGCGTTCGATTTCGTTTTTACCGCTTTCGTCGAAAAGGCACAATTCGACGCGCTCTGCGTGGGCGCTGAAAATGGCGAAGTTGACGCCATCGCCGTCGAAATTCGCGCCAAGGCGGGTAAAGTCGCCGGGCAGAATGCTGGAACCGAACTGGGCCATAAATATCCTCATGCTTGATAGGTGCGTGGGGAAATGTGGCGGCGGGGTATTTGTTCCGCACTGCAAAAAAATGGCTCGCAGAGAGTGTCGTGCGAGCCATTCAAAGCGGGTTGGAAACGGGTGCTATCGACGAACGATCCGCGTCTTCGTTGTGTCTGTGGTTGGCCATCCAATATCCTTGAGCGTGTCTGTCGGTAGGGCTTCAAGGGCGCGCAGGTTCTGCTTGCGACGCCATGCGGTTTGTAGCGCCAGCACGCGCTCGGAAATCCGCGACAGCAACCTCTGGGTGAGCAACCTTCCCCTTGCGGGGCCTGGGCTTTGGTGAACGATCATCGTCATTTTGATACTCCTTTCATGCTCCGTATTCTGCTTCGACATCGCCGGTATGCGCCTGGAATATTCATCAATCAATTGAATGATTTTCATGTCATTGATGACGAAAACTTATGCGTTTCTGGTGAGAAATTCGGCGATTTTCTCGTGCGCTTCCGGCTACGTTTTTGAGGATGCGGCCTTGTTGACATTCAATCAAACGAAATGATATCCATCTATTGATCAGAAAAATTGAAGGCATGTGCCATGACAGTTTCCTTCCGCCAGCCTTTGCCCCTGCTGGACAATGACATCCTGCGGACGTTTGTTGCGATTGCAGAAACAGGCAATTTTTCGACGGCTGCCGAAGTGGTGTTCCGAACCCCGTCAGCCGTGTCCATGCAGATCAAGAAGCTGGAAGAGCAACTCAAGACCACCCTGTTCCTGCGTGACGCGCGTTCCGTCACATTGACAGCTCATGGCGAGACGCTGCTAACCTATGCGCGGAGGATGATCGCTTTGTCCAATGAGGCGGTCGCGCGTTTTGTGATGCCTGAGCTGTCGGGCGTGGTGCGCCTTGGCGCGCCTGAGGATATTGGAGAGCGTGGGCTGCTGCCCGGCATCCTCAAGCGCTTTGCCGATGCGTTTCCGGCCATCATGGTGGACGTGGTGATCGATTCCAGTTCGCAGCTTTACAGGCGTATGGACGAGCAGCGGCTGGACCTCGCGCTCGTCAATTGCGCGTCGCTGCCGCTTCGTACCAGCGGAGAGGTTTTGATGCGCGAACGCCTGGTTTGGGCCGGCGCCAAATGTGGTACGGCCCATTTGCGCGATCCCATCCCCATTTCGATATGGGAGGATGGCTGCATCTGGCGCTCCGAAGCCACGTCATCGCTCGAAAAGCAGAACCGTCCTTATCGGGTGGCTTACCTCAGCGGCCATACGATGGCGCAGAAGGCGGCCATCGAAGCGGATCTGGCGGTCGCCCCGTTACCGCGTTCCTATGTGCAGAACAACATGGTGATCCTGGGTGAGAAGGATGGAATGCCGGAGCTTGGCTGCTTCGATATCCGCCTCATCGTTGCCGACAAGCCGACGCGTCCCGTGCAGGCGGTGGCCGATAGCATTCGCAACGCGTTCAAGGAATTTGCGCAGCCCGTTTAACGCGCTGATTTTTTTTTGACACGCTACGGAACCGCTTTGACTTACCTGCGTTTTCAGCGCGCTAATTCAGTTGTCTTTTGCGCCCATGCGCAGACTTTAAGGGGAGTTTCCATATGTCCACACGTTTCTTCGCAACCACTGCCGCCGTTCTTATTGCTCTCGTCTCCCTTTCTTCCTGCGGCAACACGATCCGCGGCGTTGGCAAGGACGTTGCAGGCACTGTAGATGGCACGCAGGCTGCTGGACAGAGCGTGGATCGCGCAGCGCGCCGTTAATATTGTTTCTGGTTCAATCTTAAGAACCGAATGAAAAGGCCGACGCCAACCCGTCGGCTTTTTTGTTGTGACGCTTGGCAAAGATGACTCGTCTTTGCCCTTCCGGTCACAAGGCCATATTCTCGTCCCGATCAAGCGGTCTATCGCTCGACAGCCGAACATGATCGACGTTGGGACCATATGCTCAGACTCATCCGATATCTGCTGGCGGCTTTGTTGCCGACGAGCGCCAGCGCCGCGTCTTTGCCGGACTTTTGCCAGTCGCTGGACCACATGGGCGCCCGCTATACCGTGTGTCGCTTTGACCCTACGAAAAGCGACATCCGGCTTTACCACTGGGATTATGTTTCATCGAAACCCTATGGCTCGTTCGATGCTTTGTCTTCGGCACTATGGCGCCAGCACAGCTTCGTTACCTTTGCGATGAATGCCGGGATGTACCACCGCGATCTGTCGCCGGTCGGGCTGTTCGTCGATCACGGTGTGGAGACCGCGCCCATCAGCACCGGCGGCGGCTGGGGCAATTTCCATATGCAGCCGAATGGGGTGTTCTTCATGAAGGGCAAACAGGCAGGAGTGCTGGAAACCAGCGCATACCTCAACGCCAACGTGTCACCGGACTTCGCCACCCAGTCCGGCCCTATGCTGGTGATCGACGGAAAGCTTCATCCGCGATTTCTTCCCGAAAGCGACAGTTTGAACACCCGCAATGGGGTGGGCGTATCTGAGGATGGCATCGTGCATTTCGCAATTTCGGAAGATCCGGTGCGGTTTTACGATTTTGCGACCCTGTTTCGTGACAAACTGCACGTGGCCAATGCGCTTTATTTCGATGGCAGCATTTCAAGCGTCGATATTCCCGCCGCAAAACGTCGCGACGGTTGGTCTGATCTGGGGCCGATCGTTGCTGTTGTCGAGCGAGTGCCGGACTAAAGTCATTCCCCTATAGCGGCGCTTTCGGATAGGCTTTTTCCAAGCCGCCGGATTTTGAGAGGCCGGTGCGGAATGCCGAAAATGCGGCGTGCTGACTGCTCTTCGACACTTCGTGAAGGCGGATCTGCAAACGCGCTGGGGCATTCTCGCCGAACCATTCGCCGCATTTTTCCAGCTTCAGAGAGTTGAGGAAGCGCGCTTGTGCCTGCTGGTCGAGAAACAGACGCAAACCTTCCAGCAGGTTTTCGTCCTGCACTGCGTTCTCCAGAAGCAATGTCAGCCAGGCGTGATCTTCCGCACCCCAGCTAGAAATTTTCGTCGCGACCGTGTCACGGTCAGGGAAAGAAGATGGGGTCGCCTGCATTGTGTCACCACTCCAGCTTTTGATGTTTGCCGGATATTCCAGTTGCGCAGCCGGTTCAATACGACCGACGCAGGTTTGGTGAAAAAGCCTTTATTTCGGCAAGCTTATACACAGCTCAGCGTTCACTGGTGAACCAAAGCTGACCAAGTTTACACTTTGGACCAAATTGAGACAGGGGGATTTGAGGCGGTGTGTCGGAAAGAACTGATAAGCCATTGTTTTTTATTACACCTATGCGTGGGATGAATAGCAGGTCGCCGGATTCGCCTTCCTTTAGCCGTTTTTTGCATTTGCGTTTGTCACAAGTTTTTAATAAATGCTTCATCCACTGGCTGACGCATGAGCGGCTTGAGAGTAACACGCTGGAGTAATCATGGACGAAACCGCACAGAAATCCTGCTGGGCCGTAACATTTCGCGCACTTGCAGGTTTTGCCGCCTTTCTCGCATTGACCTACGTATTTGGTAGCCCGTAACAATCTCTCATAGACACTTTAGACTGTTCAGCACGGTTCCCCACAGGACCGTGCTGTTTTCGTTTACGCCGAACACATGTCGCGCTCAGCCTACTCCATGCCTATTTTGATATGGCGCATTTTTCCGGTTCAGATAGACTGAGGCCATAAGTCTATACATAGGGCAGGCAGATATGTTTCTTTCGGTTTTCGACGTGTTCAAGATCGGTATTGGACCGTCCAGTTCGCATACGATGGGACCGATGTCTGCCGCGAACAGATTTCTCGAAACCCTGCTGTCCAACGATTGGCCGCGACCTTCGAATGCCGTCGTGTCTGCCATCAAGGTCAGTCTGCATGGCTCTCTTGCCTTCACCGGCATCGGCCATGGTTCAGGACGCGCGGTTGTGCTGGGTCTGATGGGCGAACAGCCTGATCAGGTCGATCCCGACGCGATGGACGGGTTGATCGCCACGGTCGAATCCACGGGTCGCGTTTCGCCTGCGGGCCACCCGAGCTACGCCTTCCGACCTGCCGAAGACCTCGTATTCGACAAGAAGAACCCGTTGCCCGGCCATGCCAATGGCATGAGTTTTTCCGGCTATGACAATCAGGGCCGTATGCTGCTCAAGCGCATCTATTATTCTGTTGGCGGCGGTTTTGTTGTCACCGACACAGAGCTTGACGCCATGCGTCAGCGGGGCAAGACCGTTGATACTGGCCCCAGGGTTCCCTATCCCTTCGCCACCGCCAGGGCGATGCTGGACATGGCCGAGCGGTCGGGGCGCACCATCGCGCAGATGAAGCGTGCCAATGAAGAAACGGTGATGTCGCGCCAGCAACTGGACGACAGGCTGGACGTGATCTGGGAAGCGATGAACGGCTGCATCGAGCGCGGACTGAAGGGCGAGGGCATCATGCCGGGTGGCCTGAAGGTCAAGCGCCGCGCGCGCTCCATCCACGACAAGCTGAATGCCGAATGGCGCAGCAACCGCCTCAATCCCCTTCTGGCCAATGACTGGCTGAGCGTCTACGCGATGGCGGTCAACGAGGAGAATGCGTCCGGCGGTCGTGTCGTCACGGCGCCCACCAATGGGGCGGCGGGTGTGATACCGGCGACGGTCAAATATTTCCGCCATTTTCATGAGGATGCGAGCGTCGAGGATATCAGGGACTTTCTGCTGACGGCTGCGGCCGTTGGCGGCATCATCAAGCACAACGCTTCTATCTCGGGCGCCGAAGTCGGCTGTCAGGGGGAGGTGGGTTCCGCTGCGGCCATGGCGGCTGCGGGTCTGGCCGCTGTTATGGGTGGGTCACCGGCGCAGGTGGAGAATGCGGCCGAAATTGCGTTGGAGCACCACCTTGGCATGACGTGCGACCCGATCGCCGGTCTGGTTCAGGTGCCGTGCATCGAGCGTAACGCCCTTGGTGCGGTCAAGGCCGTCACGGCTGCATCTCTGGCGCTGAAAGGTGATGGCTCGCATTTCGTCCCTTTGGATGCCTGTATCGAAACCATGCGCCAGACCGGCAACGACATGAGCGAGAAATACAAGGAGACCTCGACGGGTGGCCTTGCCGTGAATGTCGTGGAATGTTGATCCGCGCCGACCAGCTTTGCAGTCTAGGCGCTTGACGCAAGGCCTGAAACCGCATTGATAGCGGCATGTCTTTACATCTCATCAAGCTCTGTGTTGGCGCTGACACGATCGAGGATTTGCGCGGTTGGGTCTCCCAACGCTCTCTTCTGGCCATAGCGGCGGGCATGGAGCCACACAGCGTTCACACCACCCGTATGTTCCCAAAACGGGCAGAGGAGCTGCTGGATGGTGGCTCGCTCTACTGGGTCATCAAGGGCCAGGTTCAGGCGCGCCAGAAAATTCTCGATATCAAATCCTTCAAGGGCGATGACGGTATCAGCCGCTGCGATCTCGTGCTTGGGCCGGAGGTAATCGAAACGTCGCCTGCACCCAAGCGACCCTTTCAGGGCTGGCGATATCTGAAGGATGAGGAAGCCCCGCGTGATCTGGGCGGTGGCGGTCTTTCCGACGAAATGCCATCCGATCTTCGCCGGGAACTGGCCGAACTCGGACTGCTCTAAGCGAACGTCCTCTGATGAATTTCAGGCAAAAAAAAGCCGGTTCCGGGGCGGGGAACCGGCTCTTGGAGCGATCACATCAAGAACTGGGTGACGTGATTGTCCAATGGAAAGGTCGCGTCGCGGGGAGACCGCTCGTCGCCTTATTCGTTGATGGCTGCAACAGCGTTGACGGCGCGGCCATCCTGTATCTTGACCCAACGGCCCGGGTTGTTGCTGTCCTGACGCTTCAGGTAGGTATATTCGGTCTCAGACCAGTCGATGACCTTGTTGCGAAGATTATCGAGGATGAAATCGCCACGGTCGGTACGCACGGTCAAAACCGCATGGCCCGCTCCGTTTGGCTGCAAAACGACTGTGATCAGGAGGTCGGACGGTGAGATGCCCTTGTTCATCAGCATCTTGCGCTTCAGCAAAACATAGTCTTCGCAATCCCCAGCGGTTGTGGGATAAGCCCAGCGCTCTTCTACGCCATAGACTTCCAGGTCCGTCATCGGGGTGATCGTCGTGTTGGCAGTGTAGTTGACGTCGAGGATCATCTGCCAGTTCTGTTCCGTCAGCTTCAGAGGGCCACGGTCCGCAGATGTCGGCTGGCATTCGCTCTGATATGTCTGACAAAATTCGTAATGACCAATGGGTGGGTTGGCCTTGCCCATGATGCGCATGCTAGCGGCTGGCGAAGCGTGAGCCTGTGTCGAAAAGGCGCCGAAGATCAGTGCCGCAATCATGAAACCGAAACGGTTGATGTTTTTCATTTTCTTGTCTCCCCGTTGTGAGGAGGACAATGCCAGCGATATTTTGAGCGCTCGGAAATAACGGTGCTCAAATTCGACGCAAAATTTAGGGAAAACAGAGCTTTATTTTAACTTTACTTGATAGGAAATCGATTCAAATTTTATCGTTCCATTCAGGAATTTCAGCCTGATTATCTTGTAACTCATTGAAATAAATGAGATCGTGACCGTGGTCAGTTAACGGGACGAGCCCCGCTGAACAGATATGGTTTATTTAAACCCTTCTTTGACTATACTGAGACCAGCAAAATGGTCATGAAAAGGCCTGAAAAGCAATTTTTAGGTGCAAATTTCTATCTATGAGGGCTATTAAATCGCGGTTTTCGGCGGATTATTTCGTTCTTTTTTTGATTTTTCCTGATTTTTTCGGGAAGCTTCAGGTATCGAACCTATGGCCTGTCCGGTAACCCTGCCAGCCTGCAGAACCGGAGCCCGTCGCGACCGGGATTTCGCACACAAAAAAACCGGCAGACGCGGAGTGCGTTGCCGGTTGCGATCGGTTGGATGTATGTTTTAGAGAAATTCGATCAGTGCATCGCGTGACTGTACGGAATCGAATTCAACGGCCACACCTTCCATGAAGTGGCGAACGATCCGGCCGGCCATGTTGCCCAGACGCACGTCAGTCCCAAGTGCGGGACGGATCTCGAGTTCCACCGCGGCACCGGACAGCGAAAGGTCGATGATGCGGCAGGGCACAATGGTGCCATCGCTGAATGTCAGGTCGGCGCTTGGATGGCGCGGCGTCAGACGGTCGTGTCGGCGGTCTTCCGGTAGGCCCAGTGCCTGACGCTTGGCAATCCATGCCAATTGCGCCGCCAGCTTTTCGCGCTTTCGCTCAGTCGCCATGATCGAGATGGTAAAACCATCCGCCGTCAGCGCCTGAACGATGCCTTCGATCCGGCCAATATGTTGAAGATAGGCAATGATGCGGTCGCCGTTGCGTGGACGCACGAAGCAGGTAATGCGTGCCGTCTCGGCCGTCATCTCATTGGCGGTGCAGTCATACTCTTCGTGTGAGGGTACCATCAGTCTTCCCGACAGCCCAACAGTCACGACTTCGGCGGCAGGCGTTTCCGCAGGCCGGGAGGCAAAGGCGACAGTTGTTGAGCGGGATGAAAACATGAGCTTCACTATGGGTTTGCGATGATCCTCATCCTTTACATGCCCCGAGTTAACAGTCCGTTCCCTTGGTGAGCATCAATACCTGTATAAGGTCTCATAGTGAGACGCCGCCGTAACGCGTGCCTGCCTTATCGAGATTGCTGGAGAGAAGTCGCGGAAATTGCGGCTCCAGCAGGCGGCTGCGCGTCAGCGACAGTGGCTGAAACGGCTGGCCGAAATCGGCCAATGGCGGATCCGACACCAGAGCGCCCAGCAAGCGGGCGGGAAAGTGCGGCTCGGCCTGCAGCGGCAAAAGCAGCATTTCGAATTCCTGGCGCAGATGGCCGCTCTCGCTTTCAGCTTCGATGTCGAACAGAACGGGCCGTTCGTTCTGCATCACCCCGCTGGCGATACGGCAGGCATCTCCAGATTGATCCGCTTGCCAGAGGGCTGAAAACGCGGTTTCACGCAGCTCACGTCCAAAAAGATTGTAAAGTCGTGTTCCTGTCAGCCGAAAGACGGGTGAACCGTCGTTGCTGTCGGTCAGCACGAACAGGTCTGGAAGCAGATGGCGTATGTGTGAGGGATCAATTTCGCTTCGCAGCGGTGCAGCGCGGTTGCCGCGCAGGGCATCCCAATAAGCGTAAATATCGATACTCGTATTCGTCTTCATGACTTCAATCTCCGTACCCGCGGGATATCTGTATCTTTTCGATACAGGCAGTGCCCTCATTTGCGGTGGTAAGAGAGGACGGAGCGATTTCCGTGCCAAGCCGTACGTCCGTGAACGCCAGGGCGTGTTTTGCCTCGGTCAACCATCTGTCCCGACAGTGCTTCTTTTTCCCGCTTCGTTCCTATATTGCTCGCAGGAGACAACGCGGAACGGCTTGGGAAGAGAGTTTCATTCATGACGCATCACGACACTGGCCCATCGGAAACCGATGAGGTCCATCAGCCAGCACCGCCTCAGAAAACCCCGGTTTTCAACCTGCCTGGTGTTCTCGTCGCAATTCTCGGCGTCCTGATCGCGGTCCATGTCATCTCGACATATCTTCTGTCTGAAGACGCTTATGGTTGGTTCCTCTACACCTTCGGTTTCATCCCGCTTCGTTATGCCGTGCCATTGTCGCAGCAAGGTCTGGAGTGGCTGTGGACGCCGATCACCTATTCGTTTTTGCATGGCGGTATCGAGCACATTCTGTTCAACGGGCTGTGGCTGATGGCGTTTGGTGCCCCCGTTCTGCGCCGTATCGGCACATTGCGTTTCATTTTGCTCTGGTGCGTGTCTTCAGCCGTCGCCGCCTTCGGACATGCTTTTCTAAATTGGGGTGATGTCACGGTTCTCATCGGTGCATCCGGTGTCGTCTCCGCGCTGATGGGGGCCGCATGCCGGTTCGCTTTTCCCGCCAATGGGGGGCGCTATCACCCGGCCATTGGCCACAGATTGCCACGTCAGGGCATTGTCGAGGCGCTCACCAACCGGACGGTTCTCATCTTCACGCTGATGTGGTTGTTCGGTAACGTGTTGATCGCCGTTGGCATCCCTCTTTTTGGAGATGTAGGCGGCGAGGTGGCCTGGGATGCCCATATCTTTGGTTTCCTGCTTGGCTTTCTCTTCTTTGCGCTGTTTGACCGCAAGGATGCCGTGCGCGCCTGAGCCTTTGGGACTTCACTCAATCTATTGAACGTTCTGTGTCCGTGGAAACATATTGCTTTCCACCGATCGCTGGCGCACCATTGATCGTGTAAGGTAAGCGCGCCTGTGAGGAGACACGGCGCGCGCTTCAAAATACCTGTCATTGCGGAGGAAGCCATGCCGATATTTGTGAAAGAACTTCTCGATCTCAAGGGCCGTGATGTCATAACCGTCAGGCCGGATCTGTCACTCGGGGAGGCGGCGGTTACCCTGCACGAAAACCGCATCGGCGCTGTTGTCGTCACCGATGATCATGGCGCGATTCTTGGAATCTTCACGGAGCGTGATATCGTCAAGGCCATCGCGACGCACGCCTCCGCAGCGCTCGAGGCCAGGGTTTCCGAGGTGATGACCAAAAACGTCACCCGTTGTCACGAGGGCTCCAGCACAGACGACCTGATGGAATTGATGACCGGCGGTCGGTTTCGCCATCTGCCAGTAGAAGCCGATGGCCGCCTCGTCGGCATCATCTCGATCGGTGACGTGGTGAAGGCCCGTATCGGCGAAATTGAAGCGGAAGCCGAGCATATCAAGGCTTACATCGCTGGGTAGAGCGCGCAACGATCACGTCAGTTGCAGGTATCAGCGCTGGAAAACCTGCTGCATTCTCTGCAGTTCCGGAATCCGCGAGCGTGTCTCCTCGTAGCCGCGCTCGATGGATTCGGCGGCGCGGTGAAATTCGGAGAGCCCGATATGGTTGATACGTGGATGCAGCGTCAGATCCGGTGGATCACCCGCAAGGCGCGAACGCGAAATTCGGTCCTGAATGATGTTGAACGCCTGTACCATGACACCGGGCAATCCAACCCGTGACGATGGCTCGACGGTCGGCTTGCGGCCCGTGTCGACGCTGCCTGTGCCGGCACCATGCTTGACGACGGCCGAGCGGCCGAAAATATCGTAGTTCAGGTTCACGGCGACCACCACTGTCTGCTCGTAGGCCCGGCACACGGAAACAGGCACGGGGTTGACCAGTGCGCCATCGATCAGAGTCCTGCCATTGCACCGAACCGGCTCGAAGATACCGGGCAGGGCGTAGGAGGCGCGCAACGCGGTGATCAGGTCGCCCTGATGCACCCATACTTCATGACCGGTCTTCAGTTCGGTCGCAACGGCGATGAAGGGATGCTCGAGATCCTCGATGGTGAGACCGACCAGATGTTCCTGCATGCGCTTGGTCAGCCGCATGCCGCCGAACAGTCCACCGCCACCAATCGTCAGGTCCAGTAGCCCGGCAATGCGACGCAATGTCAGGGATCGGGCAAAGTCTTCGAGTTCGTCCAGCTTGCCCGCCAGGTAGCATCCGCCCACCAGCGCACCGATGGAGGTGCCCGCGATCATCCCGATCTTGACGCCTGCTTCATCCAGTGCACGCAGAACGCCAATATGGGCCCATCCGCGCGCCGCGCCACCGCCGAGGGCAAGTGCGATGCGGCCAGGGGGAACCGAAGGGACCGGAGAGGAGGCTGGTTGCGCGATCTTTTCCAAAGACGTGACCGCCGCCGGATTATCACGGTTTGAACCCCATCCCAACATCGGTACCACTCCCAGGCAAATCTACGAAATCGTAATCTACCCGGAGACTTCCTATAATATTCGTAACAAAATGAGACGAAATGAAAAATTAGTCTTGGCGGGAGGGCTCTGATGCGTAGGTGATCGCGGGATCGAAATGGCGTTTATCGTCCGTGATGGTGGTCACGGCTTGCCCATTGTCCAGCGTCACCGTGCGATAGAAGCAGGAGCGACGACCTGTGTGGCACGTGGCATCGTGGCCCGCGACCGAGACCTTGAGCCAGATCGCATCCTGATCGCAATCGGTGCGCATCTCGCGCACGGTTTGGAGATTGCCGGAGGTTTCGCCCTTTTTCCAGATTTTGTCGCGCGAACGACTGTAATAATGCGCGATGCCGGTTTCCAGCGTCAGCGCTACGGCCTGCGCATTCATATGCGCAACCATCAACAATTCGCCGTCTTTCAAATCCGTCACGACGGCAGTGACGAGGCCATGAGCATCGAATTTCGGGGTGAAGGCACCGGCTGCCTCAAGCTCGTGCTTATCGCCAGAAGCGGGCGGAAATGTCAGCGCCATGGGAACCTCGACAGTTCGTGGGAGCGGTCGCCGCGGGGACACGACCATGAGCAGGATGGATGTCGGGCGGCGAAACGATGTGTTCAGCCGCCCGTATCGAAACTGGTATTAGCGGCTATAAACCATGGACATGAAGCGAGCTTGCTGGGCAGCTTCCGACTTGAATGTGCCGGTGAAGCTGGTCGTCAGCGTGGTCGACCCCTGCTTCTGCACGCCACGCATGGACATGCACATGTGTTCTGCATCGATCATCACGGCCACACCGCGCGGCTTCAGCTTGCTTTCGATGGCGTTGGCGATCTGCGCCGTCATCGTTTCCTGCGTCTGCAAACGGCGACCGAAGATTTCGACGACGCGGGCGATCTTGGAAAGGCCCAGCACGCGACCTTCCGGCAGGTAGGCGACATGCGCTTTACCAATGATCGGAACCATGTGGTGTTCACAGTGGGAATAAAAGGGAATGTCACGCACCAGAATGATGTCGTCGTAACCGCCGACTTCTTCGAATGTCGTGCCCAGCACGTCGTTGGCATCCAGCGCGTAGCCGCTGAACAGTTCGCGGTAGGATTTTGCTACGCGCTTTGGCGTGTCGAGCAGGCCTTCACGGTCGGGATTGTCGCCCGCCCAGCGCAGCAAAACGCGCACGGCATCTTCAGCTTCGGCCTGCGTAGGGCGCTCGGCGGAAATACCGTCCTGAGCACCCGCACCGGGGAAATTCTTCACGATTGCATCCATCTTTTGATCTCCGATGCAGTTCAAGGCTGCATCTGAATATGGGTTACGGCTCCAATTACAACGCGCCGCGCGTGCTATCTGGTTGTTTTCAGGCAATAATGCAAGCCTGAGGTCACGAATTTGGCATGCGATAAATGATCACACCTTGATGACGTAGGCGTCTCATAACATATAAAGATGACAAGTGGCAGAAAAGTGCTGCCTTGGTTGACGAGGTGTTTGAAAAACCAATCCTGCCCACACGGATCATCACATGGACGATATCTACAACGACCGAATTCTGGAGTTTGCTGGTAATATTCCGCTCACCGGCGATATGCCGGATGCGCATGCCAGCGCTCAGAAACACTCCAAGCTGTGCGGCTCCAAGGTCAAGGTTTACGTGAAGCTCACCCATGGTGTTGTCACGGATTTCTCCCATGAGGTGCGTGCCTGCGCCCTGGGGCAGGCCTCTTCGTCCATCATGGCCCGCCATGTCGTAGGCGCCACGAGCGATCAAATCCGAACGGCACGCGCCGACATGCTTGCCATGCTGACGGCAGGCGGTGAGGGGCCGGGCGGCAGGTTCGAGGATATGCGTGTTTTGAAACCGGTGAAGGACTACAAAGCCCGCCACGCCTCTACCATGCTCACATTCGACGCGATCTGCGACTGTCTCGACCAGATCGAGGCAGAGCAGCGTCTTCCGGCTTAAGCCGTGTGTAACGAGCCGCACTGCCAGCACCCTGACAGGACGCCGAAAACTCGCAACTGGTCCGGCTCCTTTCGCAAAACCCCGGGACGCCTTCTCGGGATGGGCCTCATCCGTTTCTACCAGCTGGCATTCTCAGGCTTCATCGGTAATTCCTGCCGCCACATTCCCACCTGCTCCGAATATGGCTATGAGGCCTTTGCCCGCCACGGTTTCTGGGCCGGTGGCTGGATGACCCTGTTTCGCGTCGCCCGCTGCGGACCGGGTGGCACCAGCGGGCTTGATCCCGTCGCGGAACAGCTGGGCGCACGGCAGAAGTGGTACATGCCCTGGCGGTATCTTCGTTCTCATTCTGGCCAGCAATGAGCCTTTACCCTTCTGGCGAACGCGTTTAAACAGTCGCCTCGATCAGTCACGATCGATCGACCGATTTTACATGAAACCACCCGCATTCGTTGGCGGGACTGGACAGGAGAAGTATGATGTCAGACGCCATTTCCCTCACATTTCCCGATGGCTCCGTTCGCCAGTATGCACAAGGCACGACCGGGCGCGATGTGGCCGAATCCATTTCCAAGTCGCTTGCCAAGAAGGCCGTCGCGATTGCGCTGGATGGCACTGTGCGCGACCTTTCCGAAACCATTGTCGATGGCAAGATCGAGATCGTCACCCGAGACGATAGCCGCGCGCTGGAGCTGATCCGTCACGATGCGGCCCACGTGATGGCGGAAGCCGTGCAAGAATTGTGGCCCGGTACGCAAGTCACGATCGGCCCCGTGATCGAAAACGGCTTTTATTACGACTTTGCCAAGAACGAGCCCTTCACGCCGGACGATCTGCCGAAGATCGAAAAGAAGATGAAGGAGATCATCGGTCGGTCCAAGCCGTTCACACGCGAAATCTGGTCCCGTGAAAAGGCGAAAGAAGTCTTCGCTGCCAAGGGTGAGCAATACAAGGTCGAACTTGTGGATGCGATCCCCGAGGGGCAGGACCTCAAGATTTATTATCAGGGTGACTGGTTCGATCTTTGCCGGGGTCCTCACATGGCCAACACCGGGCAGATCGGCACGGCCTTCAAGCTGATGAAGGTTGCCGGTGCCTATTGGCGTGGCGATAGCAACAACCCGATGCTGACGCGCATCTACGGCACCGCATGGGCTACGCAGGAAGAGCTGGATCAGTATCTCCACATTCTGGCCGAAGCCGAAAAGCGCGATCACCGCAAGCTCGGTCGCGAGATGGACCTGTTCCATTTTCAGGAAGAAGGCCCTGGCGTCGTCTTCTGGCACGGCAAGGGCTGGCGCATGTTCCAGACCCTGACGGCCTATATGCGCCGGCAGTTGGAAGGTACCTATCAGGAGGTCAATGCACCGCAGGTGCTGGATGCTTCCTTGTGGGAAACCTCCGGTCACTGGGGCTGGTATCAGGAAAACATGTTCGCCGTGAAATCGGCCTGTGCGTTCACTCACCCGAAGGATGAGGAAGCGGATAACCGCGTCTTCGCGCTGAAGCCAATGAACTGCCCGGGTCATGTTCAAATCTTCAAGCATGGGTTGAAGTCTTACCGGGAATTGCCTGTTCGCCTTGCGGAATTCGGCAACGTTCATCGCTACGAAGCCTCCGGCGCGCTGCATGGCTTGATGCGTGTTCGCGGCTTCACACAGGATGACGCGCACGTCTTCTGCACGGAAGAGCAGATGGCGGCGGAATGCCTGCGCATCAACGATCTCATCCTGTCGGTCTACAAGGATTTCGGTTTCGACGAAATCGTCGTCAAGCTGTCTACGCGCCCAGAAAAGCGCGTCGGCTCCGACGAGGTCTGGGACCGCGCCGAAAGCGTGATGACCGATGTGCTGAAATCCATCGAATCCCAGTCCGAGGGTCGTATCAAGACCGATATTCTGCCGGGCGAGGGTGCGTTCTACGGTCCGAAGTTTGAGTACACGCTGAAGGATGCCATTGGTCGCGAATGGCAGTGCGGCACAACGCAGGTGGATTTCAATCTGCCTGAACGCTTTGGTGCCTTCTACATCGATCAAGCCTCCGAAAAGCGCCAGCCGGTGATGATCCACCGCGCCATCTGCGGCTCGATGGAACGGTTCCTCGGGATTCTCATCGAGAATTTCGCCGGTCACATGCCGCTGTGGTTCGCACCGCAGCAGGTCGTCGTCGCCACCATCACCTCAGACGCCGATGATTATGGTCGCGAAGTCGCCGAAGCGCTACGCGACGCGGGTCTTTCGGTCGAAACCGATTTCCGCAACGAGAAGATCAACTACAAGGTCCGCGAACACTCGGTCACCAAGGTCCCGGTCATCATCGTTTGCGGCAAAAAGGAAGCTGAAGAGCGCACAGTCAACATCCGCCGCCTCGGCTCGCAGGCGCAGACCTCCTACGCGCTGGACGAGGCGATCGCCAATCTTGTGGAGGAGGCGACACCACCGGACGTTAAGCGCAAGCGTGCGGCAAAGGCTGCCAAGGCAAAAGCTGCTTAACGTATTCAAAACGCGTTCTCCTTCACCCTCGGAAAGACATTTCCGGGGGTGTTTTTTTTCCAATCTGTATTACAATGAAATACAAGTTCCAGGAGGATGACCCATGAAGCAGGCGCTTTCCAATCCTATCACGTTACGAATGCCAGAGGATGTGCTAACGGAAATCGAAAAGATTGCCGAAACGACCGAGCGGTCTCGAAGCTGGGTCATTGTTCGTGCTCTCAAGACATATCTCCTGAACGAGGGAGCTGATATTCTCGCTGTGAAGCGGGGGCGGGAGGAGATTGAGGATGGAGAGTACGAAGACCTCGACGCTGTCGTTGCGGACTTGAAGAGAACCGCATCTGAAAAGGCCGCCTGATGCGCGTGATCATTTCGCGTTCGGCTGCGGCATATTTGCGAAATGAAGTTCAATACCTCAAAAGCAGAAATCCCATTGCAGCCACACGCTTCATTCAGGCAATCGCAGAGGCAAGGCGAAATATCGAGATATTTCCAGATATCGGACAGGAAAATAACAATCTTCCTGTCGCCGGATGCAAGACTTGGGTTTTCGGTGATTATCTCATGGACTACATGCGAAAAGTCGATGTTATCGAGATTGTCGCTGTTCGCCATGGCCGCATGCGGCCGTTGGTTCCCGGTCTAGATCCGGATGACGATTCTGAATGAGGTCGCCGACGTCACTCGAAATCACCCGTCGTCTCTTCCGGGGCCTGGTCCTTCATCAACACTTCAACATCTGAGTCGTTGCCCGCAGCCACTTTGAAGTTGCGCTGGTAGACCTTGTCCTTGTTGCGGGCGATGGCTGTGTATTCGCCGTCGGCCAGAACCATCGTGGAGAAAGCGCTCACGCTTTCGTTGACGAGGTCACCCGAGCCTGTGAGTACCGACCAGGCTGTATCGGCAATCGCTTCGCCACCATGTTCCGACACCAGCTTCAGCGTTACCTGTGCGGCACGGTGCTGAAGCGTCGCTTCCGTCAGCTTGCCCGCCTCGACCTGAATATCGGCGCGGACGACCGCGTTGACGCCGCCATATTCGGAGACGACATGGTAGGTCCCGGCGTTGAGCCGCACGATGGTGTTGGGTTTGACATCGGACATCACGAGACGGCGTTCACCATCCTCCTGCGTATCCGGTGAATAGATCGAAAATTTGAGTTGGCCCGGCGAAATCCGTTTGTCGGTTCCGGCCACGGCGTTCAGTACGAAGCCACCGGCATCGAGAATCAGCACCTGCTTGTCGATCTTGCCACTGGCGGGAACGCTGACCTTCTTGGTCACGCCTGCACGTCCGAACGACACATTGATGAAGTAGTCACCGGGTGTCAGGTGGAATTCCGCCGGGCCGCCATCCGAACTCGCCAACATCGGCAACTTCCCGTCCGGGCCGGGTATGGGGCTGAACACGCGCCATGCGAGCCCCTCCATCATCGGCTCTCCGTCATTGGTCAGCTTGGCTTCCATGGTGATGTCGCGGGAGTTGGATTGTGGGGCGTCGGGGGCAGCGGGTGCCGTGAAAGCGTTGAGCTTTGGCATCTTCTGCGTTCCGCCAAGCTGTTTGAAATCCTTGAAGGCGTCCTGAGAGAACGCGGCACCACTCGGCAAGACGACCAAAACGGCTGCCATACAAACACTTGCCGCAATTTTGATGGATGTCATTACGCTCAACCGGATTGACTTCTTGTTTTTCTGGGACCACTTCAAACGCAATGCCGTGGCGATTTCAAGGCCCCTGATTTGATATGTATGATAATGGAACGGTTCTGATATGAAAGACAATATCACCCTCATCGATTACCTGAATGTTCGCCGGTCCACGCCAGCGCCGCAGCTGACCGAGCCGGGCCCGGATCGCGCAGAGATCGAAGAGATATTGCGCCTGACAGTCCGCGTTCCCGACCACGGCAAGATCGCGCCATGGCGCTTCATCGTCTACCGGGGCGAAGAGCGCGAGCGGCTGGGCAACGCTGCCTTGAAGCGCGCACTCGAAAAAACACCTGACCTCAGCGCCGAATATCAGGAGGTCGAGCGCACCCGCTTCACCCGCGCACCTCTTGTTGTCGCTGTTGTCAGCACGGCTGCGCCGCATGTCAAAATTCCCGAATGGGAGCAGGTCATGTCCGTCGGTGCAGTTTGCCTCAACATGCTGTTTGCGGCCAACGCCAAGGGCTATGCCGCCAACTGGCTGACGGAATGGGTGTCCTACGACGAAGCACTCTTCCCCGCGCTAGGGGTCAATCCGGGCGAAAAAATCGCGGGCTTCATCCACATTGGGTCAACGACGTTTCCGCCGGTCGAACGCCCGCGTCCGCAACTCTCTGACGTCGTGACATGGGTGGGCGAAGCCTGATGTTCTACACCACCGATACCAATCGGCATGGCCTGTCGCATGATCCATTCAAGGCCATTGTCGCGCCACGGCCTATCGGCTGGATCGGGTCCAAGGGAAAGGACGGATCGCTCAATCTTGCGCCGTATTCTTTCTTCAATGCGGTGGCGGATGTCCCCAAGCTCATCATGTTTTCGTCCAGCGGCCATAAGCATAGCGTGCGCAATGTCGAGGAAAGCGGTGTGTTTACCGCCAATCTCGTCAGCCGGCACCTTGTGGACAAGATGAACGCATCCTCCGCGCCTGTCGCATATGGTGTCAACGAATTCGAGCTTGCCGGGCTCACGCCGAAACAGGGGGAACTTGTGGATGCACCCTATGTCGCGGAGGCCTATGCCGCTCTGGAGTGCCGCGTCACGCAGATCATGCGCCCCGTGGATGTCGATGGCGTGGAGGCTGATTCCTGGATTGTCTTCGGGCAGGTCGTCGGCATTCATCTGGATGAAGCCGTCATCGACAATGGTCGTATAGACATGACACGGGCACGCCCCGTGGCGCGCATGGGCTACATGGATTATTGCGACGGCGGCGTTGACGTCTTCCAGCTCAAGCGGCCCGGTTCGTGAGATGCGTCTTTCCGGATTGTTAAAAGATATGGTGAACCAATCGTAAACCTTTTGCTCCTAGTGTCGGTACTCTAGGGGCAGGGGTCGGATTCGCATTGGGATCACGCCTGTTCCAGACCAGTCGGAATTGTCTGTTTTTGGGGCGCAGGGTGATCGTACAAGCATTTCTTCGTTGGTCGGAAAAAGCTGGATCGCGTGATCGCACCAAGGCGGCCAGCGTACTTGCGCAGGCTTATCTGCAATCCCGCCTGCCGCAGGATCGTTACGATAGCGCCTATGATGCGATGACCTATCTACTGGATGATCCGTCCCCGAAGGTGCGCCTCGCCCTCGCAGAACAGCTAGCCTACGCGCCCGATGCACCCCGCGCCATTGTCTTCGCGCTCGCGGAAGATCAGCCCGAAATCGCCTGCCTTGTCATTATCCATTCGCCTGTGCTGCGGGAAACCGATCTGGTCGATCTGGCCGGAAACGGCACGGCCATGACACGCGCCATGATTGCCGCGCGCCCGTACCTTGCTGCGGGCGCCTGTGCGGCGCTGGCCGAACTCGGCGGTGTTCTCGAACTCTCCATTCTGCTCGAAAACCGCAGCGCCTGTATCACGCCCTTTGCTCTACGACGAATTGCCGAGCGGCATGTGGATGATGCTGAGATCCGAGACCTTCTTCTGCACCATGACGATCTGCCCGCCGATGTGCGCTACAGCATGGTCGGCCATATCGGTGCGGCGCTAGCGGCATGCGATCTCGTCGGCAACGTCATACCCGCGGGTCGTCTTCAAAGTGTCATTCGGGATGCCTCTGACGCGGCAACGGTGATGATTGCCGGCGATGTCGCCAGGGAAGATATGCCGATGATGGTCGAACATCTTCGGGAGCAGGCGGGGCTTACACCTGCCTTTCTGATGAGTGCATTGTGCTCTGGAAAACTCGATTTCTTTGCCGAATCGATCTCCAATCTGTCGGGTCTGGACAGCCACCGGGTGCGCTCCATTCTGGCCACAGGACGACATCATGCGCTGAAGGCCCTGTTCCAATCGACAGGCCTTTTCGGTGCAGTGCTGAACATCTTCATGGAGGCGACGCTTTTGTGGCGGAATGCTGCGGACACGCCTTATGCGGACACCATCATGGAGCTGTCGTCGGGGTTGATGGCAAAATTTGCGCATGTTGACGGCGATGCTGCCATGCGCGAATTGCTGCATATGGTGGAAAAACTGCACATGCTGCAACAGCGCAATCGCGCCCGGGCCTTGGCGAGCGACTTGGTTGCGCAGGCCGCGTAGAGCTACTTTGCGAAACGACGTGCGATCCAGGAATAGCTGTCTTCCACCATTCGTACCGGCTTGCCCAACACTTCCTTGACGCCTTCGGTGGACGGCAAAATTCTGCGCACACGGGTGATGGCGCGCTGTGTCAGCGTCTGCTCTTCTTCCGTGTCCAGCGGAAGCGATGTGGTGGTCGCGTCCGGCGTCTGACCATCGGTCTTGGCACCATCGGTCTTGGCAATGTCATCTTTCGGCGCATCCGGTGTCTGGCAAACGGCGACCACCACGGGATAGGAGGCGTTGGCGAAATTGCCCAGCTGCTTTTCCGATTCGGCATCGCACAGTTCTATGCTCGTCCAGCGTTGCTGCATGGTCGCGATATGTCGGCAGTCGGTTGCGGTATCGTCGCAGCCGAGAATGGTCATCAAAACAAGCGCGGTTCTCATTGTCGCTCTGTTGCCTCTGGAAGGAGAATTGTCTAACAGCGACGATCTAGCGGAATTGTAGTCTTATTGCGACGCAACGCCCTGCATTTGCAAAAATAAACGGAAATTAGCATGCCCATTGCCATCACCTTGGAAAGTCCCCGCCAGCCGGAGATCCTTAGCCTTCTCGATCAGTCCGACGCCTACGCCGCATCGCTCTATCCGCCCGAAAGCAATCATCTCGTCGATATCACCAGTCTGGAGAAACCGAACGTTTCATTCTTTGCGGCACGTCATGATGGCGAGATCGTTGGTTGCTGCGCTCTTGTCGAAGCCGGTGATGGCACAGCGGAAATCAAGCGTATGTTTGTCGACCCGAAAGCACGCGGCCTGAAAATCGGCAAGCTGATGCTGAATGCGTTGGTCGAACTTGGACACGAACGCGGGCTGACCGCGATCCGCCTGGAAACGGGCATTAGCCAGCCGGCGGCAATCAGGCTTTATCATGAGGCGGGCTTCGTCGATATCGAGCCGTTCCCGCCATACAAGCCGGATCCGCTCAGCCTTTTCATGGAGCTGAGGCTTCAAGCGGCGGGCTACGAGGCCGTCTTACGTAGCGGCGCTGCGTGATCGATTTCCGGTCCTGGTGGCACGACTTCGTCCTCGATGGCGGAGAGTTCCACTTCTCGCACCCATTCGCGCCACACGGCAACGAGTAGGGCCATCAGGACCGGACCGATGAACAGGCCGAGAAAGCCCATCGTCTTGACGCCGCCGATCAGACCGAAAAAGGTTGGCAGGAAGGGTAATTTGATCGGGCCGCCGACAAGGCGTGGGCGGATGGTCTTGTCCACGATAAAAAGCTCGATCGAGCCCCAGGCCAGCAGCGCGATGCCTGCGGTGAGGGAACCGCTGGCCATGAGGTAGACGGACACGAGCGTGAACGACAAGGGCGCGCCACCGGGGATCAGCGCCATGACGCCAGTCAGGACGCCGAGGGTGACGGGCGAGGGGACGCCGGCGATCCAGTAGGCCACGCCCAGGATGATGCCTTCGCCAATCGCGATCAGCGTCATGCCCGTCACGGTGGAGCTGATCGTGGCCGGAACGACACGGGAAATCCGCTCCCACCGCGTGGGCAGAATGCGCTCTCCGATAAGGTCGATCTGACGTGCGAAGCCGACGCCGTTGCGGTAGACGAAAAACAGCGCGATCAGCATGAAAAGCAATGTGAGGATCAGATGGAATGCGCCGTTTCCGGCGGCGACGATGGCGCGGTAGATGTTGCCGATATTGGCGCCGCTGACCAGTTGGATGACCTCACCAATGGCGCCGGGTGTGCCGATGTAGCGAACCCATTGTTCGCTCATCCACAGGCCGACGCCGGGCAGGGCGGCAATCCATGCGGGCACGGGCGCTCCCACCTTGTTCACCTCGACGGCCCAGCCGAACCATTCGCGGATTTCGCTGCCGGTATAGGAGGCTGCGATAAAGATCGGCACGATCAGGAAGGTAATGATGAGCAGCAATGCAAGAGTGGCGCCCACGGTGTTGTTGCCGCCCACGCGCCGCAACAGTTCACGGTAGACGGGCCAACTGGCGAAGCCGATGACCAATGCTGCGAGCACGGGAACGAGGAAGCCGTAGAAAAAGTAGATACCTGCGGCGACGATGAGAACCAGAAGCCAGCGCGCAGCCGAGATGGATGGCACGAGCGCGGTGCGCGCATGTGCTGCCGGACCAAGCCAGCGTGGCTCTGCGGGCTTTCTGGGCGTGTCAATTTTGCTCAAAATCGCGTCTCTTTCGCTTCCCCGACCGGATGTTGTTCTGACACCATTGTGCCGATAGGCGAAACATAATCCAGCATCATTTCGTTTTTATAGTGTTGCTACGCGTTATTGGACGATTTTGGTAAAAATACCGCCCCCTATCTTGGCCTTGTTACGGAAATGTGAGAGTTGGGGACCAAACTTGCAATTTCGACGGCTGTTGCCTGCCGTCCTGGACAAAAGCCATGCTTCGTCGCTTCTTCTCCTATTATCGCCCGTATCGCGGGCTGTTCATCATGGACTTTTCCTGCGCCGTTCTTTCCGGCGTTCTGGAACTCGGCTTTCCGATGGCGGTAAAGGCGTTCGTGGATGTGCTTTTGCCCGCAGGCGACTGGCGTCTGATCGTCCTTGCGTCTATCGGTCTTCTGGTGATCTATGTGATGAACACCGGGTTGATGGCGATCGTCACCTATTGGGGACACATGCTCGGCATCAACATCGAAACCGACATGCGCCGCCGTGCCTTCGACCATCTGCAAAAACTGTCCTTCGGCTTTTTCGACAACCAGAAGACCGGCCATCTGGTCGGACGGCTGACGAAGGACCTCGAGGAAATCGGCGAGGTGGCGCATCATGGGCCGGAAGACCTGTTCATCGCCGTGATGACTTTCCTCGGGGCGTTCGCGCTGATGATGTCCGTCAACGTGCCGCTGGCGCTGGTGACCGCTGCGGTGGTTCCAGTCACGGCCTGGGTGACGAGCCGATACGGCAGCCGCATGACCAACAATTTCCGCGCGCTCTACGGCCGCGTCGGTGCCTTCAATGCCCGCATCGAAGAAAATGTCGGTGGCATGCGCGTCGTTCAGGCCTTTGCCAACGAGGACCACGAGCGGGCGCTGTTCGAAGCCGATAACCAGCGTTACCGCCAGACCAAACTCAGTGCCTACAAGATCATGGCGGCCAGCACCTCCCTGAGCTACATGAGCATGCGTCTGACGCAGATGATCATCATGATCTGTGGCGCGTGGTTCGTGCTGACGGGTGACCTGACCAATGGGGGCTTCGTCGGCTTCCTGTTGCTCGTCAACGTCTTCTTCCGCCCTGTGGAGAAGATCAATTCCGTTATCGAGACCTATCCAAAGGGCATTGCCGGCTTCAGACGTTTTACCGAGCTGATCGACACCGCACCCGATATTGCCGATGCGCCGGGCGCCATCGAGGCACCGGCTCTGCGGGGCGAGATCGCCTACCGCGATGTCAGCTTCGGCTATAGTGACGGCAAACAGGTGCTGCGTCATATCGACCTCACCATCGGGGCCGGGGAAACCGTCGCCTTCGTCGGTCCTTCCGGCGCGGGCAAGACGACGCTGTGTTCGCTGCTGCCGCGTTTTTACGACGTGACGGGCGGGGCGATCAGCATCGACGGCATCGATATCCGCAAGATGACCCTGGCGTCGCTGCGAAGCCAGATCGGAATCGTTCAGCAGGATGTGTTCCTGTTCGGCGGCACCATTCGCGAGAACATCGAATATGGTCGTCTGGGCGCGAGCGATGCGGATATCTGGGATGCGGCGCGGCGTGCGCGGCTGGATGGCGTCATCAAGGATATGCCTGATGGCATGGAGACGGTGATCGGAGAGCGGGGCGTTAAGCTTTCCGGCGGGCAGAAACAGCGCATGTCGATTGCCCGCATGTTCCTCAAGAACCCGCCTATCCTCATTCTTGACGAAGCGACGTCTGCGCTCGATACCGAGACGGAGCGGGCTATTCAGGCATCCCTGAGCGAGCTTGCGGCAGGCCGCACCACTCTTGTCATCGCCCACCGTCTGGCCACGATCCGCGATGCGACGCGCATCGTGGTTGTGGATGAAAGCGGCATTGTCGAGACCGGCAACCATCATGAACTTTTACAGGCGAAAGGCCCCTATAGCCGTCTGTATGACGCCCAGTTCGGCGCGCAGCTTCTGGTCTGAGCGGGTTCAGGGACGGGCGGGTGCGTCAATGCTCGGGTTCGTCTCAGGCTTGCCGGGATGTGCGCTGACAATATATGTCACCGCCACTGCGCTGGCGGCGACGATGAGCCCGAGAATGATGGCCATGGTGAACATCCACGGCTTCGATTTGCGCCGGTCCCAGACAAAACGTCTGCCCTTCAACGAAATGTTGTTTTTGTATTCCGGTCCCAGATTGTCGGTATCGGTCATGGTATCCCTCCGATGTCGTTGTCTGTCTGTGAAACCGAACGCATGAGGATGTGAGAAGTTCAATCAACCATACGCTGCGGTGGCGCGCGGGCTTGCCGAGGTGACCTTGTCGGGCCATGGTGCTGCGAGGTAGAGCGAGTTGCCTTGAGGGAGGACAGAGTTGATTGCCAATCCGCGCGCGTTTCTGGAGACGCTGTTTTTTGCGGCGGTGAAGGCCGCCGATCCCTATGAGGCGATCCTTCGCCATCTTCCGCCACCGCCGAAGGGCCGCACCGTGGTGATCGGAGCGGGCAAGGCGGCAAGCCAGATGGCGCAGGCCTTCGAGCGGGCATGGCCGCACCCTTTTGACGGGCTGGTCGTGGCGCGCCACGGGCCGGTGGCGGAATGCCAGCGTACCCGCGTTCTTCAATCTGCCCACCCGGTGCCGGACGCAGCCGGGCTTGCGGCAGCGCAGGCATTGATGGCGCATGTCGGCGGGTTGACCGAAGACGATCTGGTCATTGCGCTGGTGTCGGGTGGCGGATCAGCACTGTTGCCGTCACCACCGGAAGGCTTTGATCTCAGCGACGAGATCGGGCTCAATGAAGCGCTGCTGGCTTCCGGCGCGCCGATTTCGGCCATGAATGTCGTGCGCAAGCACTTCTCCGGTATCAAGGGGGGCAGGCTGGCGGCACTGGCGCGTCCGGCCCGCGTGGTCACGCTCGTGGTCTCCGATGTGCCGGGCGACAACCCCGCCTTCGTCGCCTCTGGCCCGACCGTGCCGGACGAGAGCGATGCTGCGGATGCCTTGCGCGCCATCCGCGATTACCGCATCGATTTGCCGGAGCGGATTGTCGACAGCATCCGCCATGCCGTGGCGCCGAAGCCGGATGATGCGGTCTTTGCCGGAAACATGGTCCATGTCATCGCCTCGGCGCGGGTGTCTCTCGATGCCGCTGCCGATCTGGCGCGACGCCACGGCGTGCATCCACTCATTCTGTCCGACAGCATTGAGGGCGAGGCGAGGGATATCGGCCGCATGCATGCGGCGCTGGCGCGCGAATTTGCGGACAATGCTGCCTTCGCCAAGCCGATGGTGTTGCTATCGGGCGGCGAGACAACCGTGACCATCGGCAACGGCACCTATGGCAGGGGCGGGCGCAACAGCGAATTCCTGCTATCGGCGGCGCTCGATCTGCAAGGCGTGTCCGGTATCATGGCGCTGGCGGCGGATACGGATGGCATCGACGGTTCGGAGACCAATGCGGGTGCCTTTGCCGATGGCGACAGCGTGAGCCGTATGCGCGCGGAGGGTGGCGATGCGCGGGCTCTGCTGTCCGGCCATGATGCGTGGTCTGCCTTCAATCTGGCCGACGATCTGTTCGTGCCGGGGCCAACGGGGACGAATGTGAACGATTTCAGGGTGTTTTTATTGGGATGAGCCGCGAACTGGCATTAGCGCCAGCGGCTGCATAACCGAGCGCCAGCGGCTGCATAACCTTCCACAGAACCTGTCAAAAATCCCGGCCAGCCTTTTGCGCAAGCTTCGCCGCTCACGCGGCAGCATCTGCCCGTGGTGTGCTCTTTTTCTCTCGGTCCATCGCCTTATCGGCCATGGTATTCGGACGGGGCGCTGCAAGCTGCCTCGTTGGGTAGTCTAATATTGGCACCTTTCAGCGCCCCGTTCAGCGGTTTGTGCCCGCCAGCGATCCTCTTGCCACGGCTGGCGCATCCCGGATGGCAAAGGGCCGAAACCCTGCCGGTTCACCGGTCGGACATGGTCAAGATCCAACCCTTCACCTCCGGGCGGCGGGTGCTTCGTTGCCGAAACATTCCGCCTGCCAGTTCGGCCGCACCTGCCCTTTCTCCCCCTTCGAGGATGCCGGGCAGATGCAGCGTTTGCCTGTGTACCGCC
>NZ_RXPG01000005.1:76478-298699 GCF_023757665.1 Rhizobium skierniewicense Ch11
GCGGTCGCGTTCGACCAGGAGCCGATGAGCTGTCGGTACACCCGGCGGCGGACGGACAGGAGCGGCACTGCCTGGATCTCGAAACCCGTCTGGATATTCGAGGCAGGCATGCCGATCCGGTCCGAACATCGGGGGCGGTGCACCGGCCGGTCCGAAACCGGTGCCACGCCCCACCCGTTGCCGCCGGGGGGATTCGCTGCCGGACCCCGGCGATGAGGGGTTGCGTACCCCCTCACCACCAGCGCCGGTTCCGCCTCGCCGCAACGCCTTGCGGTGTATCCGAGGGCGGAACGGGACCAGTGCGCGGGCGATTCGCAAGCCGTGGAGAAAACTGCGGCGTGTTTTTTGCTATTTTTTGCGATTTTCGGGTAAGGTATTGATTTCGTTTGGAAGTAATTTTTCTGGCTGGGAAAAACAGAGCGGTAAGTTCTGCATTCCGATCCACAAGAATTTGACCCAGCCATCAAAAACACATCGCCGTTGCCAACCCCATGGCCATTACGCTACAGAAACCAACTGCGACGACAGTCGATGGCCACCGGCCACATTTGCGGCATAGCCATGGAGAGCCGACATTATAAAGATTATGGTATTGCTGCACAGCGCCGTCGGCACCGACTGGCAGACCCCGCCGAAAGGGGTGGGTCTGAAGACGCTCTATGAAGCCGAAGAACAGGGTTTCATCCAGATCCGCGGTGAATTCCAGAAACGCCAGTTTCGGTTGACGAGCATGGGATACGAGTATGTCGAACGGGATAAACGGCGGCTGGAAGCGCGTCGGAGCTAGTTGTCGTCGTCTTCTGGTTGCGGAGGCGACAGACCCGTCACCTGCGATTTCTAACACTTAAGCGATGCTTGAGATGTTGAAATTGCTCTCTCTGCCAGAAGGGGAGAGAGAGGGTGGGTGCCGTGCCATTCGCCCTATCTCAACGATCGTCACAAGCAGAGAAAAATTCGAGGGTGCCACGGGTTGCCTCTCCTCTTGCGGGAGAGGACGAAAAATCATGAGCTTGGCTCAGCTAAGTCATAGATTTTTCAGGTGAGGGGTGCATTCTTGCGCTGACCACACATCGAGGCACCTTTATGGCCCACCACCATCACCCGCCGCCCATAAATCGAATGCGCGCCAGAGGAATGCGAAAGGATTCGACGCGGGCGGAAAATATGCTGTGGCAGGCCCTTCGGGGTGGGAAGCTGGAAGGGTTCAAGTTCCGGCGTCAGGTGCCGATGCACACTTACATCATTGATTTCGTCTGCTTCGACGCGAAGGTGATTATCGAGGTGGACGGCGCGCAGCATGCGGAAAGCGACGCCGATAGCAGGCGCGACGCGTATTTTCGCGATGAGGGCTTTGTCACGATGCGGTTCTGGAACGATGAGATTGAGAGGAACCTGGATTTTGTCTGTCTGAGTATCTTGGATCGTTTGCGGGGGCGTCAAAGCGCGGGGCGGGACCCCTCACTTGCGATTTCTAACACTTGAGCGGTGCTCAAGATGCTGAAATTGCTTTCTCTCCCACAAGGGGAGAGATAGAGCGGATGCCGCGCCTTTTGCGCATGTTCGCGACTTCGACAGCAGACGAGATTTTCGGTGGTACGGCAGGGTTACCTCTCCCCTTGTGGGAGAGGAAGAAAAATCATGGTCTTAGCTTTGCTAAGTCATAGATTTTTCAGGTGAGGGGTGGTGTCTGGCGCTGAGGGACAGTGTGCTGTGGCTTTTAGGTTCGCGGGTGGGGCTTGGACCCCTCACTTGCAATTTCTAACACTTGAGCGGTGCTCAAGATGTTGAAATTGCTTTCTCTCCCACAAGGGGAGAGATAGGGCGGATGCCGCGCCGTTTGCGCAATTTCCTCGCCCCTTAAAGGCTGAAGAGAATTTCGATTATACAATGTGGTTTGCTAGATAACTTTAGGAACTGTGATTTCTAGAGCTGTAACTACCCGATTACTATTGCTTTTCCCGTGTTACTGAATAAGTTTTTTGAGAAACTCAGCTTTCCATTGACTATCAGATTGTCGTGCGTCATTTGTGCATAGCAGGGGGCAGGAAAGCTGCCTGTTAATGTTACGAGTAATAAATCTTCCTCTGGCGGAACCCCCAGGCGTTGAGCAGCCTGTAGTTCTTGATATTCCATATTTTCTTTTGATTTAAATTCCAACTCCAAATTTATTCTATGTATTTCAGATTTTATTAAAATTTTAGGCGTTCTCGGGGTTGCTTCAATCTCATCAACATTATTTCTGCAAATCCAATCGTTCTTTCGCATCTCAGCGATCTTATTAAAGCATATGTCGTAAATATTCATTGATAGTGTATCAAAGCCATCGTCGTCTTTTTCAAAATATATTATGTCTATTCCGCATGCCGTAAGCATAGCGTCACATTGATAGGCGTAGTTTCCTCCGCATCTAAAAACAGTGTGTTTTCTTCTCCAGTTAAACTTACCACTAACCTGGGAATGCTCCAGTATCCGCTTCATCATGATGACGCCCGCAAAGCGCAATCATTCCTTCAATTTCATGATGATTTCGTTCACGCCATGGAGGATCGAAATGATGATATTCTAGATGCGGATTGCCGCAAAGAGGGCATCCGAAGCCGACCTCCCTTCTTAGAGCTGCTTTGACAACTTTGGGTATTGTTCTTGGGGTTTTACGGTCATGCATGGGTTTGCTATCCCGTTGATTTTTTTGACCGTCAGGGACATGGCCAGCGCGAGCTCTGGCCATGTCTAATAGTTGTGAAAACCAACCTAGTACTGGCCAATCCACCTGTAAATTATTGAAAAACCGCATGCGGATTTAAATATTGGATGTAACTCTGTCCATATTGGAAACTAGAACTGGCCAACTGCGCAAGCCAAGAAAAAAGCCGGAAATTCCCGGCTCTAATTTTTCAATACTTACGGAAGGAAAGGAAAGTCTTTCACATCAAGGACGGAATAGAATTTTTTCTTCGATGCTATGAATTCCGGGAAGATGCCAGCCTCGGCCAGGCACCGCTCGATTCCTGCGGGTGTCTTGCGGTTGCGATAGGCCAGCGTGCCCGAAGATACGAAGGCTTCGATGAAGCGCGTTAACTCGTCAGGTTCTACGACAGTCTGCAAGTGCCGCTTCCATGGGTTCTTCCGTTTCACCGAGGCAAGGTGCCCATCTTCGATGAGCGCGTTGACAACCTTATGGGACGACGAGATCGCCAGCTCGACATCGCGGAGAGTTAGACAGCTATGTATGAAACCCTGCGTCTTTTTGCGAACCTCAAAAGGGTTCACGGCGATGGCGGCCAAACCTGATCTGCCTTCAATCCGTGCGATGTCGAGCTCTCCATCGAGGAGAAGACGTACGACCTCGCCATTCTTGCAGTTAGCCATCTTGGCAGCCTGGCTTACGTTTACGCAGTCTTCCATAGGTGGACACGGTGGAAGCGAGTCGAGGCGGCGACCCAACTCCTCGACGTCGGCGCGCCGGAAGCACATCGTTGCCGTTACATGAACCTTTTTGCTTGGATCTCTAACGCCTGCCACGGCGTCTTCGAGACGATGGAGAATGCCGAAGTTTACGATGCTCGCTAGCTGCGATCGTTCCGTCCCGAGCGCAGCTACCGCTTCCTTAAAGCTGAGCGCTTGTTTGACCTCTAGGCAGAACTTCTCCATTTCATCAACATCGAGGACGATCCGGTGATAAGATTTTCTTGCGCATTCGACGCCCACTTTTTTGCTCAAGATGAGTAGGTTGCGAAGACGTAGAGGCTGTAGGTCGTATTCCAAAGCGGCGGAGTGCACGGAATGCAATCTTCGGCTTGTAACCGGCCCGAGATTTTCAGCACCCTTACCCAGCGGGATGGTATTCAAGGTGACCTCGCGCATCACCTTCCGAAACGGCTCATACTCTTCCGTTGGCGTCGCCGCCGCCAGGACGTGGTACATATAGCCAAAAAGGCCTTTCCCTTTTATATCCGAATCGGTTTGCTGAAAGCGCCCAGCCAACCTCTCGAGAAACGCCTGAAAATTGGCTTCTGCGGCGTGGATCATGTCGTAACCACATGCTGCAGAAGTCGCCACTTGGAGCTCCTCCAGCTTTCCATACTGCACATTGATGCCGAACTGTTCAACGAGTCCGACGGCCTCGCAGATCCGTCCAACCACGTGGATTGGGAACCTGTCCAGCCAGCGGTCTCCTTTGGGACCTGAACGAAGACGTCCTTCGACATATCCTTGATAGGCGTCCGGTTTAAATCGAGCCTTGGTTCCGGCGAGGGCCAAAATCTCCTTGTTGAAGAACGAAAGCTTCCCAGCGAAATCGTTTTCTAGATATTGGAGGGGCTCGTCCGATCTGAACGTGGAAATTGAGCTCTCGTGCTCCCTGCAAACGCTTACCGGACCCACCAGCCATTCAATCCTGCCGAAGGCTCGGAAGCCACGACGACCAGCGGCTGCGTGTTCGTCCTCGAGAACGCAGTGAGGGCAAACTCTCAGATGGGCTCTGCGCACCATCGCGCGGCTGAAGCGCTCTCCGGAGATTGTCCAAAACGGATCCGCTCTCGTGACAAGGCCGCGTGCAAGCGACGTTTTAGACGTTCCGAGTGCTGATGCAAATCGGGCAACGGCCTCCTCGCGACCCAATGCAAGCCCGCTGAATGTGAAACCAAGTCTGGTTGTAAATACGCGAGCGTTTTCATATCCGCAGGCCGCAGCTAGACGGGAGCAGTAGCTCATAAGGGATTCCCCTTCGTTAAAGGGGAGTAACTCAGCCAGTCGGGTCATTGCGGTCGTACTCCATATCTCGTGGCATTCTTGCCTTTCGCCTTAAGACGCGCGTCTACCCAGGCCCGATCCTCTTCCCTCAGCAGCGCGAGTGAAGGCTCAAGATCCTGCCAGTTGGAGGCCGAGAAAATGTTTCTGTTCGGTCGGCACCCTGAAAAGGACGCATAGGTATCGACGAAATCCTTGAGAGAAATGGAGTCGCGTCCAGCGAGAAGCGCAAGCTCGACCGCTCCGCGGATCATCTGAATGATGGAACCGAACTCCGCTTCGCAGGAGTGCGAGAGACGCTCGCGAAAGGCTTTTTCCCTATCCTGGAGATCTATGTCCATCTTCAGTCCACCATGCTTCGTCGCCACGGTGGCGAGCAATGTACCGATGAGGTCGTCGTCCCCGGAGATGGAGAGCGGTTCGAACGGCACCACTGTACGTCGGTTGTAGAGCTGTTTGCGCGCGAGGAAGAGAGCGAGAGGCGGCACTCCTGCCAGAATAAGACGCACGGGCCAGTCGGGCATCTGCGTCAGTCCTTTCAGAGAGTTTCCGATGACGGTTTCTTCGCGCAGCGTAGCCGTCTCGATCGCGTGCTGAGCCTCGTCTATGAAGATCCACATCACCTTATGGACTTTCAGGAGCCGACGGAACTCTTCCCAAGCTTTGTGCTCAAGCAAATTGGGACTGGCGGCGATGCCCAAGGCCTTCATCCCGGTCAGCGCGACGAGCTTTGGTGTGCATGGAGAAGGGCACTCGAAGCATATCAATGGATGGATCTGGACGCCGTCTTCATCGATATAGGAGGCCGTGGCCTTCAAGCTCTGTAGGTGCTTGATGACTGCAGTTGTCTTGCCGGCACCGGAATTGCCACATACGGCGACAATCCTACGCTTGTCCGGTGCGCCGGTAATTGGCGTCGCGACGCTGGCCACCATCGCTTTCAGCGCGTCCTGCAACAGCTCGTCACGTGTGAGTGGAATATACTCGGCGTAAATCAGCGAGATGCGGTCGGCCACCGTCAGCCGCTCCTCGCCGAGCAGGCCGCGGATACGGTCGATCGCAGCCTGACTGCGTCGCGCCTCATGTTCCTTGTCAAATCTAGCCATGTTGGATGTCCTATTCGTCATCGAAGATGTCGTTGCTAATGATGCGGACGGGCGACGTCTCTTGGTCGTCATTGTCGGCAGATGATTGGTTTGAAGTCGAGTTCTCTGGAGCCATCCCAATCGCAGGGCGGCCACCCGCTTCTGCTTCCTGGCGGAGTTCCTTCATTGTCCGTGTCTTGGCGTAGACCACAGGCTCGATGCGCAAGGCCGCGAAAAGTTCGTCGGACGGATGCCACTCGCCGACCGGGCGGGGTTCACCCTTGACGGGGCTGTCCATGATGTCGAAGACATGATCCATCTTTTTCTCGAAGCGCAGATAGTCATCGTCGGTCAGAACCGGGTTGACGAGGCCGGCCTCGAGCCGTGCCATGTCCGCCTGCTGTTTGAGCCAGCCAAATGTGTCGAGCATGGTCTGCCGGGAAGCTTTCCCGTTTTCGGCGTTGAACAGCTTCAGGCGTTCGGACGCCGCCAGCCACTGCCAGATACTCACGCCTTCCAGTTCGGAATGGACACATGGGACCTCGATCCAGCCGTCCGGCGTCAAAACCGAAATGGCGCCCAGGTTATGATTGTTAACGCGCCCAAGAAGCGGGGCTTTGTTCTTCTTCCGGCGCATCTGCTGGAGCTCCTTGCTCTGGAAGTAGAGACCCGCTACCCGGTAGCCTTTCTTGGAGGCCTTGCGGGTCACGTAGGTTCCGAACAGGTGGGTGCGTAAGGTGCCGGTCGGACCCGGCTGGACGCCGTGGACACCTGCGAGCTCATACCAAGTGTTGAGCGGCGTCGCCCCGTTCAGCTCTGAATGCGGCGCGTTATGATAGGCGTCGACGCACCAGCGGATCATGCATTCGGCGACCTGATCAGCTACCATGTTTGCGTATGCTTCTGCATCGTAGTCGCCCTTCTCGTCGGAAGACGACCAGGTTCGACCATCGAAGTAATTGAACATCTGGTGACTGAATGTTTGAAACCAGCGCTCAATGAAGCCGCGCCAGGAGGCGTCGCCCGCGCGAGGCAGAAAAATTTCGATCCCGGCGTCGTTCAGGGCGACTCGATAGGGTCGGTGCGCGAAATACATCGCGCTATCCGTCGCCACGGTTTCATGGGTCCCGCCCTGGGGCCAAGCAGACTGGCAACCGAGGCGTCGGGCAATTTCGGTCTTGTCGCGTGTCGACATCTCCAGGGCGGTCATGGCCGATTTGAGGGAAGGGGGTTCGCAGGTTACGTGGAGGGCGACGATTCCCCGGCTTGCCACGCAGATCATCGCCGTAATGGTGAGGCGGAGTCGTTTGATCTTCTTTTTCTGTGCTTTAGAAAGCGTTTTCCAGATGCCGACCTTCACGAGGAGCGTCTGAAGGTCTGTCTCGTGATCGTCGCATTCTACCCGTTCAAGTGGGCGGATAACATCAAGGCCGCCGTGCTCGGGCTGCCATTCCCGACGCGCCGCCTCTTTCCCGTTGCGACCGAGATCGCGCCACATTTCCGGCTGCGCGTTGAAGCGGTTGCGGAGCGTCTCCTCGCACGGGATGCGAAGCTGGTCATTCGGTCCGCGGAACTTGTTCTCTGCCTCGATCTTCCGCTCCATCTCGCGATGGATCGCCGCCAGATCCGGTCTTGTACGCGAGCAAGCCTCGCCGATGGCTTCGCTGAGATGTACGAACTCGTCCGGTGTGAAATACTCCGGCCGGTCGCGCCTGTAGTCATTTCTGAGGCAGATGGGATTGAAGTCGTTCGTCTCCATCTCGAGAATCCAGCTCTTGACGGTGGAAGGCTTGGGCTCGAACAGAGCGAGGGTGGCTTTCGTTCGGTAGGTAAGAGCTTTCGCGCCCTTGACGCTAGTCTGCATGTCCCGCCACTCGAGGGCGATCTGCGGGATGATACGGAGGAGTGGCTCGCGCGACTTGCTCACGACGGCTGGCATCGGCATGCCGTCGATGCGGGCGAGACGCCGCTTCTCAAGAAACTCCGATCGAAGTTCGAAAAATCTGCGGACAAAGAATTCTTTGCGGAGAACGTCCTCCTGATCGTTTGGTGTCAAGGTAGACAGGCTGCTGGAGCCGGAAAGACGAGCCTTAGCCGGACTTTTTCCGAAATAGCCGAACTCGACCGTCATAGGATTGCCGGGGCGATTTAGCCTTTCATTGAGTTCGGGCTGGGTAAAGCTTACGTTCGCGTTGGTCTCGTCCGTGCGACGCAGCACTGCCCCATTACGGTCACAGTGGAGGACGTAGTACTCGATGCCGAGGTCCTTGATCCGGGCATTTTCCGGAAGCCGGACGTATGGAAGCGACGCGGGGTTGTGCTGGAGAGCGAGAAGCTGTCTTAGATCGGGTTGCATGCTTATCTCTCAGTTTTTGTGATTGAATTTGACGAAGGGGGCGTCGACGAGCATGAGATCCGGCCGGACCGGTTCGAGGATCTCGTCATGGATAAGGCACCAGACCGCGTTCCAGCCGTGGGCGGGAATTCCCCAACCCGCCAGAAGGTCGCGGATGTGGACGGTGCCATGAAAGCGCGATGCATAATCCCGCAGACGGTCGTTGTCGGTTTTGGAGGAGTGCTTGAGGGCTCGAAGGATACTCTTCGCGTTCCAGCATCGTGCGTCCGTGGCTTCCTTTTCGGTGATGATGGTAGCGCCATCGGCAAAGCCATGTGGTAAGTTCTGGTCGAGGGTACCGATCGTGAAAGCCAAGCCGTCCTTTTCGAGCATGTCGGATGGTCTAACCCCGACGACGATCACGGTTCCCGTCGACATGGTGGCCCGATAATCGACCGTGTGCTGTGAAGTGCCGTCCTCCTGCCGGATTAGGACTGCCGAAGGCTGATCTTCGACGAGCACGACGTGCTTGGACGCACACATCATGTAAGCGAGATTGCGCTCATATGTGCTCGAGAACGTGATTGCCTTCCTCGTCTTGCCGTTGACGAGACTTCCGCGGCTGTGGGACTTCGTCCGGGCTGGGTACCAGCGCGACGGCGTCGGCTCCTCGGTCGGCTTCCAGACGGTAGGAATGCTAATCAGGTCTTCGAGTCCTTCGTCGTCGACACCGGAGGCGTCGAAAGGAAGATACTGTCCCGAGACTGGTTGCGAGGCACGAAGGAACAGTGTTTCGGAAGGGATCGCTTCCAAGGTCCGGTCGTAGCCGGATTCCAGTTCCTTGATGTAACGGATGATCTGTCGAATGCGGGTCATTGCAGCTCCTTGGGCGTGCGTTTCCCCGTGCCGACCAGGAAGGATGGTCGGTTTGGGAATGTTGATGAAGGGGGAAGGCGCCGCACTTTCGGAAGGTAAGGTGGGCACCGGATGCCAGTGTCGTTTCTAGTTGGGGCGGCGACGCGCGCGGAACGCGAAGTCATGTGCCTGACCCGAGGCACCTGCGGAAATGGGGTGATGGTGGATGGAGACGAAGTTCATCGAGGGCTCCTTTCGAGCGCGCAGGTTTCCTGTCCCGGCCACGTCGTGGTCGGGTCACTGATGATTTGCAGTCAATTTTCGGAAGGCACCGCTATGATGTGCGGCGAGGCTCTTCGAAGTCTTGGTCGAGTGGCATCGTTGCCTACCGATCGGTTGCCGAAGCCTTAGGGATCACGTCGTCAAGGTCTGGAATCTCGATGCTCCGGAGTGCCGAACCAAAAGTCCGGCCATCGAACACGGCAATGTCGGCACCCAGGCTCGAACGGTATGCTGCTCCCCGTCTTTTCGATTTCTCAGCTCGGAGGTTGGTGGCGACAGCGATCTGCGCGCGTTCTACGCGGCGTCGGAACGTGCGTTCGGAAGGCAACATACCGGCGTTTCCGAACTCTTCTAGAACCGCCCGTTCCAGCCGTTGATAGTGGTAACGGACTGACTGGTGTTTCAAACCGTTTACGCAAGAGGCGACCGCAGCATCGAATTGGGACAGCGTCCCTAAGCGGCGCGCTTTGCTGGCGTGCGTCTCAAGGCGAAGGCTCGCCTGAACAAGCCTTTGGAAGATTTCCTCGACCTGGGGTTTGAAAATCGGCATGCAGAGCGTGTGGTGAGAATACTTGTTGTCCATGTTGGTCTCCTTCATCCCGCGCGCCACGCCGTAGATGTTCAACGGTTCAGCGGCTCGTTTCTCCTGCGTTCAGGGACCTTTTAGCAGCGTTCGAAACAGCAGTGCGCGACCACTTCGATTTTGTGCTTACGGAACGAAAACGGGATATTTAATTAGGTTTTTCTAATGTTGGCCATCCTTGATGGCGAACAGATCGTGAGCGCAGTGCAGCCGGCGCAGCCTTTGTCAGGCTATTATGGAGAACCTTATTCGATGAACTCTCATGCCACGAACCCGAGATGACTGGATGAAGACGCTGATTCAGTTATCTAAAAATAAGTAAAAAGTCCACAAAATTAAATTTTCTTCTATGTATTGACGCCAGTTATCAAATTTTATGAAGTATACGCGCGCGTACGTAGGCGAATTGTTCGTTTATACATTGCCGAATTGTCAACATATCTAGGGAAT
Organism: Rhizobium skierniewicense Ch11; assembly: GCF_023757665.1. NCBI lineage: Bacteria > Pseudomonadati > Pseudomonadota > Alphaproteobacteria > Hyphomicrobiales > Rhizobiaceae > Rhizobium > Rhizobium skierniewicense. Next base: position 86,818 of record NZ_RXPG01000005.1, read on the forward strand.
CAATTTCGATAATTGTCAACAATTACGAATCTTTGCTTGTGTCTTGCAAGACTCGACCGAATCCTCTCTTAAAATATTGGAGGGAAATATGGCCAAGTTCATCAGAAATCGGCTTGACGAAATACAAGATCGTCTTGGGCCCACGCTACGCCGCATTGGACATAAGCCGATCGCGCGCCGTTCAGGCACGTCGTTCGCTATCGGTCTAGTTCCGGTCAAGGGTAATGTCTTCTCGTCGCCAGTTGAGATCATCTTCGACGATAAGAGCATTTCAGGGCTGTCGGAGGCGTCGTGGAAGCATGCTCACATGAGCGAGTACGTCTACAGCAGACGCGTGCTGGGAGATACGGGGTGGGAGTCGTGGAAGTATCACAGGGAAACTCGTCATGAGATCGAGGGGGAAGGCGACGCGATGTTCGAGTGGCTCTCGGCTTTCATCGACGAGCGTGAACTGATCCCCGACGCTACAAGAGCGCCGAATTGCCTTGTAAACTCGAACTGTGGAGATGCATATCTTTCGCTCGTTCAGAATTTTTCCGACGTGGAAATCGAAAGACTTCCATTTCTCGATGGAGGGATGGTCGTCGAGGCTTTATCGTTCGAAGACCACGAAGGGCGGGAAGTGAACATAACGATGAGTGCTGGTAGTCCTTGGGCGCCGATCTATATCAATCAAGAAAAGGTCGCTGTGTTTTGGCAGAACGACTCTACCGATCTCTGCAGGGTTATCCTCGGGCAAGAACGGGAAGCCGGCTTCCCGCGGTAGGACTTCCTCAACCTGGTGCCTCTTCCGGATACGGAGAGGCCTCCCAGGCGGCGATGTCCTCAAGCTCGCGACGAAGACGTTCGGCCTCTTCATCGCGCTGCCATTCCTCCTTCACGAGAACCATTGCACGCCTGACCCCAGCTCTCCGTTTGTGATTTCGCTCCACTTCGTTGAGATACTCCCCGCGAAGGACTCGCACAGCTTTTTCATATAGATCGTCCCTAGGCAGATCGACAGGCCTTGGCCCGCGACGTCGACGAGCGTTCAGTCTCAGCGTTCCGGATCTAATGGGTTGCGGAGTGACGGCGCGTTGCGGACCTATTTTTGAAGGGTCGATTACCGGCATCTTCACCTCACTGTCGAGATCGAAGACCTCACCAGTCAGCGCGCTTCGCACGGCCAGTCCCACCATACGCGCCATGACCGGAGGTAAGGCCGCCTGGATCATAGCCAATCTTTGGTTTTGTCCCTCCGCCTGGAACTGCCATTCCGGCGGAAAGCCCTGTGCAGCCGCCAAGGCTGCGAACGTGATGCGCGGTTTGAAGCTTGTGTCCTTAACCTCATCCAGAGATGGCGGTTCTTCTACGACGCGCGGTCCCAGAAAACCGGCCTTCAACCATGATTCCGCCTCTGCTTTGCGTTTTACTTGCAGACGGCCCGCCTGGGATTTGGGCGCGTCAGTCGTTTGCTTCGATGGGATGTCAGGAAGCATCGACATGCGGTGATCGGCGCACCACCGCATTATCCAACTATTGTAGAACTCCTGCTTTTCATCATTTGGACTTTCGGTCTCGTATGGCGCGATCGTCTCGGCGAGCACTTGCCCGGTACCTTTGATGTATCCGGGCGGTGGCGCCGTATACCAAGAGTTCTTTTTGAGCCGTTCCGCTATAGTTTCAATGCTGTCCGTCATGATCTGCGGTTTCTCGAAAAGACGGGGAAAGTCCTTGTGGATACCCACGAAGAAGTGCCGGTCGGTTGAGTGAGGAAGTCCGAACTCCTTGGTGTCGAGCGGAAAGTCGGCGACGTTGTAATCGCACGCTGTCAGGGTATTTACGATTCCGGCACGAAGCAGCAGAAAAGGGTGTTTCTCTCTGGCCCCGGCGTCGCACTCTAATATGAATGCCTTCGGCGATATCATGCGAATGATATCGATCATTTCAGGATAGAGGTCAGGTCTGCGAGAGTGCTTTGCACCCGGCATACAAGGAAGGCCGGCAGCGAAAAGGTCGACATTACGGAACCTCGAAAGCTCCTTCTCGCCGAGCTCTCTCACATTGATCTTGGTGACAGGCCAGTGAGGCTGGTTATGTCTGAGAGTCTCGACAGCCGGGTTGTGTTTGTCAAAAAGCGCCACATGCTTGAATCCCGCGGCCTGAAGCCCGATCGACATCCCACCGGCACCGGCGCATAACTCCAGAACTTCCAGCCTTGAGTCAGTCCCCGCTGGGAACGCCTCGTGGGAGAGCAGCGGCGACAGCGCTTCAAGTAGAGACAGGCGACCTTCGCCGATGTCCCGCAGCAAATCCAGGCCACCACGCATACCGAACTTTCCGTCAGCCAACTGACGAAGAGCGAAATATGGTGCCGCTAGCTGCCGTGCTTCGACGTCGGACGATTCGAGGAGCGTGTGTGTGTCACCGAACACATCAGTGTACGATGCCATAGCCTCGACCGCTGCGGCAGCCAGTTTTTTGTGACAGAATGCATGCAGTTCTTCGTCTTCGTCGAATTCGCCGTGATTCCATGATTCCTGAAAAGTTTGGAGGTCAAGCGCGATGGATTCGCTTTGGCGCTCCAATCTTTCAATCTTCCGCTTTGTCACATCGGTGGAGTAAGAACTCAGCACGGCTTTTCGACTTGCCTCTGACCTCGCGCATTCCCTGTCTGCATCTCGAACATTTTTTACTTCGTCGGCACGCAGAACCTTCGATTTGTTGAGGAGGCGGATGGTTTCGCGTTGCGCGACCTCGGTAGCCTCTGCGAACTCGTTGATCGCGGCGATCGAAATGCCGCTGCCGATCAGAAGTTCTCGATGAATAGAGAAGGGAGACGATTTTGGACTTAAGATGGCTGCAGTCTTCTGTAGCTGCTCGATCTCCCGGAGGGACATATTGGCGTGCATCGACAGGAATGTCTGGACTTGCGCCGAATCCAGTCCAGCTAGGTCATCTAAACAAAGCGCGGCGTCAACGTACAGCTTCGTGATTTCTTTATTTATCGAGATCAGTTTGTTCGCCATCTTGGACAGTTTGGCTTTCTGATCGAATAGCATTTGGTTGGTGGTCATGGAGCGGCTCCGAAAGGCATGGGCGACCTGTACCATCCAAAGGTTGAACTAACCCAAAAAGCTAAAGTGAAAGAACCATGAATTGACACGATTAGCGGTGCCACCGGCACGACTTGTCATCGTACGGAAAATTAATCCCGGAGACGTCCCTTTCAGGACGAGGTTGGGCTACCAGGGGTCTACACAGACGGCTTCTATCTCGCTGAGACAGAGGTGTGGTCGGATTACATTGTTGGATCAGCTAAGGACCCTTTTATTCTGGGCAATTCGATGGGTTCAACGGATATCACTACCCATTTTCCTGTCAAAGGGTTGTAGACGCCTGGAAGGCTGAAGTAACGGTCGATCTCCGCAAAATCTCCGTCGGTCGTCACGATGGGCGTTCCGTAGGTGATTGCGACCGCTGAGATCATCAAGTCGTGACTTACCCTTTGGCGTCTTTGGGCGGGGTTGGGAAACCAAAACTTCTTGAGCGCCGGACTAGCCATCATCTGCGCAAGTATGTCTTCCGTTTCACGCCCCAACCCCAAATAGAAGAAATCCGATTGTTCAATATCCTCAATCGCCCGTAGGACACGAGCTTTTGTGTCCTCGTCTCTTGAAAGATAAAGACCGCGCTTTATCTCCATTAGAACTGGAAAGCATATGCACAGGTGGGCGACTTCGGAGGCTTCCGCCAGCCAATCTCTTAGGCCTTCAGGTGGACGCTTCCTTGCACGAGCGCTGAGGATCGTCGTGTCCAGAAGCAGCATCCGCCTATTGGATTTAGCATCCTGTTTTAGCATCGTCTTTCCAACGATCGATTTGCCGTTGTCGGCAGAAAACAGTACAATTGAACCGGCGTCAAAATATTTGGTCTCATGGGACTTTGAAGGTACCAACTCGTATGAATAAGGCGTGGACTCGGCAGCGAGCGGAAAGTGACCCGAAAGAGCTGTTCGACGCGTCGAAAGACGGTCCGCAGATCATAGAGGATGTCGATGGTCACTTCGTCCTGACGTTTAGCCCCACGGGGAAGATGCCTGTAAAGGATTGGGCAAAACTCCCAGGTACTCTGGATGACGACGACAAGTTCTAGTCTCTGGCCCCACGACGACTTGCTAGAGTTCCAGCGATGTTTAGCGCGTCTCCCTACGGGTTTCTGCACGGTGGAATTCGAAGGTGATAGGTGGGGTGTAACAGTGCGCCGATCCAACGATCAAAGACGCATCTGGCTCTACGCCGAGCAGCTCTCTGGTAACGACGTCGTTTCGTTCAACTTTTATCTTGCATCAGGGAGGAGTCCCACTCTTAAACCCTGTGAAATGTCTTCTGCGAAAGTGGTGAGTTTTGTGGTGAACCTTTGCCCTCAACCAGACGACGCGGCTTCAAACTAGAAGCGGTGGGGTAGGAAACCTCTTTCAAGCAGTCTGCGTCTCGGCCCGGCGATCACAGGCCGAGTTCTAGCTGTGAGGTTTGTCCGCCCTCGTTGCTGAGTGATGACAGTGTGACGCCGACAAGCCGGATTGGTCTTTTGAATGGAAAGACAGACGCGAGCAAAATTTCAGCGGCATCGATGAGCATCTCGACGCTTGTAATACCTGAGACCAGTGTCTTGCTTCGTGTCGCCTGGGTAAAGTCCGAATATTTGATTTTGACAGTCACCGTTTTTCCGGTGATGTCGTGTGCTTCACAATAACGCCAGACCTTTTCGGCCAAAGACTCTCCTGAAAACTGGAGGGAAGAGGGTCTCAGGTCAGATAGTATCCCCGGCAAGGAAGACGATCTCGTTGCTAATGGTCGGCTCGTAGAAGACGATTTCAGCGGTGAGAGCACCAATGTCGTCGGGTGTGGTCAGCGTGACAGCAGTGTCGTAACTGCCGAGGGCGTTGACTGTGTGCGTCTGCAGATCAACGACGCCGAAATCCGGTTCGAAGAGATAGCTCATGAACATGCCGGTGGAGATGATGACCCACTGAGTCTTGCCATGAGCGAAGAAGTTCACGAACATCAAGTTGAGCGTCGAAGACGTCCTGCGGACCGCCTCGACCAATCGCTTCGAAATCGACCGAACTGCCAGGGGAAATAGCGCGGTATACCGGACTGCAACGCCGCCTTTGCAAGCTTCATCGGTGTATTAATCCCAGCCGCATAGCCAGCGCAGCCGATGACGGTGTCGTACCTCGAGAAAAGAGACGCCAGTTCGTCGATTGAGCACTTCATCAAATCACCTTCGACGATCTCGATGCCAAGGTCTCCGATTTCAGCGATGTCGCCCTGCTTCGCCGGCACATCTGATACAACAGCACTGGCGCGCAGAAAAACGCTGCTCTTCGCGCCCTCGACGTCCTTGGCGCGAAGAGCCAAGTTGCGCAGAACGGGCATGCCGAGTTCCCCGGTCCCGAGGACAAGAATGTTCCGAGACTTCACGGTGGAGGCTGTTGTGTTCATCGATCTGAATCCTTCAAAATCCTGTGTTGCCGCTATTTGGCAAGTCAGGCCGACGAAGAAAGGAAGGTACACGGGTGATACTGCAGTTAGTCGACAATGCTGCAGATGGCGGACCCAGACGTAACAGCCATCGGAAGAAAAATCAGAAACGCATCCGGCGGCCACCGCCTGCGAACGCCTTGATGTGATCGGCGAAGGCGAAGTAGATGTCTTTCTTGAAGTCTACGATCCACGGCAGCATGTCATGCCAGTCCCAATGTCACCATCGCCAGAACAGCATATCGACCGATCTTGGCGATGGACACCAGAAGAATGAACATCGGCAGGGGTTCCTTCAACACGCCTGCCGCGATGGTTATCGGATCACCTATGATGGGAACCCAACTCGCAAGCAGCGACCACTTTCCATAGCGTTGATACCACCGCTGGGCTTTTTCAAGAGTCGCTTCAGACACCGGAAACCAGCGACGGCCACGAAACCGTTCAAGTCCACGGCCCAATGTCCAGTTGATGACCGAACCGAGAATGTTTCCGGCACCTGCGACGGCAATCAGTGCGATCACGGAATACTCGCCCGTTACCAGCAGGACGACCAGCAAGGCTTCGGACTGAGCGGGCAGGATGGTTGCGGCAATCAGAGCCGTAAAGAAAAGACCGATATATACTGTCAATGTCAGTGATGCCTGTCTTTGACGATGCGTCAATGTAGCGATAATTGTCCTTCGGCACCAAAAGAACTAGCGCAGTCGCAAATTTTCTTCTTGCACCTCTAGCAGCTAGAGGTCGTAGAACTCCTCCCAGTGATAGTGAGGATTCCGAGATGAGCGATTCGCTGCAGACGAGATTTCGCGTTGGGGGCATGGACTGCGCGTCCTGCGCATCGAAGATAGATACTGCCGTCAGGCGCATGCCGGGTGTAACAGATGTGTCCGTCTCGGTCACTGCCGGAACGATGACGGTCAAGCACGACGAGACGAGCAATCTTGACGCGATTGCGAAGAAACTGTCCGGGCTCGGATACGATGCGACAGCCATTCAGGCAAAGGCGAAGGCAGGTGCTGCCGAAACCGTCCATATCCACGGCCCAGACTGCTCGCACGACCACGATCATTCAGGTCACGACCATTCCGGCCATTCCCATGATCAAGCTGGACATGAACACGGCCAACAATCCGATCCGGTCCAGCAGCAAGAGGTCGGCACGCCCGGACCACTGCAGGCGCGCTTCCGCGTCGGCGGTATGGACTGTGCCTCGTGCGCCGCAAAGATCGACACTGCAGTCAGGAGGATAGATGATGTCGAGGACGTGTCCGTCTCCGTCACTTCCGGGACGATGACAGTCAAGCATGGTCAGTCCGCAGACTTGAAGGCTATCGAGAAACAGGTCTCCGCTCTCGGCTATTCGATTGTTCCCATCGTTAAGAAGGCAACGTCGTCGAGCCAGAGCGGCTTGCATGAGGGCCACGATCATGGCTCAAAGACCGGGGAGGCCGACATGGAAGGTCTTCACGGCCACGACCATGGTCCGTCTGAAGGTCCATGGTGGAAGAGCAAGAAGGGTCGTCTCACTATAATGGCGGGTGCCGCGCTCGTGCTTGCATACGGTGTCGGCCATCTGTTTCCTTCCATAGAAAGATACGCGTTCATAGTGGCAATGATGGTCGGTCTCGTTCCGATCGCCCGCCGCGCCTTCATGGCGGCACGGGCGGGAACACCATTCTCCATCGAGATGCTGATGACGATCGCCGCCGTAGGCGCGCTGATCATCGACGCCACCGAGGAGGCTGCGGCGGTCGTCTTCCTGTTCCTGATTGGTGAACTCCTCGAAGGCGTGGCCGCAGGCAAGGCGCGCGACAGCATCAAGTCGCTGACGGCGCTGGTGCCCAAGACCGCTCTGCTGGAGGAAAATGGGAAGACCCGCGAGGTTCCTGCCGAGACGCTTGCAGTGGGCTCGATCATCCTCGTCCGACCCGGCGACCGTATATCGGCCGACGGTGTGATCGTTGCAGGCGAGAGCTCGATCGACGAAGCTCCTGTTACGGGTGAAAGCGTTCCGGTTCGCAAGGTCATCGACGACAACGTCTTTGCAGGTACCGTCAATGGTGATGCAGCACTACGCGTCAGAGTGACAGCAGCGGCTGCCGACAACACCATTGCGCGTGTTGTCCGCCTCGTTGAGGAGGCTCAGGAGTCCAAGGCTCCGACAGAACGCTTCATCGATCGGTTTTCCCGCTACTACACGCCGGGTGTGGTTGTCGTTGCTGCTCTTGTCGCGGTCATTCCTCCGCTGCTTGGCGGCGGTGACTGGAGCGAATGGATCTACAAGGGTCTTGCCGTGCTTCTCATTGGCTGCCCATGCGCGCTCGTCATCTCGACACCAGCCGCCATTGCCGCGTCGCTGTCGTCAGGTGCACGCCGCGGTCTGCTTCTCAAGGGCGGTGCTGTTCTGGAGGGGCTTGGCAAACTCACAGCGATAGCTTTCGACAAGACGGGTACACTCACCGAAGGCAAGCCAAAGGTGACGGATATTGTGCCGTTTGGCCGCAAGGTCGATGAAATCCTACGGTATGCTGCCGCACTCGAAATGGGATCAAGCCATCCGCTTGCCTTGGCAATTCTGGACAAGGCAAACGAGGACGGTATCGATGCTCCGGTTGCGACCGATGCAAAGGCGCTCGGCGGCAAGGGTGTGACCGCGTTGATCGACGGGGTGGAGGTGTTCCTGGGCTCGCCCAAGGCCGCTGCGGAACGGGCGACGATCCCGATGGCGCACTCGAAGACGATCACCTCTCTCAACGACGAGGGGAAGACCGTCTCCGTGCTCGTGATCGGTACAGTTCTCGCTGGTGCCATCGCCATGCGCGACGAGCCGAGGGCCGATGCCGTGGCAGGCCTCAAGGCCCTGACAGACGCCGGCATCAAGACCGTGATGCTGACTGGCGACAACAATCGGACGGCGACGGCCATCGGCGCCCAGCTCGGAATCGAGGTTCGTGCTGAGTTGATGCCCGAGGACAAGCAGCGGATCGTCGGCGAGTTGAAGGCGGAAGGGTTCGTGGTCGGAAAAGTCGGCGACGGCATCAATGATGCCCCTGCGTTGGCTGCAGCCGATGTCGGGATTGCAATGGGCGGCGGGACCGATGTGGCCCTGGAGACCGCGGATGCTGCCGTCCTGCATGGCAGGGTCGGAGATGTCGCCCTCATGGTCGATCTCTCGAAGCGCACAATGCGCAACATTTTCCAGAACATCACCCTCGCGCTTGGTCTCAAGGCAGTCTTTCTGGTCACGACTATCATTGGTGTCACCGGGCTGTGGCCAGCAATTCTTGCTGACACTGGTGCGACTGTGCTTGTCACCATGAACGCGCTGCGCCTGCTTCGCCCAATTCGTTGAGGAAGCGCGTTCTCCGCTGGTATGTTGCCGGGATATCTCAAGCATAGCCGACCCCCCTCGGCCATGCTCGGCGTGAGGGGCAATCCGCTCGAACTGGTTCAAGAACGCGGGCAGTCCGCGAGAATGGAGAGGACTTATGAAGCTCAGGATCATTACTTCTGCGGCGATCGCGGCGATCTTCGCCGCGACAGGCGTTCCCGTCTCCTCCGACGCACATGACTTCAAGGCGGGCACCCTCGAACTGAAGCACCCTTGGTCAGCCAAGGCCCCTCCGGTGGCGCCCGTACTTGGGGCATATCTCGTGATCGTCAATACCGGAGCGGAAGCCGATCGGCTTGTTGGCGGCAGCACGCCTGCCGCCGAACGTCTGGAGTTGCACGAGTCGACACTGGTCGACGGGGTCGCGCGCATGCGACCCGCGAAGCAGGGCATCGAGATCCAGGCTGGGAAGACCGTGAGCCTAAGACCGGGCGGCGCGCACATCATGCTCGTGAACCCCAGGCAGCGCCCAGGCGAGGGGGAGAAATTCAAGGCTACTCTGCAGTTCGAGAAGGCCGGTCCCGTCGAGGTCGAGTTCGTGGTTCAGTCAAAGGCGCAGGCCCCGTCGGCTTCCCAAGATCATGGTGCCCACACCAAGCAGTGAATTTGCGCGAGAGCGGAGGTCGAAGGGGTCTGAAGGTGTCTCCCAGGAACAGGTCGGGCGCCTTCGTCACCTTCGAGATGTCTGGAAATTCATTGTGTCGCTAATCGGCGGATACTTGCCAAGGGCACACCTCAAGTCAAAAGCATAGCTGGAGTTTCATGATTTTCTTGGCGTGACGGGGCAAACTGGCGTTTACTCGAAAGCGGAGATGAGACAGTTCCCGCCCGTCACAGAACCAACCATGCATGATGGTCCCGTAGCCCGTCAGTAGTTGATCAGCATTTGAGGGCTGGTTTCACCTCCGAACCGGGGCTTCACATCAAGCAAGGCGGCTGTTCTCTCGATGATCTCTTTGGTCATCGGCGCTGCGGTGGAAGCCGCAGTCCTTCCTCCGTTCACACCTGTTTTCGGCGCATCGATGATTGTCAGCACGACATATCGCGGCTTGTCCATCGGAAAGCCAGCGACAAATGCGTTGAAGTTGATGTCGCTGGCATACCTGCCATTTATGACCTTGTCAGCAGTCCCGGTCTTGCCACCCACATGGAAACCTTCGACCTGAGCGCCTCGGCCAGAACCCTTGAGGCCGTTCCAGTTGTAGAGGAACCGCATGTCCGCACTGGTCTTCTCTTTGATGACGGCGCGGGAAACCAGTGCTGCATCGTCTTTCGAACGTGGAAGGAAGGTGGGGTTCATGAGGTTACCGCCGTTGATCAGAGCTGCGGCAGCGACGGCGGTCTGGAGCGGGGTGGTGGCTACGCCGTGGCCGAACGAGATCGTGACGGAATTGATCTTCTTCCACGTCCGGGGTTGGGTAGGGGTCGCTACGCCGGGCATCTCCGTTTCCATCTTGGAAAGCAGCCCCAGTCTCGTCAGGAACTCCTGATGCCCCTCTATCCCGACCCTGTCGGCAACAGCCGCAGTTCCGATGTTCGATGAATACTGAAACACCTCCGGGATCGATAGCGGTCGGTTCTTTCCCTTGAAGTCCTTGATCGTGAATCCGCCCATACGGATGGGGCGGGACGCATCCATGACGGAATTCAAGGTGATCTTCTCGGCGTCCAGACCCATGGCAAGCGTAAAGCTTTTAAACGTTGAGCCCATCTCGAATGTGGCGTTGCTGATCCGATTGAACCAGCCTTTTTCGTATTCCTTGTCGACCGAGCCATCGGGGAGGGTGCGCGACGGCTGGTTCGGATCGTAGTCGGGCACCGAGGCCATGGCGATGACCTCTCCAGTTTCCACGTCGAGGATGACGGCACCTGCCGCTTCTGCCTGATAGTTCGTCATCGCGCGCGCCGCGATTTCGCGAACGATATGCTGGACGCGGACGTCGATCGAAAGCCTCACAGGCTCGAGCCTGGTATCGTTCGTCAGGCCCGTCGCTCGAAGGTCGGCATAACCTTGCTGATCGATGTACCTCTCCATACCCGCAAGACCGAGGTTGTCGACATTGACATGGCCGACAATATGGGAGGCGGTGGCAGCACCCGGATAGAAGCGTCGCTTCTCCGGACGGAAACCTATGCCGGGAATCCCAAGCGCAAGAATATCAGACTGCTGCCGGGGCGTGAGCTGGCGGCGCAACCACTGAAAGCCGGAACCGGATCGGAGCTTCCTGTGCGTGTCGCTCCAGTCAAGGTTTGGCAGCACGGTTGCAAGTTTCTCCACAACCTCGTCAGCGTCGACAATACGTCGCGGTTCCGCATAGAGCGACACGGTGTTGATATCGGTCGCTAGAAGCTCGCCATTACGATCGAGAATGTCCGGGCGCGTTGCGACGGCATTGGCGCTAGGATGAATGGATCCCGTCACCACCGGGTCGTTCAGGCCATACTGGACGAGACGTGCGCCAACGACAATGTACATCACCGCAAAGCCTGCAATCAGGAAGGTCAGCCTTTGTCGACTATCACGCTTGCGGCGTTCGGATGTGCCGACAAAGGCTTTAGTAACAGGCTTGACTCTAGATTCCACACTGAAATGGGCGCGGCGGTTAAGCCGTACGATAAAGCCTATCATATCTAACCGTCATCTCCGAAAGCATTGACCATGAGCAGCCCAGACCGTCCGCCGATGTGTAGTTTGCACCTGGCGGGTCTGAAACCAATCGAGGATTTGGCACGACACCAACCGCAATGAAGTTTGCATTAATATACACTTAAAATTGCATAAAACTGATTAACGTTTCGTTATCCTCGCCCGTCGTGGATGTTGATACGCAGCCCGTCGCGGAGCGGGAGAGGCTGACAAACGCAACACGATGTTTTCTGAAGGACTTCCAAATCCGGTCTTCGATCTGACCGGGGAAGTGGATCATCATCAGCGAATTCAGGAAAATACCAGCGCTGAACGCACCAAAGGATATCGTCTTGCCAACGCCGTCGATTAATGCGAATGATTTGCAATTGCAATATAGCAAGGGCTATTAAGGCGAGGCGGGGCTATGGACAAACCGATCAAAGGCTGGCGGCGGACCGTGGGTGAGGCATCTCTATCGGATGTTCACCGTTCCATCGGAGTTGCTGCGGGATCAGGCACCTTCCGCAGGGCAATGGCCTTTTTCGGCCCCGGCTATCTTGTTGCAGTCGGATACATGGATCCGGGCAACTGGGCCACGTCGCTGGCTGGCGGATCGAGGTTCGGATACGCACTGCTCACTGTGGCGCTTGTCTCGAACATCATGGCGATCGTTCTGCAGTCGCTTTGCGCGCGGCTTGCCATCGGTTCCGGGCGGGATCTGGCGCAGGCGTGCCGGGACGCTTTCCCAAAGCCAGTGGCCATGGTTCTATGGCTGCTCGCCGAGATCGCCATCATCGCGACAGACATCGCCGAGGTGATCGGCACCGCGATCGGCCTCAACCTCATCTTCGGCATCCCGCTGGAACTCGGGGTCATCATCACCGCACTGGACGTTTTCCTGATCCTGTACCTACAGAAGCTCGGCTTCCGTTGGGTCGAGGCGCTCGTCATAACGCTGCTCGGCGTGATCGCTGTCTGCTTCACGATCCAGATCGTGCTTGCCGATCCGGACTGGGGCCAGGTCATTCTCGGCTTTGCGCCCACCACCGAGATCGTCACCAACCCGGACATGCTCTATCTTGCGCTTGGCATCCTCGGCGCGACGGTCATGCCGCATAATCTCTATCTCCATTCCGGAATCGTGCAGACCCGCAACTACGGCCACTCGCTTCCCGAGAAGCGCGAAGCCCTGAAGTTCGCGACGATCGACTCCACTGTCGCGCTGATGTTCGCTTTGCTCGTCAACGCTTCCATCCTCATCCTTGCCGCGGCGACTTTCCACAAGACCGGACAGACGTCCGTTGCGGAACTGGGCGAAGCCCATAATCTGCTTGCCCCACTGCTGGGCCTTGCCATAGCTCCGACGCTGTTCGGGATCGCGCTTTTGTGCTGCGGCATCAATTCGACCGTGACCGCGACCCTTGCTGGCCAGATCGTCATGGAAGGGTTCCTCAAGATACAGCTAGCGCCGTGGCTTCGCCGCCTGATCACGCGGGGGATAGCCATCATTCCCGCCGCGGGTGTCACCATCGCATTCGGAGACAGCGGCACCGGGCAGCTACTGATCCTCACCCAGGTCGTCCTCAGTCTCCAGCTTTCCTTCGCAGTATTTCCGCTCGTGATGTTCACTTCTGATCGCGCGAAGATGGGGGAACTCAAGGCACCGCTTTGGCTCACGTCGTTTGCCTGGCTTATCGCCGTGGTGATCGCCTTGCTGAACATCAAGCTCCTGTTCGATTTCGTCAGCTCCTAGCGTTCCAGTCCACCTGCAACGACAAAAGAATGGTTGTAGAAACTGAACCAGGAAGGCGGAATATGCGTTCGTGGATCAGTGATTTCAATCGGAGGATAGATATGCTCGACGAACGCGCCCGCATCATCGAGGAGCTCGGAGTGTCCCGCGACTTCGATGCCGCGACCGAAGCCGCTCGCCGCTGGGAGTTTCTCGCAGACTACCTTGAGGCGTCCTCGATGCGGGCGCTCGTTCTCGGGATCAGCGGAGGCGTGGATTCGCTCACGGCAGGAATGCTCGCGCAGCGCGCGGTGCAGCGGTTGCGGGACGGCGGATACAAGGCCGAGTTCATCGCGGTCCGGCTTCCATATGGCGAGCAGGCCGACGAAGCCGACGCGCTGAAGTCGCTTGATGTCATCCGCCCCGACCGTACGGTCACGATCGATATCAAGCCCGCCGCCGACGCCATGATGGCCGAGGTGCGGCGCGATGCCGACGATCTCGTCTCAGGTGAACGCCTTCATTTCCATCTTGGAAACATCAAGGCCCGCCAACGGATGATTGCGCAATATGCCTTGGCAGGCGGCGCCCGCGGCCTTGTCATCGGAACCGACCATGCAGCCGAGGCCCTGATGGGCTTCTTCACGAAATTCGGCGATGGCGCCGCCGACATCCTGCCGCTTTCGGGTCTCAACAAACGCCGGGTAAGGGCGATCGCGCAGCATCTCGGCGCTCCGGAGGATCTGGTTTTCAAGGTGCCGACAGCCGACCTCGAATCCGACGCACCGCTCAAGCCCGACGAGGATGTCTATGGTGTCACCTATGCGGAGATCGATGATTTTCTCGAAGGCAGGGAGATCGGCGACAACTCGCTGAAACGCATTCTTACGGCGTATAGATCCACTGCCCACAAGCGTTCCCTACCTGCGGATCCGATAGGGTGAGGCACCTTTGAGATCGAAACGGCACGCGAGGCGGCAATGGCAAGCATCCCTTCGGAGAAAATACCTGACTCGACGCTAGCGCTTATCCGCGATCCCTATCGATTCATTTCCGATGGGTGTGGGCGCCACCAATCAGACCTGTTCGAGACACGGCTTCTGCTGCAGAGGACGATCTGCATGACAGGTCCGGAAGCGGCCAGGCTTTTCTACGATCCCGACCTCTTTATACGCCAGGGCGCAATGCCCAAAGCGATCCAGAAGACGCTGCTCGGGGAGGGTGGCGTTCAGGGCCTCGACGGCAGACCGCACCGACACCGCAAGCACTTGTTCATGTCGCTGATGAGCCCCGACCAAATCCGGGAACTGTCTCGTCTTACGGCGGCGGAATGGCAGATGCGGATGGGGACATGGACATCGAGAGCCGACGTCACGCTCTATACGGAATTCCAGTATCTCCTGACACGCGCGAGCCTGGCCTGGGTCGGAGTCCCTCTGCCTGAAGCGGACGCCCAAAGACGAACACGGAATATCGTGGCCCTCTTCGACCATGCGGGATCGGTGGGTGTCCGGCATCTGTGGTCGCGGTGGTCACGCAGACGTGCCGATCGCTGGCTTGCGAACCTGGTGGAGGAAGTCCGTTCCGGGCGGCTCCAATTGTCGAAGCATTCCGCTGCCCATGCCATTGCATGGCACCGCGATCCGGATGGGGAGCTGCTCCCACCTCGCATCGCCGCCGTCGAGTTGCTCAACGTCATCCGCCCGATCGTGGCGGTCTCGGTCTACATGGTATTCGTGGCGCACGCACTGCACATGCATCCGCATGTCCGGGACAAACTCCGCTCAGGCGATGATGACTACACCCACCTGTTCGTCCAGGAAGTGCGCCGATACTATCCGTTCTTCCCCGCTGTCGCTGCACGCACGCGACAAGCCTTCGAGTGGAACGGATACCGTTTTCCAAAGGACCACCGTGTACTGCTGGATCTGTTCGGCACCAATCATGACAGACGAACCTGGGAGAGGCCGGAGAAATTCGAACCTGATCGGTTTCGCCGATGGGACGGTGGCGAGTTTAACTTCATTCCGCAGGGCGGGGGAGACCACCCGATCCACCATCGCTGTCCCGGTGAGTGGATCACCATCGAACTCATGAAGCAGGCAACGGCGATGCTGACCCGCCAGATGGCGTATGACGTGCCGCAACAGGATTTGCGGATCGAGTGGTCGCGGATGCCTGCACTGCCACGAAGCCGCTTCGTGGTCAGCAATGTCATCCTCCGTGAGCAACCATGAACGACGCGCGTTCGCGTTGTACTCCAGCTCGAACGGAGCGGCAGTGGAGCCCGTGTTGCGACATGCATCAACGGGATTGAGCTACCGAGGTCGCGAACCCTCTGCTGCCGCTTCCTTGGGCTGCAGGCCAGACGCAGCCAGCAGAATGGCCGCACCGATTGTGATCCAGACATCTGCGAGATTGAACACGAAGGGTTCCCACTCACCGATCCGCAAGCTCAGGAAGTCGGTGACCGATCCGCGCGCGGTCCGGTCGAGAAGATTTCCCAGCGCCCCTGCAAGGATGAACGACAGCCCGACCCTTTGCCATCCCCGGGAACGGTGAAGCCAGATCGCCATCACTGCCGCGATGACACCTGTCACGGCAATGAGCAGGTATCTGCCGATATCGCTGTCGGACGAGAGCAGGCTGAACGAAACACCTGTGTTAAAGGTGAGCCGCAGAGGTATCAGCGGCAAAAACTCGATCGGAGGACCGTAGGCTACCAGGCTGGCGCGTGCCCAGGCCTTGGAGCCGATGTCGAGCGCGGCACCACATGACACCAGGAAGATCGACGCGAATGCCGCCTTCAAGCCTTCGCCTCCGAGAGATCCTGCCGCGCATCCCGGATGATCGCCCAGGCCGACTGGAGAAACAGGCCCGCGACCGCGAAAGCGACAACGAGATCCGGCCACTGCGAACCGGTCCACCACACAAGCCCGGCCGCTATTATCACCGCCAGGTTTCCGACAGCATCGTTGCGTGAGAAGAGCCAGACCGCCCGCATGTTGGCGTCGCCCTTTCGGTGAGGGATGAGCACCACGGCTGAAAGGACGTTGACGACGAAGGCGATGGTTGCGAATCCAGCCATTGTCAGAGATTCTGGCTGATGCTCGACGAATACCCTGTATATCGTCGAAGCCACCACCCCGAGGCCGAGCACGCCAAGGAACAGTCCCTGCAGAAGCGCAGCCTTCGCGCGGGCGGCAAGACCCCATCCCACAGCCATCAATCCCAGAAATGAGATCAATCCGTCGCCGAGGAAGTCGAGAGAATCTGCTTGCAGGGCCTGCGAACCCGCAATGAAGCTACCAGCTATCTCGACGACCCCGTAGCTGACGTTCAAAAGCACGACGATCCAAAGCGCGCGCTTGTAGGCAGGCGTCACGTGGGACAGGTCTGGAATATGATCGTCGTCATCGTCCGCCACCTCCTCACTCGCTGAACCAATCCGGACGAGGTGGTATCCAAGCCCGGTTACGACATCCTCCATGACGGCCAGCCGGGTCGCGGGTTCGTCCACCTTGAGCGTCATGACCTGCGACGCGATGGACACTTTCACATCCTCCACGCCATCGATCTTCCTGACCGCCCCCTCGATCTTCGCGGCGCAGGAGGAACAGTCCATTCCGCCCACGCGATAGCGCACTGTTTCAGCAGACGTCATTCCGAAAGCCTCGATTTCGACATTCGTGAATGCTACAACCTGTAGCGACTACAGGAGCAAGTGGAAAATGCAGATCGGTGACCTCTCCGTGAGAAGCGGCGTGAAGATCGAAACCATCCGCTATTATGAACGCGTTGGACTTCTGCCTCGGCCTGACAGGCTCGCCAGCGGACGTCGCGTCTATGCAGAGGAGGACGTCCGGCGGCTTGGTTTCGTCCGCCACGCGCGGGACATGGGGTTCGACCTCTCTTCAGTGCGCGTTCTTCTTTCTCTCAAGGAGAAGCCGGATGAATCCTGCAGCGAGGCGATCCGCATCGCCCAGGCGCAGCTCGACGGGGTCGAGGAGCGGATGGCGCGACTGGCGGATCTCAGGACAGATCTGAAGCGGATGATCGCGGAGTGCGATGGAAGGCAGGTCGCCGACTGCCGGATAATCGGCACTATCGCGGGATAGCTGGATTTGCGCGCCGGCCGTCCGGGGCAATCAGATGTTTAGTCGTGATCCGTCGCGCACATGTCATGGTTCGCCAGCGCCCGGATCACGTAGCAGTCGCGCACCTGGTTCGACTGGCAATGGGTGGAGATACGCTCAAGTTCGGCTTCGAGCTTCTTCAACCGCTCGATCTTCTGGCGGACTGTCACGAGTTGTTCCGCGGCAATCCTGTCAGCCTCCTCGCATGGCTTCTCGGGATGCTGGCTGAGATCGATCAGCTCTCGGATCGCTTCGATCGTCAGGCCGAGATCGCGGGCATGCCGGATGAAGGAAAGCCGCTCCTGTTCGGGCCTGGAATAGCGACGCTGGTTGCCCTCGGATCGCTCCGGCGGCGACAAAAGCCCCATCTGCTCGTAGTACCGGATGGTCGGCACTTTCACGCCGGTTGTCTTCGACAGGTCTCCGATAGTCAGCATGGAACTCGTTCCTTCAGGCGGCGTGGGCGACATGCGCCGACGCGGCAAAATCCGCCCCGTCCCGCCGACTGAATCCATCAGGAACAGAACGCGACCTGGCAACTGTGACGCAGATGTGAGGATTTCTGACGACAAATCAAGTGACTTCTCAGTGCCCGGTGCAGCGGTGCCGCTCGCGGTATGCGACTAGAGGCGTGATGGCGGCTCATAGTCAAGCTTCCGCATGCGCCAGTCCCTCAGCCACAGGAAGGATTCAATTCCGATGCCGACACCCAGGGCAACGGACGCGACCGCGCCTACGGAGGCCTCAAGCAGATTGTGCCCGCCCACCCAGCAGACGAACGCGAACGCGAGCTTCATCAGGCCGAAGCCAGCCGCTGAGAACAAGGTGATCCAGCAGGCAGCGCGGGCGAAGTTCGTAACCGGGGATCTCATCAGGCGCAAACTACGGCTCTGAGAGCCGAATCGCAAGTCAAGTTGTCGTGCAGGGTTCCACCATGCTCTACGATGCATATTCTGAAACAAATCTCTTGCACCTGAAGTAACTAGAGGTCCTATGATGCCGCCGAATCGCTCACGAGTATGTGGTTTCCCGCATTTTCACCTGATCGTATAAGCCGAGTTAACGGGGAAGTAAGTCCTTCCCTAGACTTGTTGGACGCAACCCGATGGACCAGGACAGCAGAAACGCCGCATGACTTCGACATCAACCATGAGCTGGTCACCTAAAAAGGGTCGCATCAGCACGTTTCTCGGCCGCTTGGCCGCAGTCGCCCTACTTGGAGCGGCCTTGACGGGTTGCGTTGCCGCCGACATGGCACTTGACGACCTCCCCAGGGAAGCGCCCCAGATTCCGGCGAAGCTCGTTGCTGAGATGTCGAAAAAGGGAATGAAACCCGAAAGCCCTGTGCTCGTCAGGATATTCAAGCAGGAGAGTGAGCTTGAGATCTGGAAGATCAACGGGACCGGTCGTTATGCTTTGCTCAAGACCTACCCGATGTGCAGATGGTCCGGAAAGCTGGGACCAAAGACAGCCAACGGAGACCGTCAGGCACCGGAGGGGTTCTATCATGTGTCCAGAGGGATGCTGAACCCGAAATCCCAGTACTATGTGTCATTCAACCTCGGCTACCCGAACAGGCTGGAATCCGCACTCGGCTACACGGGAGAAGCGCTCATGGTCCATGGTGCCTGCTCTTCCTCCGGATGCTATGCGTTGACTGATCAGGGCGTCGGCGAGATCTACGCAGTCGTCTCCAAGGCCCTCTCGTCCGGACAGGATCGCTTCCAGGTCCAGGCCTATCCTTATCGCATGACTGCTGAAAACATGGCGCTGCACAAGGATGACGAGAACCTGCCGTTCTGGCGGACACTCAAGGAAGGCTACGATGCCTTCGAACTGACGAAGCAGCAGCCCAAGGTTTCAGTGTGCGGCCGCCGCTACATGTTCAATACCGAGTTTGTCGGGGGCGAACCGCGTGATCCTCTGGCCGCGTGCCCGGCTGTTTCGGCCCCACAGGATCCGCAGCTCGTAGCACGGATTGCAGCAGAGAAGATGAAAGTGGAAGCCGCAATGGCGGAGCGAGGATCTGCGGTATCGGCGTATGTCGACGGCGGAATGCATCCCAGCTTCCGCGCGCTTCTCAAGAAGGACGGCGCCGAGAAGCTTGCGGCCCGCATATCGGGGATAAACTATCCGGTCAGCAGGCCGGACGCAGCGCTGGCCGATCCCTTCAAGGAAATGCGGAAGCGTTCCAAGTCAGCGATGGCGACAGAGACGGGTGGAGATTGAACGTGGCCAAGCCTGATGAGCGGATGCGCAGGGTGAAACGCAACAACTGGATCATGCTCGCGATCCTTACGACATTCGTGGTGGCTGTTTTCTCCTACAGCTTCCTCCACATAGGTCGGGAGGCGAGGCCGGAGGGCACAGGCGCTTCAACCCCCGCTCGGCCGTGATCGGGTCGATGGATAGCAGCAAGGGGCTGCGAGCCGACATTCTGATCATCGGGGCAGGGCAGGCCGGGCTTGCCGCCGCCAGTGCTCTGAAGACGGCAGGGCTGAGCTTCCTGATTGTCGATGCTGGACAAGCGATCGGCGATAGCTGGAGGAACCGATATGACACCCTCACGCTCTTTACGCCGCGCCGCATCAGCGGTCTCCCTGGCATCCCCTTGATCGGTGATCCCGATGGCTATGCCGCCAAGGATGAATTCTCGGACTATCTTGAGCGGTACGCCGCGAGCAACGGCTACCCGACTATCAGGTCGACGAAGGTCGTCAGGCTCGAAAAGGTGGATGGGATATTCCTCGCTTATCTGGAGGGCGGCGGCCGCTTGATCAGTCAGGTGGTGATCGTCGCCACGGGTGCGTTTTCCACGCCCCGAACACCCGAAATCTCCTGTTCGCTCCCATCCGACATTCAACAGATGCACGTCGCGGATTTCCGCAATGCGGGCTCGATCACGAGTGGCCCCGTTCTGGTCGTTGGAGACGGCGCAAGCGGAAGGGACGTGGCGATGGAACTGGCGGCTTCGCATCGGACACTACTGGCACGCGGAAGAAAGCGGAAGCTGCTACCGGAGAAAGTTCTCGGGCGCAGTATATGGTGGTGGCTTGAGCGGCTCGGTTTTCTGCGGGCATCTGCGTACGGGCCGATCGGAAGACGGATGAGAAAAGCAGATCCATTTCCCACGCGCGGCAACGATGATGTTTCTCTCATCCGTAGCGGTGTGAGCCTCAAGTCCAGGCTCGTCGCCCTCGACGGTAGGCGGGCTAAATTCGAGGATGGGACGAGCGAGGACTTCGGTTCGATCATATGGGCGACAGGATATGCCGAAGACTTTCGCTGGATCGATATCGAAGGGGCGGTCGGCAGCCGACATGAAGCAATCAATCGCGAAGGCATTTCCCCCGTCGCGGGCCTGTACTACGTCGGGCGACCATGGCAGCGAAACCGTGCTTCCGGTCTTATCGCCGGTGTCGCAGATGATGCGGCATTCGTTGTCGACCATCTTCGCCGATTGCGTGCCCGCATGACGTAGAAAGGGCTAGGATTCGTCGACCACGTGGCCGATGACCTTCACGGCCGCTTCGCGACCATCCTCGACGGTCTCTATCTCCAGGGTGCAGTGACCGATCCCGTGCTTGTCCAAGAGCATCTTGCGCACGGCGCGCTTGACCCCGGCGATTTCTTCGAGAGACAGATCTTTGATTACGAGATGGGCTTCGAGAGCATTGTGTCCTTCGTCGACAGGCCAGATGTGGACGTGGTGCACGTCATTCACCCCGTCGACGGAGCGCATGTCCGCGACGACCTTCTTCACATCGACCCCCTCTGGTGTCGCCATCATCAGGAGGCGTATCGATCCACCGATCTCTGTGAAAGCCTGCCATAGAATGTAGCCTGCGATCATGAGGGTGATCGCCGGGTCGATCCAGGTCCAGCCATAGATGATAACGAGTGTGCCAGCGATGATGACACCCACGGATCCGAGCGCGTCCGAGACATTGTGCAGGAACGCTGCGCGGATGTTCATGCTGGTCTTCGAAAGGGCGTAGGTAAGCATGGCCGTGACCACGTCGATCACGAGTGCGATGCTCGCGATGATGACGACAGTCCATCCCTCGATCGGTTCCGGTGTAATGAACCGCAAGACGGCCTCGTAGACGAGATAGATGCCGATGACGATGAGCGTGGTGTAGTTGATCAGCGCCGCTACGATCTCTGCCCGGACGTAGCCGAACGTCATCGTGTCATCGGCAGGACGGCGTGCGATCCTGCGCGCGCCATAGGCGATCACGAGGGACGCAGCGTCGCTGAAATTGTGGATTGCATCCGCTATCAAAGACAGACTGCCGGAGACGATGCCTCCGGCTATCTGGGCAAACGTGAGAAGCACGTTCACGAGGATCGCCCACCAGATGCGCTTGTCGCCAGCGTCGGCTCCGTGATCGTGGTGATGTCCGCTCATGCGCTCAGGCTCCCATATCTCAAGTCAGGATTCAGGAACCTGTCTTGCTCGCATCGATTTCGGCCTTGACGAGGTTCAGGAGACCCTGGGGGCTGAATTCGGTAAGAGGCTTCCCGTTTACGAAGAATGTCGGTGTCTGTTTGACGTTGTTGGCTTTAACATCGGCCATGTCCTGAGCGAGAACTTTATCGACCGACGTCGATGCCGCGTCCTTGCGTCCCTGTTCGATATCCAGCCCTGCCGATGCAGCGATCTGCCACGCCTTCTCCAGATCCGGCTTTCCGTGATCAGCCCAGACAGGCTGCTGATCCAGTATTGCCTCGAGAACGGGCTGGAAGCGGTTCTGCTTGCGGGCGGCTTCGAGTATCCGCACGGCATCGTCGGATCCCTCATGGAACGCAGTGTAGCGCAACACGAGGCGGACGTCGGATCCCGTCTGCGCCATCATCTGCTTGACGATCGGATAGAAGGCCCGGCATGCCTCGCAGGACGGATCGAAGAACTCGACGATGGTGACGGGAGCGGACACCGGTCCCATGACAGGCGAATGCATCCTGACCAGGGTGTCGTTCCCCGACACGGCGACTGGTGCAGGTGCAGGAGTCGGCTCGGTGGAGTTGCCGCTATAGAGAGCAGCGCCTCCGGCGAATATGACGATAGCGGCCGAGGCCGATGCGAGGACGAGGGTGCGTCTGTTCATGCTGATGTTCTCCGGCGCACGATAAGAAGTAGGATGATGATTGCGGTGAATGCTGCAAGCGAGAGAAGGGGTATGGGAAGCGCCCCGAACAGGATCATCCCGTCGCCCGAGCAGGAGGGGCCCTGACCGCATGGTTTGATGGCGGTCGGGATGACCTTGAAATAGAGGAGATTGTGGAACGCAGCGATAAGCCATCCGATGGCGGCCAGCGGCGCTGCATAGAACCACGCCCGGCCATCCGACCGGAACGCTGCCACAGCCAGCAGGACAGCCAACGGAAACATGAAGGCGCGCTGGTGCCAGCAGAGGTCGCAAGGGGCCTGGCCCATGACTTCCCCGATGAACAGCGCACCCAAAGTCGAAGTCAGAGCGATCATCCAAGCCCCGAAGGTCGGTAGCCACGCCCTGTCTTCCGATTGCACTGTCGCCTCACGCATTCTCTGCCCTCAATGGATTCGCTCCCATTGTGAGACCTCTAGTAGCTTGAGGGTCAAGACCAGTTGCGGAAGAAACAGGTGTCCCGGCAAAAATCAAAACCTGGCTCGGTGCGTCACTTCAGCGCAGAGCCGACAAAGGATGTCAACAGGGTCTTGAACCTCAGGCTACTAGAGGGATTACGGCTTTCCCACGAATGATTCCCGATGACACGGGACGGCGGTGGGAGGTTTGATGAAAGGTGTGAGGATTTTCCGGATCGTGATCTGGTGCTTTGTCGTGGTGGTGGCAACAGGGCTGTTGATACTAGGCCGTGATCTGAATGTGCGTCCGGGTGATGTGGCGGATGCGTCGAACCCATCTTCTCCCGCCATCGGCAAGCCATTTCGCCTCGTTTCGCATAAGGGTCAGATAGTTGATAACGATGTTCTGGATGGCAAACCGTATCTGGCATTCTTCGGCTTCACGCACTGCCCGGACATCTGCCCCACGACGCTCTTCGAGCTGACCGACCTCATGGCAGAGCTCGGCTCTACTGCGGACAAGTTCAATGTCATCTTCATCAGCGTGGATCCCGAGCGTGACACCGAGACGATGCTGAATGGCTACATGACTTCTTTCGATCCGCGGATCATGGCGCTCAGGGGTACGCCCGAACAGACGGCCACCGCAGTGAAGGCATTCGCAGCCTACTCCCGCAAGGTGCCGACCGATGGCGGGAACTACACCATGGACCATACCGCGGGCGTCTATCTCATGGACGCAGACGGCAGCTTCAAAGGGACACTCGACATGCATGAGCCCCGCGAAGTCCGGCTGCAGAAGATCCGAAAACTCGTGGCGGGATCAGTCTGATCGGCCCGGATATTCACCGGGCCTACTTTCAATACTCAAAAGGATATCAAGTGCAGCCAGGAATTTTGACACGACGCGGATTCATGATGGGCGGGGCAGGGGCCGCAACGGTAGCTCTGACAGGCTGTTCCGCAACGACAGCCGAGAAGGAGCGCCCCGCAGTTGTTCCAGTCGAAAGTCCCGCTCTCGCAACGATATACGGCCCGGTGCCAGAAGAACAATTCCCGCTTCCTGCGATCCCCTACCAGAAGATCAGCAAGCGCTTCCACCGCCAGATGGTGAGCGATCCAACGGGTGAGCGGCCCGGCACACTGGTCGTCGATACGGCGAACTATTACCTGTACCTCACATACGAGGGCGCACAGGCGATGCGTTACGGTGTTGGTCTTGGTCGGCAGGGATTCGAATGGTCAGGACAGGGTGTCATCCAGTACAAGCGCCAGTGGCCGCGCTGGACGCCGCCTGACGAGATGGTCGCCCGGCAGCCTGAACTGGTGCCTTACAGCATCGCAAACGGCGGCATGGCCCCCGGCCTGAAGAATCCGCTTGGTGCGCGGGCGCTCTACATTTTCAAGAACGGCGAGGACACGCTGTACCGGATTCATGGTTCCCCAGAATGGAATAGCATCGGAAAATCCGTGTCGTCGGGTTGTGTGCGGATGATCAATCAGGATGTGGTAGACCTCTATGGCCGGGTACCGGACAAGGCTCCGATCGTCGTCACCAGTCTACCTCGGCTATCGGCGGTTTAGGTGCCGTCGAGCGGGTTCCGCACAGTCCTCACTTGACATGGCGACTCCATAACAGCCGACACAAGCCTTGAAATTTAAATGGTTATGGAATTGTTTAAATGCATGGAAGAAAAACGAGCCCTTGATGCATTTGCAGCCATCGCACAGGAAACACGGCTGCGGATCATTCGCCTGCTCGTTACGGTGGGCGCGGATGGAATGGCGGCGGGTGCGATAACGCAAGCCCTGGAGACCGCGTCGGCTCCCAGGGTTTCATTCCATCTCAACCACCTCGAACATGCTGGTCTGATTGAAAGCCGCCGCGAAGGCCGCAGCATCATCTACAGCGCGATCTTCCCGGCGCTTTCCGACCTCGTCGCATTCCTGATGAGGGATTGCTGTTCAGGTCATTGCGAAGTCTGTGATCGGGCGATCGATCTCTTCGCCAAATGCACCGGGCGACCGCAGAAGGTTGCCGAGCCCAAATCCATCGTATGCGAGTGAGAGAATGAGCGAACTGCGTGACATCCTGGAGACCCGGCAGATCGGCATCTATTTTGCAGCCGTGATTCTCGCCGCCACCGCCGCAGGCATCGTGTCCGGAACGACGTCACTGGAAGTGGCGATCAATCCCGCACTGGCCTTCATGCTCTTTGTCACCTTCCTCCAGGTTCCGCTCGCCGATCTCGGGAAGGCATTTCTACAGATACGGTTTCTAGGTGCTCTGCTCGTTACGAACTTCGTTGCCGTTCCGATCCTCGTGTTCGGTCTCATGCATTTTCTCCCGGCTGACCCGATGATCCGTATCGGGGCCCTTCTGGTGCTCCTCACACCATGCATCGACTACGTCGTGACTTTCGCGCATCTGGGACGGGCTGATGCGAGACTCCTTCTCGCTTCGACCCCGGTGCTCCTGATTGCGCAGATGGTCCTGCTTCCATTTTATCTCAAGGTATTTCTCGGCGACGAGGCTGGCAATCTCGTGCAGATCGAACCGTTCATCCACGCCCTCGTCTGGCTGATCGTGTTCCCACTGCTTGGGGCCGCGCTGATACAGTTTTCTGCTGCACGGCTCGGCTTAATGTCCAGGGTTTCGAGCGCGCTCGGACTGCTTCCCGTCCCAGCGACGGCTGCCGTGCTCTTCATCGTTGTTGCTGCAGTCGTTCCGCAGCTTGGTCTCGCTCTCGATGGAGCGCTGCAAGCATTGCCACTCTACATAGCTTTCGCGGTCATTGCCCCCTTCATCGGCTGGATGGTCGCCAGGAGTTTTCGCGTAGCGGTACCCGGTGCAAGGGCCATCGCGTTCAGTGCGTCCACCCGCAATTCGTTGGTGGTGCTTCCTCTGGCATTTGCGGTGCCGAATGCGATGCCGCTTCTGCCTGCCATCATCGTGACGCAGACGCTCGTCGAACTGGTTAGCGAGATGATCTACATCCGCGTGATCTCAAGGTTTGGATCGCAGAAGACCGAGATACAAGCCTAGAAGTTGACAGACACCAGTTACGTGCCGAGCGGTCATTTCTTCTTAAGACACGGAAACCGTGTCTCCCATCTATCCTCGTCATCACTGATCAGTTTCTCACATCCCATCGCCGCTACCCGGCGTAGCTTTGAAAATGTAGCGTTGGCACCGTGCGTCTTCATCAAGGCTGCTGCAGGAACTGTCACAGCACTGGACGTCGCTCTGGCGTCGGCCAAGAGCAAAGGCGTCTTCCGAAATGATGGAGTGTTACGGCCCGCGCTCATCCACCTGTGTTGACAAATCCAACACATCCATTATTCTGGATACATGGAAAATATTACTGCTATCGCCGCGCTTTCAGCGCTAGCCCAGAATACCCGGCTTGAGACCTTCCGCCTGCTGGTCAAACACGAACCGGAGGGCGTTCCAGCAGGTGAGCTCGCACGGCTGCTCGATGTTCCGCAGAACACCATGTCGGCCCATCTTGCAACGCTCTCTCGGGCAGGAGTGGTCATGAGCGAGAGGCAGAGCCGCTCAATTATCTACCGTGCAAATCTCGATGCTCTTCGTGACCTGACGCTGTTCCTGCTCAAGGATTGCTGCGGCGGCTCGGCCGAACTTTGCGCGCCCGTGATTGCCGAGCTGACGTCGTGCTGTAGTCCCGAGGCGAAGCCATGTTGAACCCTGTCAAACTCGAACAGGTATCGAATGACGACCGGGATCTCCACGAAGCGTTGGTCGCCGCTCATCTTCCGATCGACGACATCCGGGAGGAGGGCCGAACCTTCTACAGGGCGGTGTCTGGTTCCGCTGAGCTGGTCGGTTTCGCCGGGATTGAAGAGTGCGGGACAGATTTCCTCCTGCGTTCCATCGTCGTGCTCCCCAGCCACCGCGGTCAGAGGGTAGGACACGCCATCGTCGAGCAGACACTTAGAGATCTCAATGGCAACGGCGACATCTATCTTGCGACCACAACCGCTGCGCTCTTTTTCTCTACCATCGGGTTCGTTGAAATACCTCGGGAAAGCATCCCGCCCGGATTGCTTGCGACCCGTCAACTATCATCCATCTGCCCATCGTCGGCGACCATCATGAAGCTCAACAGGCCTCCGACCTAACACGGACAATGACCATGACTGAAAAGACCTACAACGTGCTGTTCCTCTGCACGGGCAATTCCGCTCGCTCTATTCTCGGCGAGTCCATCCTTAATCATGAAGGCAAAGGCCGTTTTCGGGCGTTTTCCGCCGGGAGCCACCCCAAGGGCGAGGTCAACCCGCATGCGCTGCGCGAACTGGAAGCGCTTGGCTATCCGTCCACGGGCTTTTCGTCGAAGAACTGGGATGTCTTCGCCGAGCCCGGCGCTCCCGAGATGGATTTCATCTTCACCGTCTGCGACAGCGCCGCAGGCGAGGCATGTCCCGTTTGGATCGGACATCCGATGACCGCGCACTGGGGTGTCGAAGACCCGGCCGCCGTCGAGGGCTCCGATATCGAGGTACAGCGCGCCTTCGCCCAGGCGGCAAGGTTTCTCAAGAACCGCATCGCCGCATTCCTCAGCCTGCCTATGGACTCGATCGACAGAATGGCGCTGGAACAGAAGCTCCATCAGATCGGTCGCATGGAAGGCTCGACCTCCACACAGGAGGAAGGTGCCTGATGTCCCTGTTCGAGCGCTACCTCACCATCTGGGTCTTCGTCTGCATCATCGTCGGCATCGCGTTGGGCCATCTGATGCCCGGCGTCTTCCAGACCATTGGTTCTGCCGAGATCGCCAAGGTCAATATTCCCGTAGCGATCCTCATCTGGCTGATGATCATTCCGATGCTACTGAAGATCGATTTCCGCTCGCTATCGAAGGTCGGTAGCTACTGGCGCGGGATCGGGGTCACCCTGTTCATCAACTGGGCCGTCAAGCCGTTCTCCATGGCGCTCCTAGGATGGCTGTTCGTCGGATGGCTGTTTCGTCCCTATCTGCCCGCCGACCAGATCGACTCCTACATCGCGGGCCTGATCATCCTTGCCGCAGCACCTTGTACTGCGATGGTGTTCGTCTGGAGCAACCTGACGAAAGGCGAACCATTGTTCACGCTATCGCAGGTCGCCCTCAACGATGCGATCATGATCGTCGCGTTCGCACCTGTCGTCGCACTGCTCCTCGGTCTCTCCGCAATCACGGTACCATGGGACACACTGGCGATTTCGGTCGCGCTCTACATCGTCGTCCCGGTCGTAATCGCGCAGGTGATCCGGGTCCGCCTAACGGCTGACAGCACAGATCGTGCGCTTGATGCTGTTCTCTCGAAACTCCAGCCGCTTTCGCTTATCGCGCTTCTGGCGACGCTGGTCCTGCTGTTCGGCTTCCAGGGTGAGCAGATCATTGCGCAACCGACGATCATCGCCCTGCTGGCCGTCCCGATCCTCATCCAGGTCTACTTCAATTCCGGGCTGGCCTACATCCTCAACAGGATGGCCGGGGAACGCCACTGCGTCGCCGGACCGTCGGCGCTGATCGGAGCCTCGAATTTCTTCGAACTGGCCGTCGCCGCCGCCATCTCGCTTTTCGGCTTCCAGTCGGGTGCTGCACTCGCGACCGTCGTCGGTGTTCTCATCGAAGTTCCGGTGATGCTCTCGGTCGTCTGGATCGTGAACCGTTCAAAGGGCTGGTACGAGGCTGCGCCAGCCGTCTCCCGAAACACCGACAAGACAAGGATTTGACCATGGATGTCACCATCTACCACAACCCCGACTGCGGGACATCACGCAACACGCTGGGCCTGATCCGCCACGCGGGGATCGAACCTGATGTCATCGAATATCTGAAGACGCCACCGTCGCGCGCGGACCTCGCGAAAATGATCTCGGATGCCGGGCTGACGGTCAGGCAGTCCATCCGTGAAAAGGGAACGCCCTACGCCGACCTTGGTCTGGACAACCCTGACCTGACTGACGACCAGTTGCTCGATGCTATGATCGAAACCCCCATCCTGATCAACCGCCCTTTCGTAATCACGCCGCTAGGCACCCGGCTTTCTCGTCCATCGGAAGTCGTGCTCGACGTCCTGCCTGCCGAGGCATTCAAAGGCCCCTTCATGAAGGAGGACGGCGAGCAGGTTCTAAACCAGGAAGGAAAGTGCATTGTCTGATACATTCCCCGCTCTTCACGATCAGCATCTTCAGTCGGTCGACATGGAATCCCTGCGACCTGCATTCTCGACGCACAAGCCCCGGATACTGATCCTCTATGGATCGCTTCGGGAGACCTCGTACAGCCGTCTCCTTGCCTTCGAAGTCCGTCGGCTTCTCGAGCGGCTGGGATGCGAAGTCCGGGTATTCGATCCGGCGGGTCTGCCGCTTCCGGACGAGGCGCCCGTCAGCCACCCGAAGGTTCAGGAACTCCGCGAAACGACCCAGTGGTCTGAAGGACACGTCTGGATCAGCCCGGAACGCCACGGTGCCTTGACCGGGATCATCAAGTCGCAGATCGACTGGATCCCGCTGGCGCTCGGTTCGGTGCGGCCGACGCAGGGCAAGACGCTGGCAGTAATGGAGGTCTCCGGCGGCAGCCAGTCTTTCAACGCCGTCAATCAGTTGCGCATCCTTGGCCGCTGGATGCGGATGATCACCATCCCCAACCAGTCGTCCGTTGCGAAGGCCTACCAGGAATTCGATGCAGAAGGCCGCATGAAGCCATCATCCTATTACGACCGCGTCGTCGATGTCTGCGAAGAGCTGGTGAAGTTCACAATCCTCACGCGCGAGGCCTCGTCCTACCTTACAAACCGCTACAGCGAACGGAAGGAGGATGCTGAGAAGCTGGAGCAGCGCGTGAGCCTCAAGTCCATATGACAGCAAGGCTTCCAATCGCGGCCATCCTGGCACTCGGTGTCACCCAGATCATCGGTTACGGCACCCTCTATTACAGCTTCAGCATCCTGGCGCCGGACATGGGTGCCAGCCTTGGCTGGTCGAAGGAGTGGGTTTTCGGCGCACTTTCAGTTGCCCTGCTGATTGGCGGGTTCACCGCGCCGTGGCTCGGCAGCCTGATTGACCGCGTCGGCGCGGGTGTGGTGATGACCATTGGCTCTGCCGTTGCCGCCGCCGCCTTGATCGCTTGCGCATATGCGCCCGGCAGAACCACCTATGTCGCCGCCCTAATTGGTATCGAGGTAGCCGCCAACCTTGTCCAGTACGGGGCCGCCTTTGCACTTTTGGTCCAGCTTCAGCCGACGGTGGCCCAGCGCAGCATCACCTATCTGACCCTGATCGCGGGTTTCGCCTCAACACTGTTCTGGCCGCTCACTTCGAGCCTGCACACGCACCTCTCGTGGCAGAACGTCTATCTGGTTTTTGCAGGACTCACTCTCCTAGTCTGCCTGCCGCTGCATGCGTGGCTGGCAACCGGGGTGACGCGTAGTCGCAAGCAGGCGATATCAACGCCGCCACAGCCGGTGATCGGCACGCTTCCACCGGATCACCGTCGCTCGGGGTTCCTGCTCATGACCACGGCCTTCGCCTTGCAATATCTCGCAGGCTCGGCCGTTCTGGTGCACATGGTGCCGCTTCTGGCCGGACTGGGGCTTGGCACTAGCGCCGCCATCGTCGGCACGCTGTTCGGCCCGTCTCAGGTCGCAAGCCGTCTGATCAACATGGTGTTCGGCACGCGACTCAATGCCCTGCATCTCGCCCTGATCTCAGCCGCGCTGATACCGGTCAGCGCGGTGATCCTGATCCTGAGTGCTCCCTCGATACCCGGTGCAATGGTTTTTGCCGTCATCTTCGGCATGGGCAACGGCCTGCTGAGCATCGTGTCGGGCACCCTGCCGCTGGCGCTGTTCGGCAGTGACGGCTACGGGAAGCTTCAGGGTAAGATGATGGCGGCCCGCCTGGTCGCTTCGGCACTAGCGCCCTTCGTGTTGGCCCTCACGATGGAGTGTTTCGGCATCCGTGTTTCGATTGGCGGGATCGTTGTCCTAGCGCTATTGGCAGTCGTTGCCTTTACAAATCTATTCCGCTTTCAACGAGAAGGTTGATCCCGCCGAAGCTAAATACTGAGTTGATGACGGCCCCAAAACGCGTACGACATCTATGTCGCCTTCGCGCCGATACTGTTGAAAAACTCCCCTGGGCATCGGTAAGGCCGCGCCTTGCCCGGATCGTCAGGTATAGTTTTCTGACTGTGCGGGAGAGATGAAACCACTTTGCGTCTGACGTGCTGGGGAGCGTGGCATGCGCAATATTATTTCAGGGGGCCCGAAGGAAAAACCGCCTGCTGGAGTTTTTCAACAGTATCCGCCAAGAGCCGTCACGTAGTAGCGGCTGCTTTGCGCCTAAAAGCGGTCATTGCGCCATTGACGGATTCCCGTGGGTTGTAGAAATAGGTCGCCGTCTTCAGCAATGCGATCTCCGTACTCCCGCTCGAGGTCCTTTGCGAGAATGAGCTCATCGCGCGTTGGATGCCAGGCGGCTCTCATCTAACTGCTTCCTCATCCAGTGCGACGGAGGTCGCAAATTCCAAACTAGGATCAAGTGGCGGCGCTTCGACCGTTGCCCGAGTCTCCGTTGCAAACATCATCGCCTGCCAGTCAATCTCCCACCCCCTCAGCGCCGACAACATCGCCAGACCCATCGCTTGCGCCACCGATGGCACGACCGCGTTTCCAATCTGGTCGGCCACTGGCCCGTGACCACCTACAAACTTCCATGTGTCCGGAAACCCCTGCAATCTCGCGCGCATGCGGTTCGTCAGCCCAGGCACGAATCCTTCACGAGAGCCTTCATCTTCCGTCGGCGCAGTCTTAGCCGGAGGAGCGTAACGAAGTCGCTGCCTTTCGGAACGAATTTTCTCTCCATGACGAGCGCTGCCCTGGTAGCCCCGGATGGTGTCTGACCGGTAGTCGCGGTCCTTCATAGACTGCAGCCAGGCTTCTGCGTCGGACCAGCCGTTTTCACCCATAAGGTCGGCGAGAACGACGCCCACGTTCGTAGTCAGCTCCGGAAACTTTCTCGGCATCCGGAAGGCGCCCACCAAATCTTTGCGCATTCCCACCATCATGATGCGGGACCGGCTCTGAGCGACGCCGTAGTCCTTCGCGTTGATCCGGTGGATTTCCGTCGAGTATCCTGCCTTCGAGAATTCGCGCAGGAGGAACGCGATGTAGTCCGCGTGGCGCGAATGCAGGATGCCCTCAACGTTCTCGAACAGGAATGCCTTGGGCGCTATCTCGCGTACAGCACGCACGCCTTCCATCATCAGGTCGTTCTCGTCGTGCCGCCCCTTCTTCTGGCCGACCGTGCTGAACGGGGTGCAGGGAAGCCCACCCGTCAGTAGGTCGATCCGCTGGTCGCGGTATTCCTTGAAGTCCACTTTGCGGATATCGGCTTGGATGACGTTCCAGTCCGGTCGATTGGCCCGCAGCGTGGCCACTGCAGTTTTGTTCATCTCGATCAGAGCGACGTGCTCGAATCCGGCGCGCTCCAAGCCAAGGGCCAGACCACCTGCACCCGCGCACAGCTCGACAACACGGGCACGGTAATGCCGCGGAGGAATTCCTGCAAACGGCTTGCGAGAAAGCCCTACGAAAGACATCCGGCTTTGCCCTGTCAAAGTCGACAGTACGCGCAATTCCATTGGCCCGATTTCATCAAGTCGACCGGCAGCTACGTCGCCAAGCATCTTGCGGGCCATCGCCATGCGATAAGACGGCGTCGCGGGTCGTAGCGAAGCGGGGGTGGGCTCCTTACCAAACAGAGTATCGCATTCAGCTTCGAGGACTTCTGCCTGATGGCGCAGGCTTGCATGAACGACAGGAGACTTCACACCGCCGGGTCGGAAATGCTGTCTTAGCTCTTCCACGAGGGAAGCGGTACGCACCTCGAAGGACGCAACCGCTGCCTTTGCCTGTCGGCGCACGGCCGCCGCGACTGCCCTCCTGTTCGCCGCTGTCAGCGCTTCGGCCGGTGTCAGCTTTGCGTCGGCCAACCGCTTCTTGATGAGGGCGACATCCTTCGTATCGATGCGAGCTCCGATCGCCATGCGCTCGAGGATTTCCTGCCGCGTGTCTTGGTCGGCGGCCACCAAGGACTTGATGACGGGAAACGACGCTCGAGACTTCCGGAGAACCTGCTCGGATCCCTTCAAGGATTTCGCGAATCCCATGTAGGTGGACAACTCGGCTGCAGGCAGATTACAGCGTGCCTTGAGGAACGCCTTCGCTTCCCCGGCGGGCACGACGTCCGTCAGCCTTTCGATCTCGACGGCCATCGCCAGCACGCGATCGGCCATCTGCTGCTGCAGCTCCGTTATCCGCCTGATCGCCGCGGAAAGCGCCTGTGCTTTCGGATCGATGTCTGCCATTGAGATGTCCCCATTTGGGACGTCCATACGACAACGAATCTTTCATCGCCGGTAATCGGATCGATAAAATGCAACCGATCTCAACGGGCTCGACGTGGTATGAACTCAAGAAATTCGAGAGGTGTCATATGGCAGTGATCGCTTACATTTAAGTGGCGGCATCAAAACCCGCGCCCCTTTTTTCAAGAAGTTGTGTCCCAAAGCGTAATCATTTCGATAATCATTTGTGATAGCGATGCCCGCGAAAGTAGAATTAGAGGCACGGTGACTGTGGCGGCATATGCAAGAGATCTGGGAACTTATGCGACGGCTGAAGAGAAGAAGTATCTCACGAAGAAAACGGTAGGCGGCGACAGCAGCAGAATTGGTTTGATATTCGAGGAGCGTGTCGCAGCGTTTAAAATCGTGGAGCAGGTGTCTCGTGTGAAAGCGAGAAGGCTGGAGGCAACCGATGTGAAGCTTTTGCTTCAGGCTAGGTCATTTGTTGACGACATCGCTTTTATCGTAAAGGATTCAGTGTTCTGGATCGAGGCTAAATCGGGCGAAGTCGGCTGGGGTTCCCTTGCTCAGGAGGTTGAAGCTGGTTCGACCACTAAACTCAAAAGGCCGAAACGAACCGTCGCTCAAAACTTTGCGAGCCAAATGCGGGTTGACGACAGCGCAGGTCGGTCGGCGCAATACGCGCTAGCCATTCCTTCTTACGAAAGGGGAGTTGAACTCGCCTCGAAGCGCACAGCTCTGGGGTTGGGAGCTGTCTGCATTTTCGTCTTGCCTAACAGCAACAATATTCAAGAAATCGAACAACTGCACCCAGGGTTCAGGGAGTGCTTGAGAAAGATCTGCCCACTCAGTGAATCGGATCGGGATCTAGAAAACGTTCTTTGGGCAATCATGACCAGTTTGCGCAAGCTTGACGCGGGGCAACTCACCGATCTCGCATCGCTCGCTGTCGATGCCGATGTCCATTTCAAAGGCGTTTTGTCGATGGGCCCTAATCGGCGCCTTCGCGAAGATGTTGAGCGTGTCCTCTACGCGATTGGTCAAAGTGAGGATTTCAAATTTGCGGTTTGCGGCTCCGTCTTACACTATGTCCACGAGGGGGACCATGGAACTGGAAAGTTTACCGTGGGGTCAGAGAGCGGTTACGCATTCGAGCAGGACGTCCTAGACATGTCATCCGCCTCGTTCGACAATTTGGTCCCGCTTCTAAGGAAAAAAAGGCGATGATGAGTGATTTCGATGAGGACGTCGAAGCTAAGCTTGCGGATCTTTGGCGGACCGGCAATGAGGCCTCACTCGGGCAGCCGTTGGCTGAACTATTCGCTGCGAAAGTCCGTTTGGCTACCGAGAGCGTTCGTGTCGTCTGTATCGCTAACGACATCCATCCTTACGGTGAGATGTTTCTGGAGAGGCTAGACCAACTAACCGAAGGCGAGGTTAGCCTTTCCTGCTATTGGAACGATTATATACCCGCTCCATCAGAGAGAAACCATTGGGGTCCAAACTTTCTTCCGGATCTTGCGCCGATCACGCATCAGTTTCACGACGAGAAGGGAATTCAAGTCGACCATATTGTAGTTTTTTCCACGGATATCGAGGAGGGGGCTACGGTCGCGGAAAATCTTTTGCGGACGCGGGAGATCGTAGACGCTGGGATGGCAACCGTGGTAGCGCTGACCGCGACGCAGGATGATCTGATCTCACTTATGGAGCAAATTCAGGCACGAGACAACGAGTTCGAACTACCGAACATACTTTTGGGCCTCAGTGATGGGCATAGAATGTCTCTCGCCTTCAGATCCTTGGCTCGTAGCTCGAATGATGAACCTCCCTATGGTGAGACTGACATCCCACAGTTTGTTGTGGAGAAGATGGAAGCCAAGACAGCTCGCCGCCTTGGCCTTTAACAGCCAGTGCGTTACCTTTCAGGCGTCAGAACGCACTACGCCGTAAAGCCAGGGAACGCCTCGACCTCGGAGCCGCCCAATGCGTCGCGAACCACAGATCAGAAGGCACCGACTGTTTGTTAAGTATTCCCCCAGCACTGCGACAAGCGGGACTGCTTCAAGCTGTCGCTTGATCTGAACAGCGACAGGCTGCAGAGTCCGACCCCTTGTCGGGCGCTCGAAATCAGCAGATCGAGGGTGCTGGCACCATGCGTGCGAAGGCGGTCCCGCCCTTTATACCACGACGCTTTTGCGATAAGATTACATCAGCGCCCCGGCAGGTAAATGCCGATGAAATTGAATTCGCTATTGACTTTCTTATTTTTGTTCATATTTTGTTCCGCATGATCAAGATGCTGAACATATCTCGAATAGGTTGAACGGGCAGGCCGCTCCGAAGCGGCGCAGGCAACGTTTATCTAATCGAGGGTGTTCATGATGAGCTATCCGCATTTTGATACGTCAGCGGCCCTGTATGCCGCTTTTGATGAAGCTTCTTCTAAACTCTTCTATCCTAAGGGCACTGTACGGTGCTCAGGCGACCCAATGTATCGGTCACGAGCAGCGAGAGACCTTGGCTGCGTTCTAGACGTCGATCCGGCTGTCGTCGCCTGGCTCTGCCTGCCATTGGAGTTCGATACTGAACTCGGCCCCCACGTTCCCGACTTTTTTGTCAACTACGAGCGCGGCAAACCCTTTCTCCTCGACGCTGTCGAGGATGAGGAAAATCCTGCGATCAAGGAAGGCGCTGCCCTTGCCGGTTACCAGTATCGGGGCATCCCGCGAAAGGAGATCGAGGCGGGTTTTCGGCTTGCCAACGCCCGTGATCTCCTTCGCTACGCCCACTCCAGGACGCCTCTGAACGACAGGATCAGAATGCTGTCCGCGCTTGACGAGGCAGGCTCCCTGACTGTCGCAGAATGCCTGCATATTTTCACTGAAGTTAAGCCGATGACAGGCATCTCTTGGATGGCCCTCCATCAATTGATCGCGCTCGATCTCGACGAGAGGATGATCGACCCCGAGACGGTCATCCGTCGCTTTCAGCGCTAAGCGAGGTTGTAATGGAAAACTTCTCGAAACGTCGCCGCACGGTGACGCTTGAGCGCATGGCCTATGCGCTCACTCTCAAGTCGGCAGCACGGCTGGGCGGTGCCTTTAAAACAAATGAGATCGGTCGGCATATCGTGATTGTCCTACGGATCCCTTCTGGATCCGTACTTGACGAATATGTCGCCGCAGCAAGCCTTCTGACGAGCACCAATGAGAGCCTTTCCAGCTTTGAAATCTCGTCACCTAAACTCGGCACCAAAGGCGGTATTGATGGTGAACTGGTCAGCGGCCAATTGAAATCCAGGCGTTCTATCCTCATCATCTGGCCGTCGGAACATGGGTTGCCAAGAGAAATCGACCTGGCGGCCGACCGAGTTGTAGACGTCGGTGCGGTAAGACCATTCCATCTGGCTGCCGCCGCGAAGGAGTTCTCGGGCCAGAATGTCGATATGGCGGATGCGCGGAAGATGCTGGAGCATCCTCTTGCAGAAGTCTTTGCTGCCTTCAGGGCAGGAAGACCTGTCTCGGACGTTCTGGCGCGACTTGCCGCACTTAAGACAGATACGCAACCGCCTGTCGTGGAAACCTCGCCACCTCTCGATCATCTTGTAGGTTACGGTGACGCGAAGACTTGGGGACTGTCTCTGGCGAGAGACATCGCTGCGTGGAGAGACGGAAAGCTTGCCTGGTCAGACCTAGACCGGGGACTGCTCCTGAGCGGAGCGCCTGGAACAGGGAAGACGATGTTCGCCAGCGCGCTCGCGCGGTCGTGCGGTGCACATCTGGTCGCGACGTCGGTCGCGCGGTGGCAGGCGGCCGGGCATCTCGACGACACTTTGAAAGCGATGCGCAGAAGTTTCGATGAGGCGAAGGCACAGAAGCCAAGCATTTTGTTGGTCGACGAGTTCGACGGTATCGGCGATAGAGATAAGGTTGTCGGAACCGAACACGAAACCTATTGGAGACAGGTGATCAACTTCTTGCTCGAGTTGATCGACGGCCACGACAGGCTCGAAGGCGTCGTCGTCATCGGCGCCACCAATCATCCGGAAGCGATCGACGCCGCTCTCCTGCGGCCGGGGCGGCTTGACCGGCATATTCGTATTCCGCTGCCGGATGCAGAGGAGCGAAAACATCTCTCGCGTACTTATTTCGGTACCCAGTTGTCAGACCGCGAGGTGGACGCGATCGCTGCGGCGACCGTTGGGTTAACCGGTGCGCATTTCCAGACAGTCGGTCGAGACGCAAAGCGGCTTGCCCGTGCAGAGGGAAGGGCTGTTTCATATGCAGACGTGATGTCGGCTTTGCCACCAGCGAGAAAGATCACCGGGGGCGAGCGGAGGACGATCGCCATTCACGAGGCGGGACATGCGGTCGTGGGGGTTCGACTGGGCGTCGGATTGTTGGACACCGTCGCCGTACCCTGGGAGGCCCATGCCGGACAACCTTTAGGGTTTGCACATTTCGAGATCGAGGAAGACCAGCTTAGGGAGCGTCAAGGATGTCTTGATCAGATCGCCTTGCTGCTTGCAGGGAGAGCGGCGGAAGAGGTCATCCTTGGCACTGCGTTCGATGGCGCGGGTGATGCCGAGGGCTGCGACCTGCACATGGCAAGTGACCTTGCCACTAGGATGGAAGTTCAACTTGGGATGGGAGAGGGGCTTGGCTACTTCAATTTGAAATCCGTCGAGCAACGCGATCGTTTCCGACGAAACAATCCTGACGTCGCCGCCCGCATCGAGCGTGGCCTCAGTCGAGAAATGGAGCGCAGCCGGGAAATCGTGACGCGTTTCCGGGACGCCATCGAAAGGATCGCCGACGTTCTGGTGGAGAAGGCAATTATCGAGGGTGACGAAGTCAGGGCGATCATTCGGGAGACTTCAAGATGAGTGAGGGGATTCGACGTCGGCGTCGAATCGCAATTACGGTGGAAGCGGAACCGTGTCGTTGTTTCGCGGAGGATTTTCTGGGCGACCATCCATCTGATCGCTCTTCTCGGCACGAGTATTACAAGCAGATTGCTTGCGGGCATCGGGACGACTAATAACTGGTGAGGCTCAAGGGGAATCTAGATTTGTACAACTTACTGATGATGGGCGATGACAGTGAGTGGAACGTTACGGTCGGAGACGTCCACGAAGCGTCGTTTCCGCTTGCTCGCTACCTCGAGTACACCGAAGCAAGCATCGAGGAGCGATTGAAGCCCATTACGGAGGAGGTCAAAGTTTTTCTCGGCCAATTGCCGGCTCTCTTCATGAGCGAACTACAGAACGACATTAGCGGTCGCTCGTACGTCAGAATTCGACTGGGTCAGGCATGGAATATCCGGATCGTCGGTGCCGACCTCATATATAATTTCTGCATAAATCAGTTGTTTGGCGAGCATACCATTGTTGACAGGAAAGCTTTTGAAAGCGTTTTTGCGTTTGGGAAGTGGGAGCTAAGTCGAACCCACTGGGCGGTGAAGGATCGAGACCTTCAAGCAACTCTCGCGATCGCCGGAGTTTCCCCTCAGGTAGGTCAGGCTGGTGGCCTGCCGATCACGACAGTTCCACCGCCGCCGCCAAGCCCGCTGTTGCCAGAAGACGAGGTGGCGCTGCCGATTATCGACAACTTGGTCGACTTCATGAACCATGTGTTGAGCCTTCCTTCGGCGCCGGATGACGAAATCTTCTATCGAGGCCACTCGGACAGACGTTACAAGCTAGTTCCCTCCCTTTTTCGCAAAAATGAAAATGGAGATTGGCGTTATAGGCATAAGGAAGAAACCATCGTCCGTGAGCTTCTTACTTCCCAGGCGACGGAGTTTGCAGCCGACGAATACATGCTCGACAAGCTTGTGAGGATGCAACACTACGGCCTGCCGACAAGGCTGCTCGACGTAACGTCGAATCCTTTGGTCGCCCTGTACTTCTGCTGCGCGGAGGATCGGCTAGATCAGCAAGGTAATCATCTCGATGGGGAAGTGATCGTGATGAGCACCAAAATTAGCGATGTCCGTTTCTTTGATTCCGATACAGTGAGCTGTGTGGCGAACATCTGCCTTCTCGCGGACAAGGAGAAGGAGCGAATGCATACCGGGGGAGACTGGGTCGCGTTCAACGAAACTGCCGAATGCAAGAAGCTCCTTCATTTCATCCGGCGCGAGAAACCGTACTTCGAAGCCAGACTTCAGCCTGCTGATCTCGAAAGGATCATGTTTGTACGAGGACGAAATACCAATGAGCGTATCACCTCGCAGTCAGGAGCCTTCTTGATGTTTGGCAAAGACTCAGTCCTTCCAGAAACTGGGTTCAGCTCCCTCGATGTCCAAAGGATAACCATTCGAAACAAGGCTGGTATCCTGCGAGACCTCGCCAAACTGAACATCAAATCCAGCACCATCTACCCTGGCATCGAGAAGACCTCAGCGGAGATTGCGAAAAAGCACGAACTCGCCATGGGCTGACCGGATCCGTATTCTGTAGGTGTGGACTTTCGAGCGTCTCTCTCTAGGTAAGAATATTTGCATAACGTCTTTGAGCTAGTGGTGGGAACTTTGGTACTACTGGTCAGATCTCGAGTCCGGAAGCTCGAAGTTGGAAGTCGTTCCTCACGGTGTCCGGGATGAAGTTTTCTCTGTTCAAGCCAGTACCAACACCGGATCGAACGGCAGGATTTCCTCCGACGCCTGGCACGGAAAAGCCATCGCTATCGATGGTGTAGTCCCACGCGAGCGATACTATTCGACACCGCTCTGACAGGGACTCGGGCAATGCAGCCGCCAGTCGCAAGGGTACGCTCTCGTGGCACGAGCCGCATAGAATGTCGAGATAGTCTCCATTATCCATTTTTTCGTCGATTGCAGTGTGGACCATACAGGACTTTATCCTGGCGATCGTGCCAATATTGCTGACGGCAAAGAGGAGTTGGTACGGTGCTAACCATTCTTCCTGACGAAAGGCTTGGTAGATCGGCGAAACCTCTCGCTGCTTCGCTTCGTTGATAACTCTGCGCTGCGGCCAGATGCAGGAATACCGAACAAGGGCTCCGTTAAGCTCGAGCTCCCTGATTACTCCGGCCGCGAAGTTGTCGAAGTCCTCGACAGCAGAAACCACATGAAATCTATCCGGTACGCTTCTCTTACGCAGGTAATGAGCGGCAACGGCTCTTCCTGAGAGCCGCGCGTGACCGGCATACTTGTCACTATCTAGGTCTGCATATACGAGTTCATCAAGCAAGTTCCTGGTTGGCTCGTCGACCCAGTCCTCTATATAGCGGCTCGCTGCCATCCACCTGCCTCCAATCGTTCGACAATCTCATTGAATTCAAAAATCTGTTCGTCGAGCATCTTGATTAGTGTATCCACTGCGCTTTCTGAGGGAATCCGATATGTTCGCATGGCACCAGCGCCTTCGATACGCAGCAACTCGCCGACAATACGACCCTTACAGTTCCAGCAGGAAACCTCCAACGCCTCCTCAAGGGCATATAGCGACGCCGCACGTTTCAAGCGAGGTATAAAGTATTCTTTTCTTTTAGAGCATTTCAGCATATAATTGACGAAGGTCTCTTCGTAACGAGTTTTCCAATACTGGTAGTGAAAGGACTCATACGCAGTTTCTTGGTCAACCAACCGGCTTGATCCAGTTACTGTGGCAAAAGCGTCGAAAATATCTTCGTTCCAATCCAGAAGCTCGTAAAATTCCTCTGAAGCGCAAAAGATTTCCGTGTCAATATCAGTGTGGCCGTCAGCCTCGACGCAGGAGTCCACGCTCCGTTTACGTTTTTCACTCTCAAGAACAATACGGTAACGCACGTCACGACCGATATTTTGGTCCATATCACGCTGGCGTTGAATGTCGTAGTTGACTTCGTACCACTCCAGGGCACCGCGTTTTAATTGCCCGAAGAAATGGTCGTAGACACCATTAAGATAGTAGTCATCAACCAAAGCAAGTGGCCTGTCCCAGAACGAGTATTTATCTAAGTCGGGTAGATCGTGGCCTTTCCGAAGCAAATCCATCAATGTCGCAACTTCGATGATAGTCCTGCACGTGCCGTATATGATCTCGTAGTCTCGCCCATCCTTATTGGCGTCAGCACCTGCGATCTTTTTCTTAAAGGTTTCGACCAAATCATCGCCACCGGAATCACGGATCATGTCAACGCTATAGTTGCCAATGTAGCTGACAGCAGGTTTACCCATTGATCGCTATTCCTCCCTTTTTGTTCTGGAGTAGCCTGCACGGAGTTAACATTGTGTTGTTCCGCCCAAACAGACCGGCCGACGAGGTGGATGCTGCCGTGACATCAATGGCGCCACGAACCGTGACGACACATGGCATCAACAGCCGCCAACGCTGGTATCTACGAGGCGATAGCAACCCACTGCTGCTAGAGTACCAAGAGAAGGACTCGATCCGTGGATTTTCGATGGTATATCCCAATGACGCTGATCCCGCGTATCGGGCTATGATCGGAAATAATGTTGCAACCCGGTCGGTTAAGTAATGGTCGGCCTCGTCCGCGCTGAAGTACCCGGTCCACACTTTGCCCGAGGTCGGGCCGACGTCAGGCGACGTGACCATTGGAAACTAAAGATACGGCTGAAACCATTTTCCTTGCTCTGTTCGGATCGCCGTCACTACCAGTTGACCTAGCCATTGAACGGCCCCAGATCCAAGATGTGTTGGCGGAGCTTATCGCAGGCTGGCGCAATTTGTGCCGCGGCGTCCCTTCCGTTCTCGAAGCGGTAGGGTATCGTAGTGATACCGCTCAGATCGCTTGGGAGCTTCACCTTCTCTTCACGTGGCTCCATAAGGATCGCGCGCTGTCGACCAAGCCGTCCCATGAACAGTCCCAGTTCGAAAACCACATTATCTCGCGGGCTCGGCCAATCCTTTCCTCTGCTTTCCGTGAGGTCGTCAGCGTGCGCGATTGCGACGGCAAAATCGGAGTCGTCGATTTCGGCTTCAAGGTTCGTCAGTGTGTAGTTCGCAACGCGAAACACCCCATCGGTCCAGATCGTGGTGATAAACGGGTCGTGTTCGAACGCGTTCCGAACAAGCCGAGCAACAGGCAGAGCTTCCGCAGAAGAAATAATGAAGACGCGGACCTTCTCGCGGAAGGTGCCGACGTGCTTATTTCTTTCGAGCAGGCGTCTCGATAGCGACCGCGCGATTTGCCGATACATGTCCGGATAAGTCTTCGCGAGGGTCGAGAACTGTTGTGCTGTAAGCTTTGCCACGACGGATCGATCCTCCGCAATCACCGTCGCCGAACGACGCTGCGTAGGTTCGATGGCAGCCATTTCGCCTACGTGCTCTCCTCTACCGCGAGCTCCAAGCCGTCGGCCATTGATATGTACGCTAAGCGAACCGGAGAAAACAAAGTAGATGTCGTCGTCTTCGCCATTCTGTTCGATGAGCGTGACGCCCGCATCAACCTCGAGCATCTCGGCGACTTCGGCCAACGCTTCGGCAAGCTGGACGTCACCGCGAACGATAGTTTGAGCGCCGAAGGATTCAATCCGCAAATCCTTCCCTTCGTCTCCCATGAAACGTTCAAGCATTTTACTCAAGTGATTGTTCTCCAGTAAGTGGTCGAATAGACCTCATCGTTCTTGTGCTGCGTCCAGTTCCATTTCTTCCAGATGCTCTCCCTGATAGGTCCAAGCTTCTGGTTGTCGTTCAATAAGTCGAAGACCCTTTTCGTGATCCATGTCGGCTGATCCGCACTCAGGGCTGTCAGCTTTGCGGCTAGGTTCGCAGCGTTCCCAATCCAGACGATGTCGTTGTCACCACGAACGCCGGTTCGGGCGGCATAGATCTCAGAAGTGTCGATACCCACGACATGCCGGATTTTGAAATCGGTGCTCC
Organism: Rhizobium skierniewicense Ch11; assembly: GCF_023757665.1. Classification (NCBI taxonomy): domain Bacteria; kingdom Pseudomonadati; phylum Pseudomonadota; class Alphaproteobacteria; order Hyphomicrobiales; family Rhizobiaceae; genus Rhizobium; species Rhizobium skierniewicense. The sequence goes on from NZ_RXPG01000005.1 coordinate 130,044, forward strand.
ATCCCTTCGCAATCTCTGCCTGGACGATGTTCTTGATCGCGTAGTTGATCTCAAGAGCACATGAGACGGCATCATTCGTCTGGCTTGTGGAGATGAAGATCCCCATCGCTCTATCGCCATCGTAGGACACGACGGAACCGCCATGGCGGCGGATCAATCTCGAGGTGGCGTAGAGAAATGCTTTGTAGACCTCTCCCGCGAACATCCAATGCTTCTTCTCGACGAGATCAGTTGAGCCGTCGAGGTCGGCATAGAGGATCGTTGCCCGTTGGAAGTGGATGGCGTCGTTCGAAAGTCTTAGGGCAGCAGGCTCCGGAACCGTCGTTCCGTCGCGCGCCGTCCACTTCTCTCCGAACGTCGTTCTTGCATTAGCCCGGATGTCTTCTGCGATCGTCATTCGAACTCTCCGTCATCAGGGAAGATGGGAAAACGCCCAGCGGGCTACCGCCAGCGAAGGAGGAATTCCCATGACTACGAAAGCCAGAAGGACAAGTGATGCGGCCCAGTTGAATAGCTTGAACTTTCGGTGGGCTATCGAAGCGTGGATCGCGGTCTGAACGGCGAGATCGTGCAGATATGTTTGGGAGGCCGAATCCCCGTTTTGCGGCTGATATTCCTTCTCCGCCATCAAAGGATAGTCCTTCGCTCCGCTATCCTTGATGTCGCCGAAATACAAAAGGTTCTTGCGATCATCGTCGCGCTTGTAGAAATGCTTCAGAAACCTCGGTAACAGAGAAATCAGGCAGGTTGCTGCTGCAAGAAATAGTAGGACCAGGGCGACGACCAGAGCGTTGCCATAGTTGAACGGAAGTTCCTCGGTGGACTTAAGCAGATTGATGAGAGCTCCGATCCAAACCGATGAAAAGGTGAGCAAAGCTGCGTTCTTGGTCTCGGCGAATTTGACGAAATCGATCATCCGTCCGTGATTGGCGGACATCAGCTTTTCGTAGGCTTCTTGCTGGTCGTTCTTCGCCATGGCTCAGAGTGTTTCCGTTTTTGGCATGGCGAGCGGGCAATCATCCATAGTCCCGCAGCAGGTCTGATTGATCGAGCGAAGATAGTCGTAGAAAGCCCTCTCTGACCGGTTCCATCCTTCGAGGTTGATGACAAGGTCGGCCAATTCATGCTTGTGACCGCTGCATGACGCTATCGGAAGCCGTAGACTGTCAGCGGCGTCGCACTTGCACCGCTGTCGTAACGACATCACACACTTCTCGTTCTTCAGAACTGTGAAAACTCGCCGACCGTCGCGAAGAAGCGCCAACCGGTTGGATCCCCGATTTTTTACCCGAAGGCGGTCGTCCCGCAGCGTGGCGAGAAATCGCGGCCCTAGGGCAGCCGCATTCTCTTCAGCAAGAGATTGGAACCTCGCCGCTGTCGAGCCGTGTGCACGAGCATCGCCCTTACCGGGCCATCGTCGGAGAGCCGACGCCGAGCGCTGTCGCAAGATGAACGTTAAAACTTTGCCCCACCACACTTCCGCATCTCCGGCACTCGTAATACCCGAAGGTTCAAGCTCTCCCCAGTAGAGGCAGAAAGAGCCGTCGCTGTTTATATGCCGCTCGGCGCAGAAGGTTGGGAGAAGGACTGGAACACGCTCCTTCACCGTGACCGTGTCCGCAACTCTCCTAACTTCGAGAACTATTTCAGGGACCGGAGCGCCTGATGGACTGGGTGGCCGGACACCATATACGGAGACCTCGCCCGCAGATGAAATCAAACGGGCGTGGTTTGCATGGGCTAGGCTGTTGAGATGATCGATCGGCGACAAGGCAGCCTCAATCGAACTTCATGTAAGGACGGAAGGGAACCTCGGCAGCTTGGACGATCGCAGGGCTGCTTGTCGCATATACAGACGCCCGCGCAACCTTGGCGACGGCATTGTTTTCGGCAGCCAAGGATTCCAGAGCTACATCGTAGGTAAGGTTTGCGATCCGGCGCGTTGTTCCGAAAAGCTTCCGGACAGATGCGGGGCCGTCGTCGTACGCTCTCTGGCCAATCGCTGTCTGCTGCCCGTCGCAGCGTTTCTGCTCTTTTTCCGAATCAAGTACTGATCTGCCTGTCGAGCAGCGATTGCGTTTGCCCTGCATGCCCAGACGCGTAATTGCAGAAGGTCCAAACTCGAAACCCACAGCGAGGCCAAGATCATCAGTGTCGACGCCGTTTGCCTCAAGCCGTTCGAGCGCGAGATCGAAGCTGCTGCGAAGAGCGCCGGCACAGAGGACCGAGGTAGACACGGTTTCGTCGGTATCGGTGTTGTGGGCCGTTCCTTCAAGGATATGACCGTGGATGCAATCGCCGATGAAGCGAATCCGCCGGCCGGAGAAGTCCGCGCTGATGACCCTGTCCAGTTCGGCACGAATGACGTGGAGGCATCGGACCACATCCTCAGGGTCGTCGTCGATATGAGCGTTCACGTAAGCGGTGAAATTGTCGACGTCGGCATAGACGGAAACCATTTCCATCCGCCTGGAGTTGCCCGGTGTGAGAACGGAAATGTCCAGGTTCTTAAGGGGCGGCGTTGTACGCGAGAACGCGAATGCCCCAATGGGATTCGCCTTGTTGTCACTCCGCCAGTCAGCAACGATCTTATCTTTGCTGAGCCCGAGTTTCGCCGACTCCCCGCAGTCATTTATCTCCTCATCGGTCAACTTGGTTTTCGCTGGATCGTTCGCGGCATCGAGATCGATCGCTTGACGGGCCTCGTTGCTCAAATAGATTCCGACAGCCTTGTTGTTTGAAGCCAGTTTCGCAGCAATGTTTGCGGGGCGGCCAAGGAAGAGGGGCTCACGATTGCCGCCGCGGCCATTGTTCACTGCAAGCGCGTTACCAGTATCGATGCCGACCCGCACTCGCGCATTTGGGATTTTCTCGTCGTCGTCGCCTGTCTCTGCGAGGACATCGACGATGAGCTTGGCGATCGCGACAGCCCGGTTTACGCGGTCGTCGGCAGAGTCCGTGCCATAAGGTTTGGCCACAACTGCGTGGAGACGTTGATTGTGGAAGTCGACACGAATGGCATTAGCCTCGGCGAGAATCCGGTGGACGGCGCGGTAGTGCAAATTCAGAAACCGCAGCGCTCGCTTGTGACACGTCTCACCTTCGGTCTCGGTCGACCAAAGCATGTCATCGAAGTTGACGATCTCTAAGTAGACGTGAACGCCATCCACGCGATAGGCCTTGTTCGTCGGGATCGACGTCAGCGACGTATCTCGTGTGTAGTCCAGAACCGTAACGGTCTTGACGTCTTCGATGCGTGCATCGATCGCTGCCTTTGCGCGATCATGCTTCCATGTATTAGCCATTTGCGTTTCAACTCCAAACTGATCCACGGAAGATGCTAATCCACCGATGCGATTGTTTCACTGTTTGTTCCTTGAGGCATTTCCCGGGCACTTTGCAGTGCCCGGAATCAGTCGAATCCTTGAGTTGGCCAATTTCAGGATCCAAAACGGCCAGTACTAGGGTCGTTTGGCCAGTATTAGGATTCGTTTCTCAATAGTGAGTGAAAAGAGTGTCCCGATCAAGAGCAACCGCTCGTCGCACCGCACGTGTCGCATTTCTCGCACGTGCCATTCCGCACCATCGTGAAGTTCTGGCACTCGCCGCACATGTTGCCCGTATACCCCTGGGCAATCGAGCGGATGCGGCGTTCGGCTTCTTTCTTTTTGGCTTCCGTCTTGGCAGAGGCTGCGTCTGCGGCTGCCTTGTCGGAGAAGAGGGCTGTCGCGGCCTGTTCGGATTCGGTGGCGAGGCCTTCTTCGATTTCGACGGCTTCCTTGGCGCGTTCCTCGTAGTCACGCTTGAAGGCGACGACTTCGGAGGTGGAGATGGCGACGGTTGGTTCCAGCTTGCGCACCGTGTTGCCGGAGATCTGCGTGACTGTGCCGGAGGCACGGGCAGGCGCTGCGGTTGCCGAACCCTTGGGCTCGGACGAGACGCGCTCGGGGGTGTTGGAGACGAGCGTTGGCTTGTAACCGCGGGTCCAGCCGGTGGAGACGAGGTTGGTCTTGCCCTCTTCGATGCCCTTGCCGAGTGCCGTCTGCGAGAAGTCGGACGTATCCACATGGGCCAGATCGTGACGGCCGAGGTAGGAGACGGCGAGTTCGCGGAACACGTAGTCGAGGATCGACGTTGCGTTCTTGATCGCATCGTTGCCGATAACCATGCCGGCTGGCTCGAACTTGGTGAAGGTGAAGGCCTCCACATATTCTTCCAGTGGCACGCCATATTGCAGGCCAAGCGAGATGGCGATGGCGAAGTTGTTCATCATCGCACGGAAGGCAGCGCCTTCCTTGTGCATGTCGATGAAGATTTCGCCGATGCGACCGTCACCGAATTCGCCGGTGCGCAGATAGACCTTGTGTCCACCGACGGCTGCCTTCTGGGTGTAACCCTGACGGCGGTTCGGCAGTTTTTCACGCTCGCGGCTGACACGCTCGACAACACGCTCGATGATCTTCTCGGTGATGGTGACGGCCTGGGCTGCCTGTGGCTGAGCGATCAGCTCTTCCAGTGCATCTTCCGAATCATCATCCTCGACCAGCGAAGCGTTGAGTGGCTGGGACAGCTTGGAACCATCGCGGTAAAGGGCGTTGGCCTTCAGCGCCAGCTTCCAGGACAGCATGTAGGCTGCACCGCAATCTTCCACCGTTGCATCGTTGGGCATGTTGATCGTCTTGGAGATCGCGCCGGAGATGAAGGGCTGTGCCGCCGCCATCATGCGGATGTGGCTTTCGACCGAGAGGTAACGCTTGCCGATCTTGCCGCAAGGGTTGGCGCAATCGAAGACGGGCAGGTGCTCGTCCTTCAGGAATGGTGCGCCTTCCAGCGTCATCGCGCCGCAAACATGCACATTGGCCGCTTCGATGTCCTTCTTGGCAAAGCCGAGATGTTCCAAAAGGTTGAAGCTCATGTCGGAAAGCTGCTCGTCGGAGACCTTCAGCGTGTCCTTCAGGAAGTCGGCACCGAGTGTCCACTGGTTGAAGACGAACTTGATGTCGAAGGCAGACTTCAGCGCGCCGTTGACGGCTTCGATCTTCTCATCGGTAAAGCCCTTGGCTTTCAGGCTGCCGGGGTTGATGGCCGGTGCCTGGTTGAGATTGCTGTGGCCGATGGCGTAGGCTTCGATTTCGGCAATCTGGCTTTCCGAGTAACCGAGCGAACGCAGGGATTCAGGAACGGCACGGTTGATGATCTTGAAATAACCGCCACCGGCCAGCTTCTTGAACTTCACCAGTGCGAAGTCAGGCTCGATACCGGTCGTGTCGCAATCCATGACGAGGCCGATCGTGCCGGTCGGCGCAATCACGGTCGTCTGGGCGTTGCGGTAGCCGTGCTGTTCGCCAAGCTCCAGCGCCTTGTCCCATGCGGCAACGGCGTGGGTGATGAGGTCTGCATCCGTGCAATCGGCATGGATGAGCGGAACCGGGTTTACCGACAGGCCTTCGTAACCATAGGCCAGGCCCTGGGCTGCGCGGCGGTGGTTGCGGATGACCCGCAGCATGTTATCGCGGTTGGGTGCAAAACCGGGGAACGGGCCAAGCTCGCCTGCCATTTCGGCAGATGTTGCATAGGACACGCCGGTCATGATGGCGGTGAGAGCACCGGCAATCGCGCGGCCTTCGTCGCTGTCATACGGAATGCCCGACGACATCAGCAGGCCGCCGATATTGGCATAGCCGAGGCCGAGCGTGCGGTATTCGTAGGAGCGTTCGGCAATGGCCTTGGATGGGAACTGCGCCATCATGACGGAGACTTCGAGAACGACGGTCCACAGGCGAACGGCGTGTTCGTAATCGGCAATGTCGATGTTCTTGGTCTTGGCGTCCTTGAACTGAAGCAGGTTCAGCGAGGCAAGGTTGCAGGCCGTGTCATCCAGGAACATGTATTCCGAGCAGGGGTTGGATGCGCGGATGGGACCGGCGGCTGGCGATGTGTGCCAGTCGTTCATGGTGGTGTTGAAGTGCAGGCCCGGATCAGCCGATGCCCATGCGGCGTGGGAAATCTTTTCCCAAAGCGCGCGAGCCTTCAGGGTCTTCATGACCTTGCCGTCCTTGCGGGCGGTGAGGTTCCAGTCGCCGTCGTTTTCGACTGCGCGCAGGAAGTCATCCTTCAGCGACACGGAATTGTTGGAGTTCTGGCCAGACACCGTGAGGTAGGCTTCCGAATCCCAATCGGTGTCGTAGGTCTTGAATTCGATATCCTTGTAGCCCTGCTGGGCGAACTGGATGACGCGCTTGACGTAGTTTTCCGGCACCATGTCCTTCTTGGCAGCGCGGATTTCGCGCTTGAGGGCAGGGTTCTTGGCCGGGTCGAAGCAGTCGCCGTTATCCGCCTCGCAGTTGACGCAGGCCTTCATGATGGCCTTGAGGTGCTTGGCGACGATCTTGGAACCGGTCACAAGGGCCGCAACCTTCTGCTCCTCGTTCACCTTCCAGTCGATATAGGCTTCGATATCGGGGTGATCCGCATCGACAACGACCATCTTGGCGGCGCGGCGGGTCGTGCCGCCGGACTTGATGGCGCCCGCTGCGCGGTCACCGATCTTGAGGAAGCTCATGAGGCCGGAGGAGCGACCGCCGCCGGACAGCTTTTCGCCTTCGCCGCGCAGGTAGGAGAAGTTGGAGCCGGTGCCGGAGCCGTATTTGAACAGGCGCGCTTCACGCACCCAAAGATCCATGATGCCGCCTTCATTGACCAGATCGTCCTCGACGGACTGGATGAAGCAGGCATGCGGCTGCGGGTGTTCATAGGACGACTTGGATTTGGTCAGCTTGCCGGTGAAGGGATCGACGTAAAAATGGCCCTGACCCGGACCATCGATGCCATAGGCCCAATGCAGGCCGGTGTTGAACCACTGTGGAGAGTTTGGCGCAACGCGCTGCGTGGCCAGCATGTAGGCAAGCTCATCCTTGAAGGCGGACGCATCTTCTTCGGTCGAGAAATACTTGCCCTTCCAGCCCCAGTAAGCCCATGTACCGGCCAGACGGTCGAACACCTGACGTGCGTCGGTTTCAGAACCGTAACGCTCATCTTCGGGAATGTCCTTCATTGCCTTTTCGTCGGCAACGGAGCGCCAGAGGAAGGAAGGAACGTCGTTTTCCTCGACCTTCTTCAGGCGGGCAGGAACGCCTGCCTTGCGGAAATACTTCTGCGCCAGAACGTCGGTCGCGACCTGGGAGAACTGCGCGGGAACGTCGATATCCGCCAGTCTGAACACGACGGAGCCATCCGGGTTCTTGATTTCGCTGATACCCTTGCGGAAATCGATTTCCGCGTAGGCAGACTGGCCCGGCTTGGTAAAGCGGCGTTCAATGCGCATTGTTTTCGTCCTCGTCCTTTGGGCGCCCATGGGCAGGGCGCAAAAATCCGTCCTGGCTTCGCGCCTCGTACGCGCAGCCAGTTCATCGATTCGAATGGGATGTCATCCTTGGATGTAAACCCTGTATATCGTGGTGATTTCGGCTGCAAGCATACTATATATAGTATTAACAGTTTCTTGCCAACCAGATCCCGCATCATGTTTTCGGCGACGAAAGCCAGTTCACAGACAAATCCGTGCCCATCACCCCCTCATGGGTGAGAACGCAGACCAACGCGTGAACTGAAACTCAATGAATCAGAGTGGGGCACCCGATCCCGTTGCCGCTGCAACATAACAGCACCTTGGAAAAATGCAGTGATTCCGTCAAGGCCTAGTTTGAAAGGGTTTGTTAACTACCAGATATTGTGTATGAGCCTGTGGAAAACGGGGAAAGAAAAACCCTCTATAAATATCAGGCACTTGGAGGAAAGCCCTTTGTTGGCACACGTTTGTCCTTCCGTAACGTGAGGCCGGATTTCCGGGCCTTTTCAACACTGAGGCAAAAAGGCGACACTGTGAGTTTTCCACTGGCCAGGGATCAAAATACCCGAGAAAAATGAAGCCGGCACACCATCTATAGCGGCATCGCCAGTCAGGCTGGCTTTGCCTTTCTCTCCGGTAGCGTCATGGAAAAGACGCCGATGACGACAAGCACCAGGCCGATCCATGCGGTCGGCGGCAGGCTTTCGCCGAGAAAGATGACGCCGATGGCAACACCGATCGGCACACGCAAATAGGCTTGCGACGTTGTGCCGACCGAACCGAGCGTGCGGATCAACCGGTAATAGATCACGAAGGCGAGCGCCGTGGAGAAAACCGAAAGCGCCAGAAGCGCGAAGATCGACGTTGCCGATGGCGACAGCGTCCAGGGATGATCGATGATCAGGCTGAGCGGTGCCAAAAGCATGGCTCCGCATATCAGCGAACCGGCGGCAGGCATCATCGGATCGAGGTCCTTGAAGTTCTTGCCGAAGATGACTGCTCCGCCATAGCAGACGCTGGCGGCGATGACGGCAAGCTGCGCCAGAAGTTCCTTGCCGACACCGTTGAGCGCCTGCACGCCGACGATGAGCACAATGCCGCTGAAACCGGCGGCAATGCCTGCCATCTTGCGACCGCTGACGGGTTCATGGCGGATGAAAAGCACCGTCATCAGGAAGGCGAAGACCGGCGTCGTCGAGTTCAGAATGACCGCAAGGCCCGCATCTGTCGTGGTTTCGGCCCAGGCAATGAGGGTGAAGGGCACGGCGGTGTTGAGGCAGGCCTGAATGAAAAAGCGCCTCCAGGTGGTCGCATCCCTGGGCAGGCGCAGGCCGCGAATGCGCAGGACGATGAGAAGAACCGTTGCGGCCATCAGCGTTCGGGCCGCGATCAAGGTGATGGGCGGAATGGTGGCAACGCCGAGCTTGATGAAGGTGTAGGCTGAACCCCAGAGCGTGGCAAGCACGAGCAGAAGAGCCAGTTCTCTGGCGATGGTGTTGTTGGCGGTCATGCGTCTTTCCTTGCTGCACGTCTCATTGCGACCGGTATTCACCGCAACGGCTTCTCACGATGATGGAATCGATCGAGATCGTCTCATCAAAATCATGAATGGTTGGTCTTGATCTGCATCGGGCGTGCCGTGTGATGGCCACACCCACATCACGGCGCAGATGGTCTGAAAGATGCGAGACGTGTGATGGTTTTGGTCCATGACGCCAGCCAAAGCCGGACAGAGCTTTGACCAAGTCCGCGAAACGGACGTTTTTGAACGCGGTAGAAGCGGCTCGTTTTTTATTGTTTTCGTCGGCAGGCATAATCTCGTCCTTGGCTCGCAGGCATCTCTGGACGGTGCTAACCTCAAAAGCAGCATGGATGTTTCGGCCTTGGCCGAAGTGTGTGTGGCTGACAGGCGAAGACCAATCCATTAAAATGTCCGCATGACAAATTTCGCTTCCGGTACGTCCATCGCAGTCGTCGCCAGCCTTCTAGGAGACCCGGCCCGCGCCAACATGCTCTACGCCCTGATGGGTGGGCGGGCCCTGACGGCGGGCGAACTCGCTCGTCATGCGGGGGTGACGGCGCAGACGACAAGCGGCCATCTGTCGCGACTGGCGGATGCGCAGCTTCTGACGCTGGAGAAACAGGGCAGGCATCGCTACTATCGGCTGGCATCGCCAGAGGTGGCACAGGCTATCGATGCGCTGATGGTCGTCGCATCTGCCGGGCCTAAACGTCACCGTCCTGTCGGGCCTAAGGATGATGCGTTGCGCATGGCGCGAACCTGTTACGACCATATGGCCGGAAGGCTTGCCGTCAGCATTGCGGATGCGCTGTGTGAAAAGGCCTATGTCGTGCTGGCTGACGGTGCGGCGCTGGTAACGGAAGAGGGGCAGCGTTTCCTGTGCGATTTCGGCGTCTATCTGGCGTCGGGAAACGTATCAAGGCGACCACTCTGCCGAACCTGTCTCGACTGGAGCGAACGCCGCATGCATCTGGCCGGAAAGCTGGGCACGGGATTGCTCGACCGGTTGATGGCGCTGGGCTGGGTCGTGCGCATGCCGGAAACGCGTGCCTTGCGGGTGACGCAGGCGGCGGAGACGGGTTTGCGTGCCACCTTTGGGCTGTCGGCGGACTGGCGGGTGGCATCGCCCAATGAAATAAAAAATGACGGCTGAGAGAGCCGTCATTTCACGTTACTATCACATCAAAAAAATCAGCCCGGCGCGCCCTTGGCAATCGGCTCCTGATAGGTGAAGCCGAGATCCCATGGGAAATAGATCCATGTGTCTTGGCTGACTTCCGTGATGAACGTATCGATGGTGGGGACGCCTGATGGTTTGGCGTAGACGCAGGCGAAATGCGCTTTTGGCAGCATCTCACGCACTTCGAGCGCCGTCTTGCCGGTATCGGTCAGATCGTCGACGACCAGAATGCCTTGCCCGCCGTTTTCCATCAGTTCGGGCGCGATGCCCTTCAAAAGCAGCGTATCGCCCTGATTGACGTAATCATGCCGCGTGGCGATGCAGACCGTATCGATCAGACGGATGTTGAGTTCGCGCGAAATGATGGCGGCGGGTACAAGGCCACCGCGCGTGATGCAGACAATGGCTCTGAACTCCTGGTTCAGACCGGCCAGGCGCCATGCCAGTGCACGGGCATCACGGTGAAATTGATCCCAGGAAACGGGAAAGGCTTTATCGGGAAGGGACATGGGGTGTCTACCATCTGGTCAAAATTGTTGATGGCTTTGGCTAATAGCGGCAAGAATAGCTCAAAGGCAAGCTTTTCACGGTGTCTGTTGCGCGCTTTCTCGTCGTTTCGCTCAAAAGAGGCACGACGAAGTCTAAGGGTTTTTTTCGACAAACGCGCCGATGACACGGTTCCGGCCCGCGTCCTTTGCGGTGTAAAGAGCCGTATCGGCCCGGCGCAACAATTGCTGCAAACGTTCGTCTGTACCGGCTTGAATGACGCCGAAGCTGCAGGTGATACGACCGTGGGGCAATGGGTCGACATAGCTGGACTGAAAGGCCGCGCGCAGACGTTCCGCTATGCCAAGGGCCGCTTCGCCCGATGTGCGCGGCAGGACGATGCAGAATTCCTCGCCGCCGACCCGAGCCGCCAGATCATAGGGGCGCAACTGGTCTTTGACGATCTCGCCGACATTCATCAGGACGTTATCGCCGACATCGTGACCGAAATTGTCGTTGATGTTCTTGAATTTATCGAGATCGAACAGGATGATGGACAGCGGTTCATTGGAGCGCGCGGCCTGAGCCTGCAAGGCGGGCATCTGTTCGGTGAGCCAACGACGGTTGCCAAGGCCTGTCAGAAAGTCAGTGGTCGCCTGATGTTTGAGCTTCTTGGTCAGTTCCTCGACCTGCAACAGCATGGATTTCGTGGCTGCTGTTACGGTCGCGATCTCGTCATTTCCAGCGGAACAGAGCTTGAAGACACTCTTGTCCTGCGGGTATTTCTGGAGCGCTTCTGCCAGATGATGCAGAGGACGAATGAAGCGCCAGATGGCAAACAGGCAAAGAGCTGTTCCGAACAGCGTCGCACCCAGAATAAGACAGAAAATAGGCCATGCCGATGTGTCGAAGCCACTGACCAGGTGAACGATCAATGCGATCAACGGGACGTGCACGCTCAAAAATGAGACCAAAAAGATTTTCGCAATAAGGGAACGTCGAAGTCGGGTCATCGTCTGGCGTCTCTCAAGCTTCATCCTTCACCTGTGTTTGACGTCGGATCATTCATCGGGCGAGAATGAACCAACCGTAAAAAAAAGCAATAAAAAGGCAGTGTCATCTTATATTCGAATTTTATGGAGATATCGTTCAATTCAAAGTGTTACGAGCGCCCGTTCAGCTTGGATTTCCTGTTTTGCTGTCTCGACCTGTGTGACACTTCGTGTGTCAGTTCTGTAAAACGCGCATCAGCGGCCCCCGTTTCCCGGCGCTTTCGAATTATTGCGGCAAGAAAGGGCGCGTCAGGACTGAATTCCTCCGGTAGCCCTTCATGTTTTGGGGTGAGAACCACGCCCGGTGCCGCATATGGATCTAAATAAGTCTCTGTTTTGGCTGTGTATTTCATAATCTCTCAGTGCTTTCAACGAGGCTGTCATTTTTTTGTCAAAAGGCGCATTTTCCTGCTTGCGGTATCGAAAAGCTCTGACTATAAGGGCGCCACACGACATGTGTACGCGCCCTTCGTCTATCGGTTAGGACGTCAGATTTTCATTCTGAAAAGAGGGGTTCGACTCCCCTAGGGCGTACCATTCCACCTCAAGCTCCTTTATATTTCCCCTTATGAAATTGATGTGCGATTTCCGTGTTTGTTGTATTCGCATGGGGAGAAAATATGACTGCACGGATCATTCTGCTGGGCGGTGCGTCGCATGTGGGAAAATCCACGCTGGCGACCGACATGGCCCGGCATCTTGGCTGGCGCAAACTTTCCACCGATAGTCTTGCGAGGCATCCCGGTCGCCCCTGGCAGACCGCGCCGCACGTCGTGCCACCACATGTTGTCGAGCATTACCGCGATCTGAACATGGAAGCATTGATGCAATCGGTTCTGCGCCATTACCGCTCGATGTGGGGGACACATGTTCTGCCGTTGATCAAGCGGGAGGAAGGACTCGTCATGGAAGGTTCGGCCCTGCTGCCAGAGAGGATCGCGCCGATCGTTTCCACCCGTGTCCGGGCAGCATGGCTTGTGGCGTCCGATAGGGTGATCGAGCAGCGGATGAAAGTCGAGAGCGACTATGCGGCCCGCGACGAAGATGCACGGTTGCTGATCGATAAATTTCTGGCACGTGCCTTGGCATTCAATCGGTTCATCGCAGCCGAGGTCAACAGGTTCGATCTCGCGAAGATCGATGTCGATCTGGACACAGATGGTGAAGAGCTGTCGCTGCGGGTGCTCGAAACGCTTGATATCTCCGCCTGATTTATCGCTGGATACGGGTTTAGTCTCGCAGTTGACGGGGCTGTCGATCCGGGGATGGTAGGTCGGACATCTTGGAGGAGATATCCGTGACATCAGGCATACCGTTTTCTCTCGTCGGCATCGACCACGTCGTTCTGCTGGTCGATGATATGGACAAGGCGCTGCGCTTCTATCATGACGTCATGGGATGCCGTGCGGGCTATACGTATCCGGCGCTGGGCATGGAGCAGGTGTGGTGCGGGGCGTCGCTCATCGTCTTATGGGATACGACGCATCCCGGTGGACAGAAGGCAGCACCGCCGGTGGCGGGAGGGCGCAATGTCGACCACATCTGCATCGCGACCGGTCCTTTCGAGCACGATGCGTTGCGCGCGCATCTTGAACGCCACGGCGTTGCCATTCACCGCGAGGCGATGCATGGCGGGGCGAGGGGCATGGGCCACTCTTTCTATATATACGACCCCTTCGGCAACATGCTGGAGATCAAGGGACCGGCGGAATATCCCGATGGGCGATCTGCAACGGGGTGAGCGGGTAGGCCTACACGGTTTCATGATCAGGGGCGGATGCAACCGGCAAGCTCAACAGGCGTTGTTCTGCACAACAGAGTTAACGGAGCATTAACCATGACCAGTTTCCTACGCCCGCTTGCTGCCACCCTTGCCTTTTGCGGGCTCAGCGCCTGCCTCATCGAAGAGGCGAAAGCCGAGACAGCGGTGGTGCCGACACAGATGTCGCATTATCAGGGCAAATGGCTGGAAATCGGTCGCACGCCGATGCGGCTGACGGATGGCTGCGTCGCAGGCTTCACGATCTACACCAAGGGTGATGCACCCAACCAGGTGAAGGTTGAGGATGGATGCTACGAAGGAACACCGCAGGGTGAGTTGAAGACCATCGAAGGTATCGGCACTCTGACCGATTACAAGGACACGAATGCCAAGCTGCGGGTTCGGTACCCGTTGTTGATCACCTTCAATTATTGGGTCCGCTACCAGGCGCCCGACCGAAGCTGGTTCATCAGCTCCAACCCGGACATGAGCAAACTCTGGATTTACGCACGCAGCGTCCCATCCAAAAGCAAGCTGGCGGTGATGGTGAAGAAGGCACAAGAGCTTGGCTACGATACGAACAAGCTCGAATTTCCAGAATTCTGATATTGACATCGATGTGAAAAAGCCCGCGGAGACGCGGGTTTTTTTGTGGGTGGTCGTCAGGGAAATCGCTCAAACGAAAATGCCCGCGTTTCCGCGGGCATCTGCTTCTGCTGAGATCTGAGCCTTATTCGATGATGGTTTTGCGGCGGCGATCCGTGTGGGCGGCACCGATGTTGCCACCGAAGAGGGCGGCGACGGCGCCGATCAGGAGCGCACCAAAGGCGACATAGGAGCCTGTGGAGACCGCAGTTGCCGTGGTCTGGGCTGCTTCGGTTGCGCGCTGCTTGGCCTGTTCAACGGCCTGCTTGTACTGTGCCTCATACTCCGTTACCTGCTGGCGAGCCTGGTCGACGGGGATACCCTGAGCACGGGCCAGAGCATCGGCGGCGCGGTTGCGGGCATCTTCGGCCTGCGCCTGGTCGCCAGTCAGTGCGGCGCGAACGGCGCTGACGGCTGCATCGCGCAGAGCCTGTGGGTCGTTACCGCCGCTGGCTTCACGAATCCGCTGTTCAATCGTGGCAACGGGATCTGTCGCACCGGCAAGCGATGGAGCGGCTGTCGAGGCCGCCGTCGCCAGAGTGGAACCTGCGCCGGAGAAGATGCTGGTGACGCCGGTGAATGCACCACCCAGCAGCGCGCCCACAGATGTCGTCAGCAGGTAAAAGACGACGAGCGTGGTGACGGCCCAGGATGTGAGACCGTGCAGAGCGCCGGTGGAGCGGACCGTGCGACCTGATAGGCGGCTGGCGACATAGGCACCCACGAAGGCTGCGATGATACCACTGACGATGACCCAGATGAGCGAGCCGGTGGAGAGCGATGTGGCGGTGGGAGTATCACTGTATGCGGGATCAATGACGCCCGCACCGATGGCCAGACCCAGGAGGTTGAGCAGCAGGTGAAGCGACAGGGCGATTGCCACGCCTGCGAAGACGCCGCCCCAGGACATATTCGATGTTGATTCCTGCAAGACAGGGGCGTGTACGCCCACTGCGGGTGCCGCGTATCTGGTCTGATCAGTCATTCTACTCTCCTGTAACACACGCGGTTGTCGCGTTCTGCCACTGAAACGGACAGATTATGTGTTGGTTCCGTGCTGAAACAGGAAAAGCTAATTGTTTTTTCAATAATTCATGAATTGGTTATAACGCAATAATTTCAACTATTTGTCGTTATTTTTGCTGTGACTTCATGATGCGTGAAAAAAAGCTTAGCGCGCAATGGATATTCGCAGCCGTCCGGCTGCATCCTGAATGTACTGCCAGGCGACGCGACCGGACCTGCCGCCGCGCGTCGTTGCCCATGCCAGAGCCTCATGGTGGAGTGTTTCCCGGGGCAGTCCGAGATCGAAATGGTCGGCATAGCCATCGATCATCGCGAGGTAATCGTCCTGGCTGCATTTGTGGAAACCGAGCCAAAGGCCGAAGCGATCCGAGAGCGATACTTTTTCCTCGACGGCCTCGGAAGGGTTGATGGCGGTGGATTGCTCGTTCTCCATCATGTGGCGGGGCAGGAGGTGGCGGCGGTTGGATGTGGCGTAGAACAGCACGTTGTCTGGCCTTCCTTCGATGCCGCCATCCAGCGCCGCTTTCAGCGATTTATAAGCAGTATCGTCATGGTCGAAGGAGAGGTCGTCGCAGAACAGGATGATGCGAACATCTGCGGTCTTCAAGATCTCCATGAGAGCCGGGAGCGTGTGGATATCCTCGCGGTGGACTTCGACCAGCTTGAGGGTGCCGCCGCTCGATGACTGCACGTCTTCGTGAACAGCTTTGACCAGCGACGACTTTCCCATGCCGCGCGCGCCCCACAGAAGAACATTGTTGGCGGCAAAGCCCTGCGCAAAACGCAGCGTGTTATCGTGAAGAATATCGCGCACGTGGTCGACGCCACGGATGAGCTGAAGTGCGACGCGGTTGGGTTTGGCGACCGGCTGGAGCCAGGCATTGGCGGGCACCCAGACGAAGCAATCGGCGCTGCCAAAGTCGTTGACGGCGGGGGCGGGGCCTGCGAGCCGCTCCAGCGCATCGGCCAGACGGCGGACTTCCGACAGCAACGCTGCATTTGTTTCTTCCGGTGTCATCTTGAAGTCTCCAGCGAAGGATTGTGCCTGCCATTGCCGTTGTATGGAGGCCGCACAACAGTAGAATTTCTGCGAGGTAGCATGGTGTTTATCGCACTGAAAGGTTATGAGGCGTGGAAACGGTACGGCGCAGCGTCTGTGTCTGTTGCATTCTAGGGGATCGCAACTATATTCCGGCGGCTTGAAAAGCCGGCGAGTGGCCAAGACTGCGCCTGATAATCTGAGGAGTTTTTAATGTTCATTACCCAAGCCTTTGCCCAGGATGCGGCTGGCACACCGTCTGCATTCGGGTCTGGCCTTGAAATGCTTTTTCTGTTCGCTCCGCTGATGGTGGTCTGGTACTTCTTCCTGATCCGTCCGCAGCGCGCGCAGTTGAAGAAGCGTCAGGAAACACTGACGGCTATTCGTCGTGGCGATCAGGTCGTTCTGGGCGGTGGTATCGTTGGCAAGGTGACCAAGGTCATCGACGACAACGAACTGGAAGTCGAAATTGCCGAAGGCGTCAAGGTTCGCGCATCGCGTACATACATCGCTGAAGTGCGCGTCAAGGGCGAGCCGGTCAAGACCGAAGCGCCTGCGAACGCGAAGTAAGTCCAAGACTGCGCAGTCCATAATAAGCAGGCTGCGGCTAACGCAGCCTGGGTTCTGACACCCAACCCTGACCGAGACCTCAATGCTTCATTTTTCCCGCTGGAAAACAGCCTTTATCTGGCTGGCCGTGCTGCTAAGCGTGTTTATCGCTTCTCCAAACCTGTTTACCGACAAGCAGCTGGAGGGCATGCCATCCTGGTACAAGGACAATAAGGTAACGCTCGGTCTCGACCTTCAGGGCGGTTCCCACATCATGCTCAAGATCGAGCGTTCCGACATTGTGAAGGAACGTCTCGAAACCATCGTGGGCGATGTGCGCACCCAGCTGCGTGATGCCAACATTCGCTACTCGGGCCTGACCGGCAACGGCCAGCTGGTGCAGGTTCGCATCACCGACCCGGCTCAGTACGAAGCCGCAAAAACCGCATTGCGCGATCTGACCTTGCCGATTTCGTCCGGCACGCTGGTCGGCACATCGATCACGGAAGTGACGACCAGCGACGCTGGCGACAACGTGCTGCGTCTCAACCTGACCGATGACGGCATCAATTACCGCATGTCATCGGCTGTTTCCCAGTCCATCGAAGTCGTTCGTCGCCGCGTGGATGAAGTCGGCACGACCGAACCCCTCATCCAGCGTCAGGGCACCGACCGCATCATCGTGCAGGTTCCTGGCTTGCAGGACCCGCAGCGCTTGAAGTCGCTGTTGAACCAGACCGCGAAGCTGTCATTCCGCATGGTCGATACGTCCATGCCGGTTCAGGAAGCGATGAACGGTCGCCCGCCTGCGACATCTGAAATTTTGTATTCGCAGGACGATCCACCGGTTCCCTATCTTGTCGAGCGTCGCGCTCTCGTATCCGGCGACAACCTTGTCGATTCGCAGGCGAGCTTCAACCAGCAGAACAACGAACCGGTCGTAACCTTCCGCTTCGATAGCCGTGGCGCACAGCGTTTCGCGCAGGCGACACAGCAGAACGTCGGCAAGCCGTTCGCCATCATTCTTGACAATCAGGTCATTTCCGCACCCGTCATCCGCGAGCCGATCATCGGCGGGTCGGGTCAGATCTCCGGCAATTTCTCGGTTCAGGGCGCAAACGACCTTGCTGTTCTGTTGCGCGCAGGCGCACTTCCGGCGACGCTGACCGTCGTTGAAGAACGCACCGTCGGCCCGAGCCTCGGCAGCGATTCCATCAATGCCGGACTGATAGCCAGTGGCATCGGTGGAGCGGCCGTCATCATCTTCATGTTCATCTTCTACGGCTTCTTCGGCCTGCTGGCGAACATAGCGCTCGTCGTCAATATCGTCATGCTGCTGGCGGTGCTCAGCGTGATCGGCTCGACGCTGACCTTGCCGGGTATTGCGGGTATCGTTCTGACCATCGGTATGGCGGTCGATTCCAACGTGCTGATCTATGAGCGAATTCGTGAAGAGGTGAGAAGCGGGAAACCGCTGATTTCTTCGCTGGAAGGCGGGTTTACGCGCGCTTTTGCCACGATCATGGATGCAAACGTCACAACGCTGATCGTCGCGGGCGTTCTGTTCTACATGGGAACGGGCCCGGTCAAGGGCTTTGCCGTGACGCTGGCCGTCGGTATCATCACCACCGTCTTCACGGCCTATACGCTGACGGCATGGATGTTCGGCGTCTGGGTTCGCCGCAGCCGTCCCAAGGCCTTGCCCAAGGGAATTCGCACGGCTGTTTTCGATGGCAAAGACATTCCCTTCATGCGCTACCGTCGCTATGTCTTTATCCTGAGCGGTCTGGTGATGCTGCTATGCGTCGGCGGTTTCGTGACCAAGGGCCTCAACCTTGGCATCGACTTCCAGGGCGGCTCCGTCATCGAGGTCAGGGCCAAGCAGGGTGATGCCGATATCGCCGACATCCGCGATCGCCTCAGCCAGTTGAACCTCGGTGAAATCCAGGCGCAGGGCTTTGGCACACCGCAGGACGTTCTGATCCGCATTCAGGCGCAGGACGGCGGCGAAAATGCCGAACAGTCCGCCATCACGCTGGTGCGTGGCGAACTTGAGGACCGGTACGATTTCCGCCGCGTGGAAGTGGTCGGTCCTGCCGTATCAGGCGATCTGACCTTTACGTCCACCATCGGTATCGCGCTCGCCATGGTCGCGATCATGGCCTACATATGGGTGCGGTTCGAATGGCAGTTCGCGCTGGGTGCCATTATTTCGATGGTGCATGACGTGGTCTTTACAATCGGTCTGTTCGTGTTCCTTGGCATCGAGTTCAATCTGACCAGTATCGCGGCGATCCTGACGATCATCGGCTACTCGCTCAACGATACGGTGGTCATCTACGACCGTATTCGCGAGAACCTGCGGCGATACAAGAAGATGCCGCTCTCGATGATCATCGACGTGTCGCTGAACCAGACGCTGTCGCGCACGATCCTGACGGGTCTGACCGTCATGCTGGCGCTTCTGTCGCTTTACCTGTTCGGCGGCGAAGTTATCCGGTCCTTCACCTTCGCGATGCTCTTCGGTGTTGGTATCGGCGTCTTCTCGTCGGTCTATATCGCAGCGCCGGTTCTGATCGCCTTCAAGCTTCGTCCCGGTGGCAATGACGCCGAAGACGAGAAGGCGGATGCCAAGGCCAACGCCATTGGCGGCAAGCCGGCCGTCTGATGGCCGCCGGTATCGAAATACGCCCGGCCCATTTTCCCGGCCGGGCGCCCATCGACGCTTATGGCAATGGCGGCTTTCGGTTTGCCGATATGTCGCATCGGGGCTCGCTGCTTTGCATTCCGTCCGGTATTCATGGTTGGGCTGTGGATGATCCGGCCAAGTTGAGCGTCGAGCACTTTTCCCAGATCATTGCCCAGGCCAGCGAAATCGAGTGCCTGCTCATCGGCACAGGCGATACGATGCGTGTCATTCCGAAAGAGCTGAAAGCGGCTTTGAGAGCGGCTGGCATCACCGTCGATCCGATGAGCACAGGAGCTGCGGTGCGAACCTACAACATCATGCTGTCGGAATCGCGTGCCGTGGCAGCGGCGCTGATTGCCGTGGAAGGCTGAAAGACCGAGATCGATGACAGAGCGGATGACAGATACGGACGCGTGCATGGCGATGTTGCGCGATACCGATCGTGATCGGTATCTGGCCTGCCTGTTGTCACCTGAGGACAAGCGCCCGGCGCTCGGCGCACTCTACGCCTTCAATGCCGAAATTGCCCGTATTCGCGATTCTGTGCGCGACCCTCTGCCCGGCGAGGTTCGGATGCAATGGTGGCGTGACCTTCTGGAAGGCAAGCCGCATGGTGAAAGCCTCGCCAACCCGGTTGCCGCAGCGCTGTTAAGTACCATCGACACGCACAAGCTGCCGCGCCAGACGTTGATCGACCTGATCGAAGCGCGGATATTCGATCTTTACGACGATCCTTTTGCGGATCGCAATGCGCTGGAAGGCTATGCCGGGGAAACGGCCTCGGCGCTGATCCAGCTTGCCAGCATCATTCTGTCTCCGTCCGATTCCGCCGAAGGTGCGCAGGCCGCCGGTCATGCCGGTGTGGCGCAGGCCATGGCGGGCATGTTGCTTCTGATGCCGCTGCATTTGAGGCGCGGGCAGGTCTATATACCCACCGATATGCTCTCGGCTGCAGGTCTCGACCGCGAGACGTTTCTGGAGGGAAAGGACACGGCGCGCATCGGCGCCGCTATCGAGATCTTTTGCGTGCACGCGCAAGATCATCTCGAAAAGGCGCGCCAGGAGCAGGTACCCAAAGCGGTCTTCCCAGCCTTCATCCCCGTTGGATTGGCCGGTGGCGCGATTGCCCGGGCGCGCAAGGCCGGGGCCGATCTGTTTGATCGCGACATCCAGCCATCACAGCTTCGCCGTCAGTGGCAGCTTGGCAAGGCGTCGTTTACCCGGCGCTTCTGATACCTGTCCATATTCGCGCAAGGCTTGGTGTCTATGCACCGGCATTGATTATAGGATGAGCCGGGACTCGCAAACAGGAGTGGCCGCATGGAGAGACATCGATGAACCCTGCACTCTGGATCGTCATTCTCTTTCCGCTTGGCATGCTGGGCTATTACCTGTTGCGCCTGAGACGCGATACCGATCGGGACGATGACCACGATACGGGCCAGGCGATCCTCGATTTTGCGCGCGCCTTTCCGACGGAAGCCATCCGCAGTCTGCATATGACCGCCGATGGCAATACCGTTTTCGTGCGTTTGCACGATAACAAGGCTGGCTTCATGCGCAACATGGGCAAGCACCACGCCTGCATGTTGATCAATCCCGAACGCATTACAGTCGAGCATCTGGAAACCGGCGACGGTTTCGTGGTGACCTTCCTCGACACGCCCAAATATAGCGGCGCCTACCGGTTCAAGACGGTGGGCGAGGCGGCGGAGGTGTCGCTGTGGCTGCTGGGAAGCTATCTGGAGGCAGCCGACATAGAACCGGCGGCAACTGTGCCGGATCAGGCCGCCGACGCATCCGGGACCAACGCATCGCCATCTGCCTCGACCTGAGCGAAGACAGGGGCGGGAACACCGAGCCACGATGCGCAATCGGTCAGGGCACGCCTGGCCATGAGATGCCGCTTCATGATCGTCTTGTCCTTGCCACGGAAACGCTTGACGCCTTCCGGCTTGACGATGGAGCCCGGTTCCAGTTCAGGGAAAAGCCCGAAATTGATGTTCATTGGCTGGAAAGAGCGCTTGCCCGCTTCCTCATCGGTCGACAGATGCCCGCCGGTGATGTGGTTGAGGAGCGACCCCAGTGCCGTCGTTGCTGGCGGCAGGCTGACCGGTTCACCCTTGCGCTCGGCACTGGCGAACCGGCCGGTCAGAAGACCGATGGACGCGCTTTCCACATAGCCTTCGCAGCCCGTGATCTGTCCTGCAAAACGCACCGAAGGGCGCGACTTCAGCCGTAGCGACGGATCGAGCAGGCGTGGCGAATCGATATAGGTGTTGCGGTGCAGGCCGCCCAGACGGGCAAATTCCGCATTTTCGAGGCCGGGGATCATGCGGAAGATATCGGCCTGCGTTCCGTATTTCAGCTTCGTCTGGAAGCCGACCATATTGTAGAGCGTGCCGAGCGCATTGTCCTGCCGAAGCTGGACGACGGCATAGGCCTTGACGGTGGGGTTGTGGGCGTTGGTGAGACCCATGGGCTTCATCGGGCCGTGGCGCAGCGTCTCGCGACCGCGCTCGGCCATGATCTCGATGGGCAGGCAGCCGTCGAAATAGGGCGTGCCCTCCCATTCCTTGAAGCCGACCGTATCGCCCGCGACGAGCGCATCGATGAAGGCGTTGTACTGGTCCTCATCCATCGGGCAGTTGATATAATCCTTGCCGTTGCCGCCGGGGCCGACCTTGTCGTAGCGCGACTGGTACCAGCAGACATCCATGTTGATGCTGTCGCGGTGAAGGATAGGCGCGATGGCATCGAAGAAGGCGAGCGCGTCCTCGCCTGTTTCCGCCTGAATGGAGGCGGCAAGTGCCGGCGAGGTGAGAGGGCCGGTGGCGATGATGGTGTTGTCCCATTCCTTCGGCGGCAGCCCGACGATTTCCTCGCGGATGATGGTGATCAGCGGGTGAGCCTCAAGCGCTGCCGTTACGGCTGCGGCAAAACCATCGCGGTCGACGGCGAGCGCGCTACCGGCCGGGACCTTGTGCTTGTCGGCGCAGGCGATGATGAGGGATCCCGCAAGGCGCATTTCCGCGTGGATGACACCGACGGCATTGGCTGTCGCGTCGTCCGAGCGGAATGAGTTCGAGCAGACGAGCTCGGCCAGCGAATCGCCCTTGTGGGCATCGGTGCCGCGCACGCCACGCATTTCGTGCAGGATGACGGGGACGCCCGCCTGCGCGATCTGCCATGCGGCCTCCGACCCGGCCAGGCCGCCGCCGATGATGTGAATGGGAGAAAAGGTCTTGTCTTGCATGGCGCACCCGCACCGCCATGCGGCACGCGGGTGCGCCAGGCGGACATATGTGTTTGATGTGGGAGCCTCAGATATTCTGGAGGCGAATTTGGTGCTGCAGTACCATGATAGGAGATCGCCGCCAAACTTTTTCGATCATGACGGGGGAGCGATGGGCGCTAAGCCCGGATAAGCGAAACCCGCCGAAACGTCGGCGGGTTGTAACTGTCTCTCTAAAATGCGATGCGTTCGCGCCCATGTCGTTTCGTCAGGAAACCTGATGTCCCAGACCTGCATCTCGCCCGGACGACAGGGCGGGGGTGGATTTTATCAAGACAGCGGACGGTCTTCCGCAAAACTTGCTTCGGAAACCTGCCCACTGGCCAGCGCAACAATTGCCAGCACGGCGTGTTTCCGATCCCAGCCAGCTCCCTCTGCCTTTTCAAGCAGGCCATTGATAGACGGCTCCAAGGCAAACTGGCACTCGGCCTGATAATCCATCGTATCGACCGAGAGCGACGGAGAATTGATCAAAGCGCGCATTCAGCACTCCATTTCTCGCTTAGCCCTGAGTATCATGTCAGGCTAGGCGTGCATTCACCAAATACGCCTGTCATCAGAATGACAACAGAACGTAATACGCAACGAATCCCCCAGCGCGGCGTAAACTCGTTTATATGCGTGAAGCTGTCAAGTTATACAGCTCGGTATAAGCGACATAACTTGGGGTGGTGAACTCAGCGTTGAATCTTCTGTTTTCAACGCATTGAGGCTGCTCAATCAGCGGAAATCCCGCTTCGGCTTCCGCCGCCAGATGAGCATCGCCATCAGAAACAGTGAAAACATGATGAACCAGGTCAGTGGAAACGCCAGGAACAGGGCGGCGTATCCACAGTTTTCTTCAACACACGCACCCAGAGCGCCCGCTTCCGCCATCATCGTGACGGTGAAGCCAGCGGCCAGACCTGTGGCGACAACCCCTGCAACAAGAATCAATATGTTCGTTACAACTCTCATCTGTCTCATTAAGTCGTAAAATGAGACGGCTTTACGGAGTAAACAAGATAAAGCTGATGTTTCGAAGAGGTGTTGCCAGTTTGCGACGCAGGACGCGAACCATAACGAATATGGATTGATGTGACATATTTTAAGGAGAATGGTGGGTGATGTAGGGCTCGAACCTACGACCCGCTGATTAAGAGTCAGCTGCTCTACCAACTGAGCTAATCACCCGCCGCCGCCGTGTCTGGCGGTGTGATTGGCCGTATAAAGAGGAACATTCTGATTGTCCAGCATGGAAATGAAATTTCTTCGATTTTCATCTTCGAAAAATCACGGCCATGCCGGAAAAGGCTGGAAACGCAGCTTTTTCAATCAGATTGTCTTTTTTCTCTCAGCGCCGGAAAGCTCTCGCGATGGCGATAAGAATGCACGCGCCGACAAAACCGGCGATGAGATATCCGATCCAGCCCGTCAGGACCACGCCGAAGACCGCAAGGATCGCGTTTGCGACGATGGCGCCGACGATCCCCAGAATGATGTTCATGAAAACACCCATATTGCTCTTCATGAACTGTTCGGCGAGCCAACCGGCGATGCCACCGATGATGATTGCGGCTATCCAGCCAATACCAGCAGATTCCATAATTTCCTCCTCGGTTACTGCATTAGCATATTTGGCGATTCTAATGGTTTCTTCAAGGTGCGCGACCGACGGCATTTTGAAAGGCGAGACGCTTGAAACCTTCGAGACGCCAATTACGTTGGCGCAGTGATTCGGAAAGAGTGAAGGGCATTCACAGATGATATTCTCCAGAGGGTCTGGGCGTTTACTGCCTGTCCTGTTTGCATTCATGGCGTTGTGGGCGCTTCCGGCACAAATCGTTTCGGCGCAAACGCCGCAGGCTGCCAGCGAAGACGCCGCATTGTCGGTTGCGCAGAAGGCAGAGGCACGCCTCGTCAAAGACAAGGCGACCCTGGCCGACATCACCGAGCAGATCGACAACAAGGGCAACGACGATATGAAGCTCGTCGACCTGAAGGGTAAGGCCGATGATCTGGCAGGCAACGCTGCCGCGACCGTCGGCCACCTGCGCGCCAGGCTGGACGAAATCAGCACGCGTATCACGTCGCTCGGGGAGCCGCCCAAGGAGGGCCAGCCGCCCGAAGCCAGCGTCGTGACCGACGAGCGCAACAAGCTGACTGCGGAAAAAGCGCAGATCAACGCCGTTCTGGGTGATGCTGAGAGCGTCTCGACCAGTGCCTCGCGACTTTCCAATACCATCACCAATCTTCGCCGTGAGCTTTTTGCCGCGACACTGTTCAAGCGCACGGAAATATCGCTGCCCGTTCTGGCGGAAGCGGGCACGGAGTTCGTCGGCGAAATTTCGTCACTCAGCAGTTCTCTGACCGGCTGGGCCATCTTCGTTTGGAACTACAAGCGGGTGTCGATGTTCGGCGCCGTTTCTCTTTCCGTCTTGGCTGCCTTGTTGTTTATGGTCGGCGGCTACCGCTTTCTGGGGCATCGGATGGAGCGGCGCGCGTTTTCGGGTGCGCCGACCTATCTGCGACGTCTGTCGGTTGCGTTTTGGTCTACCGTGGTGCAGTCGATGTCGGTGTTCCTGTTCGTATCGGTATCGGCATTCCTTCTCGATAATTTCGGGGTCTTGCGACCCGACATCGCGCCGATCGTCTTCGTGGCGATGTCAGTGGTCGCCTTCGTCTATTTCGTCTCAAGGCTGACCTACGCGATCTTTTCGCCGACGCAGCCCGAGTGGCGGCTGCTCAAGGTATCGACCCGGGGGGCGCATATTCTGTCGTCGGCCATGCTTGTCATGGCCCTGGTCAACGGCCTCGACTACCTGTTCAGCACGATCAGCGAGACGCTGAATTCGCCGCTCATTCTCACTGTCGCCAAAAGCTTCGTCGCCTCCATCATCATCGGCATCATTCTGTTTGCCCTGTCATTCGTGAAACCGTTGGCCAGCACGGATATCGAAGGAGACGGTCGCGATAAACGCATGCCGCGCTGGCTTTCGAGCCTGCTGCGCGTCGGCGGCCTTTTGCTGATCGGCGCGTGTCTCACCGGCTATGTCGGGCTTGCCCGGTTCCTGGCGACGCAGATCGTTTCGACGGGTGCCGTCCTGGCGACGGTGTATATCGGTATCCTCTCCGGCCGCGCCATTTCCAAGCAGGGCATCTTTGCCGAAACGCTGGTCGGGCGCTATCTGGGCAGACGTTTTGGCCTTGGACCCGTGCCGCTGGATCAGGCCGGTCTGGCTGCCGGGCTCGGCATCTATTGCGCGGCTCTGGCGTTCGGCGTTCCGCTGGTGCTGTTTTCCTGGGGCTTCCAGCCTGGCGATATCGAAAGCTGGGCCTACCGGTTGCTGACGGGCTTCTCCATCGGCAAGACCTCCATCTCGCTGATCAGCATCATCACCGGCATTCTCGTCTTCGTCGTCGGTTATGCCGTGACCCGCTGGTTCCAGAAATGGCTCGACAGAAACGTCATGGCGCGCGGCCAGGTGGACGCCGGTGTGCGCAACTCGGTTGGTACCGGCATCGGCTATCTGGGCGTCGTCGTCGCCGCGATCTTTGGTATCTCATCGGCCGGTCTCGATCTCTCCAGCCTCGCGCTCGTTGCCTCGGCCCTGTCGGTCGGTATCGGTTTCGGCCTCCAGAACATCGTGTCGAATTTCGTGTCCGGCCTCATTCTGCTGGTTGAGCGTCCGTTCAAGGTGGGTGACTGGGTGGTGACGGGGACGGTCGAGGGAACGGTCAAGCGTCTGTCCGTGCGTGCAACCGAGATCGAAACCTTCCGCGGTCAGTCGATCATCGTCCCCAACTCGGAATTCATCAATTCCTCGGTGGGTAACTGGACGCATAGAAACCGCATCCAGCGCGGGGAAATTCCGGTTTCCGTTTCCTACGACACTGACCCACAACGGGTGATGGATATTCTGCTGGAGCTGGTGAAGAAACAAACTCCCGTCCTGCGCAATCCGGAGCCGCATGTGGAATTTCTGCGGTTCGGAGAGTTTTCACTGGACTTCGAGCTGCGTTTCCATCTCTCCGATCTCAACCATGGCCTGACAGTCAAGAACAATCTTCGCATGGAGATTTTGAAGCGGTTCCACCAGGAAGGAATCAGCATTCCCATGAGGCAGCGCAATGTAAATATTCATGTCGATGGTGACGCCAATTTGCACGCGCTGGACGCCCTGGCAGAAGAAGACGGCAACAAGATGCTTGTGTCCAAAACCGCAGCTGCCGCGACGCCGCAGCAGGAAATGCCCAAGCCCGATGATCGGGATAAACCAACCAAGGACGTGGAAAACGAGACACCAAGAGCCTCTGCGCGTAACCGCAGATCCTGACTCTCCCGAAGCCTGGAAATTGGCAAAAGGCTCGCCGTCGCGGCGAGCCTTTTGCATGTCGTAATCAGGCGTTTGGGTAGCGGTGCGACATTGCATAGTCTTGCCCATACTGGTTCGATGACGCCTGCGAAAACGCGGGTGAGTTGCCTCAAGGGGAATATGCATCATGAAGACACATGCACGGGCGGTGGTGATCGGTGGCGGCGTCGTCGGTGTTTCGACGCTCTATCATCTGGCCAAAAAGGGCTGGAACGACGTCGTCCTGATCGAGCGCAAGGAGCTGACATCGGGCTCCACCTGGCACGCTGCGGGCCTGCTGCCATTGTTCAACATGAGCTACTCCGTCGGCCAGATCCACAAATATTCGGTGAAGTTCTACGAGGAGCTTCAGGAAGAAACCGGCATGAATGTCGGGTTCTCCAAGGTTTCCAATATTCGTCTCGCCCGCACCAAAGACCGCTGGGACGAGT
Source organism: Rhizobium skierniewicense Ch11 (assembly GCF_023757665.1). Classification (NCBI taxonomy): domain Bacteria; kingdom Pseudomonadati; phylum Pseudomonadota; class Alphaproteobacteria; order Hyphomicrobiales; family Rhizobiaceae; genus Rhizobium; species Rhizobium skierniewicense. The sequence continues at coordinate 157,423 of NZ_RXPG01000005.1, forward strand.
ATATGTATTATTCCGGCATTGCCGAAACCATCGGCGTCAACGTCAAGATGCTGACGCCGGAAGAGGTCAAGGAGGTCTGGCCGCTGTGCGAGACAGAGGGGCTGCTCGGTGCGATCCAGCATCCTGATGACGGCTATATCCAGCCCGCAGACCTCACACAGGCGCTGGCCAAGGGCGCGCGCGACCGTGGGGCCACCATCTACCGAAACACCACCGTCACCGCGCTGGAGCAGCTTGAGGACGGTCACTGGAAGGTGACGACCGACAAGGGTGAGATCATTGCCGAGCATGTGATCTCCTGCACCGGCAATTTTGCCCGCAAGACCGGCGAAATGGTGGGCATCAATATCCCGGTCATTCCAGTCGAGCACCAATACATCGTGACCGAACCGCACCCGGCCATTCTGGAACGCCGCAAACAGGGCCTGCCGGAAATGGGGGTCTTACGCGAATCCGACAGCGCCTGGTACATGCGCGAGGAGGCAGGCGGTCTCATTCTCGGTCCGTACGAGGTCGGCGCACCCGTCTGTTATGTCGACGGCCCATCGGACCAGAGCGAGTACGAACTGTTTCAGGAAGAGCTCGATCGGCTCATGCCGCATATCGAAGCGGCCATTGCGCGCGTTCCGGCCTTCGGTGAAGTTGGCATCAAGAAGGTCTATAATGGTGCCATTGCCTACACGCCGGACGGCAACCCGATTGTCGGACCTGCACCGGGGCTGAAGAACTTCTGGCTGAACGAGGGCCACTCCTTCGGCATCACTGCGGCCGGTGGTGCGGGCTGGCAGTTGGCGGAATGGATTGTCGATGGCGAGCCGACGCTCGATCTGATGGGTGTCGATCCGCGCCGTTTCGGGCCTTACGCGACTGAAGGCTACCTCATTGCCAAGAACGAGGAGGCCTATGCCAACGTCTTCACCATGCACTATCCGGACGAAGAGCGCAGCGCTGCCCGTCCCCTGAAGACAACGCCGATCTATGATCGCCTCAAGAAACTCGGCGGCGTGTTCGGCAGCGTCTACGGCTGGGAGCGCGCCAACTGGTTTGTGCCGGACGGTTACGCGCTGAAGCCGGAGGAGTTGGGGGTTGGCGCGGATGTTCTGACCAACCACAACCACGCACCTGCGCTGGACGATGGCCGTATCGTTGAGAAGTGGTCGTTCCGTCGTTCGAATTACTTCGAGCATGTGGGGAATGAGGTAAAGCACGTCAACCAGCATGTCGGTGTGCTGGATATGTCGGCCTTTGCCAAGATGGAGGTGTCTGGCTCCGGTGCGCGTGCTTGGCTGGACAGCATTCTTGCCAACGCCATTCCTAAGAAACGCGGCCGTATCGCGCTGACGCATCTTTTGACCAAGGATGGCGGGGTGAAAGCAGAATTCACCGTCTATGAATGGGCGCCGGGCCGATTCTATTTGGTCTCTGCCGGTGGTCTGGAAAGCCACGACCATGACGTGCTGCGCCGTTTAGCGCCGACGGATGGCTCGGTCATTCTCCAGCCCATCACCCAGAAGTATGGCGTTCTGGCCTTGGCTGGTCCGAAGTCGCGTGAGGTGCTGAAGAAGCTGACCCGCACCAGCCTGGATAACAAGGATTTTCCGTGGCTGACGGCCAAGGAGATTTCGGTTGGCGTGGCGACGGCGCATGCGCTTCGCGTCAATTTCGTGGGCGAGTTGGGCTGGGAACTTCACCACCCCATCGAAATGCAGACCTATATCTTCGACCGTTTGATGGAGGCGGGTGCCGAATTCGGGATCAAGCCTTTCGGCATCCGTGCGATGGTGTCGATGTCGCTGGAAAAATCCTACCGTAACATGGGCCGTGAGCTGTCGGTCGAATACAATGCCTACACGTCGGGCCTAGACCGCTTCATCAAGCCCGAAAAGCAGTTCATTGGTCGTGACGCCGTGGTCGCGGGCAAGGAAAAGGGCCTCAAGTGGATTTTCGCGACGCTTGTGGTCACGGGCAACACAACGGTGGACGCACGTGGGTCTGAAGCGATCTACAACGATGCGGGCGAGGTCGTTGGTCGCGCCACATCCGGCGGCTTTGGCTGGCGCATTGGCAAATCGCTTGCGCTTGCCATGCTGTCACCTGACCATTCGGCCGTTGGAACCAAGCTGAAGATCAAGATTCTCGGTGATCTCTACGATGCCGAAGTCGTGGTTGAAAGTCCGTTCGATCCTGACAATGCGATGCTGCGCGGATAGTCTTCCTCGTCTTTTATCCGCCGCTCAAAGAAAAACCCGCCGAAGATATCGGCGGGTCAGACTGCTGACAAACCCCTGGTCACATCGGGGGGGTTATGATTCATTGGGACATGTTGAAGAAACCTGCTCCCGAACAGACGGCTCTCGAGATGGTAACGCTCGACAGCCTGGTCCCGAAGGATCACCTGCTTCGTAAGATCGATGCGGTGATCGACTTCTCCTTCATCCATGACCGCGTTGTCGGCCTTTACTGCGCCGACAATGGCCGCCCGCCGCTGGACCCGACGTTGATGTTCAAGGCGCTGTTCATTGGCTACCTGTTCGGGGTGCGCTCGGAACGGCAGTTGGTGCGCGAGATCGAGGTGAACGTCGCCTATCGGTGGTTCTTGCGCATGAAGCTGGCCGACCCAGTCTTCGATGCCTCGACGCTTTCCCAGAACCGCCGCCGCCGCTTCAACGACACGTCGGTGGCGCAGGACATCTTCGATGCCATCGTTGAACAGGCGATCCGCCACGGCCTGGTGGATGGCACGGTGCTCTACACGGATTCGACCCATCTGAAGGCCAATGCCAACAAGGGCAAGTACGACTTGGAGATGCTGAAGAAATCGCGGGCCGACTACTGGGCCGACCTCGACCGGGCGATCGAGATGGAGCGCACAGCGCATGGCCAGAAGCCGCTGAAGGAGAAAGAGCGCGAGCCGGAGGTAAAGGAAACCAAGGTGTCACGTACCGATCCGGACAGCGGTTATATGGTACGCGACGGCAAGCCCAAGGGCTTCTTCTATCTCGATCATCGCACGGTCGATGGCCGCCATGCCATCATCACCGATACCCATGTGACGCCGGCGAATGTGCATGATAGTATCGTCTATCTGGAGCGGCTCGACCGGCAACGGACACGCTTCGAGTTGAATGTCGGTGCTGTCGGGCTCGATGCGGGCTACGCTACGGCAGGCATCGCCAAGGGGCTGGAGGACAGGCAAATCCTCGGCGTGACCGGCTATCGCAGGCCGACCCCGCCCAGAGAGGGGATGGTCGCCAAATCGAAGTTCGTCTACGAGCCCGAGGCCGATGGCTATCGTTGTCCTGAAGGCCAGTTGCTCCTTTACGCCACCACCGACCGCAACGGCTACAAGCACTACCGCTCGGACCCGTCAGTGTGCCGCGACTGCCCGCTTCTGGCATCGTGCACGAGCAACGCCAAGGCTGAGCGGATCATCACCCGGCACGTCTGGCAGCATGCCCGCGAGCGCACCGACATGAACCGCAAGACACCGTGGGGCAAGGCGATTTATAAACGGCGGAAGGAGACGGTCGAGCGTTCCTTCGCCGATGCCAAACAACTCCACGGGCACCGCTATGCCCGCTTCCGCGGCCTCATCAAGGTCAGGTGGCAATGCCTGCTGGCAGCCGCCGCGCAGAACATCAAGAAGATCGCAATGGCGATGACGAAAGCCCCTAAACCAGCCTGGGGATGAGGGGCTCACCCCTCGCCGGATTGCGCCATCCAGCTCGCGAAAACACCACCTGAACGAGAAGCCCAAAAACGCAAAAACCCACCGACAAAAATCGGCGGGTTTGTCAGCAGTCTGAACCCGCCGAAGATATCGGCGGGTTTTTCGCTTTCAGACGGCCTAAATCATGCGGCCTGTTTTGGCAGGCTGTTCATGTCGATGACGAAGCGGTAGCGCACATCGCTCTTGATCATGCGCTCATAGGCTTCATTGATCTGATCGATATTGATCATCTCGATTTCGGCAGTGATGCCCTTCTCAGCGCAGAAATCCAGCATTTCCTGTGTTTCTGCAATGCCGCCGATCATGGAACCGGCAAAGGTCTTGCGGCCCGGAATGAGGCTGAAGGCGTGGACGGAGAGTGGCTTTTCGGGCGCGCCGACCTGTACCAACGCACCATCGCGCTTCAACAGGGCCAGATAGGAGTCGATGTTATGGTCTGCGGCCACGGCGTCGATGATGAGGTCGAGGCTTGCGGTCGCCTTTTTCATCTGCTCCGGATCTTTCGACACGATGACCTCGTCTGCGCCCAGCTTCTTGGCGTCATCCGCCTTGCCGGGGGAGGTGGTGATCATGACGACCGTTGCACCCATGGCGCTGGCGATCTTGACGGCCATGTGGCCGAGACCACCCAGACCGACGACGCCGACACGTGTGCCGGGACCGGCATTCCAGTGGCGAAGCGGGGAGTAGGTGGTGATGCCAGCGCATAGCAGCGGGGCTGCTGCTGCTGCATCGAGACCTTCGGGGATGTTCAGCACGTAACGGTCATCAACGACCACATGCGAGGAATAACCACCGAGCGTGTGGGCGCCATCGCCCATGGGCTTATCCGGCGAGTTGTAGGTGCCGGTCATGCCGTTTTCGCAATATTGCTCGAGACCTTCGGCACAGCTGTCACAGCCGCGGCAGCTATCCACGATGCAGCCAACGCCGACACGGTCGCCGGTCTTGAACTTGGTGACGTCAGAACCGACACGGCCAACGCGGCCGACGATTTCGTGTCCCGGGACACACGGGAAAAGCGAGCCTGGCCATTCTGCGCGGGCCGTGTGAATATCCGAGTGGCAAACGCCGCAAAATTCGATTTCGATCTCTACGTCGCGCGGGCCGGGATCACGGCGCTTGATGGTCGCGAGTTTCAGCGGGGATGAGCCATCATCGCAGGCGTAGGCTGATGTTGTGAACATGAAATGTCACCTGTCTAAGGTTTATCGGATGGGAGCAGGCAGCCGGCTATGTCCAGCGCTGCGTGTTGCAAACGTCGGTCGATACAGAAGGTTGCGACGGGGCCTCAGCCGGTCAGTCGCGTCGCTTCATTTTCCGTTGCGCCGAAGACCTCTTCGAAGGACTGGCGCAAGAGAACATCGACATCTCCCATCATAACCAGCAATCCCAGATCGACAAGACTTGTCACGCCATATTGCGTGATGCCGCAGGGAACGATGCCGGTAAAATGCGACAGGTCGGGATCGACGTTGATCGACAGTCCGTGGAAGCTCACCCATTTCCGCAGGCGAATGCCGAGAGCCGCGATTTTGTCCTCGCTGACGGTACCGTCCGGCAATGGCAGCTTTTCGGGACGACGCACCCACACACCGACCCGGTCTTCACGACGTTCGCCACGCACATTCATCTTGTCGAGCGTGCGGATGATGACGTCTTCCAGCGCAGCCACATAGGCGCGCACATCCTGTTTTCGGCGCTTGAGATCCAGCATCACGTAGACGACACGCTGGCCGGGGCCGTGATAGGTGTATTCTCCGCCGCGACCTGTGGCGTACACCGGAAAACGGTCAGGCTGTATGAGGTCTGCTGCGTTGGCGCTGGTGCCTGCGGTGTAAAGGGGCGGGTGCTCCAGCAGCCAGGCAAGTTCGCTGGCTTCACCTGCCGCAATGGCGGCGACCTCACGCTCCATCTCAGCGCTTGCCTCTTCGTAGGGCACTGGAATATCGGAGATTCGCCAGCGGATGGGTGGAGACCCCGCAACAGCGAACATATCTGTCTGGATATCGGTGCGTGTCAGCATGAAAAGTCCTTTCCACAGCCTTCTCGCAGAATGATTTCAAGGCCGCAAGCCCGGCATTTGCGGGCTTCTTTCCTATAGGATGGATGTGCCTGATTTTTAATTTCAAAAATCTGTCATGACGCTCTTGTGCACCCAAAGTGCTTTTGGTACATGCACCTTCGTCGGCGCAAGTCGGCTCTACCACGATGCGGTCGTGGCGGAATTGGTAGACGCGCAGCGTTGAGGTCGCTGTGGGGCAACCCGTGGAAGTTCGAGTCTTCTCGACCGCACCAAAGAAACCCGCTTCGGCGGGTTTTTTCTTTTCTCGCAATATGTTCGGCACGTTTGTTCATGTGAAGACGCAAGCGCTTACCGCTTGGTGATGCCGATCAGCGCTGGCGACTTCTGGCTGCGGCTGTGCGGCGTTTGCTGACCTGTTTCTTGGCGACGCGGGTCTTCCTGTCGCCCAAAGCTGCCTTGAGAACACGACCGACAATGCCGCCACCGAGCGATGTACTGGCTTTCGCCCGACGCTTCGTGCGGCGTGTCTGCCGGACACCGGTTTTCTTGAGGATCTCGGACATTGCGCCTTTAATGACGCCACTGATCAATTGGTCAACGATTTTCGACAACTGCGCCTCTCATGCCTATAAAATGTCATCATTTACAATATAGGTGCGACGCCCGACGTATCAAGCGATCTTTCGGGGTTGCCCGTTTTAGGATTGCTTTTCATGGCGAAGGTCTCGTCGCGACTCGTCTTTTATTTTCCCGGTTTCGACCCTCTCGACGCAGCAGCGCATCAGCGGCGCTATGAGCGCAGTGCAGCGCAATCCGGAAAGACTTTTGGGGTCGATTACACCGTGAACGGCATCAGCCAGACGACCTGCGGTAGCCGTATGGATATCACAGCGGACCATGACGGGCATGCCACGCAATCCACCATCTTCATTCACGACCACAACGACCTGATCTCAAAGCTGCGTGCCGCATCTGTCTGGAAACAGATCGGACTTGGTTTCAAGGCTGGAGCAGGGATCATCCGAGAAGGTGGCGCTCTTGCCTATTTCCGCCATGCCTGGCGCTTCGGTCTGTTTTTTCTGTTCCCGTTTCTCTTCATCTCGCTGGGTATCGTCGCCGCTCTCCTGATTGCGGCGCTGCCGCTGCTCGCAGGTATGTCCATACTTTTCTGCCTTCTTACCGTTCCTCTTGGTTACCTCCTCTTTGCAAGAGGCGTCATGCCGTTTTCGGAGCGGTTTCACACGCTGCATCTGTTTGCCGACTGGCGTTTTGCATTGGCGTTGGGGCGTGACGAGCCGATTGCGCGGGACTGGATCGAAGGCAAGGCACGGGACGTGCTGACGGCGTTGGAGCAGGGCGCAGACGAGGTTCTGTTCGTTTCCCATAGCATGGGGGCAAGTCTGGCGCTGGCCGTTGCAGGCCGGGTACTGGAGCTGAAACCGGATGCCTTCGATAATCGCCATGTCTCGTTCGTGACGCTGGGTGGTGCGGCGCTTCAATGCGGCCTGCTCTCCAGTGCATCACGGCTGCGCCACAGCATTGGCGTCATGGCGCGGCATGCGCATGTGAACTGGTTCGATATCCAGTGCCTGACCGATCCCATCCATCTCTATAAGTGCCACACAGCGAAGCTGACGGGGCACGGCGAGGCGGACCAGCCGAAGATCGTGCCGATCCGTTTCAAGCATTCTCTCTCTGAAGACCGCTACAAAAAGAACAAAACCAATTTCTTGCGCATGCACCGCCAGTATGTGCTGGGTTCCGACCGCAAATCCGGTTTTGACTTCACACTGCTGACAGCGGGGCCGTTGCCTGCGGCATCCTTTGCGAACCTGCGCTCCGACAAGCCGCCTCGCATGTAAAAGGCCCGCGCGAGGGTCTCGCGCAGGCCTTTGATTTCGAAAACGGCCGTTGGTTATTCCGGTGCTGAGGTCTGAAGTGCCAGAGCATGCAGAACGCCGCCCATATTGCCCTTCAGCGCGTCATAGACCATCTGGTGCTGCTGCACCCGCGTCTTTCCCTTGAAGGCTTCCGCCACGACTTCTGCCGCGTAGTGATCGCCGTCACCGGCCAGATCACGGATGGTTACCTTCGAGCCGGGAATACCGGCCTTAATCATGTCCTCAATGTCGCCGGGCTTCATGGGCATAGTCTGTCTCCTCGATTATTCTGCAGCGGCGAGAAACTCGCCATCCATGAACTGAGGGAACCATGATTCATGGGCATTGCGCAATTCATTAATCTCGACTGCGCGCGCCTTACCCAGCTTTACGGATGAGCCGCCGGTCTTGCCGATTATCGCGAGCGAAACACCCGCCGACGCCGCACGGGTTTTCACGGTTTCCAGATTGTCCTGACTGACGGTCAGGACGTAGCGGCCCTGATCTTCGCCGTAGAAGGTCAGAACCGGATTGTGATGCTCGACCGCATCGATGGTCGCACCGATGTCGGATGCCATTGCCATTTCGGCTACAGCAAGCGCGAGGCCGCCGGATGAGCAATCGTGGACAGCTGTCGTCAGACCTTCGGTGATGGCGGAGCGAACGAAATCGCCCGTTTTCTTTTCATGGGTGAGGTCGACGTGTGGGGCAGGGCCATCGGTGCGGTCGTGAATGTCGCGCATATAGACGGATTGGGCGATATGAAGGCCAAGACCCTCCGGTGCGCCGGCGAGAAGAATGACCTCATCGCTGGCTGCGAAGCGAATGCGCGCCATCTTTGCCCAGTCGCCCAGCAAGCCGACGCCGCCGATGGTTGGGGTGGGCAGGATCGCCTGTCCGTTGGTCTCGTTGTAAAGCGAGACATTGCCGGACACGATGGGGAACTCCAGCGCAATGCAGGCTTCACCGATGCCCTTGATGGCATGAACGAGCTGGCTCATGATTTCGGGCTTTTCCGGGTTGCCAAAGTTGAGATTATCGGTGGCCGCCAGCGGCAACGCACCGGTGGCCGTGATGTTGCGCCAGCATTCGGCAACCGCCTGCTTGCCGCCTTCGAAGGCGTCTGCCTCCACATAGCGCGGGGTCACGTCAGACGAGAAGGCGAGTGCCTTGGTGGCATGACCGTCGACGCGCACCACACCGGCATCACCGCCGGGCAGCTGCAGGGAGTTGCCCTGGATAAGCGTGTCGTACTGCTCGTATACCCAGCGGCGCGAAGAGTTGTTGGCGGAACCGACGAGCTTGAGGAGAGCGTCTGCAATATCGGCGTCTGGAACATCGTTCTCAGCCAGCGGTGCAGGCACCTTGGCAGGCGTCCACGGGCGATCATATTCCGGGGCTTCGTCGCCCAGTTCCTTAATCGGCAGGTTGGCGACTTCCTCGCCATTGTGCAGAACGCGGAAGCGCAGGTCGTCCGTTGTCTTGCCGACGATGGCGAAGTCCAGACCCCATTTGACGAAGATCGCCTTGGCGACCTCTTCCTTGGATGGCTCCAGAACCATAAGCATGCGCTCCTGGCTTTCCGACAGCATCATTTCATAAGCGGTCATGCGCTCTTCGCGAACCGGAACCTGATCGAGGTTCAGCTCGATGCCGAGGTCGCCCTTGGCGCCCATTTCAACCGCAGAGCAGGTGAGGCCAGCGGCACCCATATCCTGAATGGCGATGACGGCGCCTGTCTTCATCAGTTCAAGGCAGGCTTCCAGCAGGCACTTTTCGGTGAAGGGGTCACCGACCTGAACGGTGGGGCGCTTTTCCTCGATGGATTCGTCGAATTCGGCAGAGGCCATTGTGGCACCGCCGACGCCATCGCGGCCCGTCTTTGCGCCGAGATAGACGACCGGCAGGCCGACGCCCTTGGCTTCCGACAGGAAGATGGCGTCGGACTTGGCCAGACCAGCCGCGAATGCGTTGACAAGGATGTTGCCGTTATAGCGCGCGTCGAACTCGACTTCGCCGCCAACCGTTGGGACGCCGAAGGAGTTGCCGTAACCGCCGACACCCGCGACGACACCAGCCACCAGGTGGCGGGTTTTTGGATGGTCAGGTGCGCCGAAGCGCAGCGCATTCATGGCGGCGATGGGGCGTGCGCCCATGGTAAAGACGTCGCGAAGAATGCCGCCGACGCCGGTGGCCGCGCCCTGATAGGGCTCGATGTACGACGGATGGTTGTGGCTTTCCATCTTGAAAACGACGACATCGCCATCATCGATATCGACGACGCCAGCGTTTTCGCCGGGACCCTGAATGACGCGCGGACCGGTGGTCGGCAGTGTCTTCAGCCATTTCTTGGAAGACTTGTAAGAGCAATGCTCGTTCCACATCGCGGAGAAGATACCGAGTTCGGTAAAGCTCGGTTCGCGTCCGATGAGGTCGAGAATGCGCTGGTATTCGTCGGGCTTCAGCCCATGGGATGCAATGAGTTCCGGGGTGATCTGGATATGATTTGGAAGTGTCATAGGTCTCACGGGGTTCGAGCCGGTACGGGAGTTTTCGGTTGTTTACCGCAAGAGGCGGCAAGGTGCGACAGGAAAATGCCCTGAGGTCATCGCAAAAGCTGAGTTCACCCCTATTTTCGTTGACGGCTGCCGTCTCAGGCTACGCCTTCGTAGCCTGCGGAGCCGTTGTCCAGCAGTTGACGCAGAATATCGAAAGCGTCAGTCAGCTCGCGCCGGGTTCTGGGTGCCGAAAAGCTGATGCGGACGCGATGAAAGACTTTTTCCGAACGTCCAGCTTTGAACTCATCCTCGTCATCGATAAGGATGCCTTCCTTCATCGCGGCGCTGCGGAAGGTGCCAGACAACCATGGCTCCGGCAGCTTGAGCCAAAGAAAGGGAATATCCGGCAGGGAGTTGAACTCGAAGTCGGAGAAACTACGTCGGGCGATCTGCTCACGCGCGTTGATTTCGGCGGTGCAGTCTTTGAGAATGTCGTGTGCATCGCCGCTATTGACGAGGCGTGCGCAAAGTTCCGCCAACAGGAACGGGAGGCCGCCCGTCATCATGGCGTGGGAAATGCGAATGCGCGACGCGAAATTTGACGGGCAGGCAACCCAGCCGCCGCGCACGCCGGCCGAAACCGATTTCGACAGACCGCCGACGACGAAGGTGAGATCCGGCGCGAACTGTGCGATCATTGGCGGCTGATCAGTGACCAAGGCGCCGTAGAGATTGTCTTCGATGATCCAGACATTGTAACGGCGGGCGATATCGGCAACGGCGCGGCGACGCTCGGCGGGCAGAATGGCGCAGGTCGGGTTCTGGCCCGTTGGCATGAGAAAGACCATTTTCGGGTGCTGTTGCGCACAGACCCGCTCGAAGTCTTCGGGAATGATACCCTCCTCGTCACTGTCCACGACGGATGCACGGCGACCGGCCAAAATGGCGGCCCTTGCAATCTGGGAATAGGTCGCCGCCTCGAAAACAATGCGGTCTCCGGGCGAGGTCATGGCGGTGATGACGCCCATGATGGCCGCATGCGCGCCAAGTGTCGGCACGATGTTGTCTGCCGTCGGCGACCAATCTCCCTGTGACAGCCAGCGAACCCCGGCCTGCGACCATTCCTGCGGAAACGCTCTCGCATAATCGGTGATCTGGAAGGAGCATTCCTGAACGATATTCGAAATATGGCGATCGATCAGCACGTTCTGTCCGACATCGGGTGCGGCTGTCGTGTTCAGGCGATATCGATTGGGCGTGTCCGAGGTTGGCCGCGTGCCGCCGAAGGAGGCGACTGCGCGTTCCAGTTTGGCCGTAGGGCTTGGCGTGATGCTCGTGTTCACATAGGTGCCTCGCCCCACCTCACCACTGACAAGGCCACGCTCATGGATGAGTGCGTAGGCGCGGCTGATGGTGCCGATCGTCACGCCCAGATCAAAGGCGAGATTTCTCTGGGGCGGCAGCTTTGCGCCAGCGGGCAAGGTCCCGTCGGAGATCGCAGCTTCGATGCTATCTGCGAGCTTGATGTAAAGCGGGCCTGTGCCGTTGGAGAGGTCTGGTGTCCAATTTGTCATGGTGACAATATATGCATTGTATTCATTATTATGTCAATTGTATCTGTAGTGAAACGGATGAATGAAGGCGCGTTTGCGTTGAGAGGTACAATATGCTCAAGATGGATCAATACAATCAGGCAATAGATACAATGTATCCGGATGGGTACCAGCGCGAACGGATGTTTCGCGATAGTGGCGATATGGTCGATCCGAAATCGGCTGTCGTTGCGCAGGGCGTGTTTGGGCGATTGATCGCGGTGATTGGCTCCTGGCAGAGCAAACGGTCGGGCAGACTGGCGCTTCGGGAATTGGCGAACGAGCAATTGCATGACATTGGCGTAACACGTGAGCAGGCGTTGAGGGAGGCTCAAAAAGCGTTGTTTTCGTCCTGGCTCACACCGCCACGTTGAACCCGCCTACTTTTCTGCCGCAAGCATCGCCAAATTCCCCCTGGCGCTGCACACCATTGTCGGCAGAGCCCGCCATGCGCCAGTCCCAACCGGCGCGGGCGGGTTTTCTGTTTACGAGCAGCCCTTGCCGCCGTTCGCCCAACGCTTGACGTCGGTGGAGATGCGGGCCGAATGCGGTTCGTTCATGGCAGGGCCGAAAGCGTCGATCTTGGCAGGGTTACCTTCCGCCTGCACGACGAGCATGGGGCGCGATTCCGGGCTGTTGCGCGGCACCAGCAGAATGCGGGGGCGGCCGGAGAAGGAATTGAGCTCAGGCGCGAGGCGGTAGGCCTTGAACGCCGGGTCGCCTGACTTGAACCAGCAGGCATTGGCACCCAGTGCGACGCGCTCCATGACCGGGAGTGCTGCTTGCGATGTGGATGCGGAGGTGGCCGGTTTTCTGTCGGACTGGCAAGCAGCGACAGAGAGAGCCACCAGGCCAAGGCCTGCAATGTTCAATGCGCTACGAAGGGGCAGGCGGTTCATCGCTTCAATCCATGTAAGTGAAATACAACAAAGCCGGTGTAACCCGGCTTTGTTAATATTTACGCTGCGATGACGCCAAGGGCGGAAGCAAAAATGCCGCGCCCGTCATTACCGCCATGGGCGGCTTCGATAAGATTTTCCGGGTGCGGCATCATGCCGAGCACGTTGCCTTGGGCATTGATGATGCCGGCGATATCGTTGAGCGAGCCGTTGGGGTTGGTGCCATCGGCGTAGCGGAACACGACCTGACCCTTGTCTTCCAAAGACTTGAGCTGTTCCGGTTCCACGAAGTAATTGCCATCATGATGGGCGACCGGAGAGCGAATGATCTGGCCCTTGTCGTAGGCGCGGGTGAATTCGGTGTCGCTGTTGACGACTTCCAGCTTCACTTCACGACAGACGAATTTGAGCGAAGAATTGCGCATCAATGCGCCGGGCAGCATACCTGCTTCGACCAGGATCTGGAAGCCGTTGCAGACGCCGAGAACCTTGACGCCTTTGTCAGCCTTTTCCCTGATAGCCTGCATGACGGGCATCCGTGCGGCGATGGCGCCGCAGCGCAGGTAATCGCCATAGGAGAAGCCACCGGGAATGACGATGAGGTCGACATCGGGAATGTCGGTTTCCGTCTGCCAGATGGTGACAGGTGCCTTGCCGGAAATCCGTGTCAAAGCCGCGATCATGTCACGGTCACGATTGAGGCCCGGAAGCTGGACGACTGCGGATTTCATGGGACGGCTCCTGAGCGTCAGAGAATAGCGATAGAGTAGTTTTCAATCACCGTGTTGGCGAGGAGCTTTTCGCACATCGCTTTCAGGTCGGCCTCGGCTTTCGCCCGATCGGCCACGTTCAGTTCAAGATCGAAGACCTTGCCCTGACGAACATGACCAACACCATCGAAACCGAGGCTACCGAGAGCGCCTTCGATTGCCTTACCCTGCGGATCGAGAACGCCGTTTTTCAGCGTAACAGTCACCCGTGCCTTGATCACCTGATACTCTCCTGAATTCACTTGACCAGAACCGGGCCCGTGCCGCGGATCGGTTCATTTTCGTTGATGATGCCGAGACGGCGCGCGACTTCCGAATAGGCTTCCAGAAGCCCACCCATATCGCGGCGAAAACGGTCCTTGTCCATTTTTTCCTGCGTCTCGATATCCCACAGACGGCAGCTATCTGGGGAAATCTCGTCGGCCAGAATGATGCGCATCATATCGCCTTCGTAAAGGCGGCCGCATTCGATCTTGAAATCGACGAGCTGAATGCCGACGCCGAGGAAAAGACCGGACAGGAAGTCGTTGACGCGAATGGCAAGCGCCATGATGTCATCAAGCTCCGCCGGGTTTGCCCAGCCGAATGCGGTGATGTGCTCTTCGGAGACCATCGGGTCTTCGAGCGCGTCGGACTTGTAATAGAACTCGATGATGGAGCGCGGCAGAACCACGCCTTCATCGATACCCAACCGTTTGGAAAGAGAGCCGGCGGCAACATTTCGCACGACGATCTCGAGCGGGATCATCTCCACTTCCTTGATCAACTGCTCGCGCATGTTGAGGCGGCGGATGAAGTGCGTGGGAATGCCGATCTTGTTGAGGTGCGTGAAAAGATATTCCGAAATACGATTGTTCAGAACACCCTTGCCGTCGATGACCTCGTGCTTTTTCTTGTTGAAGGCGGTTGCGTCGTCCTTGAAGAACTGGATGAGAGTTCCTGGCTCTGGACCTTCGTAAAGGATCTTGGCCTTGCCTTCGTAAATACGGCGGCGACGGTTCATATTAACAAATCTCTTGGTTGGCGCCGGATGGGCGGCGTTCGTTTCGTGTATTGAAGCGGTCCCATAACGGAAAAGAAGCCATTCGACAATGAGGCAGGGGCTGCGTTCGCTTCGATTGTGGCCCTAGCCTGCTGCTTCTACGAGACTGTCGTCCCGCCGTTGGGCCTTTTCAACAGGTTTATTTCTGCCAAAAACGATTTGGGCAGAGTGTGCGACAATAACAAGCAGTAAAACACGGCCAAATTTATGCCGATGCTGAAAATGTACAAAATATGCATGGCAGATGACAGGTGTTCGCAACGCAGTCAGCGGGTATTCGATTGCCTTCTTCGCGTGGCCAACTTTGGCCATAGCTGTGTTGTCCACATGCGGTCTTCATTTGGGCAGTGCCGCTGCGTGTTCCATGGCCCGTGACGATCGCTGAATGGCGAAGGGTGCGGTTCTCCAGCCCTCGTTTGTGACAAAGGTGCGGACCTCATCTGCCGGAAGCGGGCGACACAGGGCGTATCCCTGAAGCGAATCGCAGTTCAGGTGTTGAAGGATGCGAATATGGTCTGCGGTCTCCACCCCTTCGGCGATGACCTTGATGCCGAGAGAGTGACCGATATCGATGATGGAGCCCAGAAGCTTTCGCTGCTCGATGGATTGGGACGCAAGCTTCACGAGCTCACGGTCAACCTTGAGCGTGGTGGGGTTGACCTTCAACAGGCTGATGATCGAGGCGTGGCCAGTACCGAAGTCATCGATTTCGATATCGATGCCAAGCGTCCGCAGCTTCTGCAGGTTCGAAAGGGCGATCTCGTTGCTCTCGTCCAGAAAGATCGATTCCAGCAACTCGAAGGACAATGTGCCCGGCTCCATCTTGAGCCCATCCAGTGTTTTGGTCAGCAGCGGATCATGCAGGCGCCGTGCCGAGACGTTGACCGACACCTTTGGTATGGGCAGACCAGTCGAACGCCAACGTTTGAAGTCGATGATCGCCTTTTCCAGAATGACGCCATCGATGGTGGAGACCACGTCGAGGTCTTCTGCAATATCCAGGAATTTGTCCGGGGAAAGGATCCCCTCTACCGGGTGGTTCCAGCGTGCCAGCGTTTCGACACCGGAGATGTCCAGCGTATGGGTATCGAACTGGAACTGGTAGTAGGGAACGAACTCGTCTCGCTCCAGTGCCATCAGAATTTCGTCTGAGACCCGTTTTGTGTTGATCAGCCAGTCCTGCGTATCGGACGAGAAGAACTCATAGCGATTGCGTCCGCTTTTTTTCGCATTGTACAAGGCCATATCCGCATTGAGCAGAAGCTGCTTGTAATCGAAATTCGGGTCCATGCCGCAGGCGATGCCGATGCTGGCACCGAAGCGGCACTCCTGCCCATCATACAGGACAGGCTTTCGCAGTTCCTTCACCAGTCTGTCTGCGATGGACGCAATCTTGCGGGTGTTGCCATTGAAGGGTGACAGAAGCACGAATTCGTCGCCGCCGATGCGGGCTATGAACTCGTTGGTCTTCAAGTTTTTGCGCAGCATGTCCGCGACGTGCCTGAGCATCCCATCGCCGGCGCGGTGGCCCAGCGTGTCATTGATCTGCTTGAAACGGTCGAGCCCGATATGCAGGACGGCGATGCCAGGGCCGGTTCTATCGGCTGCCTGGGTTCGGCGTTCCAGAATGGTGTCGAGATAGCGGCGGTTTGGCAAATCGGTCAGATAATCGTGCATCGCATTGTGCTCGATGCTCAGCTTGGCCGCCTCCAGTTCGCAGGCGCGCGCTTCTGCCAGCATGCGGGCGCGTTCCAGGTCATTGCGCAGTTGCACATCCGCTGTCACATCCCAGTTCACACCGATCATCTTCTTGCGGCCATCCTCATCGATGAAAGGAAGCGAACGCGCACGCACATAGCGGAGCGAGCCATCCGCCCTGACGATCCGATACTCTTCCGAGAAGGGCTGAAGCTCCTTGATCTTGTTTGACACGTTGGTGTCGACGCGTGCCAAATCATCGGGGTGAACACGGGTTTCCCACAAGCCGCCGATTTTCACGGGCGTGGCGGGGTCAACCTCGTATATCTCACACATGCGGTCGTCCCAGATCGTCTCACCAGCCTCAAAATCGACCTCGAAAACGCCGACCTGCGAGGCCTCGAGCGCGACTTTCAGATGGCGCGATATGCGCTCCATCTCGCTTTCCGTCGCCTTGCGTTCCGACACGTCGGTATCCGTGCCCACGATCCGCACGGCCTTGCCGTATTCGTCACGCTCGATACAGGCCCCGCGACATTCGATCCATACCCAGTGGCCATCCTTGTGCCGCTCGCGATACTGGAATGCTGTATAGGCCGGGTCGCCTGCGTTCTGCCTCTCGATGCAGTGCAATGTGTGTTCGCGATCATCGGGGTGGACCAAGTCGACCCAGCGCTCGAAATCCGTCTCGATCTCATCCTCTGCCGTCATGCCCCGAATAGCGCGCCATGTTTCCGAGCCGTACATCTCGCCGGTGACGAAGTTCTGGTCCCAGACGCCCGATAGCGAACTGACCAGTGCGCTATTCCAGCGGCTTTCGCGCTGCGCTATCTCCTGTTCGCGCAACCTCTGAGGCGTGACATCGGTAAACTGGACAAGCACGGTTTTAAGGTCGCCTGCCTGGAAAAAGGAGAAAGACAGGAGCGCATATCGGGGGGCAGACGGTATGCCCACAAGTTGCGCCTCCAACGTTACAGGTGATCGACCTGCAAGAGAATGGAGCGCTTCTGCCACGCGCACTCTGTCATCTGCGTGGATGAAATCCAGAAGATGCGCAGGGTTACTGCAATGGGGCAGAGAGGGGGCGTTAGGCGGCAGGTAGGCGATGTCACCGCCGGGCCAAATCTGGATGGAGGGAACAGGCAGGGCGTCGAGTATATCTTTCAGCAAGAGATCTGGGTTCACACGATCCTGCCATCGTTAAAACGATTAAAACGCACGTGAACGCGCGCTGCCTATTTTACAGGTTATTGTTGCAGACTTAAGCCGTGGTTAAAAGGGAGGTGTGGAAAATTCTGTGTTACAAGTGATAATCGCGGTTTTGCGCGACCATTCAACAAAGTCAGTCGTGAAATGCGGCAGGCGGTTTCAGCTTGCTGAGAAACTGCGCGAACACCATCGTGCCCTCTGGCCAGGGGCCGTGACCCGATTCGGCATTGATGTGGCCTGACATGCCCGCATCGATCAATGTCGAGCCCCAGGCATTGGCAATATCGCCCGCATGCTCGTAGGTGCCGAATGGGTCGTTCTGGCTGGCAATGGTGATTGTGGGAAAGGGCAGGGGATCGCGCGGATAGGGCCCAAACGTCATCAGGTGCTTGGGGCGGATATCCGGGTTTGCAACATCAGGCGGGGCAACGAACATCGCACCGGCAATCTTGTCTTTGATTTGGGGCAGGGCATGCATAACGGTTGGCACACCGAGCGAATGCGCCACCAGCACCACGGGCTTGGTGCAGGCATTCACCTCCGCGACCAGCTTGGCCACCCAATCCTCCCTGACCGGCTTGGACCATTCTGCCTGCTCCACGCGGCGTGCCGTGGAGAGTTTCTCCTGCCAGCGGCTTTGCCAGTGTTCTGGACCGGAATTGGTGTAGCCGGGAACGATGAGGATATCTGCTTCGGATGCTTTCATGCCGCATATCTCGGTGTCATCGTGGTTTCAATCAAGGTGGTGGTTTGTGTCGTTTCGGTAAATCCTCTCTCCGTCATCCTCGGGACAAGCCCGAGGATGACGGAGAAGGGAGGAAAGTCTTTCGACCTCATGCCTTGCCGAAGACGCGATTGAAAATCGTGTCGACGTGCTTGGTGTGATAGCCCAGATCGAACTTCTCGCGGATTTTGTCTTCAGGCAGCGCGGCGCGCACTTCTTCGTCGGCGAGCAGCTCTTCCAGAAAGTCCTTGCCTTCTTCCCAAACGCGCATGGCGTTGCGCTGGACTAGACGATAGCTGTCTTCACGAGAGACACCGGCTTGCGTCAGTGCCAGAAGAACGCGCTGTGAGTGAACGAGACCACGGAACTTGTTCATGTTCTTGAGCATGTTGTCCGGGTAAATCACCAGCTTTTCGACAACGCCCGCCAGACGGTTCAGTGCGAAATCCAGCGTGATCGTCGTGTCGGGGCCGATGGCGCGCTCGACGGAGGAGTGGCTGATATCGCGCTCGTGCCACAGGGCAACGTTTTCCATTGCGGGCACCACCGACATGCGCACGAGACGAGCAAGGCCCGTCAGGTTCTCGGTCAGCACCGGGTTGCGCTTGTGCGGCATGGCGGACGAGCCCTTCTGGCCCGGAGAGAAGAACTCTTCGGCTTCCAAAACCTCGGTGCGCTGCATGTGGCGGATTTCGATGGCTACGTTTTCGATGGATGATGCGATAACGCCAAGCGTTGCGAAGAACATGGCGTGGCGGTCCCGTGGAATCACCTGTGTGGAGACGGGCTCTGGAGTGAGGCCAAGCGCCTTGCAGACATGCTCTTCGACCGATGGGTCGATATTGGCGAAGGTACCGACAGCGCCGGAGATGGCACCGGTTGCGATTTCAGCCCGGGCTGCGACGAGGCGGGCGCGGTTGCGGTCCATCTCGGCATAGAAGCGGGCAAAGGTCAGGCCCATCGTCGTCGGCTCGGCATGGATGCCGTGGCTGCGACCGATGCGGACGGTGTCCTTATGTTCGAAGGCGCGGGTCTTCAGCGCGTTCAGAACGCGGTCCATATCCGCAATCAAAAGATCGGCAGCGCGCACCAACTGGATATTGAGCGTCGTGTCGAGAACGTCGGACGATGTCATGCCCTGGTGGATGAAACGGCTGTCGGGGCCAACGAATTCGGCCAAGTGCGTCAGGAAGGCGATGACGTCATGCTTTGTGACGGCCTCGATCTCATCGATCCGCGCAACGTCGAACACGGCAGCGCCGCCCTTTTCCCAAATGGTCTTTGCGGCTTCCTTGGGGATGACGCAGATGTCTGCAAGTGCATCACACGCATGTGCCTCGATTTCGAACCAGATCCGGAACTTGGTTTCCGGCGACCAGATTGCGACCATTTCCGGCCGGGAATAACGAGGGATCATGGCAATGACTTTCTCTCAGGAAGGAACATGTCTGCCCCTTTAGCAAAGTGTTCCGGCAATCTCAACGCATTCGAGGGCAAGGAACGATGTGGCGAGGGGCAGATGTATGGAGGGATGAGCCGCTTAGCTGCGACCCTGTTCGGCGGATGCGCGCACGGCGCTGACCATGGTGCGGTAATCATCCACGCCGTCACCTTTGAAGATCGCAGAACCCGCAACCAGTACGTTGGCACCGGCGGCAATGACACTTCCGGCTGTCGCTATGGTAATGCCGCCATCGACTTCCAGTTCGATTGGCCTGTTGCCGATCAGTGACTTGGCGGCGCGGATCTTGTCCAGCATGGCGGGAATGAATTTCTGGCCGCCGAAGCCGGGGTTGACGCTCATGATGAGAATGAGATCGACATCATCCAGCACGTTTTCCAGAACCGATAGAGGTGTGGCGGGATTGAGCGTCACACCGACCTTCTTGCCGAGCGAGCGGATGGTTTGCAACGAACGGTGCAAATGCGGACCTGCCTCGGCGTGAACCGTGATGCCATCACAGCCGGCCTTGGCGAAGGCTTCGAGATAGGGGTCGGCGGGCGCAATCATCAGATGGCAATCGAAGAACGCCTGACTGTACGGACGCAGCGCCTTGATGACATCCGGCCCGAACGAGATGTTCGGAACGAAGTGACCGTCCATGATGTCGAGATGAATCCAGTCGGCACCGGCTGCCGTTACATCGGCCACTTCCTGTCCAAGTTTTGCGAAATTGGCGGCGAGGATGGAGGGGGCAATCCGCACGGGAAGAGGCATCTGCAAAGCTCCTAGAATAAACATGTGAGACGCTGACGGAGTTTGGAAAGTGTCCTTCGTCACCGATCCCTTATTGTGCGCATTTAGCACCGATACGTCGCATCAACAATCACGGCTGAGGCAATTGCGCTGAACGCTCGGCACGTTCCACAGGTACGAAAGCCGTTCCGTTCCACTGTTGGAGGCGGTAAGGGTTGGTCTGCAGCTCATGGCGATCGTTGAAAACGATGGGACCGATTACGGTCTCGAATGTGGTGCCAACCAGAAGCGTGGGGGCTGGCTTGCCTTCCGACTGTGTGAGCTCGACCAGTTTTGCCGCGATCTGGGTCACGGCAAAGGCGGGCAGGGTGTACCCCTCCGGCTCCACATTGGCGGCGCGCAACGCGCTCACAGCATCGGCAGCCGATGGCAGCGTTGAGACATCCGGCAATGTAACGGCGAGCACGCCTGTGGGCATGGGGACCGGGATGTTGGCCGCCCGCATCGTATCGCCCGAGAGAATGGTCAGCGGAGCATTTTCCGCTGCGGCATCGCGCGCAATGATGGCGACATCATTCCGCTCGGCGCCGATGAAGACGTGGGTGATACCGGTGCGGGCCAGCCGCCGCACCAATGCGACCTGCTGCTCCTGCGCGGGACGCATCGTGTCGGTGAATGTCGGCTTGAGACCAGATTCTTCCAGCTTGGCGCGGATTTTATCCACCAGTTCGCGGCTGTAGATGGTGCCGTCATCGATCAAACCGAAGGAGTGCCCCTTCCAATCGCGCAATATAGCGGCGATTACGGCCTCCGATTCATCGTTTTCGGATGGTGCCAGACGAAACAGCGGCCAGCCGCTCTTGAGCGTGTCTTCCATCAGGCCTGAGGCGCGGCTGGACAGGGTCATCGCGGGAATGGCCGCGTTTTTCAGCGTTGGCAACGCGTCCGGCAGGGTTTCAGTGCACAGGAAGCCGACGACGATACTGACCTTGGCAGCCACCAACCCGTCGGCAATGGCCCCGCCGCTTCCCTCTTCGCAGCTTTCGTGAATTTCCATGACATCGAGGCCAACTTTCGCCGCTGCAATTTTAACGCCCTGGCGAATTTGCAGGCCGAGCATCTCGTAAGGTCCGCTCTGCGGCGCGACGACACCGATTGTCGCGGCACTCGCTGTACCTGCCAGAGAGAGGCTGGCCGCAATGGTGAGCAGGCGAATAAAATGCATGGCGCGGGGATTTTCCTCTAGCTGTCATGCGATGTTTATCGACACCGGACGGTTTGCAAAAGAGGCAATGCCTTTTAAACGTCCATCCAGCAGAAGTTTTCGCGTATTTTCAGCACTATAGGCTCTTCAGTCCGGTTCACGCCTTGCGATCGCGTAGATGCCGGAAGGCATCGCGGGCAAAAAGGGAGAGGGGCTGAGGAAGATCGTCCATCCCGAACCACCCCATATCCGACAACTTGTCGGGTTCGGTCAGGCTGGGTTCACCCTGGATATCGTCGGCCAGATAGATAAGCGACAACCAGTGTTGTCCGTCCGCGGGAATGATCTGCTCGCTGGCGCAAAGGAAGCGCACGTCACCGATCGTCAGGCCGGTTTCTTCCTCGGCCTCGCGTTTTGCAGCGATGTGTGCGGTTTCCATGTGGTCGACCTTGCCGCCCACAATGCTCCAATGCCCTGCCTCAGGCGGCTTCACGCGCTTGTAGAGAAGCACCTTGCCATCGCGTTCGATGACGAGGCCGGCGCCGACACCTGGGAAATCGATGCCGGGCTTCATGGTCAGGCTTTTGCGGTCGCGACGATCAGCATGAAAGCAGGAATGTCGTCGCCGAAACCGACCGGTGTCGGGCCGTCATCGTGATCGCGGTAGTGCCGGCGGCGATTGTCATCGTTGGCAGGTGGCGAAGAATTGTGGTTACGCTCGAAATTGCGCGGTGCTCTTTCGTGCTTGCGTTCTGCCTTCAACTTGTCGCCTCCATTGGCTGCGATCTCTACGATGGCAGCTGGCTGAATGATCTTTTCTTCGATGTCCGGCTGCGGTGCTGCAGCCTGAACCTGGGGAGCGGCATCGCGACGGTTTCTGTCACGGCCACGACCGCGTTCACGATCTTTTTCCTTGCCGCGGCGCGGACGCTCCGAGGCGAAGCTTTCCATCGGTTCCGGCAAGGCGGTCAGGTCACCATTCAACCATTCGATCTTCTCGTTGATGAGCTTTTCGATGGCGTCGAGATACTTCGTGTCGCGGCGGTTGACGAGCGTGAACGCAGCGCCGGAGCGGCCTGCGCGACCCGTACGACCGATGCGGTGGACATAGTCTTCCGCGTGGATCGGAACATCGAAGTTGAAGACGTGGCTGACATCAGGGATATCGAGGCCACGAGCCGCGACGTCGGAAGCGACGAGCAGGGTAATCTGGTTATCCTTGAAACCCGCGAGCATTTTCGTGCGCGAGTTCTGGTCCATATCGCCATGCAGAGCGCCGACCGAGAAGCCGTGACGTTCCAGCGAGCGGAACAGGTCGGCGACGTCCTTTTTACGGTTGCAGAAAATGATGGCGTTCTTCAGGTCCGTCTGGGCATTGATGAGGTCGCGCAGAATGGCGCGCTTCTCGTAATCCTTGTCATGCGTGGCGACGATGCGCTGCGTGACGGTTTTTGCCGTGGACGATGGCTTTGCGACTTCGATGCGAACCGGGTTCTGCAGGAAGCGGTCGGCCAGTTTCTGGATTTCCGGCGGCATGGTGGCCGAGAAGAACAGCGTCTGACGGGTGAAAGGAATCATCTTTGCGATGCGTTCGATATCGGGAATGAACCCCATGTCCAGCATGCGGTCCGCTTCATCGATCACGAGGATTTCGACACCGGTCATCAGAAGCTTGCCGCGTTCGCAATGATCGAGCAGGCGGCCTGGGGTGCAGATCAGAACGTCTGCGCCGCGCTCCAGCTTGCGGTCCTGCTCATCGAAGGACACGCCGCCGATGAGAAGGGCCACGTTGAGCTTATGGTTCTTGCCGTATTTTTCGAAGTTCTCGGCCACCTGTGCGGCGAGTTCGCGTGTCGGCTCAAGGATGAGGGTTCGCGGCATTCTTGCGCGCGCACGGCCTTTCTCCAGAAGGGTCAGCATCGGCAGCACGAAGGATGCGGTCTTGCCCGTACCCGTCTGTGCGATGCCGCAAATGTCGCGTCGTTCCAACGCTGGCGGAATCGCGCCTTCTTGAATAGGTGTCGGTATCGTGTAGCCGGCACTTTCGATAGCAGAAAGAACTTTTTGGCTCAGGCCAAGATCAGAGAATGTTGTCAAAGGAAAAACTGTTTCCGTGTTGGTTCGAAAAGAACACTTAGCTGTCATAACGGCGACGCCGCAGACTGTAGCGGCGAAATAGGCCGAATTAGCCAGAAAGTCAAGGAAACAGGGATTTATCCCAAAATAAGACAGGTTGCCGCACTGTTTGCAGTGGGGCCGGCAATTGTATTGTCATCAATAACCACGACGGCATCGCGCCGACTGTTCTATTGAAGATAGGTTTTCAGTTCGGTTCCGGCAACCAGAAAACGGGCGGGATCGACCGGATTGTCATTCAGGCGCACTTCGTAATGGACATGCGGGCCGGTCGAGCGACCCGTGCTGCCGGCCTTGCCAATGACTTCGCCGAGCGCGAGCTTGTCGCCTTCCTTGACGAGAATTTGCGACAGGTGACCGTAGCGTGTGGTGATGCCCTTGCCGTGATCGACTTCGACCATATTGCCGTAACCGCCCGAAAATCCAGCGCTCACTACTGTTCCGGCACCTGTCGTGTGCACGTCAGCGCCGGTTTCAGCGACAAAATCGATACCGGCATGCAATGCCAGACGACCCAGAAACGGGTCCATGCGGTTTCCGAAACGGCTGGAAATTTCACGTCCGGGGGCGGGGTTTCCGAAGGGCAGCGACACGGCGGCACCGCGCACGGTCTCCAGCCGGTTGAGTGCCGTATCGAGGTTGCCGAGCTGTTCTTCAAACGTGGCAGCGCTTGATGTCATCGGCTCCACGAAGGGGCCCCCAATATTCTGGGAGGCCGAATCTTCGATCTTGATGCCGGTTCGGCGGATGATGTCGGCCATGGCGTCCGCCTTGGTCTCGGCGCCTGTCGTCAGCGAGGCGATTCGCGTCAGTTGTTCGTTCTCGACCTTGCTGAGCGAGGCGATCATCATCGACAGGCTGCGATCTGACAGTTTTTCGCTTTTGGAGGCGTAGCCGATACTACCCTTCAGGCTGGTCGAGGGCGACGACAGGACGGCGTCGATTGCCTTCGAGGCGCCGGAGAGGCCGGCTCTTTTGTCTGGTGAATAGGCGTTGACCGGTGCTGCCTGATCAAGCGTGTCGGATACGCCCGATTTTTCGGCGCGCTCCAGAAGCTCGCTCATGCGGCCATGACGGGAGGTGAGGTCCTTTTGCTGTGCCAGCAGCTTTTCGACCTTGCGCTCCACGGCCTGCTGGTCGAGCATCTGCTTGGAGGTGACGCGGTCGACCTGCGCACGCAGGGCGGAGATGCGGGCCTCATATTCGGTCTGCATGCGGGACTGGCGGGCGATGGTGGCCCCGACCAGATCGTCGCGCAAGATGAGATAGGCCGTTGCGCCGATATAGCCGACACTCAAAAGGCCAGCGAGACAAAGGCCGGTGGCCGCGAGCCATGGCCGGATGGTGAAGTGGCGCAGTGTGTCGCCACTTGCGAGAATCAAGACGTGCTGCTGGCGTTTTTTGCCAAATGCCAGGTTTTTACCCGCTCCCGTCAAAATCCATCCTCCAGCCGATTGTCGTTCGGCTGGATAGTAATTTGTTAAGGTTAACGAAGTTTTGACGTTGCCGCGTCGAGCAAACCCTAGGACGCTTTGATGGTGTCGAGCACGGCCCTGGCGTGACCCGGAACTTTCACCTTGTTCCAGATCTGGGCGATCTTGCCGTCTGGTGACACGAGGTAGGTCGTGCGCTCAACACCCATATATTTCTTGCCATACATGCTTTTTTCCTTCCAGACGCCATAGGCTTCCAGAACCTTGCGCTCCTCGTCGGACGCCAGCATCACCGACAGGGAGTGTTTCGCGGCAAATTTGTCGTGGCTTTTGACCGAATCAGGCGAGATTCCGATCACAACGGCATTGGCAGCCTCGAATTCGCCGCCCATAGCGCTGAAGTCGATAGCCTGCGCTGTGCAGCCCGACGTGTCGTCCTTGGGGTAGAAGTAGAGCACCACGGCTTTGCCTTTGAGGCTCGAGAGCGCGATGTCTCCACTGCCGTTTCTGGGGAGGGTAAAATCCGGTGCATTATCGCCAATTTTCAAATCTGTCATGGGTGACCTTTCTTTCGCCGGATTGTTGAGTAAATGGGCCATTATTCGATATATACCGAATAAGCGCTTCGTCCAGTCTTGTGGCGAGTCAGACGGTGTGATTGGTTGAGCCGTCACTCCGAACAGGTCTTGATGGTGATTTCAGGGCCGTGGCAATTCCGGGAGCAGGCACGGCGAATGGCGGAAATTCGTGGCGAGAAGGTAAGTTTCAACAAGCGCGACATCCAGCCGCTGCATGCGATGCCCTCTGCCCAGATTGAAGATCCCATCATCGTTCATTGTCCGGCGCCGCGTTCCATGATGCGATCGCTCCTGAAAGTTTTCGCAGCGCTGTTCATTCTGGCCTTCATCTCCATCGGTGGCATCATTTTATCCATCGAGACGGGCTCCGTCGACAATGCGCTCTCGACGCAGGCCAAGCAGGCGCTGGAGCATGCGCTGGGCTCACGTTACGAAGCGCGTATCGGCTCCACATCGGTTCGGTTTGCATCGGGCTTCCAGCTCGCACTGGTGGCGCAGGATGTCGATATCATCGAGCAGGCGACCGGCCAGCACATGAGCCGCGCCCGTGCGATCGGTATGGCGCTCGATCCTCTGGCTCTTCTGACAGGGCGCGTCTCTGTTCAAAGCATCGAAGCGACCGGCATGGAACTCGACACAGCCTTGTTGCCGAAAGGGCAGGGCATCGACATGGCGAAACTGCGTGTCGATGCGGTGCCTGACTATCTGAACATGGCTTTCAAGGCGCTGGATACCTTTGCCCAGACGTTCAAAAGCAGCGGCACGGACGAGATCGATCTGTCGGATATTTCGATCCTTCTTCCACCGAAACAGGACGGTGGTGCACGCACCATCGTGCTGCAGGAGCTTTCTCTGGTGCCAGACGGTGAAGGTGGTTATGCGCTGGACGGCAGTGTCGCGTTCAACGGTGAGGTTGCCACGCTTGCGCTGGCAGCGAAAGGTGCCAATGGCGGCATCGACAATTTCAGCGCCAGGCTCGATGGATTCGATATTGGACCTCTTGTGGAGCTGCACGATCCTGAAGGATTGATGCATCAGGGCCTCAACGTAAAAGCTGGCCTCAACATTCTCGGCAGCCGTGAGCGCGCTGACGCGAAGCCCGCACTGTCGGTGTCGGCAGGCATTGGCGATGGAAAGTTGTATATTGGAGGCGACGCGCAACCCGTGACGGGTGGCAGCATCAATGCGCACTACGATTTCGACAGCAATGTCATTGCTCTGGAAAATTCTGGTTTCACCTTCGGCCAATCCGTTTTACCGCTTCGTGCAAACATCAAGGATAATTCTGAAGGTTTCGATCTCTCACTGAAACTGGAAGGTGCCCAGGCCGTGGCCGAGGCGGGCGGTGAGCCACCCGTACCATTCGATCTGACGGCGGATGGCACCTTCAACAAAACGACGCGCCGCCTGGATTTTCCTGGGCTCTATGTCAAAAGCCCGCTCGGCGATATGGCCGGCTCGTTGAAGGTGACGTTCGGGGTCGGTTCGCCCGAAATCAGTTTCGGCGGTCAGATTGCGCAGATGGAAGCAACGGCTGTGAAGCAGCTGTGGCCGTTCTGGATGGCGCGAAAGGCCCGACCCTGGGTCATTTCGAACCTGTATGGCGGCACCGTTCGCAATGGCTCGATCTCCGTGTTCATACCCCAGGGAAAGATGTGTGGCCCCGGTTGTCCGATGGAGCTTTCCGGCGACGAGTTGCAGATCAAGTTCGATGTGGAAAATACCCGTCTCAGTGTCGCAGGCGATATTCCCCCTTTGCGCGATGCCTCCGCCCATTTCGAGCTGAAGGGCGAAACGATTGATGTCGATATCATCAGGGCGATGTCGTTCTCTCCCTCCAACCGAACGGTGACGCTCGAAAACAGCACGTTCAAGATACAGTCGGTCTATGAGAAGCCGTTGATGGCCGATCTTGATCTCAACCTCTCCGGTGCTGCGGATGCCGTAGCCGAGATGGCGACGTTCCGGCCGATCAATGCCTTGAAGGATTCCGAGTTCAAACCCGGAGACTTTGCCGGGCAGGTGAAAGCCAATGTCAAACTGACAGTGGGTCTGCTGAACAGCCAGAACCCACCACCGCCAGTATGGTCTGCGCACCTCGATCTCGAAGATGTAGCGCTGACACGCCCCTTTGCCGGTCGCACCGTGACGGGTGTCAACGGGCCGCTGACGATCGACCAGCAGGCCCTGCATTTGAAGGGGAAGGGGCGGATCGACGATGTGGCAATGGATATCGATCTTGTTCAGCCGGTCGGAAAGTCCAGCACGATTGCCCGCCAACTGATGCTCAAAGCCACGCTCGAATCGGCGCAGATCGCTAAACTCGCACCGGAGCTGCGAAAGGTTATTAGCGGCACGGCGCTGCTGGAAATCAACGGTAGCGACCCGAAGCGTCAGAGCGTGAAACTTGATCTGTCCAATGCCTCACTTGTTCTGCCCGGTCTAGGCTGGACAAAGGGTCCGGGTATTCCGGCGACGGCATCCCTTGCGGTCGAAGTGGTGGATGGCCGCACCAACATCAGCGATTTCTCCTTGAAGGGCGACGGTTTCGGCGCCAACGGCGAGCTCTCCTTTGACAAGAGCGGGTTGATCTCCGCGAATTTCTCGCGCTTCCAACTATCACCGCAGGATAATTTCGCAGTGGCTGTGTCCTCTTCACGCAAGAACTACACCATCAGTGCCAATGGCAAATCCATCGATTTGAAGCCGCTCATCGCCAAGCTTCGAAACCCTGCGCCAAGTGGCGGTGGCGGTGGGGGTAGCGGATCAGGCTCCGGTGATGGCGATTTCGGCTCTTTCTCGATCAAGGCACAGATCGACAAGGTCTATGGCTTCAACGACGAGGTGATGAGCAACGTCGATGCCGATGTCAATCTGCGCAACGGCAAGCTGCGAACCATCGATCTCAAGGGCGTTACCAGCCGTGGGCAGGCCCTCGTAGCGCAGACCATCAACCGCGGCGACGGCGGGACGATCAACGTGACGACCAGCGATGCCGGATCATTCGTGCGGTTCGCCAACCTTTATTCGCGCCTTCGTGGTGGCCTGCTGAACCTTGCACTGACGACGGCCAACGGAAACGACTGGAGTGGGTCTCTCGACATGCGCAATTTTGCCGTCGTCAACGAGGCCAAGCTTCAGGATATCGTCGCCACACCGACAGGGCAGGATGGACGCAGCCTCAACACCGCCGTTCGGCGCAACATCGATGTCAGCTCGGAGAAATTCCAACGCGGATTTGCGCGGGTTGTCTATGTCAACGGCACGCTTGCGCTGGAAAACGGAGTTGTTCGTGGCGAGCAGATCGGCGCGACGTTCCAGGGCATCGTCAAAGACCAAAACGGCAATATGGATATGACCGGCACCTTCATGCCGGCCTATGGTCTCAACCGGCTGTTTGGTGAGTTGCCCTTCATCGGCATCTTCCTTGGCAACGGCCAGGACCGCGGCCTGCTCGGCATCACCTTCAAGCTGACCGGGCAGACAGACACGCCGCGTCTGGTGATCAATCCGCTATCGCTGATCGCACCCGGTGTGTTCCGCCAGATTTTCGAGTTCTAAAGTTGAAGGCAGCCCGGCGTCATTGATCGCGCAGTCTCAGTTCGTCCGTCTGCATTTGAAGCGAGCCAAGCGTGGACAGGAACGTCATGCCCAGCAGGCTCTGGTCGAGCTGGCCTTCCTGGGCAACGAGGCCTTCCACGTTGCGCCTGACAATCGGGCCGATGGCGAGTTGTCGCAAGCTGACGGGAGCGGCGGATGTGCGGCCATTGGCCGTCATGACCGAGACGGAATAATCCAGACTTTCAACGTTGATGCCAACTGCTTGTGCGTCTTCGCTCGACAGGACCACCGAACTTGCACCGGTATCGACAAGCATGTGGATGCTGGTGTCGTTGACCCGCGCGTCGGTTTCGAAATGGCCGTTCATGGATTTGTTGATGATGACCTCTTGCCCACCACCTTGCGTGGTGACGACAACGGCGCGGCCGGGAATAAGCCCGGCCAGCACCCTTTCTCCAACACGCTGGAAATCGTAGCGGTAGAGATAGAGTACGACGAGGCCGAGAATGATCACAAGCCAGATCGCCATTTGCCGGATGGCTGTGCCGAAGCCACCCCGATTGCCCTGCAAGATGCCGACCGATAGAAGGGCCGCGATTGGCGCCAGATAGAGCGCATGGGCAAAATCGTCGTTGGCGATACCGAATGTACGGCCGCTATCATGATTGAAGATGAGCAGAGCAAGACCGATGCCCAGGATCAGAAAAACAAAGGTCAGCCTGTTCATACGGTCTCGGTCTCCCCGGTGTTTTGAGCGTCGCGGCTCGAGATGCGGTTCGGCAACTCGATCATGATGGCACTGCGTCTTGCATCCCCATAACCTGACCAACCCATGATCTCGTCAATCGTGCGATAACAGCCCACGCAAAGGCCATCATCGGGATCGAGCGAGCAGACGTTTATGCAAGGCGTTTCCATTGGGTTATATCTTCACATCAAACGATCAGGGCAAGTGCAGAAAGCATCACGATCTCCGTGATCTGCTGGGTTGCACCGATGGTGTCACCGGTATGCCCCTGAATTTTGCGGTTACAGTAGCGATTAAAGAGATACGTGGCCGCCAGAGGCGCTGCGAGGGCAAGGATGAAGGGAAACGGCGTATAATAATTCATGGCGATCACGCCCGCGACACCGAATCCGTAGCCAAGTGCGCGCGTTCGCTCTGTCGCCCCTGGCTGCCCCGCCGATGCCGCAACGCCGCTTGGCCGAGCAGGTGCAAGCGCTTGCCAATGCCAGACCATGGCACCCCGGCTGAGACAGGCAACGGCAATGAGACTGATGGCAATGCCCAATGCAGATAGGTCTCTCATCAGCGCGGCAAGGGCTGCCACCCTCAGCAAGAAGGAGAGGATGAGGGCGATGGCGCCGTAGGTGCCGATACGACTATCCTTCATGATCTCCAGCGCGCGTTCTTTCGAACTCCCACCGCCGAAACCGTCTGCCGTATCGGCAAGGCCATCTTCATGCAGCGCGCCGGTGATCAGAGTTGCGATGGTCAGTACGATGACTGCCGACAGAACCGGGTCTGCGTCATTTGCGACGAGAATTGCTGCTACGCAGGCGGACGGGATGGCGATGAGAATGCCAGCCAACGGGAAGACGCGTGACGACTCCGCCATTGAGCGGTGTTCATCTGCAAAGAAGACATCGTGCACGGGGATGCGGCTGAGAAAGCCCAGCGATCGCATGATATCCGTCAGATAATCGCCTGTCCGCAACCGTCTCTCCAGCCAGTGAGGAGATGCCGATCGTATTTGAGGTTGTTCCTCTGCGCATCCCCGATTATGAGAAGCGCAACAAAGACCGATTTGCCGGAAAATACAAGCGTCCGGCGCGACCAGAAAGACCTGTCACATGAGCATGAGCGGATTGCCTTTTGATGATTTTCGTACGCTGCTGCGCGATTTGCCGGGGCCTGATACCTTCGCGCTGGTTGCCGCCAAGGAGCGCAATGCGCAATTGACCAAGCCCGCCGGTTCGCTGGGACGTCTTGAGGAAATCGCGATGTGGCTGGCGGCGTGGTCAGGGCGCGCGCCCGCCGTGAACCGCCCGCTGGTGGCGATCTTCGCCGGAAACCATGGCGTGACCCGTCACGGCGTCACGCCTTATCCATCCTCTGTCACGCAGCAGATGGTGGAAAACTTCGCCGCCGGTGGCGCCGCCATCAACCAGATTTGCGTTACCCACGATCTTGGTTTGAAGATTTTCGATCTGGCGCTGGATTATCCGACGGGTGACATCACCTGCGAACCAGCGCTTTCCGAGCGCGACTGTGCCGCCACGATGGCGTTTGGCATGGAAGCGATTGCCGGTGGCACCGATCTTCTGTGTATCGGCGAAATGGGCATCGGTAACACCACGATTGCCGCTGCGATCAATCTGGCTCTTTATGGCGGCACCGCCGAGGAGTGGACTGGTCCCGGCACAGGTTCGGAAGGCGATGTCATGGCGCGCAAGATTGCCGCCGTCAAAGCGGCCGTCGAATTCCACAGGGATCATCTGTCCGACCCGCTGGAAATCATGCGCCGTCTGGGTGGTCGCGAAATCGCTGCGATGGCGGGTGCCATTCTGGCGGCCCGGGTAGAGAAAATCCCGGTTCTGATCGATGGTTATGTCGCAACGGCGGCAGCGGCACTGCTCAAGGCTGCCAATCCGGCAGCACTCGACCATTGTCTGATCGGCCATGTATCAGGTGAGCCGGGGCATCTTGCCGCTGTCGAGAAGCTCGGCAAGACGCCGCTTCTGGCGCTCGGCATGCGCTTGGGCGAGGGCACGGGTGCAGCACTGGCCGCCGGTATCGTCAAATCTGCGGCAGCGTGTCATTCCGGCATGGCGACCTTTGCAGCGGCGGGTGTCGATACCCGCACCGACCACTGAGATCACGATGGACAAACTCAACATCCCGCCTCCGACAGAACCGGTCTTTCAAAAAGAGACCGGCTTCAGACACCTATTTGCCGCCGCACGTTATTCAGCCCAAGGGCTTGCGCGCCTATGGCAGGAGGCTGCGTTTCGCCATGAGGTGCTGGCCTTCGGGGGAGGGCTGGTGCTGTTGAGTGTCATCGATGCGCCGCTTGCGCATTACATGGTTTTCGCAGGACTGACGCTGGTTCTGTTTGCCGTAGAAGCGCTCAATACGGCCATCGAGGAGATCGTTGACCGAGTGTCGCCGGAGTTCTCGTCTGCGGCCCGGCATGCCAAGGATCTCGGTTCCTTTGCAGTCTTCTGCATGCTGCTGGCCAATGGCGGCTTCCTGCTCTATTCGCTCGTGGACACGTTCTTCCTGTCCATCGTTCTGCTTTAAGCGAAAGAACGTCTGCGCGGCTGGACGACGGGAACGTCCTCGACAGCGGGAATGCTTTGAAGCACCCGTTTGGCCGGCAGGATTGCGATGACCTCGGTGCCCTCGCGCAGTCTGGACTTCAGCACGAACTGGCCGTCATGCTTGGACAGAATGGCCTGAACGATGGGAAGGCCAAGGCCCGTTCCCTGTTCGGCGCTCTTGATGGCGATCGAACCCTGTCCAAAGGCTGACAGGACAACAGGAATCTCATCTTCGGGAATGCCGGGACCATTGTCCTTGATGGACACATATTGGCCACCGCTGGCTGTCCAGCCCGCCTTGATCGAGATTTCACCGCCCTGCGGGGTGAACTTCACGGCGTTCGACAGCAGGTTCAAAATCACCTGGCGCATGGCCTTCTCGTCTGCCCAGACATGGGGCAGGGTGTTTTCGAAGTGCTGGGAAATGCGGATGTTCTTGGCGCGAGCGCGCAACTGGATCATGCCCACGCAATCCTCCGCAATCTCCAGAATCCCTATTGCCTCTTCTTGCAGGTCGTAACGGCCGGCTTCGATGCGGGACAGATCGAGGATCTCGTTGATCAGGTCGAGAAGATGCTGGCCGGAGCGGTGGATATCGCCGGAATATTCCTTGTAGAGCGGATTGTTTAGCGGCCCCAGGACTTCCGACGCCATTACTTCGGAAAACCCGAGGATGGCGTTGAGCGGTGTGCGCAGTTCATGCGACATGGACGCCAGAAAGCGCGACTTTGCCATGTTGGCTTCTTCGGCGCGACGGCGGGCCTCGTCTGACATGGACTTGGCCACTTCCAGCTCCGCAATCAGATCGTCCTTTTCGGACTGGTAGGACAGCAGCTTCAGGTTGGAAAGATAGAGCCGTTTGGTCACGTGGTGGCAAAACAGCATGGCCATGGAAAACATCAGTGCAAGGCCGATTTCCATCGGATTTCGCGAGATTGCTGCCGTTACGCCCAGTGCAACGAGCACCGGTAGAAAGGTCATCAGCATCGAGCGGCGCAACAGAGAGCTCGACATCGAAGTGATCGATAAAGCGATCAACAGGGTCGATCCCTTGTAGAACATGATGAGCGAGGGGTCGCCGGGCGCGATTTTCTGAAGCGCAAACAAAACCCACATCAGGCCGATCATGATCTGCGTGGCGAGGAAAATGTTGTGCCAGGTGTTCAGGTTTGTGGGGTTGAGATCCTGGCGCGACGCTTTTCGCGCAAAGAACAGCGCCAGCGCGTGGGCAGACAAGGCAAGCACAGCCCAGCCAACAATTTGCGGATCGCGACTGATATAGATGCCGACGCCTGTTGCCAGCACGATGAAAAGAGGCATGATCGTTGCGCTTTGCAACGTTTCGACCACGTGCATCTGCAGCATGTCGCGCTCGAAGACACTTGTGCCTACAGGGCCATATTGCAAGCGCTCACGCGTCAACCTGACCGTGTCGAACACAGCCTTGTTGCGCCGCGTCCGGGACCGGTCGACGATATTCTTGTCGGCAGTGGTGCTAGCGCTCTTACTCATTGTACACAACGCGGATAATGCATGGACTTGCAGGCTAGACGGAAAATCTTAAGAAGATGCTGCTGCTAAAGGATTTGTTTGCCATTTATAAAAAGGGTTTGTTCTTACATGAGACGAAAGTCAGGCCGCGGTTTCAGGCCCATCAGGGACGGGCTGATCTTCATTCTCATGATGGTGCTGGGCATCCTGATTGCTGCGCGGCTGGACGGCGCGAACGACGAACGGTTCGCCGGTCGCTTCTATGCTGTCGATGGGGACACTCTTGGGCTCGGTGACAAACGGTTTCGGCTGCTTGGTATCGACGCGCCCGAGATGCGCCAAAGCTGCCAGAGCGAGAAGGGCGAGTGGGACTGCGGTCGGGAAGCCAAGGCCTATCTCACTGCTGTCATTCAGAGCGGAGACGTCGAGTGTGCGGGTAACGACCGTGACAAATACAAGCGTTTGCTGGTGCGCTGCACGGTGAATGATCAGGATGTGGCGGGGCAGGTGGTGGCGGCGGGTCTTGCCGTTACAACGGAATATTTCCTGTTCGGCGACGAACAGAGCCAGGCGCAGGCGCGGCGTGCAGGAATTTGGTCGGGAACCTTCGAGCAACCCAGAGACTGGCGGCGAGAGCACAAGGCTGCCGATATGGACCTGCCGCTTGCCGGGGTGCTGAGTGTGGTTCGTCACGTTTTGGGTTGGTAGGGTCAGGAAATGGTGGTGAGGGCAGAGCAGGAGCAGGCAATGGAAGCATTGCGGCGTGACATCGCGCGATGTCGGATCTGTCGCGACGCACCGCTGAAAGGAATGGATGACCGCTTGCCGCATGAGCCTCGGCCCGTCGCTGTCATTTCTTCTATGGCAAGAATTCTGATTGCGGGACAGGCGCCGGGTTTGCGTGTGCATGAAAGCGGGCTGCCATTCGATGATGCCTCGGGAAACCGTTTGCGCGACTGGCTGAATGTCAGCCGTGAGACCTTCTATGATCGGAATGTGTTTGCGATCGTACCGATGGGCTTCTGTTTTCCCGGCTATGACACCAAAGGCAGCGACTTGCCGCCCCGGCGTGAGTGCGCGCCGCAATGGCGAGAAACGGTTATGAGCGCGATGCCGCAGATCGAACTGATTCTTGCCATCGGCCAATATGCGCAGGCCTGGCATCTGGGTGCGCACCGGATGAAGACAATGACGCAGACAGTACAGAATTGGCGCAGCACGCTGTATTCCAATCATGGCCTACCCGTGCTGCCGCTACCGCATCCGAGCTGGCGCAATAGCGCATGGTTACGTCAGAATGTCTGGTTTGAGGACGAGTTGTTGCCCGTGCTGCGACAGAGTGTGGAAAGGCTTCGGATTTGAAACAAATTTCTTTTTTTCTCTTTTTTTTAGTGTAAACAGAGGAAAATAATTCTGGAGGAGAGTAGATTGGACCGTCTCGACCGAAAAATACTACGTATTCTGCAAGAAGACTCCACGCTGGCTGTCGCCGATCTGGCCAAGAAAGTGGGACTTTCCACGACGCCGTGCTGGCGTCGTATCCAGAAAATGGAAGAGGATGGTGTCATCCGCCGCCGCGTGGCCATTCTGGATGCCGCCAAGGTCAACACCAAAGTTACGGTTTTCGTATCGATCCGCACCGCATCCCATTCGATCGAATGGTTGAAGCGCTTTTCCGAGGTCGTTTCCGAGTTTCCTGAAGTCGTCGAGTTCTACCGCATGAGCGGTGACGTGGACTATCTGTTGCGCGTCGTCGTGCCTGACATTGCCGCCTATGACGCCTTCTACAAGCGCATGATCGCCAAGATCGAAATTCGTGACGTGTCGTCCGTCTTCGCTATGGAGCAGATCAAATATACGACCGAGCTGCCGCTGGATTACATGCTTCTGGACAACGCGAAGTCTGGCGAAGAGTGATCTGAACAGGCTCTGCCTCTCAAAGTGGTTTCCCGCACCAGATGCGGGAACCAGCGGTCAAGGCCTTGGGCCGCATCAGCCCTTGAGTTTTGCGATCACGAGATGGCCCGGTGTCGGATGGCCGTCCTGCATGCGAACGTTGATGTCAGTGACTTCGATGATGTCGAAGCCGGTCGCGGCGAGGCGTTCGCGGATATAGGTTTCCGAATGGGCGAAACGCTGGTGGGGGCCGACCATATAGGGGCGACCGGCAAGCGCGTCGTCGGGCAGTGTTTCCGACGAGAAGATGAACAGGCCCCCATCCTCCATATTTTCCGAGGCACCGAAGAAGAGCGGCTCGAGTGCGCCGAGATAGGGCAGGACGTCGGTTGCGGTGATCAGGTCGAAGGGCTCGTCATCGTTGTCTTCCAGGAAGTCTTCGACTTCCGCGACATAGAGCGTCTCGTAGAGGTCTTTCTCGTGGGCGATTTCGACCATGTTTTCCGAGAGGTCAATGCCGGTGATATCGTCGGCCATGTCGCGCAGGGCTTCTCCGGTCAGTCCGGTGCCGCAGCCGAGATCGAGGACGCGCTTGAACGGCCCGAGTTCGAGTGTTTGCAGGCGCTGGCGAACCACCATCGGCACTGCGTAGCCCAACTGTTCCACAAGGATGTCCTCGAAGGCTTCCGCCTGCTGGTCGAACAGGGTTTCGACATAGGCATCCGGTGCCTTGGGCGGCGTTTCACCGCGCCCCATGGAGGCGATGCGGACCGCGGCCCCGCCATGGTCTTCCGGGTCAATTGCCAAAACGTCTTCGTAGGCTTTCACCGCTGCGTCAATGTCACCCGACTTTTCCAGGGCAAGAGCGCGATTATAGGCTTCTGCAAGAGCGTCTTCATCGATCTTCTGGTTTTTGGTCATGGCAGGCATCCGGGTTTTGGCTGAAATCCGAAGCCTGCTTAGTCGCCAATGCCGTCAGGTGCAATCCTTGTTTTGATCAGTGAAGGATGAACTCACCCTTCAGCGACCGCCATTCCTGCGCCGAAATCAGCTGACGGTGAACGTAGCGAACCGAATGGAGAGGGCCGTCCAGCTTTTCCTTCCAGAACTTCAGAAAGCCTTGCATTTCAGGGAAATCTGGCGCGAGATCGTAGTTTTGCCAAAGGTAGGTCTGCAACAGGGTGGGATGATCCGGCATGCGGTAGAGAATTTCGGCTGTGGTCACGCCATAGCCCTTCAACATCATTTCCATGTCTTTGTTCATCGCATCTGCTCCCGTCGTTGGTGGTCGCCGATACCTGATGTGGTATCGACAACCATGGGAACATGACAGGGTTAACCGAACCTTGCCAAAATCGGCGATTGTCACAAAATTCTATTAATTTTCATGGTGTTAGCATCCATCTCTGGAGAGTGCTGCCAGCGCTATCGTATCAGGTGCCGCGTCAGGCGCGCTTCCAGCCATGCCCATGCGTGGCGCAAGATCTCGACCATTGAGAGGTAGAAGATCGCCGCCCAGAGATAGGTTTGGTAATCGAAGGTGCGGGAAAACGCATAGCGGGTCTGGCCCATCAGGTCATAGACGGTGACGATGGAAACGACAGCCGAGCCTTTGATCATCAGAATGATTTCATTGCCATAGGGGCGCAGTGCCACGATGAGGGCTTGCGGTAGTACGACTTTCCAGAACGTAACGCCCTTGGAAATACCAAGCGACGCTGCCCCTTCGAGCTGGCCTTTTGGAACGCTCTGGATCGCCCCGCGCAGGATTTCGGCCTGATAGGCGGCGGTGTTGAGCGTGAGCGACAGGAGACCGCAATACCATGCCTCGCGGAAAAACCACCAAAGGCCAACTGTTTCCATCTGCGGTCGGAAACTTCCCAGGCCGTAATAGATGAGAAAGAGTTGTGCCAGAAGCGGCGTGCTGCGGAAGACATAGACGTAGGTGTAGGCCAGCGTTCCGATAATGCGGTTTCTCGACATGCGCGCGAACGCCAACGGCAGCGATAGCAGCGCGCCCAGCATGATGGAGATGCCGACCAGCGTTATGGTCGTCAGAAGGCCGTCGAGATAGCGCGGGCCGTAGCGCGTGAATTTGTCCACATCCCAATCAGCGATCAGGCTGTAAACGAGACCCAGCGCCAGAAGCAACCACAGGCTCGAGAATCCTACGCCGACGATCTTTGAGAGCGACAGCGGCTTGGCGGCGGCGGGCGGGGCAGGGCGCGCCGCAATGAGGTGCTCGGCGTGGCTCATCGGCGCGCCTCCGAACGGCGCGACCACCGGTCGATGAAACCGAGGCCGAAGGATGAGATCAGGGCGAGCATGAGATAAAGCAGGCAGGCAATACCGTAGAAGAAGAAGGCTTCCTTGCTGACGCGGGCTGCGATGCCCGTTTGTCTCAGAATGTCAGAGAGACCGATGATCGAGACGTAGGACGTGTCCTTCAGCAGAATCATCCAAAGGTTCGTCATGCCGGGCAGGGCGATGCGGACCAGTTGCGGGATGATGATGAGGACCATGGTGCGGCTGCGCGGCAGCCCAAGCGCATCGCCTGCCTCATACTGCCCTTTGGGAATGGCGCGAAACGCAGACAGCAGGACTTCCGATGCGTAAGACGAAAAGACCACCGAAAGCGCAATCATGCCCGCAACGAAAGCGTTGATTTCGATGGGACCGGTGAAGCCGATATAGCCACCGATGGACTGCAACAGCATCTGGATGCCATAGTAGACGATGAACAGCGTCAGCAATTCGGGCAGGCCGCGAAAAATCGTGGTGTAAATGCCAGCAGCAAGCCTCAGCGACTTTTCGCTGGATTGGGCTGCAAGGGCAATGAGGAAGCCGAGAGTGAGGCCAACGGGCAGGGTTGCGAGTGCGACCGACATGGTGATCTTGACGCCGAAAGCGATTTCATCGCCCCAGCCCGCATCGCCACAGGCGACGAGCGTGCCGTTGCCAAAAAGGGAGAAGATGCCGACCGGCCCGCAAAAGGGATCGAAGAGATACGTCAGATAGGTCCAGAACGAACCTACGGCGGAAAATGCTCCGCTCATGCCAATTTCCCCTGCGGTCTTTGCCGCTTGCTTCGTATTGTTTTATGATTGTGTTTTCAAACAAAAATGGCGGAAGGGCAAGCCTTCCGCCACGATATTTCAACAGAACAACCGCTTACTTGCCGTAGGCGTCAAACTCAAAGTACTTGTCGTTGATCTTCTTATATTCGCCGTTGGCGCGAATGGCGGCAATTGCAGCCGTGAACTTGTCAGCCAGCGCGGTATCGCCCTTGCGAACAGCGATGCCTGCTCCCATGCCGTTGATGGCTTCATCAACCGGCATCGGCGTCAGGATTTTGCAGCAAGCGCCTGCATCGGATTTGACCCATTCGGTCAGAACGACGATATCGTCGATGACGCCATCGATACGGCCGTTAGTGATGTCGAGCTTGTATTCGTCAGCTGTCGGATAGAGCTTCAACTCGGAATCAGCCAGATGCTTTTCGGCATAGTTTGCGTGGGTTGTGGAGCCCTGCGCGCCGATCGTCTTGCCTTTGAGGTCCTCGACCGATTTGACTGTGCTGTCCTTCGGTACGGCGATGGCTGGTGGTGTGTTGTAATATTTCTTGGAGAAGTCGACCTTCTCAAGACGTTCCGGCGTGATCGACATGGACGCCACGATGGCGTCGAACTTCTTCGACTGAAGGGCGGGGATGATGCCGTCCCAATCATTGGTGACGAAGGTGCACTCGGTCTTCATTTCAACGCAAAGTGCCTTGGCGATGTCGATGTCGAAGCCGGTCAGCGTGCCGTCTGCTTCAAGAACGTTGAAGGGTGGGTAGGCGCCTTCCGTGCCGATGACCAGCTTGTCCTGCGCCATGGCGGCACCGGAGAACAGCGAGATAGCAGCAATGGATGCTGCTGCAAGCAGACGGGTGGAAATACGCATTGAGATCCTCTCTTTCGGCGTGTCTGCCGCACGGTTTGTTTGTTTTTTCCGTGCGGGAATGTGTCGCGAGACCACCTTGCCTCAAGTGCTGTTGGCCGCGCTTGGCGGATAGTCTTATCCTTGTCTAAGAAATGCAACCCTAATCGTTTCGCACTGCACAGAACGCCACAAACAGTTCACGAAAAGGCCTTTATCTGTTCATTTCCGGTACACAACAGCTCCTTCATCATCGGAACTTCACTGCCATCCGCGCGTTGTTCACCGCCCGTATGTGCAGAAACATTTTGTAAAAATGCCGTGGGACAAGCGGCACATGACTATTTTTAGGCGAGGAACTATGATGCTCAAGAAAAACAAGCTGCTGACCGGGGTGGTTTTCCCCCTTATGTCGTTTGCGATTGCGGCGGAACCCGCTCTCGCCGTGTCCGGTGGTGCAGCCCAATTCATGTCTCCCCCCGCCGTTGTCAGGGCGGATGGTGTACCCGTGCTTTTGGCCCAGGCGGAACCCTCTGCGGAAGAGCCTTTAAAGAAGCGTCAGGCGGAACAGCAACCCGAAGAGCCGAAAGCTGAAAAGCCGCGTGGCGAGGAACCAAAGGCTGAAAAGCCTGCGGAAGAAGCGCCGCGGCAAAGCAAAGAAGAGGCGCCGGCACCACGTCGTGAAGCAGCACCGGAAAGCGCAGGCGAACCTCAGAAAGAACCAGAGCGGCCCGCGCGCGGTGAGGCGAAGCCCGATGCTGCACCCGCAGAAGCCCAGCCTGAACAGCAGCGCCGGGCGCAGCAGCCAGCGACCGAAGGCGAGGCTCGCCCCGAGCGCCCGCGTCGCGATGCTCAGCCGGACGCCGCACCAGCGCAGGCTCAGCCCGAGCAGCAGCAGGAGCGTCCGCGTCGTCAGCAGGGTGAGCAGAAGCCAGCCGCAGAGGGTGAGCAGAAGCCGCGTCCAGACGGCGAGCGTCCGCGTGCGGCCCAGGAACCAGCGCCCGCTGCCGGAGAAGCAAATCCTGAGAAGCCAGCCGTTCCCGGCAAAAAGCCAGCAGCACCTGAACCCGATGCCAAGGCCGCTCCGGTTCCAACCGAGCCAACGACGCCCGGCCGTTCGCCAAAGCCTGCCGAACAGCCAAACCCTGCACCTGGCCAGCAGCCATCCGAGCAGCCCCGCCCGCCACGTGGCGCAGTGGGTGAACAGCCGCCATTGCCCGATGCCGCACCGAAACTCGAAAACGGCGCAGCCACAGGACAGGCGCCTGCAGGTGAACCTGTACCGCAGCAGATTGTGACCCCGCAGCAGGAGGCTCCCGCTTCCACGAAGCAGGAACTGGACAGGGCTCGCGCGGTTGCCAAGGACCCATCCCAGTCGGCCGACACGGTCATTCTGCCTGTCGACAAGGGTGCAGCTGTTCTCGATAGTGACAAGGAAGCCGAACGCTCTGGCAACCAGCAGTCACGCAACCAGCGCCGTCAGGAACGTGAAGCCGTTCAGGATTACAAGGTGCCAACATCGGACGCTGAAGCACAATCGGTCGCGCGTGGCAGCAACCCCGCGCCGCAAATCAACATTCAGGCAATTACCAACATTCAAGGTGAGCGGATCAACGAACGCCCTGACTATGATCGCCCTGAGGGTGTGCGTGAATGGCAGCCGCGTGACATGCCACGCGGTGGACCACGGGATCGCGACATGGGCGACCGCGTCTTCATGCAGTACGGTGACCGCGTCGTCGTTCGCGGCAATGATAACGACCGCTTCATTCGCGATGGTGCCAAGCCGTACTACGAACGACTGCCGGACGATCGTTACCGCGAAACGGTGGAACGTTCCGATGGCACGCAGGTCGTGACTGTGCGCAACCGCTATGGCGACGTCATCCAGCGTTCGCGCATCGACAGCCGTGGACGTGAATATGTGCTGTTCTATGCACCGGAACTTGTCGATCAGCCAGACCGCGAATATGTCTATCGCGACCCTGGCCTCGATCTGCCCCCGATGCGCCTGCGTATTCCGGTCGACGACTACATTATCGACACCTCCAGCGAACCGGACCGCGACTATTACCGCTTCCTCGAGCAGCCGCCAGTCGAACCCGTCGAGCGCGTCTACACGATGGATGAGGTACGCTACTCCGCTCGTATCCGTGACAAGGTTCGCCGTATCGACCTCGATACGATCACCTTTGCGACCGGCAGTGCGGAAATTCCGATGAGCCAGGCGCAGTCATTGCGGAAGGTAGCAGATGCGATCGGCAAGGTTCTGAAGAACAACCCTGCGGAAACCTTCCTGATCGAAGGTCATACGGATGCGGTCGGCAACGATGAAAGCAACCTCGTCCTCTCCGACGAGCGCGCTGCATCCGTCGCCAACGTCATGACGGATGTCTACGGCATTCCGCCGGAAAATCTGACGACGCAGGGTTACGGCGAGCGTTTCCTCAAGGTCCAGACGCTCGGCCCTTCGCAGGAAAATCGTCGTGTGACGATCCGCCGTATCACGTCGCTCGTGAAGCCTGTCGCTCAGAACTGACTGGCTCACGCCAATAAAAAGCCCGGAAACCGAGAGGTTTCCGGGCTTTGTTTTTTT
This sequence comes from Rhizobium skierniewicense Ch11, assembly GCF_023757665.1. Taxonomy (NCBI): domain Bacteria; kingdom Pseudomonadati; phylum Pseudomonadota; class Alphaproteobacteria; order Hyphomicrobiales; family Rhizobiaceae; genus Rhizobium; species Rhizobium skierniewicense. The sequence continues at coordinate 199,828 of NZ_RXPG01000005.1, forward strand.
TGAACGTGTGTAACCTCAAGCGAGGGCGACAGCGATCTCGGCTGCAAGGCGGGCGTTGTTGCGCACCAGGGCAATATTCGTTTCCAGGCTGCGGCCCTCGGTAATATCGAAGATTTTTGACAGGAGATAAGGCGTCACGGCCTTGCCGGCAATCTCGTCCTCCTCAGCGTGAGACAAAGCGCGGGTGATGTAGATTTCCATCTCTTCGCTGGAAATCTCGTCCTCTTCCGGAACGGGGTTGGCAATCAGCATGCCGCCATCGATGCCCAGCTGTTCACGCGTGGATTGGAAGTTGGCAATTGCAGCCGGGCTGTTAAGAGACAGCGGGCTCTTGAGGCCCGATGCGCGTGACCAGAATGCCGGAAACTCCGTCGATCCGAAGGTGACGACCGGGACGCCGTTTGTTTCCAGCACTTCGAGGGTCTTGGGCACATCGAGAATGGCTTTGGCGCCTGCGCAAACAACGATGACAGCGGTTCTGGCAAGTTCGGTGAGATCTGCGGAAATATCGAAGCTTGTCTCTGCGCCGCGATGGACGCCGCCGATGCCGCCGGTCGCAAAGACCTTGATACCCGCATGCTCTGCCGCGATCATCGTGGCGGCAACCGTCGTTGCACCCGTGCGGCGTTCTGCGATCGCGAAGGCGATATCGGCGCGCGACACTTTCATGGCATCGGTCGTTTGCGCCAGTGCCTCGAGTTCATGCTTTTCGAGGCCGATATGCAAGGTGCCGTGGATGACGGCGATGGTGGCAGGAACTGCACCTTGATCGCGGATGATCTGCTCGACGCTTTCCGCCATCTGGATATTGCCGGGGTAGGGCATGCCGTGGGTGATGATGGTGGATTCGAGCGCGACGATGGGCGCGCCGCGCTGCTTGGCGGCGGCGACTTCGGTCGAATAGGCGATGGGCAAAAGCTGGCTCGTGGATTTTGTCATTGGTTCTTCCGATCTATTTCAAAGGTCTCTTCACAACATTTCCGGTGCTGGCACAAGGTGCAGCATTGCGCGCAGACTTTGGTCGTTCAATTCTTCGGCTGTGGCGCTCACGGACTGGACGGTGATGGCTGCAGCGGCAGCGCCCCAGCGCAACGCTTGCGATGGAGGCTGGCCATGGGTGATCGCTGCCAGATAACCTGACGCCATGGCGTCGCCAGCACCCGTCACATCGCGTACGGCTTCGATCAGCGGCGGATGGAGGAGGGCGGTTTCCCGTTCGGAGAAAGCAACGACGCGGCGTGCACCGCTGGTAACGACGCCGCCCCGAAGGCCGATGTCTTTCAGGCGCTGCGGCCACTCCCGCACGTCTCTCACGCTCTGCCCGGTCAGCGCCTTTGCTTCAGCCTCGTTCATGAAGAGCATGTCGATATCCTGCAAGGCAGCTCTCAGTCTTGCGACCTTGGCAGGCGATATGGCGATGGCGGCCAAAGGCTTTTCACAGGCACGCGCGGCAATACCGATCGCCTGCAACGTATCTTGCGGAAGGTTGGCATCACACAGGATGACGTCTGTCGCCATGATCGCGTCTCGAACGGCGCGCACCCGCAGGCGACGCGGCGTAAAGAGTCTGTAGAGGTCCATATCCGCGATGGCGATCACAAGATTGCCGTCGCGCTCCAGGATGGCGGTGTAACTCGGCGTGCGGCGATCCAGAAATGTAAACGGCGTGTCTTCGACGCCCGCGTCGCGCGCCGCCGCCGATACGGTCTCGCCATTGGCATCGCCGCCGCGCGGCGCGATGATCCTGACGGTGAAACCGAGACGCGAGAGGTTGCGAGCCGCGTTGAACCCGCCGCCGCCCGCCTCTTCCATCCATGCGCCGGGATTGCTGGCACCGGCTATGGTCTCGGCTTCTATCATGCCTCGCCGGTCAATGTGGGCGCCGCCCAGAACGAGTATTTTCTTCACATCAACTTCCTCTGCGGATCGGTCACATGGCTTCCGATTCGTGCATTTTCACTGTTCAAAACACGGTCGTACCAGCCATTTTCTTCAACAGGCGAAAAGAAAAACAAAAGTAGAACAAAGGACTTATCCATATTTGTTTTCAATATGATGATGGCTCCTTGTGAAATGAGAACAAATAAAGTACAAAACGGCCATAGAGAGCTTCATTGCCTGTGCGGCTTCAATAACCTAAAGGTGGTTCCAGATGGCACAAAATTCTTTGCGTCTTGTAGAGGACAAAGCAGTGGATAAAAGCAAGGCACTGGAAGCGGCGCTTTCCCAGATCGAACGTTCGTTCGGCAAGGGATCGATCATGAAGCTCGGTTCCAATGAAAGTATCGTTGAGGTCGAGACCGTTTCTACAGGGTCGCTCAGCCTCGATGTCGCACTTGGCATTGGCGGTTTGCCCAAGGGCCGCATCATCGAAATTTATGGACCGGAAAGTTCCGGTAAGACAACGTTGGCGTTGCAGACGATTGCGGAAGCGCAGAAAAAGGGCGGCATTTGCGCCTTCGTGGATGCCGAGCATGCGCTCGATCCGGTCTATGCCCGCAAGCTGGGCGTTGACCTTCATAACCTGCTGATCTCGCAGCCTGATACGGGTGAACAGGCGCTCGAAATCACCGACACGCTGGTGCGTTCCGGTGCGGTCGATGTTCTTGTTATCGATTCTGTTGCGGCGTTGACGCCGCGTGCGGAAATTGAAGGCGAGATGGGCGATAGCCTTCCGGGCCTCCAGGCCCGGTTGATGAGCCAGGCGCTGCGCAAGCTGACGGCGTCCATTTCCAAATCGAAGACGATGGTCATCTTCATCAACCAGATCCGTATGAAGATCGGTATTTCCTACGGTTCGCCCGAAGTGACGACTGGCGGCAATGCACTGAAGTTCTACGCATCGGTTCGCCTTGATATTCGCCGCATCGGCGCGGTCAAGGACCGCGAAGAGGTTGTCGGCAACCAGACCCGCGTCAAGGTCGTCAAGAACAAGATGGCCCCTCCCTTCAAGCAGGTCGAGTTCGACATCATGTATGGCGAAGGCGTTTCGAAGACCGGCGAGTTGGTGGATCTGGGCGTGAAGGCTGGTCTCGTCGAAAAGGCGGGTGCTTGGTTCTCCTACAAGAGCCAACGTCTGGGGCAGGGCCGAGAGAACGCGAAAACGTTCCTCAAGGAAAATCCGGCCGTTGCTGAGGAAATCGAATTGGCATTGCGCCAGAATGCCGGTTTGATCGCTGAGAAGTTCCTCCAGAATGGTGGACCTGAAGCGGATGCCGATGGCGTCGATCCTGACGCTTGATCCGGCTTTGCCGAACCTTAGGTTGAGGCAGTATTTGAACGTTTGAACATCAAAGGCCGTGCGATTGTGTCGCGCGGCCTTTATTTGTGCCGTAACGCCGCCCTCTTTGGCTGGACAGGCAGGATGGTGAACGATAAAAGCCAGTGTTTTTTATGCTATGGCAGCGTGATCGCGTGGAAATGAAGGACTTCTTATGAGCGGTGTAAACGAGATCCGGTCGACCTTCCTCGACTACTTCAAGAAGAACGGCCACGAGATCGTGCCATCCAGCCCGCTCGTTCCGCGCAACGACCCGACGCTGATGTTTACCAATGCCGGCATGGTCCAGTTCAAGAACGTTTTTACAGGTCTTGAGAGCCGCCCGTACTCTACGGCTGCGTCGTCTCAGAAATGCGTGCGCGCCGGTGGCAAGCATAATGACCTCGACAATGTTGGCTATACCGCCCGTCACCACACCTTCTTTGAAATGCTCGGCAATTTCTCCTTTGGTGATTACTTCAAGGAAGAGGCGATTACCCACGCCTGGAACCTGATCACCGGTGAATTCGGCATCGATAAGAACCGCCTGCTGGTCACTGTTTATCACACAGACGACGAGGCCTTTAACCTGTGGAAGAAGATTGCCGGGTTCTCCGATGATCGCATCATTCGCATCCCAACCAGCGACAATTTCTGGGCGATGGGCGATACCGGCCCTTGTGGTCCCTGTTCGGAAATCTTTTACGACCATGGCGACCATATCTGGGGTGGACCTCCAGGCTCTGCCGATGAAGACGGCGACCGGTTCATCGAAATCTGGAACCTCGTCTTCATGCAGTATGAGCAGGTGACGAAGGACGAGCGCATCGACCTGCCGCGCCCATCCATCGATACCGGAATGGGCCTCGAGCGTATTTCCGCGCTGCTTCAGGGCAAGCACGACAATTACGATACGGACCTGTTCCGGGCACTGATTTCCGCTTCCGTGGAAGCGACCGGCGTTCCAGCCGAAGGTGAAAACCGTGCGAGCCATCGCATCATCGCCGATCATTTGCGCTCCACCGCGTTCCTGATTGCCGATGGCGTTCTGCCGTCGAACGAAGGTCGCGGCTACGTTCTGCGCCGCATCATGCGCCGTGCCATGCGTCACGCCGAATTGCTGGGTTCGCGCGAGCCGTTGATCTGGACGTTGCTACCAGCCCTTATCCAGCAGATGGGCCGCGCCTATCCCGAACTGGTACGCGCTGAAGCGCTGATTTCCGAGACGCTGAAGCTGGAAGAAACCCGTTTCCGCAAGACGCTCGCTCGTGGCCTGACGCTGTTGTCCGATGCAACATCTACCCTCCACAAGGGCGATATGCTGGATGGCGAAACTGCCTTCAAGCTTCACGACACCTATGGCTTTCCGCTTGATTTGACGCAGGACGCGCTTCGCGCCCGTGAAATCGGCGTCGACGTCTCAGGTTTTACCGAGGCTATGGAACGGCAGAAGGCTGAGGCTCGGTCGCACTGGACGGGTTCCGGCGACAGGGCCACAGAAACCGTGTGGTTCGAGCTTAAGGAGAAGCACGGCGCGACGGAGTTTCTCGGCTACGATACAGAGACCGCAGAGGGCGTCGTTTTGGCTATCGTCAAGGATGGCAAGGCGGTGGAAAGTGCGACCGAGGGCGAGACCGTTCAGATTGTTGTCAACCAGACGCCGTTCTATGGCGAGTCCGGTGGCCAGATGGGTGATACCGGCATTATCGCCTCCGACGAGGGCACCTTCACGGTGACCGATACGCACAAGAAGGGCGAAGGCCTGTTTTCGCATATCGGCACGATAGCAAAGGGTGGCCTGAAGGTCGGCGACGAGGTTGAGCTGACCGTCGATCACGACCGCCGGTCGCGCCTGCGTGCCAACCATTCCGCAACGCATCTGTTGCACGAAGCGCTCCGCGAAGTTCTTGGCACGCACGTCGCCCAGAAGGGGTCTCTGGTTGCACCGGAACGCCTGCGCTTCGACGTGTCTCACCCCAAGCCCATGTCATCAGAGGAGTTGAAGATCGTTGAGGATATGGCAAACGAGATCATCCTTCAGAACTCGCCCGTCGTGACCCGTCTGATGAGCGTCGACGATGCCATTGCCGAAGGCGCCATGGCTCTGTTTGGCGAGAAATATGGCGATGAAGTTCGTGTTGTATCCATGGGCACAGGCATTCATGGTGCCAAGGCAAACCGTCCTTACTCCGTCGAGCTTTGCGGTGGCACGCATGTTGCGGCGACCGGCCAGATCGGTCTCGTGCGCGTTCTGGGCGATAGCGCTGTGAGTGCCGGTGTACGCCGTATCGAAGCGGTGACTGGCGCCGGGGCTCTGGCCTATCTGGCCGAACAGGATGAACGTGTCAAAGCGCTGGCGTCATCGCTGAAGGTTCAACCTTCCGAGGTCCTGACCCGCGTCGAAAGCCTTGTTGATGAGCGCAAGAAACTGGAACGTGAGCTGACGGAAGCCCGCCGGAAGCTGGCCATGGGCGGCGGTTCGGCTGAGGGTTCTGCTGGCGATGTGAAAGACATCGGCGGCGTGAAGTTTCTTGCCAAGTCGTTGTCTGGCATCGATGCGAAGGACCTCAAAAGCTTGGCAGACGAAGCCAAGACCGGTTTGGGTTCCGGTGTCGTGTTGCTGATCGCCGTGTCTGACGATGGCAAGGCCAGCGCTGTGGCTGCCGTGACCGAGGACCTGACGTCGCGCTTCAGTGCGGTTGACCTCGTGCGAGCCGCGTCTGCCGCTTTGGGCGGTAAAGGCGGCGGTGGTCGGCCTGATATGGCGCAGGCCGGTGGTCCGGATGGCGCAAAGGCCAGCGAAGCAATCGAGGCTGTCGCTGCGGCGTTGGCGGGCTGATCCTGCGAATACGAAGTGGGCTTCTGCCCACTTAGCCCCGAGAGATAAGAGGGGCGTTGGTTCAGGCTGACCTCGTTAGATTATAGGTGCTCTACATGGCGGTACGATGGGCGTTTGCCGCGTCCGTGTCTATCTTCGTTGCACGCTGATAGGCAGGACGTTCGTGAAGATCTTTGAGATACTCCATAAAACGTCCGCGTCTCTCGAGGCTCCCGAACTGTATACCCCAGATGATCTGTGATCCGACGTAGACATCGGCAGCCGTAAACTGATCGCCCGCGATGAAGCGGTTCGCCTTCAGACCATGTTCGAGCGCATCCAGCACATCGCGATGGGCGCCGCAGCCAGCCATGCGCTCTTTATCGGGGGTGATGTCAAAGCCAAGGGCTCGAGTGGTCGAGCTCATTTCAAGCGGGCCGGCTGCAAAGAAAAACCAGCGATAATAGTTGCCACGGTCCGTGGTCGGTGGTGCAAGCCCCGCCTCGGGAAAGGCGTCAGCCAGGTAAGCACAGATTGCAGCCGATTCGGTGACCACCGTATCGCCATGCCTGATGGCGGGAACCTTGCCCATGGGATTGATACGCTTGTAGGCGTCGGACTTCATCGCACTACCATATCCCAGATATTCCGTTTTGTACGGTGCCCCGGTTTCTTCGAGCATCCAGCGGACGATACGACCACGTGACATGGGGTTGGTGTAGAATATCAGTTCACTCATAGTTTGCGTCTCCCTCGTTAGCGCCGTTTTCCTCAGGATGCGTTTTGCGCCCGTCGTGCGAGGCAATCAAGATATTGCCGGTGCGCAAAAGAAAACCCGGCGTGAGGGCCGGGTTTTCGTGTTCAAAGGTTAGGGCTGTCGATCAGGCAGCCATGGCTACTTTAAGGTTTTCGTCGATCTTGTCGAGGAAGGCAGTCGTGGACAGCCAGGGCTGGTCTGGGCCGATGAGCAGCGCCAGATCCTTGGTCATGTAACCGGCTTCGACGGTTTGGACGCAGACGGTTTCGAGCGTGGCTGCAAACTTCGCCAGTTCCGCGTTGTCATCCAGCTTGGCGCGGTGGGCAAGGCCACGGCTCCAGGCGAAGATCGACGCGATGGAGTTGGTCGAGGTTTCCTGGCCCTTCTGGTGCTGACGGTAGTGGCGCGTGACCGTGCCATGTGCGGCTTCTGCTTCAACCGTGCGACCATCTGGCGACAGGAGGACTGAGGTCATCAGGCCAAGCGAACCGAAGCCCTGCGCAACCGTATCGGACTGGACGTCGCCGTCGTAGTTCTTGCACGCCCAGACATAACCGCCGGACCACTTGAGCGCGGATGCGACCATGTCGTCGATGAGGCGGTGTTCATAGGTGATGCCGATTTCGTCGAACTTCGCCTTGAATTCCGTCTGGTAGATTTCTTCGAACAGATCCTTGAAACGGCCGTCATAGGCCTTGAGGATGGTGTTCTTCGTGGACAGGTAGACAGGCCACTTGCGCATCAGGCCGTAGTTCATGGATGCGCGGGCGAATTCGCGGATCGACTCATCCAAATTGTACATGGCCATGGCCACGCCAGCGCCGGGCGCGTCGAACACGTCCTTCTCGATGACTTCACCGTCTTCACCGACGAACTTGATGGTCAGCTTGCCCTTGCCGGGGAACTTGAAGTCCGTTGCCTTGTACTGGTCACCAAAAGCGTGGCGACCGACGACGATGGGCTTGGTCCAGCCTGGAACAAGGCGCGGAACGTTCTTGCAGATGATCGGCTCGCGGAAGATAACGCCGCCGAGAATGTTGCGGATCGTGCCGTTCGGGCTCTTCCACATCTGCTTGAGGTTGAATTCCTTGACGCGATCTTCGTCTGGCGTGATTGTCGCGCACTTGATGCCGACGCCGTGCTTTTTGATGGCGTGGGCCGCATCGACCGTTACCTGGTCGTTGGTAGCATCGCGGTTTTCAACGGAAAGATCGTAATATTCGATATCGAGATCGAGGTATGGCAGGATCAGCTTGTCCTTGATGAGCTGCCAGATGATACGGGTCATTTCGTCGCCGTCGAGATCGACGACCGGATTGGCTACCTTGATCTTTGTCATGAATTCCTCACCTTCGAGAACGATTGCGCCGGGAGGGCGCTATATGCAAAAAATATCCCGTGGGGCTATAGCATCGTGCGCGGCGAAGGCAAAGCCATGCACATGTTTTTTTGGTTCTAAAACAACCTGAAACGCGTTGCCAAAACCCATCGGCGAATTAAAGTCTGGCGAATCGCTTACGTCGTGTAAGCCTTATTCCAGGACATCATCATGCGGAAAATTCTGCTCGCCACTGCGGCTCTTCTCTTTGCGACCAACGCCTTTGCGGCAGACCCGACGGAGCCGGTCAAGAAGGTGATGGACATCACCGTCAAGAACTGGTCGGGCGAGGCGGATGACTGGAAGTATATCTTCGACGAGGATCTGCTGACCACGTTGTTCAGTAAGGCATTCGTCGCGCAATACCGCGAAGCGTCCAAGAAGCCAGCGTCGGAAGTCGAAAGCGGCGATAAGGGCGACCCCTTCGGCTACGACGTGGTGACCAATTCTCAGGATGGCTGCCCGCTGCAGGACGTGAACATCACACCGGCACCCGCAAAGGACGGCGTGACGGATGTCACCGTGACGTTCAAGCTTTGGGCTTGCATGGATGAAGCCGAGATGAAGTCGACCGTCGATCAGGTCAATTTCGACGTGATCGAAGAAGACGGTAGGCCTGTGATCAACGACATTCACCGGGTTGGCGACGAGGGCCGCGATTCCCTGCTTCAGGAGATGACGAACATCATCAAGGGCGAATAAGCGGCATTTGGCCGCCGCTGCCTTTGATTTGTCCGGAAAACTGTGCCAGTGAAACGCCGAAATATTGGAAGGCGACCATGGCAGGCACAAATAGCGAGCTGGAGCTTCTCGCAGAAGGTCCGGCGATCATTCTCGTTGAACCTCAGCTGGGTGAAAACATCGGCATGGTGGCGCGTGCCATGGCCAATTTCGGCTTGGCGGAATTGCGCCTCGTCAATCCGCGCGATGGCTGGCCGAGCGAGAAGGCCCGGGCGGCGGCGTCCAAGGCCGATCACGTGATCGATAGAACGCAGGTGTTCGCGACCATTGAGGAAGCGACGTCCGACCTGCAATTCACCTATGCGACGACTGCGCGCGAGCGCTACGGTTTCAAGCCGGTGCGCGCGCCCGTGGTTGCGGCCGAAACCTTGCGGACGAAATTCAGGTCTGGCGAGAAAACCGGCATTCTGTTTGGTCGTGAGCGCTGGGGACTTACCAATGAAGAGGTTGCGCTGGCCGATGAGATCGTGACCTTTCCGGTCAATCCGGCCTTCGCTTCGCTCAACATCGCGCAGGCCGTGTTGCTGATGTCCTATGAGTGGATGAAGTCCGGCATGGAGGATTTGAGCCAGACATTGTTCGAACCTTTGGAGCAGAGCCAAGCAACGAAAGAGCAGCTCTATGGCCTGTTCGACCAGATGGAAGAAGCGCTGGACGCGCGGGGTTACTTTCGCCCTGAAGGCAAGCGGCAACGGATGATCGAAAATCTGCGCGCCGTCATATCGCGCCGGGCGCTGACGTCCCAGGAAATCAACGTCTTGCGCGGTGTGTTCGGCACGTTCGACAAATATGGCCGCCAGACACCACGCGGCAGCAACGGTCCTTACGCTGAGGGGAGCAATGCAAGAGATGACGGCGATAACGCCTGATAGCGTGAAGACGGCGCTCAAGCCGGTGCTGGTTTTCGACAGCGGCATCGGTGGACTGACCGTTTTGCGCGAGGCACGGGTGCTGATGCCTGAGCGCAGCTTCGTCTATGTTGCTGACGACGCCGGTTTTCCCTATGGCGGATGGGAGGAAGATGCGCTGACCGAGCGGCTTCTTTCGTTGTTCGGGACCTTGATCGATACGCATCAACCGGAAATCTGCATTGTCGCCTGCAACACGGCGTTTACACTGGCGGGTGCGGCTTTGCGTGCGACGTTTCCAAAGATGACATTCGTCGGCACAGTGCCAGCCGTAAAGCCGGCGGCGGAGCGCACCCGCTCAGGGCTCGTGTCCGTGCTGGCCACGCCCGGTACCGTCAAGCGTGCCTATACGCGCGATCTCATTCAGTCTTTCGCGTCGCAGTGCCATGTGCGTCTGGTGGGGTCCGAAAATCTGGCGCGCATGGCCGAATTTTGGATCAGGGGAGAGCTGGTTCCGGACGAGGCCGTTCTGGCTGAAATTTCGCCTTGCTTCATCGAGGAAGAAGGCAGACGTACCGATATCGTTGTGCTGGCCTGTACGCATTACCCTTTCATGGCCAACGTCTTTCGTCGTCTTGCGCCTTGGCCGGTCGACTGGCTGGATCCGGCAGAGGCGATTGCCCGTCAAGCGCGACGTAAAGTCGAACTTGTGGAGGGTGCAGAGCATCCCGAAGGCTTCGACGCGGCGATTTTTACATCCGGCCAGCCCGACTTCACGACCCGACGCCTGCTGCAGGGGTTTGGATTGAAGGTTGGCGCTCGCACGTGACGATTGTTGCATTTTTGCATCTTCTTGTTTAATCGATTGCAATTCGCGATTGAACCTCTTGAATTGTCTAAAAAGCTGTGTCAAAAAAAACAGGCTCGCAACTCAAACAACAGGAGGCGTCTTATGAATACATTTATGCATCATCGCCTTTCTGGCGTAGCAGGTTCGATGGTACCGGTCCTCACCGGAATTATGACGCCATCTTACCGATAAGGTCCGTTTAACCGGCCCTTTCTCTGCCTCTAGGCATTTCTCAAACTAAACTCGTCGCAAAGCGATTGTGTCGTTGCATATCTGCACGTCCGTCGTTCTGCACGTCTTTTCTATCGCAAAAGGACCTGGTAGCTTCGTGGCGCCGGGATGGATTTCCTATGTCCGATGAACAATCTATACGTGTAAACGATGTTTCGAAAGCTGTCGACGATCTCTTCCTGCATTTTGGTGTCTGGACGACATTCAAAACCATGGTGGTCGTCGCCTGGCAGCATAGGCATGCCAGACAGCATGTTTCGCATCTGTCCGACCACCTGCGGCGTGACATTGGTCTGCCTGCCAGCAAATATCGGTCCGAAATACCATTGATACCCCCTTGGGCGTCACGCTTCTGAGGGGGGTGTCTCCCTGGCGTCATCTGGCCGGGGAGGCTTTCGAGTGATCAAGCTGGAATTGCGAATTTACCATGCAGACTTCCATACATAAACTTTTAGCCTCCGACGCTCAGGCCTATCGCGACCTTCGTCTTGAAGGCTTGGCTGCACAGCCGGAAGCGTTCGGTGCTTCGTTTGAAGACGAGGCCGTGTTGTCGATTGCCGACTTCGCTCGACGCCTCGAACAGGGAAACGTTTTTGGTGCTCGTCGCACAGATACGAATGAAATGGTTGGCGTCGTTGGCCTTCACATTTCGACGGGGCTGAAGATCATGCATAAAGGCGCGATTTGGGGCATGTATGTGCGACCAGAGATGCGCGGCTCGGGCGTCGGTGCTGCCCTCATCAAGTACGCATTGGACTATGCCAAGCCGCTCGTTGAAGAGGTCAAGATTAGTGTCGGTGCGTCCAACTTTGCTGCCCACAAACTGTATATCAAGATGGGGTTTGAGCAGTATGGGTTTGAACGGCGCGCATTGAAAATCGGGCGAACCTATTACGATGAAGTGCTGATGGCGATGGTTCTCAATCCGCCCACCGAACTGTGATGGCACGGGAGGCTGTTCATTTGGCAGGCGACGTTTCGGTTCATTGATCATGATGTCGATCAGGTCGATCGTCAGGATTACCGCTGAAGGAGCGATATGATGATGAAATTTCCGGCTCATCCCGGTGAACTCTTGCGGGAAGACGTCGTTGGCGCGCTTGAGCTTTCCGTGACCGAGGTAGCAGGCAGGCTTGGTATGTCGTCCCGCGTCTCCTTGTCCCGCGTTTTAAATAGCCGCGCACGTATCAGCCCTGATCTTGCGCTAGGCTTGGAGCGGGCCGGTGTCAGCACTGCCAAGGCGTGGATTGCCATGCAGGCCAATTATGATTTGGCATAGGCTATGGCGCGGCATCAGCCACACATTCGTCCTTTGACCGACAAAGCTGCTTAGTTCTCAATTACTGCTTGATCTCTTTTCGGCGTGATAGCTCGCCTCATGATTATCAATAGGGATGTCATCATGCCGATAGAAAACTGGCTGGCCTTCCTGCCGCAGTTTCTGACGCCATCACTGCCGTTCTGGCCTCAGGTGATGATCTTTGAAGTCACGTTCCTTGTGCTTGCTACCTTTAACGCGGCTCTTTATGGATTGCTGGCAAGTGCGGCCCGCAATTCCATTCGAAAGCCCAGAGTCCAGCGTATCGTCAACCGTACAGGCGGAAGCCTGCTGATCGGGGCTGGCCTGTTGACCATGGGTTGGAAGCGCGCCGCCGGTTAAGAACGCCGCAATCTCGTGCGGCACCCGATTGGATAAAACAAAATGGCCGTGCCGCACATCTTTCTCGCCCTGATCACCGTGTTTTTGTGGGGCTTCAACTTCGTTGTTATCAAGGTCGGCGTCATGGATATGCCGCCCTTGTTTTTGACGGCGTTGCGATACTTCTTCGCTGCCGTGCCGCTTGTATTCTTCATGTCGCGCCCGAAAGTTCCGTGGAAGCACATGATCGTCTACGGCATGGTGATGGGCTGCGCGCAGTTCGGGCTTCTCTACACGGCGATCAAATGGGGGCTTCCCGCAGGGTTGGCGTCACTGGTCATGCAGTCGCAAGCGTTCTTTACCATGGCGCTGGCTGTGACGTTGCTGGGTGAAATTCCCTTGAGATCGCACATTGCGGGCGCCGCCGTCGCGTTCAGCGGCTTGGCCGTAATTGGTCTCGAGCGTCTTGATATCGACGCCATGGTGCCGCTGCTGATGTGTGTTGGTGCTGCGTTTAGCTGGGCCATCGGTAATATCGTCAATCGCAAGGTTGGCAGTGTGAATGCCATCTCGTTTGTCGCCTGGACAAGCCTCGTGCCCGTTTTGCCGCTTGTCGCGCTATCGCTTGTACTGGAAGGTCCGCAGGCTATTTCGGCGGGCCTTGCGACTGCCGATATGATAACGGTTCTTGTCGTCGTCTACATGGCCTACGGAGCAACCATAGTCGGTGCTGGCATCTGGAGTTTTCTGCTTTTGCGATATCCCGCAGGCACTGTTGCGCCGTTTTCATTACTCGTTCCCATCGTTGGCTTCCTCGGTGCGTATTTCGCCTTTGCGGAAGAAATCACCGTGCTGGAGATCGTCGGCAGCTCACTTGTGGTCGTGGGGCTGGCGCTGAACGTGTTCGGTCGCCGCCTGTCGTTCAGGCGGGCTTCCGCCTGACCCCACAATATTCCCTGTGCATTGTCGTTGACGCCGCAGGGCATTTGCTGATTTTCTTGGTAAAGGAGATGCTCGGGGTCGTTTCGACGAATCGGCGTTCATCCAATCGCAGTGCAGGGAATTTTTAAATTGCAGGTCGGCATCGACATGGGAACCCTATCGGGCGGGCAGGCAGCCAAGCTCGATATCGAAGAATTGCTTGCGACACGTTTGCTGGTGCAGGGCAACTCCGGTTCCGGCAAATCGCATCTCCTACGCAGACTGCTGGAGCAATCCGCGCCTTGGGTACAGCAGGTCATTATCGATCCCGAGGGCGATTTCGTCACCTTGGCCGACAAGTTTGGCCATGTGGTGGTGGACGGCGAGCGCACCGAGGGTGAACTGTCCGGCATTGCCAACCGCATTCGTCAGCACCGGGTCTCGTGCGTTTTGACGCTGGAGGGTCTCGACGTCGAGCAGCAGATGCGTGCCGCAGCCGCTTTCCTCAACGGTCTGTTCGATGCTGACCGGGAGTTCTGGTATCCGGTTCTGGTGGTGGTGGACGAAGCGCAGATGTTTGCGCCCTCCGTTGCGGGCGAAGTGAGCGAAGACGCGCGCAAGATGTCGCTGGGCGCCATGACGAACCTGATGTGCCGTGGCCGAAAGCGCGGCCTGGCGGGCGTCATTGCCACGCAGCGTTTGGCCAAGCTTGCCAAGAACGTGGCGGCTGAGGCCTCCAACTTCCTGATGGGCCGCACCTTTCTCGATATCGACATGGCGCGAGCTGCCGATCTTCTCGGGATGGATCGTCGTCAGGCGGAGATGTTCCGCGATCTTCAGCGCGGCAATTTCGTGGCACTGGGACCGGCGCTGTCACGTCGTCCTCTGCCGATCATCATTGGCGCGGTCGAGACGTCAGCGCGGTCTTCCTCGCCCAAGCTCATGCCGCTGCCCGATTCGCCGCAGGATGTCGAAGACCTGATCTTCACGCCCGATCCCGAAGAATTTTCAAGGACACCGGTCAGGCGCACGCCTCCCGCGCCACGGCCAACCACGGATATTCTGGCGGAGCTTTCGCGCTCGACACCTGCGATTGGCGGGCCGGAGCCTCAGCAACCGGCCCAGCGCAGCACCCAGCCGGAGATGTCACCGGAAGAGCGGGGTGAAAAGATTTCCGCTGTTCTCTGCGAAATCATGGACGATCCGCAATCGGCCTATCGCACGGATGCCGTGCTCTATCAGGAGTTTCTGGTGCGCGCCCGTATGCGCCGCATTCCCGGCACACCCATGGCGCTTTCCGAATTCCGTCGGCAGGTTGCCATCACGCGCTCAGGTGTGGATTTGGAGATGGCAGCGACCGAGAACTGGGAGAAGGCGCTGGAGCTTTCGAAAAACGTCTCCGACGATTTGCAGGGCGTGTTCCTGCTTCTGGTCAAAGCGGCACTCAAGGAGGAGCCTTGCCCTTCCGACGCGCGGATCGCTCGCGCCTATGGCACGCATTCGGCACGGCGCGCCCGCATGTTGCTGGGTTATTTCGAGGAGAAGGAACTCGTCGTCGTGCATGCGGACTTTTCCGGCAAGCGCATCGTTGCGTTCCCCGATCTTGACGCAAAAACCGCGCCCGGAGATGCGGACGCGGCTGAGGAAATCGTCAAGTTTGCGGCTGAGTAATGCATGGAGGCAGCTTTCGCCGCCCCCACACCAGACCTTACTCGACGGTCTTCTTTTCGTTGCGTGTCGCAAACAGCGAGCCAACAACACCGGTCACGAGGATTGCGACGGTCACGCCCAACGAGACGGCAGGTGGAATTTTCGCAATGCCCAGCATGTCCGCCAGGAAGATCTTGGAGCCGACGAAGACCAGAACACCAGCCAGCGCATATTTCAGGTAAGCGAAGCGGTGGATGAGGGCTGCCAGCGCAAAGTAGAGTGCACGCAGGCCAAGGATCGCGAAGATGTTCGACGTGTAGACGATGTACGGATCGGTCGTGATCGCGAAAATCGCCGGGATCGAGTCGACCGCGAAGATGAGGTCCGCCAGTTCCACCATGATGAGGGCGAGAAACAGCGGCGTTACGAATGTCTTCAGCTTGCCCGTGCGCGGGTCCGTTTCCTTGACGAGAAACTTCTCGCCATGAAGCTTTTCAGACACAGGAAGGCGCTTGCGAAGGAAGTTGAGGATAGGGTTCTTGCCGATATCCTGTTCTTCGTGGTTTGCGGAAAACAGCATCTTGATGCCGGTGAACACAAGGAACGCAGCAAAGATGTAAAGAACCCAGTTGAAGTTCTCAACGATCGCAGCACCCGCAGCAATCATGATGCCACGTAGCACGATGACGCCCAGAATACCCCATAGCAGGACACGGTGCTGGTATTGGCGTGGAATGGCGAAGTAAGAGAAAATCATCGCGATGACAAAGATGTTGTCCATCGCGAGACTTTTTTCGATCACAAAACCCGTGAGATATTCGACGGCAAGCTGCTCGCCGGATTGATACCATATCCAGCCACCGAAGGCTAAACCGATACCAATGTAGAATGCCGACATCAGCATGCTTTCGCGAATGCCAATTTCTTTCGAGTTCTTATGCAGGACGCCAAGGTCCAGCGCGAGAAGACCGAGAACCAACGAAATAAAAACAGCCCACATCCATGCGGGCTTGCCGAGAAAATCAATAAGGAGGAATTCCATCAGTCAACCTTTGGCCGGACGAGGTTGGCTTTTCGGATGGGGAACGTGTGACAAACATAGACGCGGCCCCAACCTAAAGAGACTCGACATCGCGTATTGTCCGGTAATACGCCAGAGGGGCCCGAGTCCTGATCACGGACGGGAAATAATGTGGCAAAATCCTGTTTCAAGGGGATCGACGAATTTTTTTCTCGTTGACAATTTTATGAAGGCCACCTAGAAGCCGCTCAACACCGGGCAGCGATGCTCGGTGTATTCTGTTGATCGCCCTGCAGCTTACAAGTTGTCGTTCGGCGGTCAACATCACCGACATGTCCCGTGGCTTCTCCATTCGCAAATGTGAGAAACCTGTCAGAGGTCCTAAAACGGGACCTCAGAGGAGGGCGTGTTTCCTTGATCCGGTTTGGCAACAAACCGGTGTAACATTCTGAAAGGAAATACGATGAGCAAGCGCGAATCGTCTAAGTACAAAATTGACCGCCGTATGGGCGAAAATATCTGGGGTCGTCCTAAGTCCCCAGTAAACCGTCGCGAATACGGCCCAGGCCAGCACGGTCAGCGCCGCAAGGGCAAGATGAGCGACTTTGGTACGCAGCTGCGCGCCAAGCAGAAGCTCAAGGGCTACTATGGTGAAGTTCGTGAAAAGCAGTTCCGCGCAACCTACGACGAAGCCAACCGTCGCAAGGGTGACACATCCGAGAACCTGATCGGTCTGCTCGAGTCCCGTCTGGACGCGATCGTATACCGTGCAAAGTTCGTTCCGACCGTTTTTGCTGCTCGCCAGTTCGTCAACCATGGCCACGTCACGGTGAACGGCGTTCGCGTCAACATCGGTTCTTACCGTTGCAAGCCAGGCGACGTTATCGAAGTTCGTCAGAAGTCCAAGCAGCTGGTAACGGTTCTCGAAGCTGTTGCACTCGCAGAGCGTGACGTTCCTGACTACGTCGAAGTTGATCACAACAAGATGGTTGCGACATTCGTTCGCGTTCCTGCACTTGCCGACGTGCCATACGCTGTCGTCATGGAACCACACCTCGTGGTCGAATTCTACTCGCGTTAATCAAAGCATATCAGAGATCGAAAAAGCCGCCTTTCGGGGCGGCTTTTTTGTTTGTGCTGTTGCCTCAAGCGGCGGCAACCCGCTTTGAAATCAGTCGTTCGATCAGGGCAGCATCCAATTCATCGTAGCTATCGATCACCACGTCCGGCCCAAGCTCGGCCATGGGCACATCCGTGTAGCCAAAAGTGACGCCGACCGATGGTATATTGGCATTTTTGGCGGACGCGATGTCATTGAAACTGTCGCCAACCATCACGCTTTTAGCCGGGTCTCCGCCTGCTTTTTCAATGGTGCCGGTGATATGGCGCGCGTCGGGCTTGCGCCACTCGAACGTGTCGCCGCAGGTGACGACGGCAAAATGTTGGCTAATGCCCAGTTTTTCCAGAAGCGGAACCGCCAGAACGGTCGTCTTGTTTGTGCACACGGCCAGTGTGAAGCCGGAAGCCGTCAATCTGTCGAGAGTCGCTATGATGCCAGGGTATGGCTTACTGTTTCCGGGGATTTTTTCGAGATAGTGTGCGATGAAGCGCTCGTAGAGCGGTTCCAGATCGTCGTCGGACAGTTCTTTCTCGCGTAGGGAAAAGGCTCGCTTGATCATGACACGTGCGCCATGGCCGACGAGGTGTTTGAGGTCGCCGTAGGTCGTGGGTGCAAGACCAGCGGCCGATATGGCGTAGTTCAGGCTGTCGATAAGGTCGGGGGCTGTGTCAACCAGTGTACCGTCGAGATCGAATATGACGAGAGGAGAAGTCAAGGCATGCCTCATGGTGTGCTGTGTATTGTCCCGCCAAGGCTAAGCATTGCCATGGGCATTTGCAATGAAACCTTTGAATCGTCGCATCTAGCGCTTTCAAGGGGCTTTCGTTTGCTATTCGACCCGTGTAAACAGCACGCCAGCGTGAGGCTGCGCATCGCAGGACCCATACGTGGATCGATTGGTATAGACCCGGAGTTTGCAGCCGAATGGATGCCCGCCAAATGAAGATCAAGGCCGCAGAAGCGGCGTTGTCCCATGTCGAGGACGGAATGCGCCTTGGCATTGGTACCGGCTCAACGGCAGAGGAATTCGTCAGGCTTCTGGCTGAAAAAGTTTCTCACGGGCTGACCGTGCAGGGCGTTCCGACATCAGAGCGTACGGCGCGGCTGTGCGTCGAGCTTGGTGTTCCCCTAAAGTCTCTGGACGAACTGCCGGAACTTGATTTGACCATCGACGGTGCCGATGAGGTCGATCACGCCTTGCGCCTCGTCAAGGGCGGCGGCGGCGCGTTGCTGCGTGAGAAAATCGTCGCTGC
The DNA here is from genome assembly GCF_023757665.1 of Rhizobium skierniewicense Ch11. Taxonomy (NCBI): domain Bacteria; kingdom Pseudomonadati; phylum Pseudomonadota; class Alphaproteobacteria; order Hyphomicrobiales; family Rhizobiaceae; genus Rhizobium; species Rhizobium skierniewicense. The sequence goes on from NZ_RXPG01000005.1 coordinate 218,314, forward strand.
TGCCTCGTCTCGCGTCATTGTGATTGCCGATCAGAGCAAGGTGGTGGAGACGCTTGGCGCGTTTCCGTTGCCCATCGAGATCAATATTTTCGGGCAGGTTGCAACCCGCATCGCTATCGAGACAGTGGCTTCGAAATTGGGCCTTACGGGCGATTTGAAGCTGCGGTCTCTGGAGGATGGTCCCTTCAAAACAGACGGTGGCCACCTCATTTTCGACGCATCTTTTGGCCGTATTCCTGATGCAGAAGCACTGGCACGCGAGCTGAACGCCATACCAGGTGTTGTCGAGCACGGACTTTTCATTAATCTGGCATCGCTTGCCATTATCGCCGGGCCGGATGGCGCCCGTGTTATGCAAGCGAAGATATAACAGGAGCGAGAGATTTCATGATCAAACTTGCGGGACTGGGCAAAGCTGCCGCTGCTTCGATCTTCATTTCCGGCATCGTGTTCGGCACCGCCGTTCGGTCACAGGAAATTTCCGAGGAGCACATCACCGCTGCAAAGCAGGCGATTGCATCACTCGGCGTCACTGACCGTTTCGACAACATTCTTCCAGGTCTTGCGGAGCGTTTGAAGACCGAACTCATTCAGGCTTCGCCGAACGTGCAGGACGCCATCAGCGAGACCGTCGATGCCAAGGCCCTAGAACTTGCACCGCGCCGTGCCGACCTGGAACGCGAAGCCGCGCTGACCTATGCGCGCGCTTTTTCGCTGGAGGAACTGAAGGCGATTGCTGCTTTCTACGGTAGCGAGACGGGTAAGAAATTGTTGAAGGATGGGCCGATTGCAACGCGTGAACTGATGAAGGCTGCCGACATCTGGGCTGCTGGTATCAACCGCGATCTCAACACGTCGAGCATGGCAGAGCTTCAGAAGGTTGCGGGTGCAGACCTTCAGCCACTTCCGGCCAACAATTCCAACACCGGTGGCGCTCCGGGCGCAACGGCTGCGCCTGCGACTGCGGCACCGGCGGCCAAGCCAAAGCCCTGAGTACTTCAGCAAGCTTTCAGAAATATTCAAAGCCCGGAGTTCACTCCGGGCTTTTCTTTTATGGGGCGCGCCACCTATATGGGTGCATCAGGGATGGTAGCGATCATCCTTCCCATCAGAGGCTTTCCCATGACATCTTTCGATTATGATCTCTTCGTTATCGGCGGCGGTTCCGGCGGCGTGCGTAGCGCCCGCGTTGCTGCGTCGCTGGGCAAGCGAGTTGGCATTGCCGAGGAGTATCGTTATGGCGGGACATGCGTTATCCGCGGCTGCGTACCGAAAAAGCTGTTTGTCTACGCATCGCAATATCGAGAGCATTTCGAAGATGCTGCAGGCTTCGGCTGGACGGTGGGTGAAAGCCGTTTCGACTGGAAAAAGCTGATTGCCGCAAAAGACAAGGAAATCGAGCGTCTGGAAGGTCTCTATCGGAAAGGTCTGGAGAACGCCAAGGCCGATATCTTCGATAGCCGCGCCGTGCTGGTCGATGCCCACACGGTCAAGCTGATGACAACCGGTCAGACAATGACCGCAGAGCGCATTGTGATCGCGGTGGGCGGCACACCCAATCCGCACGCGTCTTTGCCCGGTCATGAGCTGACCATTTCGTCCAATGAAGCTTTCCATCTGGAGGCTCTGCCCAAAGCCATTCTGATTGCGGGTGGCGGTTACATCGCCGTCGAGTTCGCCAATATCTTTCATGGACTGGGTGTTGAGACGACGCTGATCTATCGCGGCAAGGAAATCCTGTCGCGTTTCGACAATGACATGCGCGCCGGTCTGCATGCGGCCATGGTCGAGAAGGGGATCCGCATCATTCTGGAAGACGTGATCCAGGACGTTAGCAAGGACGGGGCAGGTGGTCTCGTTGCGCGCACCAAGCAGGGTCATTCGCTTGCCGTCGGAGAGGTGATGCTGGCGCTTGGGCGCGATCCGAACACGCAGGGCCTGGGTCTGGAAAACGCTGGTGTCGCGCTCAACGAGCGGGGTGCTATCATCGTTGATGAGTATTCGCGAACCAACGTACCGAGCATTTTCGCCTTGGGTGATGTCACCGACCGGGTACAGCTGACGCCCGTGGCGATCCATGAGGCCATGTGCTTCATTGAAACCGAGTTCAAGAACAATCCGACCAAGCCGGATCATCATCTGATCGCGACAGCGGTCTTTTCGCAGCCGGAAATCGGTACGGTTGGTCTATCCGAGGAGGAGGCCGCTCACAAATTCGACGAGATCGAGGTCTATCGCGCCCAGTTCCGCCCCATGAAGGCGACGCTTTCCGGCCGTTCCGAAAAGACGATCATGAAGCTGATTGTCAATGCGGCAGATCGCAAGGTGGTTGGCGCCCATATTCTGGGTCACGACGCGGGCGAGATGGCGCAGCTTCTGGGAATCACACTGAAGGCGGGATGCACGAAGGATGACTTCGATGCCACGATGGCTGTTCACCCCACGGCCTCTGAAGAGCTGGTGACGATGTACACGCCAAGCTACCGGGTCAAGAACGGAGAGCGAGTGTAAACCTCGTGAGACACAGACCAATGACCGAGACCTGATCACAGCCACAGAAATTAAATCGGTTGAAATCGGTTTTCTTTGCCATATTGGCCTAAAATCAGGATAAAGGCGGTGCCCCTGAAAGGATCAGCTTTGCAAAGACCATGCTTGAAGCTATAAGCCGCGCAACTTTCGAGATCGCTACGTCAGTTGATGTTGGCGCAACACCAGGTGAGTATCATGGCACAGAATTGGACACCCGGTAGCTGGAGACATAAGCCTATCCAGCAGGTTCCTGAATACCCGAACGCGGCTGCGGTTGCGGCAACGGAAGCGACGCTTGCAACCTATCCGCCTCTGGTGTTTGCCGGTGAAGCGCGCCGTTTGAAGAAGCAACTGGCAAGCGTTGCCGATGGCGAGGCATTTTTGCTTCAGGGTGGTGATTGCGCAGAGAGCTTTCTGGAACATGGCGCCGACAACATTCGCGACTTCTTCCGCGCATTCCTGCAAATGGCCGTCGTTCTCACCTATGGTGCGCAGCTTCCCGTCGTGAAAGTCGGTCGCATTGCCGGTCAGTTCGCCAAGCCGCGCTCGTCCAACATCGAGACGCAGAATGGCATCAACCTGCCATCCTACCGTGGTGATATCATCAACGGCATCGAGTTCAACGAAGCCTCGCGCGTGCCAAACCCCGAGCGTCAGCTGGATGCTTATCGCCAATCAGCCGCAACATTAAACCTGTTGCGCGCGTTCGCCATGGGCGGCTATGCCAACCTTGAGAACGTGCACCAGTGGATGCTCGGTTTCGTCAAGGACAGCCCGCAGGCTGACCGTTACCGCAAGCTGGCCAATCGCATTTCCGAAACCATGGACTTCATGAAGGCGATCGGCATCACGGCGGACAACCAGCCCAGCCTGCGCGAGACGGATTTCTTCACCAGCCATGAAGCCCTGCTTCTGGGCTATGAAGAAGCGCTGACCCGCATCGATTCGACGTCTGGCGATTGGTACGCCACATCTGGCCATATGCTGTGGATCGGTGACCGCACCCGCCAGCTGGACCACGCCCATGTGGAATATTTCCGCGGCATCAAAAATCCGATCGGCTTGAAGTGCGGCCCATCCTTGCAGCCCGACAATCTGATCGAGTTGATCGATGCGCTGAACCCGACCAACGAAGCCGGTCGCCTGACGCTGATATGCCGCTTTGGTCACGACAAGGTTGCCGACAGCCTGCCGAAGCTTATCCGCGCCGTGGAGAAGGAAGGCCGAAAGGTCGTGTGGTCTTGTGATCCGATGCATGGCAACACGATCACGCTCAACCACTACAAGACGCGTCCTTTCGAGCGCATTCTGTCGGAGGTCGAAAGCTTCTTCCAGATCCACCGTGCCGAAGGCACGCATCCGGGCGGCATTCATATCGAGATGACCGGCAAGGACGTAACGGAATGTACGGGTGGTGCGCGCACGGTCACGGCGGATTCGCTGTCTGACCGTTATCACACCCATTGCGACCCTCGGCTCAACGCCGATCAGGCGCTGGAACTGGCGTTCCTTTTGTCCGAGCGCATGAAAAGTGGCCGTGACGAGAAGCGCATGGCCGTCGTCAACGGCTGATATCTCACCTCAAACACAAAAACGCCGCCGGAGAGATCTGGCGGCGTTTTTGTTTTGATCCCTTGGTTATTGAACGAGCGCGGGGTGCGAACAGCGGGCATCGGTGACGCGCACGTCGGCTTCGCCGACTTTGACGCCGAGCAACATCAGGGTGTTGTAGAGAAGGCTATCGATGGGCGCGGTTGCCACGGACAACGTTTCAGCAAGGGCTGCCTGAATCACGGGCTGCGAGCCGATCGTGATGATCAGCAGGCTGATATCGACGTCGAGCTCCTTCAACAAAGATTTGACCAGCGATGTGGTTATATCCCTCGTGGAGACGTTTTTGATCGTGCCTTGTGCGATATCGGCTGGCTGAAATGTCAGCGTTGTGGGCCTGCCATTGGCACTATCGATATGGGCCATGGCATTGATCCTCAACAGCAGCGAATCCACGATGGCAGCCTTTGTGACGCGCGGATCACGGCCGAAATTGTTAAACCCGCTCATATCGACGTTACCGAGCGAAATCTCTGCTATGCCCGGAACGACTGCCACATCGACCGTGCCTGCGCCGCCTGTAGAGCATCTGATCTCCGACAGTTTGGCTTCTGCATTGGCAACTTCCACGTAGAGCGGCACACGCACGCTCAGGCCCAAAAGCGCCTTGAGGCCATCGATCTTGGTATCGATCATCAGGCGTGTTTGCGCGGTTCTCACCACTGTTCCGGGTGTGCCTATTGCAAGCGACGGAGTGCCGACCGGCGGTTCGCCAATGGCAATCGTAAGCCTCGTGGCTGCCAATCCCGGCACTGACAGACCTGCATCGACCGAGACCTGTTTTCCCGCATTGGCGATTGTGGCGGCTGCGTTGATGAGTTCGAAGACGCCAGCGTTCACGCTCAGGTTTTCAGCCGCGCCAATCTGTTTATCGAGGATAGGTCCGAGTGCGAGAATTTCCTCCAGCCGCAGTTTGATGGTTGTTTTGGCAGCTGCTTTTTCAAGTGTCTTAAGGGCTGTCGTCACCGTCGGTTTGGTGCCGGTCGCCTTGGTCAGCGCCGCCAGAAATTTCCCGTAGCTGATCTCCGTTTGAAGCACATCGCGGTAGGTGCCCGCCGTGAGACTGAGATCGGTGGCGAGCGAATCGATCAGTTTCAATGCATTGATATCGGTTGCGACCAGCGCCTGATAATCCGACACATTGAGCGCAACAGTGGTGCCCAACAGGCCGCCCAGCAAATTATTCAGCAGACCGCCATTGAGGCTGGCAAGGCGTGAACCGACTGAGAAGGCGGCAATCTTTTCTCCCGCCGCCGTTCCAACGGCGGAGATTTTGGGCGCGGTCGTGAACGTACCGGCAAAAAAGATGCGGCCCTGTTCCACGATGTTGACCTTCACCGCGTTGGTCGGCGTTGCGTTTTCAACGAAGCGATTGCCAATCGATACATTGGGATCGGCGATGTAGCGGCCTTTGATCACTTCCGCGTAGCCGTCACGGCCGCTAAAGGCTGTTTCGGGATCGAAGGGAATGGTGCCGGTTTCCGTCAAAATACCGGAAGCGGTTTTGACACCGAGGTTCTTGTTGTTGAGCTTGAAATACTGAAGGACTGCACGATCCACATCGGTCGCCGATGCTGCAGAGACCGCCGCAAGGTCCGCGGTTTGCTGCAACTGGCGCTTTTGTAGTGTCAGCGATCCGTAGTCCACACCCAGTGCCAGGACGCCCATCATCAGCGGTGCGGTAATGCCTGCCATGATGGCGACGTTGCCTGAACGGTTTTTGGTGAAGCGCTTGAGTGTTGAAGTGGTTTTGCACATATCAGATTCCTCCGATCCGGATCGTCGAAAATCGTCGAATGGTCTTGTCCGGAAGCGCGAATGTGTAGAGGTTCCAGATTGGTAGTTCGGTTGCGTCATATTCCACGGTGACCGTGAATTGGTTGACGTTTGCCGGATCGCTTCCGACGCTGACATTGACGCGGCTCTTATCCAGAAACGCGTAATTCAGTGCGCTTTGATCAACAAAATTTTTCGCCAGTGTTTCCCGCTCGATTTTGGTGATGCCCGCCACGGCGGTTCGCGCTGCATCTGCGGCAACCTGCTGCACCGCATAGGCTGCGCTGAGGTATATGCCGTAGGCGATCATGGTCAACAGGACGAGAATGAAGACAGGTGCGACAATCGCAAACTCGACCGCTGCCGAGCCGGAACGATTGCGGATTATTCTTGCCATAGAGGTCATGGCGCTCCCCGATCCGAAAATTCTTTATTTTCGGAAAAGCTAATTTAGATATCTTGATTTTGTATTAATCGGAAAATTTACGGTTGTGCCGTTTCTGGAAAACCGGAGTTTAACGCGCATTTTTCTTGAGAAATGTCAGCGTTTTTCTTCAGTGGCGGGTTTAGATCAACCTCAAGCCCTTGAAACTCACATGACCATCCTTGCCGATGATAATGTGGTCGTGGACGGCGATGCCAAGTGGTTTGGCGGTATCGATAATCGTTTTTGTCATATCGATATCGGCGCGGGATGGGGTCGGGTCTCCACTGGGGTGATTGTGGACGAGGATGATGGCGGTGGAAGAGAGTTCCAGTGCGCGTCGTACGATCTCGCGCGGATAAACAGGGGTGTGATCTACCGTGCCGTGACCTTGCACCTCGTCGGCGATCAGCACGTTGCGTTTGTCGAGAAAAAGAATGCGGAACTGCTCGCGCGACTCATGCGCCATGACAGCGTGGCAGTAGTCGATGACGGCAGACCATGACCCAAGAACTTGCTTGTTGCGGATTTCGCTTTTCAGCATGCGTTGGGACACCGAGGCGACGAGCTTGAGGTCAAGCGCCACCGTCTCGCCGACCCCCTTTACCTCCTGAAGCAGCGCGGATGGCGCACCGAGCACACCCGCAAGCGTTCCAAATCTGGCAATCAACGCCTTGGCGATGGGTTTGGTGTCCCTGCGCGGGATCAAACGAAACAGAAAAAGCTCCAGCAACTCATAGTCTGCCAAGGCCGAATCGCCATTCTCCCGATATTTGGCGCGCAGACGCTCCCGGTGACCGTGGTAATGGGCAGCGTCGCTTTCAGACGTCAATGACTGATGCGACCTGATCTCTTTACCCGTGCCCAATCTCGAATCGCTAAAAAATCCGCGCTCATCGCCTGAATCCGAAAAGCCGGTCAACGTGTCTTCAGTGCCGCGTTCCAGATTGGACGTTACGTCTTTGTTGGAAGGTCGTTTGGCCATCAGGCATGTCTTTCGGTTTCTGTTGGATGCTTTCAGTCAACCTTTACAGTGGTGGTAGGCCAGGACGGTGAAGCCCCGCTGGTGACAGGGTAAAGACTTCGCACCCTGTCGCCGTCACGCCCACCGCATGTTCATATTGTGCGGACAGCGAACGATCGCGGGTGACAGCCGTCCAGCCGTCGGACAGGACCTTCACATGCGGCTTGCCGAGATTGATCATCGGCTCGATGGTGAAAATCATGCCTTCGCGCATTTCCGGACCATCGGTTTCCTTGCCGTAATGGAGAATGTTCGGCGTGTCGTGAAAAAGGCGTCCCACGCCATGCCCACAGAAATCAGTGACCACGGAGCATCGCTCGGCTTCCGCATAGGCTTGAATGGCAGCCCCGATGGCGCCGGTGCGGGCGCCCGGTCTAACGGCAGCAATGCCGCGCATCAGGCATTCGTATGTCACTTCCAGGAGACGCTCAGAAGCACGCTTGATCTGGCCGACCGGATACATGCGGCTGGAATCGCCGTACCAGCCATCGAGGATATAGGTGACGTCGATGTTGACGATATCACCTTCGCGCAGCGGCTTGTCATCGGGAATACCATGGCAGACGACATGGTTGATGGAGGTGCAGACGGATTTGGTGTAACCGCGATAGTTCAGCGTAGCGGGCAGGGCGTTGTTGTCCATACCGAACTCGAACACGAAACGGTCGATTGCGCTGGTGGTCACGCCGGGCTTCACCATGCTCGCCAACTCATCGAGGCACCGCGCCGTCAACTGGCTTGCCTTGTGCATGCCCTTGAAGTCTTCAGCATTGTACAGCCGGATGACGCCCGTGTTCTTGGAGGGGGCCGCTGCCGCATCGATGTAAGTAACCATTGTCCTGCTTTCCGTCTTTTAATTCTTCATTTCATAAAGCAGTGGGGTGCCAGTCGTCTATTGCAACCATCTCGTTTGCAACGATTTCCCGTGATGAGACGCTACATTTTATGGCGTAGGCCTCTACGCCACGCTTCATGGCACGGTGGAAGGCGGCGAAATAGACCGGATCGAGATCACCACAGATGCGAAGCTGGTCGCAATCCTTGCGCTGGATAAGGTATAGCATCACCGCGCGATAGCCGTTTTGCGCCGCATCGCCCAGCTCTTCCAGATGTTTTGCGCCGCGCTTGGTGGGGCTATCGGGAAACTCTGCGAGGCCTTTCTGTCGCATGAAGTGCACGTTCTTCACCTCTACATAGGCGTCCGGTCGACCCGGTGCGGAGAGAAGAAAGTCGACACGTGAATTGATGCCGTACTTCTGCTCGCGCCTGGTTGTCGTGTATCCGGCCAATGATGGTATGCGATTGTTTCGAATCGCTTCTTCCGCAAGCCTGTTGGGCATCCCGGTGTTGATGCCGACGACGGTGTCATCGGCTTCCACCATTTCCAGCATGTGGCGATATTTGCGGGTAGGGCTGTCGTGCCCTGACAGCCAGATGCGCGAACCTGGCGTGGTCAGTCCGCGCATGGAACCAGTATTGGGACAGGAGCCGGTAATTTCGGTGCCATCTTCCAACACTGCGTCGAAGAGGAAACGCTTGTAACGGGAGATGAGCGTGGCGGGGATGAGCGGAGAATCAAAGATCATGGTGCATTGTCGTGCCGGCAACCCGCTTATTCAAGCACGTAGGTTCCGGGCGCATCGCAAAGCGGCTCCATAGCCTCGCCGGGAACGCGGGCTGCCACCTTTCTCTTATCCTGACCCTTGATCCATTTCTGCCAATGTGGCCACCACGACCCCTTTTGCTCAATGGCAGACTTTTGCCATTCCTCGAAGTCACCATCCGGTGATGCGCTTGTCCAATACTGATACTTGTCCATCTCAGGTGGATTGACGACACCTGCGATATGGCCGGAGGCGCTGAGCACGAATTCCACCGGGCCACCGAAACACGCCGCGCCCGTAAACACGGACTTGGCGGGCGCTATGTGGTCTTCACGGGTGGCCAGATCATAGACCGGGATTTCGATGTCCTTCAAATTGACCACCTTGCCAGCGACCTGCATACGACCTTCCGCCAGATTGTTTTCCAGATAACAGTTGCGGAGGTAAAAGGAGTGGTTCGCAGCCGCGACGCGGGTCGAATCAGAGTTCCAGTAAAGCAGATCGAAGGGTGGTGGCTGTGCGCCCCGCAGATAATTGTCCACCACGTAGGGCCAGATCAGATCGGATGCGCGCAGCATGTTGAAGACGCTCGCCATGATCGCGCCGTCCAGGTAACCGACCGCCTTCATATGGGCGTCGAGTGTTGCCAATTGCTGCTCGTCGATGAAGACCTTCAAATCGCCTGCATGGGTGAAATCCGTCTGTGCAGCCAGCAGCGTCGCCGAACGGATGCGTCTGTTTTTCGCCTGCGCATGCAGTGCCAGCGTGGAGGCCAGCAGTGTTCCACCGATGCAATAGCCGACAGCATTGATCTGTTTCTCACCCGTTGCCTGTTCAATGGCTTCAAGCGCGAAATCTATGCCTTCACGCGTGTAGTCGTCCCAGCCTTTGGTCGCATGGCGCGCATCGGGGTTGACCCAGGAGATCATGAATACGCTGTGGCCTTGATCGACGCACCATTTGACGAAGGACTTTCGGGCGTTCAGATCCAGGATGTAAAACTTGTTGATCCACGGCGGGATGATCAGCAGTGGCCGCTTCAGCACCTTTTCGGTGGATGGCGCATATTGAATGACTTCGCACAGCTCGCTGCGGGCGATGACCTTGCCGGGGGTAACGGCGATATTCTGGCCGATGACGAATTTGCTGTAATCGGTCTGCCGCAATTTGATGTTGCCGTTACCCGCCGCCATGTCTTCGGCGAGCTGGGCCATACCCTTCACCAGGTTGGCTCCGCTGGTTGCCACGGTTTCGCGAAAGACCTGCGGATTGGTGAAGGCGAAATTGGCCGGGGAAATCGCTTCCGTCACCTGCCTCATGTAAAACTGCGCTTTCTGGCGCGTTTTTTCATCCAGTCCTTCTGCTTCCGTCACCATGCGGTCTGCCCAACTGACGGTCACGAAGTAGACCTTCTGCAAAGCATCGAAAAACGGATTTGCCTGCCAGTCCTCGTCGGCGAAGCGCTTGTGTCTGCGCTTCTCGTCTGACTGTTCCCCGGCGTTTGTGGATTCACCGGAAAATTGCGAAACCGATTTCTTCCAGATGTCGAAGTAGCTGGAAATGAGATGCGTTTGCGCTTCCACCGAGCGCTCAGGCTCTGCCATCCAGTATTCGGCAACATCCGAGAGCGTCTGGACCAGATCGCTCATGGGGCTGGCGGTCGTTTGCGGAATGTCTCCGCGCTCCCGTGGCGCAAGCCATTCGGATGCTGCCTTGCCGAGATTTTCCAAAGCTTTCGCCACGTTCATGGCGAAGGCCTGCGGGTCGCGCACCATGTAAGCGTCTGCGGATTTGGGATCGAAGCTGCGTGGCTTTTCCTCCTCGTCGTTCACGCCGCCATCGGTGCCTGCCATACATTATTCTCCCGCGCATTTTTGTGTTTGCACATTCTGCATGAAAACGAATACAAGTTCCAGCGACAGAGGCGCTCAGCATACGGCGTTCAGAGATCGAGTAATACGGCTACAGGCGGGACATTGGAATGGGCAAACGTATGGAATGCGTGAGAGCGGCAACGATCCTGTCGGTTTGCGGCGTCCTTTTGCCGCTGCTTGGCGCCTGCAAACCACTGGCGCCGGTTCTTTCGCCAGCGAACATGCCGCACCCCCAACCGCAGGTGGTCGGCCCACAGACGGTGGATGCGTCTCCCATGGCGCAAAAGCGTGACACCGGCACCTATCCGACGTTTGCAAAGCCAATGACCGCCGCCCTGCCGCAGATGGAAAACACCGAAGCCGATTCCATGCAGGCATCCATGAGCAGACTGGGCGCCGCTCGCAGTCGGGGGCAGATTTCAGAGTCGGAATACAAGCGTAAGGTCGCGGAACTTCGTGCATTGCAGCAGCAGCAACAGCCAACGTCTACACCCGCTCCTTCGCAGTAATCTCCGGGTTAACGCATCGTCAACAGGCAGCCCGTCTTTTGACGGAGTGTCGAAACGATATGCTAACCGCGCTGCTTAAGCGTATGGAGGCAACTTCGCGCTATGATCCGGCTTAGGGACAACAACGTCCGTTAAGCGCCGGAGAGCGTGAGATGAAGTGCTTTTTTGTTTGTGTGATTTTTGCAGCGACGCTGTTCAACCCTGCTCAGGCAAAAGCCCCGACGGTACCGACAAGCCACACGGGACATGCCCGCTGATCACCGATATCAACCCGTGTGATCTAGCGTCTGAACGTCGTGTCAGCCATTCCGTTGCTGTTTCGGCAACACTTTGCTTTGAAAATTCAATGATCTTTCAGGAGGCCATTGGCTTTTTTGCCCAACTTGCCTATGTGGTGCGTCATACATAGGACACACGAAGGATTATGGGCGTGACAGCTACATTCGACAAGGTTGCAGACATTATCGCTGATACCAGCGAGATCGATCGCGAAACCATTACGCCGGAAAGCCACACGATCGACGATCTGGGCATCGACAGCCTCGACTTCCTCGATATCGTTTTTGCGATCGACAAGGAGTTCGGCATCAAGATTCCGCTTGAACAGTGGACGCAGGAAGTCAACGAAGGCAAGGTTTCGACCGAGGAATACTTCGTTCTGAAGAACCTCTGTGCGAAGATTGACGAGTTGAAAGCAGCCAAGGGCTGATTTGACAGGCTCGTTTACGTGCGCGCTTGACAGCCGATGAGGCGAACCAAACCCTCTGTGATGCTCGGGCTCGTCCCGAGCATCTGCACCGGATCGGTTGTTGCGGCGTGATTGAATCTTCGGGAAAAGCCCGAAGATGACAGAGAGGGCGGCACGGCGCTTTTTCCAATGCGTGCCCGCCGGTGAGGCGGGCTTCTGCTTTTTGGCTGTGCTGTAAAGCAATTCCAAACGCATCCGTATCCTCGAACTTCTTATGGGCAATACATGCTTCTCGAATATTTCCAGATGGTCGACCGCATCGAGTCCATCGACAGGTCCGCGCGGACGTTGAGGGCGCGTTCGGTCGTGCCTGACCAGAGCCCGGTGTTCGAGGGTCATTTTCCTGGTATGCCGCTCGTGCCCGGTGTTCTTCTCATCGAGACCATGGCACAAGCGTCGGGTATGCTCGTTCTGGCGATGACCGATTTTGCGGCCATGCCGTTCCTGATGACGGTCGATGGCGCGAAGATGCGCACCTTCGTGGAGCCGAATGCCGTCCTCGATATCGAGGCCTATCTGGAGCATGATGGTTCGGGCTTTGCCGTGACAAAGGCTAAAATCACCTCCGCTGGCAAAAAAGTCTGCGATGCGCAGTTGAAGCTGCGCACCATGCCGTTCAGCGACATTCCGCTGGGACCGATCGTCAAGAAGCGCGCTGAAGAGATTGGCCTGATGGCCGCCATTGCAGCCGATCGATCCGTTTGAGCTGCCTTTTCTGACATTTAAAAGATGAAAATCCATGCATTGCGTTGGCTCTTTGGGCCTTCGCCATTGCAAAGCCGCATCGTGAGCATTATTCCGCATGGCACGCGCGGTTTTAACCGCTTTGATAGCTGGCCTGTTTTGCTCTGCGACCAGCAGCGATGAAGGATGACAGATGATGAAGTCTGACAATGATGTGGTAATTACCGGTGTCGGTATCGTGACCTGTCATGGTGTCGGTATCGATGCCCATATTGCGCTGCTGTCCGCCAGCGCTGCGCCTGACGCGATTATCGAAACGGAAAAATTCGCGCCGTATCCTATCCATCCGCTCCCGGAGATCGACTGGTCGAGCCAGATCGGGCGTAAGGATCAGCGTCAGATGGAAAACTGGCAGCGACTCGGTGTCTTCGCTGCGGGTCTTGCTCTGGACGACGCAGGTCTGAAAGATGAGGCGGAAGCCTGTGGGACCATGGACATGATCGTGGCCGCTGGTGGCGGCGAGCGTGACATCAATGTCGATACGTTGATTGTGGACGAAGGTTTGAAGCGTAACGACCGCGAAGTCATGCTCAATGAAAAGCTGACGACCGAATTGCGACCGACGCTGTTTCTGGCGCAGCTGTCCAACCTGATGGCTGGCAACATTTCCATTGTCCACAAGGTGACGGGATCATCGCGAACCTTCATGGGTGAAGAGGCTGCAGGCATTTCTGCGGTGGAGACGGCGTTTCACCGCATTCGCTCCGGTGAATCGAGCCATGCGCTGGTCGGTGGTGCGTTTGCCGCGGAACGTCCCGATATGACGCTGCTGTTCGAGGCCATCGGTGCCCATGCGCAAGGTGAATGGCAGCCGCTATGGTCACGCGCTGACGGTGAGGGCGGTGGGATGATCACTGGCTCGGTCGGTGCGTTCCTCGTTCTCGAATCACGCAAGCACGCACAAGCGCGCGGCGCGAAGGTCTATGCGCGTATCGACGGCATCGAAGGTGATCGCGGTGCGCGTGAAGACGGCAAGTTCGAGCAGAGACTGGAGCGGCTTCTTGCGCCAGCGACCGACGCTGCTGACACCGTCGTCTTTTCCGGCGCAAGCGGTCACGACGCCATAACGGGTCGCGAAGCTGCCATTCTTCAAAAGGCCTTATCCAATGCCGCCGTTCGTGGTTTTGGTGGTGTCACTGGCCATGGACTTGAGGCGCAATTCCCGCTGGGGCTGGCGCTTGCTGCTCTTGCCCTCAAGGCTGATGCGAAAGTTCCGGCTTTTGATGGTTCCATTGAGAAGCCGATGACATCTGCCGCAGCGCAGGCTGTGGTGACGACCGTTGGCCATGTTCGCGGCGAAGGCGTTGCCGTGCTTTCCAAAGATATGTGAGGAGTAGACACCATGGCATCCAGCAGTTTCAGGGATCACCTCGGTCGTCCCATCGTTGCCGTTACAGGCATGGGCATTCTCACCTCGTTGGGCCAGGGGCTCGATGACAACTGGGCGGCGCTGACGTCCGGCAAGTCGGGCATTCACAAGATCACCCGTTTCCCCACCGACAATCTTTCCACCAGAATTTGCGGCACAGTCGATTTCATCGAGATACCCAAGCCCAATTCTGTCGAACGTTCCTTTGCCTTTGCTCGGGAAACGACCATCGAAGCTCTGGCGCAGGCTGGTCTGTCGGGGGATTTCAACGGCCCGCTGTTTTTGGCAGCACCGCCCATTGAACCGGAATGGAGCGCTCGTTTCGAACTCGGCGACCGGTCGCCGCCCGCTGCAAAGCCTGGCGATGCCTATGACCGCTTCATGGCAGCATTGCGTGAAAGGCCAGATCAAGCGTTTCAGGAAGCGGCCCTCTTCGGCGCGATCTCGGAGCGCCTCGCAGACCTTTTCGGGACACGCGGACTTCCTGTCACTCTGTCCACGGCGTGCGCGTCCGGTGCCACCGCCATTCAGCTTGGCGTCGAAGCCATCCGGCAGGGGCGTACGGACCGTGCGCTGACTGTTGCAACTGATGGTTCGGTCAGTGCCGAGGCCCTGATCCGCTTCTCGCTGCTATCAGCGCTTTCCACGCAGAACGACCCACCGGAAAAAGCATCCAAGCCGTTCAGCAAGGATCGCGATGGATTCGTGATTGCCGAAGGTGCAGCAACACTCGTGCTGGAATCACTTGAGACTGCTGTTGCTCGCGGCGCAAAAATCCTCGGCATCATCAAGGGTGCTGGCGAAAAGGCCGACAGCTTTCACCGGACACGCTCTTCGCCAGATGGCGGTCCTGCGATTGCGAGCATTCGTGCGGCGCTCGCGGATGCAGGCGTGGCCGAAGGTGACATCAACTACATCAATGCGCACGGCACATCGACGCCTGAGAACGACAAGATGGAATATGGTTCCATGCTCGCCGTGTTCGGCGAGGGGTTGAAGTCCATTCCTGTTTCCTCCAACAAGTCGATGATCGGTCACACATTGACAGCCGCCGGTGCCGTGGAAGCCGTGTTCTCGTTGCAAACCATGCTGACCGGTACCGTTCCACCGACCATCAACTACACAAACCCTGATCCGACGATTGCGCTGGACGTGGTGCCGAATGTCAAGCGCGATGCGGATGTCACCGCCGTGCTTTCCAATTCCTTCGGTTTCGGCGGCCAGAACGCAAGCCTTGTCATGACGCGGGAACCGGCTTAAGCGGTTTACCACATCAAAATCTATAGCGCCTTCGGGCGAAGGACTTTTACTATGCGCGCCTTGCAACTCGTTGATGATCGTAAGCTTGAGAGAGTGGAACTGCCAGAGCCTGAAGCACCAGCGCCCGGCGAAGTGACGCTCCGGGTCAAGGCTGTGGCGTTGAACCACATCGACGTCTGGGGCTGGCGCGGTATGGCGTTTGCCAAGCGCAAGATGCCTTTGACGATCGGCGCGGAAGCGTCTGGTATCGTTGAAGCCATCGGTCCCGGCGTCTCCAACGTCCTGCCGGGTCAACTTGTGTCCATCTATGGCGCGCGCACCTGCGGCCGGTGCCACCATTGCGTGGCTGGTCGCGACAATCTCTGCGAAAATGTGGGTGGTGTTCACGGCTTCCATCTGGATGGTTTCGCGCAGGAAAAAATCAATATTCCCGCTCGTCAACTCGTTCTCGCACCGCCCGGCATCGACGCGGTCGCGGCGGCTCTTGCGCCTGTGACCTTCGGCACCGTCGAGCATATGCTGTTCGACAATGCCAAGCTTCAGCCTGGCGAAACGATCCTCATTCATGCGGGTGGTTCGGGTATCGGCTCGGCCGCCATTCAGCTTGCCAAGAAAATGGGATGCATTGTCATCACCACGGTTGGTTCCGATGACAAGATCGAGCGCGCCAAGGCATTGGGTGCAGATCACGTCATCAACTACCGTGTCGACCGTTTCGAAGGCGTCGTTCGCAAGCTGACGAAGAAGAAGGGCGTCGATGTCGTTTTCGAGCATGTGGGAAAAGACACCTGGGCGGGTTCTATGTTCTGTCTGAAGCGCGGCGGGCGGCTTGTGACCTGCGGCTCCACATCGGGCGTTTCTGCGGAAATCAATCTGATGATGCTGTTCCAGCAGCAGCTGAAGCTGCTCGGTTCGTTCGGTTGCCGTATGGAAAACATGGCGAATGCCATGCAGAAAATGGCGAGGGGCCTTGTGCATCCTGTCATCGATACCGAAGTAACCTTCGATACTATCGAGATGGCGCTGGAGCGGATGGAAAGCCGTCAGGTCTTCGGCAAAATCGTCCTACGGATGGATTGATCCTTTTGAAAATGTTGATTACGCGCGTCGTGCTGGCGCTCGAAAACTTTCGCCAGTGGCTGAATGCGACAATTGCGTTCAGCGTTCTTAACCTTTTGAAGCTCTTGCCGGCCGATCCGGCCATCCGGTTTGCAGATAAGCTTGCCCGCAAGATCGGCCCGAAAACGCCTCGTCACAAGCTTATGCTCTACAATCTGGCACGTGCCTATCCAGAGAAGACCCAAGAGGAACATCTGGAAATCGCGCTGGATAGCTGGGGCAATATGGGCCGGCTGGCGGCTGAATACGTCTTTCTGGACAGGTTGTTCGATTTCGATCCGACGAAAAGTGAACCGGGTCGCGTCGAGGTTATCGGAACGGAGACGTTTCTGGAACTTCGCGACCACCCGCGACCGTTCATCGTGTTCACGGCGCATACCGGTAACTTCGAGCTTCTGCCCGTAGCGGGATCTGCTTACGGTCTGGATGTGACGGTGTTGTTTCGTCCGCCGAACAATCCTTACGTTGCCAAACGCATTTTCGATTTCCGCAAGGAGCGCATGGGCAATCTGGTGCCATCACACGCCGGATCCTCCTTCGCGCTTGCGCGTCAATTGGAGAAGGGCGGCGGTATCGGCGTTTTGGTGGATCAGAAATTCAAAAAAGGCCTGCCGACGCAATTCTTCGGTCATGACGTGCTGACCAACCCATTGCTGGCAAAGCTGGTACGCCAATTTGGTTGCGATGTATTTCCGGCCCGCTGCATCCGTTTGCCTGACAATCGATACCGTCTGGAAATCGAGCCCAAGGTCGACATTCCACACGACGAGAAGGGCAATGTCGATGTGCGTGCGACCGCCCAGCTGCTCAATGACAAGGTGGAGAGTTGGGTGCGAGAATACCCTGGTCAGTGGCTGTGGTATCATGATCGCTGGCACATCAAAGGCACTCTTAAAGAGTAAATCTCGGGTGTTCTTTGCATTCCCTGCGATTATCATCTCTTGATTGTGAATGTATTTTGTTCTTCACAATTTATGGGATTTGTTAAAGACCTTCCGCGTGTGTTATTTTGTCACCAGTTTGTATGGGTAGACAGTTCAAAGTCACGTCACTCCAGGATGACATCATGATGTGGACTACGTTGCTGGGACTGAGAGTATTTGAACGTGCGAGTGCCGAACAGTCATCCGGGAGGGATTTGGGTTGAAAGCGTTGATTGACTTGTTCTGGCAACGATACACGGAGCTTAAGGGCGCCATTGAGCGCAATGAAGCCCAAAAAGTGTCGTTCCTAGACCGCGAACTCGATTCGCTGTTGGAAAACATCACCAGTAAAAAGACGAAGAATTCTACCCAGGTTCTCGAACAGTTTCGCTTCGCGATCGACCTTTTGAACGCCGAGGCCGAGGACACGGGATGCGTCCAACGCAATTCTGAGCTCCTCCGTCGTCTGGTCGATCGGTACATCGGCGCTGGTTTGCCCTATGATGGTGTGACACCAGACGGCGAGTCGGCCAGCTGGAGTCCATATGTCATTTTGGACGAAGACCGGTTGGACGATCTCAATGAGCGGGTTTTCGTTGTATCTCCCGGTTACCGCATCAATTACACCAATGCCCTCAATGCGCTGTGCTACGATGTAAGAACCGATGACATGGTTGGCAAGCACATCGCGGAATTCATCGGCATTCGACACTTTCAGCAGGCTCTCCGCGAAAAGCTTGATGCCTGCTTTAAAGGCGAAGCTGCGAAATACACGTATGCAGAAGACATCGAAGGCTCCACGGTGGTGCGCTCTTACGAGATGTCTCCTTGCTATTCGCCATCCTACAAACTGGTTGGCGCAATTATTATCGTCAAGGAACTGGCTGACCGTCGGACCCGAGCGGTTGCATAATAAAATTCGCTATGTCTTTTGACATAGCGTCTTGGCGAAAAAATCCATTTCAATTTTCTTCTTTTTTCACGTTTCGACTTTTTTTGTTATTCGGCATAAATATTGTGATATATAAATTGAAAATAAATATTCTTTTTTTTGAGTATATTTTAAAATTCTTATCAGTATTTAAGCTGACGTCGTGAAAATTATTTCCGCAGATCGAGTGCAGCTTTTACCGAGATAGTCCTATAATAAATTTTAATCGACCTCATCCGATCGTAGGTGAAATCTAGTGTGTTGACCAACTGAGCGCCAATAGTGTTCATGTTATCCGGCATTGAGAATTTTAATTCGGTGCTTTGTTTTCTCTTGAGGATATATTGCCCTGCGTCTTCGAAAGGTCGGTGCTCTGATCATTTGTCAATGGCAATGATCTTTTGTTTCCGAGACGTTTTTGGCCAAAAGACGCTGCCAGGGTTAGAATTGGAGTGACGGAAATGGAGGCTCAACTGCAGGATTTTTTCGCTGCTTTTTCATTGAAATGCATGCAGTTGAAGCAGGCTGTCGCCAGCGGTTGTGACGATCTCGTGCGTGTGCTTGACAGGGAACTCGAGCCCCTCATTGCCAACATTCTCAATTTCCGCGCTGAAACGCGTGAAGATGCGCATATGCAATTGCAGTTCCTCAACGGCCTTATTCGTGAGGAAGCGGAGGATCGTTCGATGGTCACGCGTCGCAGTGCCTCGATGTCGATGCTGATCGATCGGTATTTTCAGCGCGGTTCTGTAGATAAAGACGGCTTTTCACAAACGGGATCGGGCAAAAAGTCGCTGGTCCTTAATGCGCCCGAGCAGCCGCTGTTCAATGAGACGATTCTCGATTGTCTGCCGGATCGGATTGGTGTCATTACGCGGGATTATCGTTATCTCTACGCCAACCAGGCGAATGCATCTTTTCTGAAGCGAACACCATTGTCACTGATTGGTTGCCACGTCTCCGAGTTGATCGGTGAAGACAGCTTCAACAACATGGCGAAAGCAGCGTTCGACCGATGCTTCGACGGCGCAACGGTTGACTACATCCACCATGGTCACCGCAGTTTCGACAATTTTTCGACACGCTGCCGCATGACGCCATTGCGAGGTACCAATAACGAGGTGTTTGGCGCTGTCGTTGTTCTTCAGGATATCAACGCCGACGCTCTGTTAGAGTACAACTGATATCCCTCAGCCTGCCGTCAAACCTGATAGCGCCGTGCGAACCCACGCGATTGCACCGGCATCCATCAACAGCTTCGCGGCCATGGCTATGCATGAAATCACCAGAAGGGGTCGGATAACCTTCGCTCCGTTGCTCATGGCCAGACGCGACCCAAGCTGGGCGCCAATGAACTGGCCGAAGCCCATCACGATGCCCAGTTTCCACATAATCGCGCCGTTGACCGTGAAGATCAGGAAACTGCCGAAGTTCGAGCCCAAGTTTAAAAGCTTGGTATGTGCCGTGGCCTTCAACATTCCAAAACCGGCCAGCCAGACAAAAGCCAGCATATAGAACGAGCCGGCGCCCGGCCCGAAAATTCCATCATAAAAGCCGACCAGCGGGACAGCGGTGAGCCCAAATAGAAGAGGCGTGATCCGGCGATGGCTATCGATGTCGCTGAGGTTGGGCTTGAATGCGAAATAGATCGCGATGGCGATGAGGAGAAACGGCATGATGGCGCGCAAGATATCCGGCGGCACGTAGGAGGCCGTCAGGGCACCGAGAATACCGCCGACAAACGCCATAGACGCCATCGGAAACTGTTTTTTGAGGTCCACATGGCCTTTCCGCGCATAGGCAATCGTTGCTGAGGCTGAGCCGAATTGGGCTTGTAGTTTGTTCGTTCCCAGCGCTTCAAGCGGTGGAATCCCCATAATCAGCATGGCGGGCAAAACGATCAACCCGCCACCGCCTGCGATGGAATCAACGAAACCTGCAAAAATGGCGACGAGAAACAGGATAAGAAAAAGCTGAAGGGCGATGTCGTGCAAGGGAGCATTCCACGAAGGGATGAATGGGATGACGGCTCTGTGTCACTGAATGGCAACCTTTGCAATGGTTTCCGTCGCAACTCGAGAGGCATTGCGTCCTTTGTGCGGGCGTTTATGGTGCGCGCGCTGCTTCGCCGTTGTTTGGGCGATTCCGCCTGCATTACAATTTGAGGACATGGCATGCACAAGGTAATTTTCGACACCGACCCCGGCATAGACGACGCGATGGCGCTCCTGTTTCTCCATCGTCATCCGGGTATCGATTTGATCGGCGTCACCACTGTGTTTGGCAACGCGCCGCTTGACATTACGACTCGAAATGCATTGTTCCTCAAGCAGCAATGGGGCATGGCGGCTCCTGTGGCCAAAGGCGCAGGCGTTACCTTCGACCCATCCCGTCCGGAAGGTCACTGGCCGACCTTCATTCATGGCGATGACGGGCTCGGCAATATCGGCGTTCCCGATAAAATCGATCTGCCGCTGGATCCACGTTCGGCCCATCACTTTATCATAGAGACCGTCAGGGCGAACCCGGGTGAGGTGACGCTGATTGCCGTTGGCCGCATGACCAACCTTGCGCTGGCGCTGCGCGAAGACCCTGAGATTGCCGCAATGGTCAAGAATGTGATCGTCATGGGCGGCGCATTCGATATCAACGGGAATGTCAGCCCCGCGGCCGAAGCCAACATCCATGGCGACCCTGAAGCGGCAGACGTTGTTTTTACCGCGCCTTGGCCGGTAATCATCGTTGGCCTCGATGTCACCACGCGGACCGTGATGACATCAAAATTCATGGATGAGATGGCAAAGGAAGGTGGCGCGCCCGTTCAGCTTCTGTCCGACCTGTCGCAGTTCTATATCGAATTCTACAATCAGCGCACTGGCGACGGCATGGTGGTGCATGACAGTTGCGCCTGTGTGTATCTGACGAACCCCGAGTTGTTTAAAACACGCAGCGGCGCAGTGCGTGTGGCGTGCGGGGGGATTGCCGATGGGCAAACGATCCAGAAGCCGGATGGCGTCGGTTTTCCACCCGGAGACTGGGACGGGCATCCGAGCCAACTCATCTGCACCGATATCGAGCCTGACCGGGTGCTTTCGGTCATCCGGTCTGCAATTGTGCAGGGCGAACGCGGCTGATTGGAAGGGCGCGCCGTCAAACGCATCAGCTTGCCTTGCATTTTAGAAAAAACTCGCGTTATGCAGGTTTTGCCGAGTTGGCACTGATTTTACTGCCTTTGGCCAGCCGAACAAAGCAATTCGTGTTTTGTGCGGCATGCGTTACAATAAACGGTGCGAGTCCGATGGGTTTATGCCGGTCGTATTTAAAACCAAACAACGAATGTTTTTATGAGCCGCTAGTACTGCTCATGTCCACGAGGAAGAGATGGAAGAGTTTCACAAGGTCAAGCGTTTGCCGCAATACGTGTTCGAACAGGTCAACCGTTTGAAAGCGAGCGCGCGAGCGGGCGGAGCCGATATCATCGACCTTGGCATGGGCAATCCCGACCTTCCAACGCCAAAGGCGATTGTCGATAAGCTCTGTGAGGTCGTTCAAGACCCACGCACGCACCGTTACTCGTCGTCCAAAGGCATTCCGGGCCTTCGCCGCGCGCAGGCAGGCTATTACGCCCGCCGCTTTGGCGTGAAGCTGAACCCGGACACGCAGGTCGTTGCCACGCTCGGTTCGAAGGAAGGCTTCGCCAACATGGCGCAGGCCATCACCGCACCCGGCGATGTCATTCTCTGCCCGAACCCGACCTATCCGATCCATGCTTTCGGCTTCCTGATGGCTGGCGGCGTTATCCGCTCGATGAATGTCGAGCCGGACGAAACCTTCTTCGGCCCGCTGGAGCGTGCCGTGCGCCACTCCATTCCAAAACCGCTGGCGCTGATCATCAATTATCCATCAAACCCGACGGCGCATGTCGCATCGCTGGATTTCTACAAGGACATCATCGCGTTCGCCAAGAAGCATGATCTGATCGTGTTGTCGGATTTGGCCTATTCCGAAATCTACTTTGACGACAAGAACCCGCCACCATCGGTGCTGGAAGTGCCGGGCGCGATGGATGTCGCTGTTGAGTTCACCTCCATGTCCAAGACGTTCTCCATGCCTGGCTGGCGGATGGGCTTTGCCGTGGGCAACGAACGTCTGATTTCGGCTTTGACGCGCGTCAAGTCTTACCTCGACTACGGCGCTTTCACGCCGATCCAAGTGGCGGCGACCCATGCGCTGAACGGGGATGGTTCCGACATCGCCGAAGTGCGCAGCGTCTATCGCCGTCGTCGTGATGTCATGGTCGATACGTTCGGAAAGGCCGGTTTCGAGGTCCCACCTCCAGCCGCGACCATGTTCGCATGGGCGAAAATTCCGGAAAAATTCCGTCACCTCGGCTCGCTGGAGTTTTCCAAGCTCCTGGTGGAGAAGGCCGATATCGCGGTTGCTCCCGGCGTCGGTTTTGGCGAGATGGGCGACGACTACGTTCGCCTCGCGCTAGTGGAAAACGAGCATCGAATTCGTCAGGCGGCGCGCAATTTGAAGCGCTTCCTGTCGAGCGCGGACGATACGTTGCACAACGTCGTTTCGCTCAACGCCCATCGTTAAGGGCACCCAACCGGGTGGCCTGTTCAGGCCACCTCTCCACGTCAGCAAATCAGGAACAGACCAATGGCAGATTCATTGAGAATCGGCATAGCGGGACTCGGCACCGTCGGCTCTTCGCTCGTGCGCATCCTCCAGCAGAGAAGCAAGGAACTTGCGATTACCTGTGGACGCGCAATCGAGATTATCGCCGTCAGCGCACGCGATCGTTCGCGTGATCGCGGTCTGGATCTCGCCGGTATCACCTGGTTTGATACGCCGGAAGACATGGCAAAAAAAGCCGAGATCGATGTTTTTGTCGAATTGGTCGGGGGCGCCTCGGGCGCTGCCGAGAAGGCCGTTCGGGCAGCCTTGGCGCGCGGCATCCATGTCGTGACGGCCAACAAGGCATTGCTGGCCAAACATGGTGTCGAGCTTGCCGTGATGGCAGAAGAGAAGGGCGCTTTGCTCAACTTTGAAGCCGCGGTGGCTGGCGGCATTCCCATCATCAAGGCCTTGCGCGAATCGCTCACCGGCAACCATGTGTCGCGCATTTACGGCATCATGAACGGCACCTGCAATTACATCCTGACCAAGATGGAGAAGGAAGGCCTGTCTTTCGAGGCCTGCCTGAAGGAAGCGCAGCGGCTGGGATATGCCGAGGCCGATCCTGCCTTTGACATTGAGGGCAACGATACCGCCCACAAGCTTGCGATCCTGACGACGCTGGCCTTCGGCTCCAAGATTTCGGCCGATGACATTTATCTCGAAGGTATATCCAACATCACCATCGAAGATATTCAGGCGGCGTCTGACCTGGGGTATCGCATCAAGCTTCTCGGTGTGGCGCATGTGACCGAATCCGGCATCGAGCAGCGCGTCCATCCCACCATGGTGCCGCTGGACTCCGTTATTGCGCAAGTCGATGGCGTCACAAATGCCGTGGCCGTCGAATCGGATATTCTGGGCGAGTTGCTGATGGTCGGTCCGGGGGCAGGCGGCAACGCCACGGCCTCTGCTGTCTTGGGTGACATCGCTGACATTGCCAAGAGCCGTCCGGGCGTTCAGCAGGTGCCGGTGCTCGGTCGTCCGGCGAAATCGCTGAGCGAATATCGGCGTGCCAAGATGAAGAGCCACGAGGGCGGTTATTTCATCCGCTTGACGGTGAAGGACAAGGCTGGCGTTTTCGCCAGCATCGCGACGCGGATGGCGGAAAACAATATCTCGCTGGAATCCATCGTCCAGCATTCGCGTGTTCACACCGAGGGCGGGCCACAGACCATTATTCTCGTCACGCATGCGACGATGGAAGATGCGATCCGCAAGGCGGTCAAAGCCATCAAGAGCGAAAAATATCTGGTCAACGAGCCGCAGGTCATCCGCATCGAACGGACCTGATCACTGCGATATCGTCTGGATTGAGAAGAGGCCATCGCCAAAAGGCGGTGGCTTTTTTCATGGGATCGCGTTTTATGGTCGGATCACACATGGAGACGCATTTTGCTCAGTATTCGCCCAGCGCGGGAGGGGGACGCGACCGTGCTTGCTGCCATTGGCCTGCGAGCGTGGGCGAACGCCGCATCGGCGATTGGCATAACGGACGTCCTGCGTGACAATGCGCGAGCGTCGTTCGAGAATTTCTCGCATTCGTCATGGCGTTGCATCACTTTGGCGCAGGCGGCCGATGTTGTGGTTGGCTGGGCCGCGCGCGAAAATTTTGACGAGACGATTACAGATTTCTGGGTCGATCCAGTCTACCAGCGGCAAGGCGTAGGCGCAGTTCTTTTGGACGAAGTCGAGCGACAAATCGTGGTTCGTGGCCTGCCCGTCGCGAAGCTGGAAAGTCATGCACAAAACGATCAGGCAGTTTCATTTTTTCGCAAACATGGGTACCGCGTCAGTTGGCTGTCAATGACCTATTCCACGAAGCTGGATCGCGAAGTCCAGTCTGTGGGCCTGCAAAAGCAACTTCTTGATACGGAAATCGACGGTTACGGCTTCGAATTTTGATTCACGGTGCTGAGTGCCGCTTCGAGCCAATGGGGCATTATGACAAGAGAGCCACACAGGACGACTTGCAGAACGATGATCGAGATCAAATAGGTTCGGAAGGGCTGTTTGCGGGTTTTATGACGCAGCAGCTGTTGCGCCAGAACCGCGCCCAGGCTACCGCCCAGAAATGCGAGCCACAACAACACGCTCTCACGCACGCGCCATTCAACGCGTCTGGCTGCTTTCTTGTCCCAGCCATAAATCAGAAAGACGATGATATTGAAGGCGAGATATGCCGCGAGGGCCGAGACGAGGATCATCATATCGTGAGTGAAGTTGAAAATTGTAAAAGTTCCGTATTCAACTCCAATCGATCCTGGCGCTCTCCGCCTTCAGTGCGACAAGCCTTGCGCCTCGGTGGCAATTGTTCTACCTCACCATAGACAGAAATTCCGTATCTTAAGAGCTTGATATGACCCTTGTAGACGTGCGCACACCAGACCCGAAACGCTTCATTCCCGGCGCGACCGGCGATTGGGAAATCGTCATCGGCATGGAGGTTCATGCGCAAGTCCTCTCCAATTCCAAGCTGTTTTCCGGTGCCTCCACAACCTTCGGCAATTCGCCGAACTCCAATGTTTCGCTCGTGGATGCAGCCATGCCAGGCATGTTGCCCGTGATCAACGAGGAATGCGTGGCGCAGGCCGTGCGCACGGGGCTTGGCCTGAAGGCGCAAATCAACAAGCGCTCGATCTTTGACCGTAAGAACTATTTCTACCCCGATCTACCGCAGGGTTACCAGATTTCCCAGTTCAAGGACCCTATTGTCGGCGAAGGCAAGATCATCATTTCGCTCGGGCCGGATCGTCAGGGCAACTTCGAAGACATCGAAATCGGCATCGAGCGCCTGCATCTGGAACAGGATGCGGGCAAGTCGATGCACGACCAGCATCCGACCATGTCCTACGTCGATTTGAACCGTTCGGGCGTGGCGTTGATGGAAATCGTTTCCAAGCCCGACATGCGCTCGTCTGACGAGGCGAAAGCCTACATGACGAAGCTTCGCTCCATCGTGCGCTACCTTGGTACCTGCGATGGAAACATGGACGAAGGCTCCATGCGCGCCGACGTGAACGTGTCCGTTCGCAGGCCGGGCGACGAGTTCGGCACACGCTGTGAGATCAAGAACGTCAACTCGATCCGCTTCATCGGTCAGGCCATCGAATATGAAGCCCGTCGCCAGATCGCCATTCTGGAAGATGGCGGCAGTATCGATCAGGAAACACGGCTGTTCGATCCCGGTAAGGGCGAGACGCGTTCCATGCGCTCCAAGGAGGACGCGCACGACTATCGCTACTTCCCGGACCCTGATCTGCTGCCATTGGAATTCGACGATGCCTTCATCGAGAAGATGAGCCGGGATCTGCCCGAATTGCCGGACGACAAGAAGGCGCGCTTCGTCAACGAGCTTGGCCTTTCCGTCTACGATGCGTCGATCCTCGTTTCGGAGAAGGCGATTGCTGACTATTACGAGCTGGTCGCTGAAGGCCGCGATGGCAAGATTGCTGCAAACTGGGTTATCAACGACCTGCTGGGTGCCTTGAACAAGTCCGGTAAGGGTATCGAAGAGACACCTGTGTCCGCCGATCAGCTCGGCGGCATCATTGATCTCATCAAGGCCAACACCATTTCCGGCAAGATCGCCAAAGACCTGTTCGAAATCGTCTGGAACGAGGGCGGCAACCCGGCGCAGATTGTCGATGCCAGGGGCATGAAGCAGGTCACGGACACAGGCGCCATTGAAAAGGCCGTCGACGAGATCATTGCTGCCAACCCGGATCAGGTTGAGAAGGTCAAGGCAAAGCCGACATTGGCTGGCTGGTTCGTCGGTCAGGTCATGAAGGCCACCGGCGGCAAGGCAAATCCACAGGCCGTGCAGGAACTCGTGAAAGCAAAGTTGGGTATCGAGGAATAGGGCTCGCCTGTTGGGCAATTTTATCGAGCAGACGAGAACGCCCCAAACCCTTTTGTCCGTCATCCCTGGGGTAAGTCGAGGATGACGTCGAGTATCGATAATGCCGGGGTTCCTCCCGGCTTTTTCATTCTGAGATGGAGTGAACATGGTGTTCTTCATTCGCACAGCCAGCGAACGCGATATCGAGCCGGTGAGGGCGCTTTTGGCCCGCACATGGCATGCCACCTTCGATGCGATCTATGGAGCGCCGCGGGTCAGTGAGTTGATTACCCAATGGCATTCTCCGGCAGCGATGAAAGAGCGTGTGCAGAAAAAGGGTGGTGAGTTTCTGGTGGCGGATGATGGAAAGCGGATTGGCGGCATGGGCTACGCTGCCATGTCGGCCAAGATGTCGAAAACGGCTTTGCTCCATCAGCTCTATGTCGATCCGCATTTTCAGCGGCAAGGCGTGGGGCGCGATATTTTCGCAGAGCTTGAGACGTGTTTTCCCGACGCGGAGATCATGCGTCTCGAGGTGGAGCCGAAAAACATCGCTGCCATTGCCTTTTATGAAGGGCTGGGTTTCGTCGAGGTTGATCGAGTGGAGCGCATGGCCGGGGTTGAGGGTCTGCCAGGGATCGCCATGGAAAAGACGCTGGCCCGATGACCGGAGCGCTGGACCATCTCATCATCCGTTTTGCGCGAGAAACGGATCTTCCTCATCTCGTCGCGATGTTTGCCGCTGATGATGTGGGCGGCCACGGTGACACGGTGGAAGAAGCTGCAACCCCGGATTATCTGGCGGCCTTTCACGCCATTGAGGTGTCTTCCAATGAGACGCTTTATGTGGCGGAACTGGATGGAGAGGTCGTCGGTACGTTTCAGACCGTGATATTGACCAAGCTCGTCGGTCGTGGTGCTGTGACGATGAAAATCGAAGCGGTTCAGACTCGGGCTGATATGCGCGGTCGCGGCATCGGTGCTATCATGATCCGTCATTGTATCGAGGATGCTGCGCAGCGCGGTGTGAAAACGATCGAGCTGGGATCGAACATGATGCGCCTCGATGCGCACCGCTTTTACGAGCGGCTAGGGTTCGATAAACGGCATTTCGGGTTCAGCATGAAACTGAAATAGCAGAGACCGAAACGGGAAATACTGGACAATCGACGCACGGGGCGGCATAAGCTTGTGCCGTGCTGCGCACATCAAATCGCTGCGGTGCACTCAAGCCCGAGGAACGGATAATGAAGACTCTCCTGACGCAAATCTTCACCTGGTGGAACGGCCAGACCATCGGAACGCGCTTTCACACATGGCGCTTCGGAAAGAAGGTTGGACAGGACGAGTTGGGCAACACCTATTACGAGGGCGGAACCACATCCTGGGGCATGCCACGGCGCTGGGTCATCTATAATGGTTACGCAGAGGCGTCTGCCATTCCTCCAGGCTGGCACGGCTGGATGCATTACCGAACCGATACGCCACCAAGCCAGGAAAGCTACACGGTCCGCGAATGGCAAAAGCCGCATCAGCCCAACCTGACCGGCACATCTCAGGCCTATCGCCCACAGGGTTCTCTGGCTGTCGCAGGCGAGCGTCCACGCGTAACGGGTGACTATGATGCCTGGACGCCCGGTAGCTGATAACGAGCTACGAGTGCCAGCTCTTTCATCGTAATCGGCCTTGCATGTTGAGTGGCAAGTCACCCGCTTTTGCCACATTCCGCCTTTAGGCGTTGAAGCCGCACTCGTGGTGCGGAAAATCTTTCTGGAGACGGTTCGACATGGGAAATTTCACGCGAAACACGTCTTTGCGTGCACTGGCTGTTTCGCTGCTTGCGCTGTTGCCGGTTGTTGCAAGCGTCTCTCCTGCATCCGCTGCCCGTATCGAAAACCGAGTCGCGGTGTTTTCCGGTATCGACAAGATCACCGGCCGCATCACTTCGTTCGACGTGTACCTGAACGAAACGGTGCAGTTCGGTGCGCTTCAGGTGACGCCGAAGGTCTGCTATTCCCGTGATGATACCGAAGCGCAGAATATCGATGCCTTCATCGAGGTCGATGAAATCACTTTGGACCGTAAGATCAAGCGCATCTTCACCGGCTGGATGTTTGCGGACAGCCCGGGTCTGAACGCTGTAGAACACCCGATCTATGACGTATGGCTGACCGGCTGCAAGCAGGAATCCGACGTTCCCGCGCCAGCATCGGCCAGCAAATAAATTCAACGAATCAGAATGAAACGCTTGGGCGATTGACCGCAGGCTCGAGCATCTTCGCATACTCCGCTTTTGGCACGTCAATCGCGCCAAAGGTCTTCAGGTGCTCGGTTGTGAACTGAGTATCAAGAAGAGTGAAGCCCTTTTCGCGCAAGTGCTCGACCAGAGTGACAAGGCAAATTTTGGAGGCATTGGTGCGTCTGGAAAACATGCTTTCGCCGAAGAAGGCTGAGCCCAGCGAAACACCGTAGAGACCGCCGACAAGCTCGTCACCGTCCCACGCTTCGACGCTGTGGGCGTGGCCGATCTCGTGGAGCTCAGTGTAAAGTTTGCGGATCGTCGCGTTGATCCAGGTGCTGGGCCGATCGTCGGCCTCCTCTGCACAGCCCGCAAGCACGCCTTCGAAATCGGTGTCGAAACGGATATCGAACGGACTTTTACGGATGGCTTTGGCCAGACTTTTCGAGATATGGAAGTCATCGAGCGGGATGATACCGCGCATTTCCGGCTCGACCCAGAACAGTTCCGGATCATCTGCCGAATCGGCCATGGGAAACAGGCCGATAGAATAGGCGCGCAGCAGAATGTCGACGTCAATATCGTTATTTCTGCCGCGCCGCCCCATGTCTTACTTCGCGTCGCCGGCCAGGTATTTTTCCAGCCAGTGAATGTCGTAGTCGCCCTTCAAGATGTCTTCGTTCTGAAGAAGGTCCTGAAACAGCGGAAGGGTTGTCTTGATACCGTCAACCACGAACTCGTCCAGTGCGCGGATCAAGCGACGGATACATTCATCGCGGTTGCGACCATGCACGATCAGCTTGCCGATCATGCTGTCGTAATATGGCGGGATCTTGTAACCCTGGTAGGCGCCCGAATCGACGCGTACGCCAAGACCGCCGGGCGTGTGGAAGTAGGTCAGCGTCCCCGGAGACGGCACGAAGGTGCGCGGGTCTTCGGCGTTGATACGGCATTCGATGGCGTGGCCATTGAACTTTACTTCATCCTGCGTGACCGAAAGGCCTTGGCCTGAGGCGACGCGGATTTGCTCCTGCACAAGGTCCATGCCGGTGATGGCTTCGGTCACCGGGTGTTCCACCTGAAGGCGCGTGTTCATTTCGATGAAATAGAACTCGCCATTTTCATACAGGAACTCGATGGTTCCAGCACCACGATACTTCAGCTTGCGCATGGCATCGGCGCAGATTTCGCCGATTTTCATGCGCTGCTCGACGGTGAGCGCTGGTGAGTTGGCTTCTTCCAGAACCTTCTGATGGCGACGCTGCAAGGAGCAATCGCGCTCACCGAGGTGAATGGCCTTGCCTTCACCGTCGCCAAACACCTGTACTTCGATATGGCGCGGCTTACCGAGGTACTTTTCCATGTAGACGGCATCGTTGCCGAAAGCGGCCAGTGCTTCGGAGCGGGCTGTCGAAACGGCTTCCTCGACTTCCGACTCGTCCTTCGCGACCTTCATGCCGCGTCCGCCACCGCCAGCTGTCGCCTTGATCAGAACCGGGAAGCCGATCGTGCGGGCGATTTCCAACGCGTTTTCAGGCTTCACTTCGCCGTCTGAACCGGGAACGACGGGAATGCCGAGCTCCTGTGCAGTCTGCTTGGCGGTAATTTTGTCGCCCATGATGCGGATGTGGTCCGCAGTGGGTCCGATGAACGTGATGCCGTGCGCGTCGAGAATGTCTGCAAACTTGGCATTTTCAGACAGGAAGCCGTAGCCGGGGTGAACGGCATCTGCACCCGTGATTTCACAGGCCGCAACGATCTGGTGGATGTTGAGATAGCTGTCACGCGAAGGCGGCGGGCCGATGCACACACTTTCGTCTGCGAGGCGGACATGCATGGCATCGGCATCGGCCGTAGAATGCACGGCTACCGTTGGAATGCCGAGTTCCTTGGCGGCGCGCAGCACGCGAAGGGCGATTTCGCCGCGATTGGCGATGAGGATCTTGGATACCATGACATCAGCCCTTATTCGATGACCACGAGGGCTTCACCATACTCTACGGGTTGCGAGTCGTTGACGATGATTTCCGTGACCTTGCCGGATTTTGTAGCCGGGATCTGGTTCATGGTCTTCATGGCTTCAACGATCAGAAGCGTTTGGCCTTCCTTGACCGTTGCGCCGACTTCGATGAACGGACGCGCACCGGGGGCCGACGAGAGATAAACGGTACCGACCATCGGCGATGTCACGGTGTTGGCCGGGTTGCGGGCGGGGGCTGCAGGTGCTGCTGTGCCAGGTGCAACGGCCGGTGCAGCCGCAACGGGCGCGGCGGCAGGGGCAGGGGCATATTGCGGTGCGGTCGCATAAATCGGTGCGGCCGGTGCTGCACGCGAAACACGAATGCGCAGATCGTCCTGTTCGACTTCGATCTCGGAAAGGTCGGTGTCGTTGAGAATGTTCGCGAGGTCGCGGATCAGTTCTTTGTCGATACCGTGTTTCTTTTCAGACATGACAAACCCTATTTCTGATTGTTTCTTTATGCCGTGATGTTTTTCAAAGCGTTGATCGCCATGATGTAGCCATATGGCCCGAAGCCGCAAATCATTCCCTTTGCGGCGGGCGCTATCATCGATTTATGGCGGAATTCCTCGCGTGCGTGGATGTTGGAAATGTGGACTTCCAGCACAGGAACAGAGATCGCGCGTATCGCATCATGCAACGCAATGGACGTGTGTGCATAGGCGCCGGGGTTGATGACGACACCAACGGTGCGTTCGCCAGCCTCATGTAAAAGGTCCACCAGAGCACCTTCATGGTTCGACTGATGGCACTCTACGATAAAGCCCAACTCTTCGCCAGCCTTCACGCAGTCGGCTTCGATGTCCTTCAGCGTCTTGCCGCCATAAATGCCGGGCTCCCGTTTTCCCAACATATTGAGATTTGGGCCGTTGAGGACGAAAATTGTGTTGCTCATTTGCCGTTCCGTCAAAAAATCAGCGCCACCTATAGACCGCACGACCACGAAGGAAAAGCCCCGAAGCGCTCAAACAACCCGTTGTCCTTAATCTTCTGGTCTTTATGACCGGTTTGGGGCGTTATTTAAGAACACGTCG
The DNA here is from genome assembly GCF_023757665.1 of Rhizobium skierniewicense Ch11. Classification (NCBI taxonomy): domain Bacteria; kingdom Pseudomonadati; phylum Pseudomonadota; class Alphaproteobacteria; order Hyphomicrobiales; family Rhizobiaceae; genus Rhizobium; species Rhizobium skierniewicense. The sequence continues at coordinate 250,579 of NZ_RXPG01000005.1, forward strand.
TTTTGCCGCAGCTGCGCATATTGTCAATTTTTTCCTTGAGTGGCACGGCGCCGACGGCGCCAAACACGGCCTCATTGCCGATAATGTAGGAGGGGGTTCCGGTAATGCCGAGACTTGTCGCCAGCTGGTAGGCTTCCTTCACCTGTGCATCGTTGGAGTTTTCAGCCATGGATTTACGGATATCTGCTTCCTTTATGCCGAGCGCTTCAGCCACTTCGATGGCGCTTGCTTCGTTGGCACGGCCGGAACCTCCCAACAGCGTGCGCTGGAATTCGGGATATTTCGCCGGTGCGATCAGCTTTATGGCGTTCGATACCTTGTGGGCTTCCACCGATTCGGGTCCGAGAATGGGGAATTCCTTGAGGACGAAGCGGACGTTCTTGTCTGTTTTGAGAATGGTATCCACGTCCCCCATCGCGCGTTTGCAATAGCCGCAATTGTAATCGAAAAACTCGACCAGCGTCACATCGCCGTTGGGGTTGCCGATAGACAGATCATATTTGGACGCGAAGATGGCTTTCTGGTTGTCTCCAACCGCATCGGCCGCCTTGGCGTTGCGCGTTTCGTACTGCTTGCGCTCAAGAGCATCCTGGACCTCCAGCATGATTTCCGGGTTCTCGATCAGGTATTCCTTGATGAACGCGCCGAACTCTTTCTTCTGCTGATCATCGAGAGCGTACGCGGGCAGGGAGATGAAAAGCGTCGAAAGGGCCGTCACGCAGGCAAGGGCTGTGGATTTGATGGAAAGTGCCATGGGGTCCTCGTCGTGTCGTGGCCAGGTGTGATGTCTTACCTCACGCCATTACCTTAATTTAATTCAAATGGCATATCGCAAATTAAATTTCTCCGTTGCGATCTTGTCATTGTGAAGGCCGGGATAATGCGGCACATCTTTCAGTGGCATACCAGGAAAGAGCATATTTTTGATTACCTTGTCCAAGCGAAGCGCGGTTGAGCCATTCCATGCCATGGATGTTCTGGCGGAAGCGAACAGACGCAGGCAGGCGGGACGCCCCGTTATTTCCATGGCTGTCGGCCAGCCATCCCATGCGGCGCCGAAGGCATCGCTAGACGCGGCAGAGGCGGCTTTGAAGCACGGACGGATTGGCTACACCGATGCTTTGGGTTTGCGTGAATTGCGCGAGGTCATCGCAACGAGTTACAGGCTACGCCACGCAACGATCATCGATCCCGCACGCATTGCGGTGACAACCGGATCTTCTGCGGCTTTCAATCTGGCATTTCTCGGCTTGTTCGATGTGGGGGACGCGGTCGCCATCGCGCGCCCTGGATATCCAGCCTACCGCAACATTCTCAAAGCACTGGGTCTGACGGTCGTTGAAGTCCCGGTTACCGCCGAGACGGGCTACACGCTGACACCAGCGAGCCTCGAGCGGGCAGAAACCAGAGCGGGGCGCAAGCTCAAAGGCGTGCTTCTGGCAAGTCCTGCAAATCCCACAGGAACCGTGACCGGACGCGAGGCGCTGAAGCGGCTGATTACCTATTGTGACAGCCGCAATATCACGTTCATCTCGGATGAAATCTATCACGGACTGACTTTCGTGGGGGAGGAGACGAGTGCCGTCGAGATCAGCGATAACGCCGTGGTTATCAACTCCTTCTCGAAATACTATTGCATGACCGGATGGCGCATCGGCTGGATGGTTCTGCCGGAAACGCTGATCCGTCCGATCGAATGTCTGGCGCAGAGCATGTATATCTCGGCACCAGAGCTTTCACAGCTCGCCGCGACTGCTGCCTTTTCTGCCGAGGAAGAGCTCGATGTCTATAAGGAAAGCTATCGCACCAACCGCGACTTTCTTCTGAGCCGTTTGCCGGAGCTTGGGCTGCCATTGGTGTCGCCGATGGACGGTGCGTTCTACGCCTATGTCGATGTCAGCCGCTACTCAAACGACAGTATGGAGTTCGCAAAGCTGATGTTGGCGGAAATCGATGTCGCCGCTACCCCTGGCCTCGACTTCGATCCCGTCGAGGGCCATCGTGCCATGCGCTTTTCCTATGCGGGTTCGGAGTCGGACATTGCGGAAGCCGTCGGGCGTATCGGGGGCTGGCTGAAATAGGTTTTCGAACCGCGTGCAGTTTTGTTGAACTCTGTCACAAGTGATTTTGGTTCGAACTTATCAGTAAATGACGATAGGCTCTTCCCGATAACAATGGGAGAGTATGATGACGCACGAGAGAGTGGCGGTGATAACGGCAGGTGGCAGTGGCATGGGGGCCGCTGTTGCCAAGCGGTTGGCGGATGACGGTTACAAGGTCGCGATCCTCTCATCGTCAGGCAAGGGTGAATCCCTGGCTGTTGAACTGGGTGGCATTGGTGTTACAGGTTCGAACCAATCCGCTGACGACCTACAACGACTGATCGATCTGACGCTCGAAACGTTTGGACGCATCGATGTCCTTGTAAACAGTGCAGGACACGGTCCCCGCGCGCCGATACTCGATATTACGGACGAGCAATGGCATGCAGGCCTTGATGTCTACCTGATGAATGTCATCCGTCCGACCCGCCTTGTGGCGCCTACAATGGTGCAGCAAAAGTCAGGAGCCATCATCAACATATCGACGGCCTGGGCGTTCGAGCCCAGCGACATGTTTCCCACGTCGGCTGTCTTCAGGGCGGGCCTCGCAGCCTTTACCAAGATATTCTCGGATACCTACGCCGCTGACAATGTTCGCATGAATAACGTCCTGCCGGGGTGGATCGATAGCCTCCCGGCGCACGATGAGCGCCGGGACATGGTGCCGATGCAACGCTATGGAAAAAGCGAGGAAATAGCGGCGACTGTCGCATTTCTAGCGTCCGATGGCGCGGGATATATAACCGGCCAGAACCTGCGTGTAGACGGTGGACTAACCCGTTCTGTGTAAAGGATATTAGCACTAAAATAGATCGGCATCACATGCGCTGCCGGTGACAAAAGCCCGCAATTCCGGGTCATTCCGCGCATTTCGAAGGAACCGTGTCTCTGCCACTGCGTTATTCAACCCAAGGGTAATCGTTTCAATTTGGAACACGACACTCGTGTATGAAAACAGGTGGTTTGATCCATGGGACAGAGAAATCCAATCGCCAGACACGTTGTGCTGGTTGTAGAAGATGACCCGCTGCTTCGCATGATGGCGGTGGATCTCGTGGAAGACGCTGGCTTCGATGCGATCGAGGCATGCGATTCGGATGAGGCTGTCGAAATCCTGCAGGCCCGCCCAGACATCAAGGTTCTCTTCACGGACGTGGATATGCCGGGAAAAATGGACGGCGTTGCTCTCGCCAATTGGGCGAGACGCAGCATCGTGCCCCTGGGAATAGTTCTTACCTCGGGTCATTACAGACCGGATGACGAAGATTTGCCAGATCGCAGCATCTTCTTCTCAAAGCCCTATGACTTTGAAAAAGTCATGAAAACACTCAAGCTGATGAGGGCGTGAGCGAAATTTTCTCATTTGCCAAAAGGTAACCATAGCTCAAACGTCAATTCCGCAATTAATTGTTCTTAAAACACCTGCATTTATATTGCATTCCAAGGCTATAAGAGTTTTGGGGGTATTATGAATTTTCTGGGAATTACAGGCATGCAGTATGCTGGCGTGCCATTTCACGACACACGGATATTGCTTGCTGAGGATTCCAATGTCTTTACCCAGATGATCGGCGCACGCCTCAAGGAATTACTTGGATTGAGCGTCGAGGTTTGCCGTAACTTCGAGGAATTGCAGGAGTGCTACGAGCGTTCTTCTGAGGAAGTCACCCTTGCAATCTCCAACATCAATCTTCCCGGTGCGGAAAACGGTGAGGCTCTAGAGTATCTTGTCGATCTCTCGATCCCGACGATCGTCTTCACCAGCACCTTTCATGAAGACACGCGCGAAAAACTCATCACCAAGGAAGTTGTCGACTACATCCTCAAGGACAATGTATTTGCGGTCGATATGCTGACCGAATCGGTTTGCAGGTTCCTCACCAACCATCGCCATCACGTCCTCATCGTCGACGATAGCCCGACAGCGCGCGCTCTTCTTTCCAGCCGCCTGAAGCGCTACAATTTCCGTGTCAGCCTCGCCGAAAGCGGTGCGAAGGCGCTGGAGATTCTCAAGAACAATCCTGACATTGGTTTGGTGGTCACGGATTACAACATGCCCGACATCGATGGTTTCGAGCTCACACGTCGTATCCGCACCATGCGCGGCTCGCACGAGTTGCGCATCATCGGCGTCTCCTCGTCAACCAACAGGCTTCTGTCCGCGCGTTTCCTGAAGGCTGGCGGAAACGACTTCATGTTGCGTCCGTTCATCGATGAAGAGTTCTACTGCCGCGTGAACCAGAACTTGGATACGCTCGTGCAGATCAAGTCCGCGAGAACGCTGAACGCGAAAGCCGCCGCCTGACGGAGAAAATGTGGGGCGCTCAGGCGTCCTGCTCTATCGGTCTGCCCATGGCGAGTTTTTCCGAGAGTTGCGGACCAAGCCTGTCGACATAGGCTTGGTCTGGCGACGTTCCCAGCGCATCGAGCGTCTTCGAAAAGAAGCAACGCGCGGCGGCGGCTGCGACGATGTCGAATATTTCAGCGTCAGTCAGAGCATGTGTTTTCAGCATGTCGATATCGTCTTGGGTGATCGAGGTTGCATCGCGTACAACTTTGGTCGCAAAAACCATGATGGCCCGTTCCTGTTCATCGAGGGGCGCGTCGTCGCCACCATCAATGATTGCTTCCAGCTCGCTGCCGGAGACACCTTCTCTGGCCAGAACGGCCCCGTGAGCCAGCATACAGTAGGATGAGCGTAGTTCCCGGGCAGCAGCCAGCGTCACCAGTTCGTATCGTCTCGGCTCGATATTGCCGCGCAGGCTGACCAGAAGCGCGCTCCAGCTTTCCATCACCTCTGGACGATGCCCAAACGCCTGATACATGTTCGGCAGATAGCCGTGGGTATCCCTGGCGTTTTCATACATCTCTGCGATTTTACGGCTGGTTTTCGGCTCTGGCGGCGCGATGAACATCGAGGTCTCCTGAATTTTAACTCTCTCTAAAATGCGTGAGCGCCCGATTGGATCATTCTCATTTGATGTTTTTTGTCACAGCTGGGATTCGAGCGGCAATATACCCATTACGATGGCCATGGCTCGGCGGCTCAGGCTTGCGTAGGGCTCGCTGGTATAGTGTTGCGGCCTGCCTCTTACGACGCCATTCCAGACGACGTTGTGACGTTGGTTGAGCGTCAACTCAAAGCTCATTTCCTGACGGATTTCATCTTTGAAGATCGCGTCCATTTCCTCGACGAGCCGGGGCGACGTGAACAGCACGCCCATTTCGGTGTTCAGCGACATCGAGCGTGGGTCGAAGTTCAGGGATCCGATGAACCCCATCTCGCCATCACGCGTGAACGCTTTGGTGTGCAGGCTGGCCTGGCCTGAACCGCGAAGGGAAAATGACGAGTTCTGGTCGGCAAGCGCGCGCAACTCATGGATTTTGATGCCGTTTATAAGGAGCGGGCGTCTGTAGCGCGAATATCCGGCGTGGACAGCAGCGACATCGGTTGCCGCGAGTGAGTTCGTCAAGACGCAAACCGAAACGCCATTTGCCGACAAGCGGGACAGGGTTTCGACGCCCTTGAGGCCGGGAATGAAGTAAGGCGAGGTAATCCGCAGCTTGGTCGTCGTTTCGTCCATGATGGGCAGCAGCGTTTCCATCAGGTAGTTATGGCCATGACGGCGCTTGCCGGCCGCTTTCTCCGGCGGATCGGCAACGACTTGCACGGTTTCCACCCAATGCAGCTTGTCGGAATTGAGGAAGTTGCCGGAATTGTGCTGGCTTTCCACCCGATCTAGATAGGGTCGTGCCGCGCTTCCGGCCGCCAGCGCGTCCATCCTGCGACGGAGTTTGGCAAGTTTATTGGGGCGCCTTGCGAGCAGCGACCTGACCGGGACGGCAACGGCGCTGTTCCAGTAGTCATCGAAGATTTCTTCAGCCTGTACTAAGCATTTGCCATGGGCTATGACATCGAAATCCCTAAAATTCGCCTGTTCCGCTGCATCGAAGTAGGCGTCTCCGATATTGCGCCCGCCGACGATCAAGACCCTGCCATCGGCAATCCATGCCTTGTTGTGCATTCTCCGGTTGACGCTGCGAAACCGCAGAACCATTTCCAACCCACGGCGGAACACGTTTTCCCGCGCTTTGGTGGGGTTGAACAGACGCAGTTCGATGTTGGGATGGCTGTCGATGGCATGAAAGGCACGGTCCGGAATGGACACGCCTAGATCATCCAGAAGCAGGCGCACGCGCACGCCGCGATCAGCAGCTGCTATGATCTCCCGCATCATCAACTGGCCGGTAAGATCCGCGTTCCACATGTAGTACATAAGATCGAGGCTTCGGCCAGCCGCGCGTGCAGATCCGACGCGGGCCGCGAAGGCACCGAGATTGGATTGCACGAGTGACAGCGCGTTCGGCTCCTCGCGTCCACAGCTTATGTCCGTCCAGTGACGGTCAAGCGAGGTCGCATTATCGTCCGTCGGCAATGCAGTGGATGCGATCTTGACGATGACCTTATCACGGTGGCGGGACGCGAATGCCATTGCGGCCACAACCATTGCGACAACCAGTAGACAGATTGCGATGGTTATGTTCACGGCGATAGGGCCACCCGGATCAGTTGCATCCTCACTATATCTGCTGAAATCAATGGATTTCAATACCGCGCTTGTCGGCTTCTTCCTTGATGATGTCCTCGACCGTCAGGCGTTTCAGGTCTGGATTTCCCAGCAGGTAATCATTTGCGATTTCGAAAATGGATTTTGGACTTTCGTTGCTGTGAAGTGTGTCGAGATCCTGGCCAATTTTCTCGCGCAGTTGCGTGTCGTCATTCATCATGCTTCCTCCATCATATGAAGGCTAGAATGCACAGGCGGTATCTGGGTTCCTGTCACGCTTTGAAATGAGGATTGCATTAGTGGGTGACGCCAGCCATAACCCACCGATCAGGTGCTTGCCTTTGGGCAGGAGAATCGGGAATGCGGTGAAAATCCGCGACGTGCCCAACGCTGTAAGGGGGACGCGTGTGACCATGTGCCACTGAGATGATCGGGAAGGCGGTGACATGCGGTTGAACCCGAGTCAGAAGACCGGCCTGATGCGATAGACCGAACCGCATGGACAGCGGCAGGTTTTGAAGGTGAGCCGTGTTTTCGGCTGACCCTAGCATTGTTGGGGATTGACGATGCAACAGGACGACTTCGACCACGCGCTCGTGTCAGCTGAGGAATTTTCCGATGCCGACAAGCAAGCCGTCTACCGCGCCATCGAAACGCGACGCGATGTGCGTGACCAGTTTCTGCCAGAGCCTCTTTCGGACGAGTTGATCGGCAATTTGTTGAAAGCTGCACATGCCGCGCCGTCAGTCGGGTTCATGCAGCCATGGAATTTCACACTTGTCACGGACGGGAAGGTGAAGCAGCGCGTGTGGGAGGCCTTTTCGCGTGCCAATGCAGAAGCCTCTGACATGTTCGGGGAAGAGCAGCGGGCGCTTTACCGCAACCTGAAGCTGGAAGGTATACGCAAGGCGCCGCTGTCGATCTGCGTGACCTGCGATCCGACGCGTGGAGGAGATGTCGTCCTTGGTCGAACACACAATCCGCGCATGGATGTGTATTCTACAGTTTGCGCTATTCAGAACCTGTGGCTGGCGGCGCGCGCGGAGGGCGTTGGTGTGGGATGGGTGAGTATCTTCCACGACGATGATATCCGCGACATCCTTGATATACCGCCGCACATCGAAATCGTCGCATGGCTGTGCGTCGGTCATGTCGAGACGCTCTATGGCGAGCCGGAACTGGCGGTGAAAGGCTGGCGCCAGCGCCTGCCGCTGGACGAACTGGTGTTTCGGGACCGCTGGGGAGCAACGTGAAGGGCTCCTATTGCTGCTGAGGCTGTGCACCCTCCAGTGCGGGGTTTTTCAGGTCGATGCGGCTTTGCTCCTCGGGCAGGAATTGTGGACCCACCATGCGAACCTTGTTCTTTGATGGGTCATAATCCCGCTCTGGCACGGGTGCCGCCTCGACCTTGAGGTCTGTCTTGCTGTCAGCGGGTTTGGTCGTGGCGTCACTCTTCGGTGACGTGATGGTGGTGATGCTGCTGGAGCCATTCTGCAAGGCAGTGGATTGCGGGGCTTTCGCCTGTTCGTCCTGCTTTTTCATCTGGTCCTGATAGGCTGCCATATTGCAGCTGCAGGACGGTGCGCGGCTTGAACTGGGGTTGTTGCGGTAGGCAAAGGCCGTCGGCATGGACGCATAGGGCTGGCCGGTCTTGGCCGAAACCATGTCCGAACTCTCCTGGCCCTCCAGCGCGTGGTAGAACAATTCCGTCTGCGTGCCTGGGCACATGCGCTGACATTGCGCCGCCTGATCGCGGAAATCCAGTGGTGTCGCATCCGATGAAATCGGGAAGAACGCGCCGTCACAGGTTCGCACACAGAGCGTTCTCAGGCCACCTTGCATGGGCATGTCCGGCGAGGGGGCGTAATCCGAATTATCGGGTTGATTGAACGGATCACCGGAGCCACGCATATCGGGGTCTTGCGAGGGGTCGGTCGAGGCCAGGGACGGTGGCTGCTCGTCGAAGCAGCCATTTTCTTCGAGAGCGGCCAGGATGTTTTGGCGACTATTTTGGGCGTTGTCTGCCTGCCGTGCGGCCAGCATACGATCGCGGTCTTCTGCAATCATGGCGCGTTCAGCTTCAGCCTGCGCCAGCGCATCGCCGATTTCGCCGCAGAGCTGCGCGTTCGGATTTCCATAGACAATCACGCTGCCAGAGGAGCAGCCATAGCCACGCATATCGTTCCGGATCCGGCGAATGATGATGTTCTGCTGGGCCAGCGCGCTTGCATAACGGCGCACTTCCGCCGTATTTCCCATGATGCGCGTGGGTTGATTCAACTCAGCCCGCAGATCACCGCAGACGTCGTTAGTCTGCGCGTACAGGGGAACGGCGAACAGAACCGCTGAAAGGGTGCCGATCAATCGGCCTCGGCGCGAGATCAATGGTCTGTCCGTTTCCGGCCCGTAAACATGCGTGCCATACCCTGTTGATCGTCGTCAGCCGAATGCAAACCACGAATATGCGTTCAGGATAACATAAGGCTGGGCCGCAAAGCGGCAACAACCAGTTCAAAATTGCGTTAACCCGGACTTACACAGAAGGGTGTGAAGCCTGAACTGTTGCAAGGGCCGCCATGTTGACCACACCACGCGATGTCACCGTTGGTGACAGAATGTGGACGGGCATGGCTGAACCGAGCAGGATAGGGCCGACATGCAGACCCTCGGTCATGGTGCGCACGACGCCGAGGGTGATGTTGGCCGAATCGAGGTTCGGGAAAACCAGCAGGTTCGCTTCCCCCGACAGAGCACTATTGGGCATGGCCCGCTTGCGCAGGATTTCCGACAGCGCCGAGCCGCCCTGCATTTCACCATCGATTTCCAGTTCCGGCGCGGTGTCGCGCACCAGCTGAAGGGCGCGGCGCATCTTGCGCGCGCTTTCGGAATCGCGCGAGCCGAAATTCGAGTGGCTGACGAGAGCGATCTTCGGTGTTATTCCAAAACGCTTGATTTCCCTGGACGCCAGGATTGCCAGTTCCGCGATGTCTTCAGACGTGGGATCGTAATTGACGAAGGTGTCCGTGAGGAAGATTGCGCCCTGCTGGGTAATGAGCAAGCTGAGACCGCCGAATGTGTGTGCGCCCTCGCGTTTGCCGATAATCTGGTTGACGTCGCGCAGGTGACGATCGAAGCGGCCTTCCAGACCACAGATCAGTGCATCTGCTTCGCCACGCTTGACCGAGAGAGCGCCGATGACGGTGCTGTTTGTGCGAACGATGGTGCGCGCCGCTTCCGGGTTGATGCCGGCGCGACCGACCAGAGCGAAGTAGTCATCAACATACTCGCGGTAGCGCGGATCGTCTTCAGGGTTGACCACCGCAAAATCCGCGTGCGGGCGAATGCGAAGACCGAAGCGCTTGAGGCGTGTTTCGATGATCTGCGGACGGCCGATGAGGATCGGCACGCCTGTGCCTTCCTCCAACAAGACCTGGGCGGCGCGCAGCACGCGTTCGTCTTCGCCTTCAGCAAAGATGATGCGCTTCTTTTCTGCCGTCTTCGCCAGATTGAAGATGGGTTTCATGATGAAGCCCGAGCGCCAGACGAAACGGTTGAGCTGGTCGAGGTAGGCGTCGAAATCCGTTATGGGGCGCGCAGCCACACCGCTTGCGGCAGCGGCACGCGCAACGGCTGGCGCAATGCGCAGGATCAGGCGCGGATCGAACGGCGACGGGATGAGGTAGTTGGGGCCAAAGATCGGCGTTTCGTCACTATAGGCCTTCGCTGCGACCTCCGAGACTTCCTCGCGCGCCAGTTCGGCAATCGCGTGGACGGCTGCCATCTTCATTTCTTCGTTGATGGTTGTCGCGCCGCAATCCAGTGCACCTCTGAAGATGTAAGGGAAGCAGAGAACGTTGTTGACCTGATTCGGAAAATCCGAGCGGCCGGTGCAGATCATGGCGTCCGGGCGCGCGGTGCGGGCCAGTTCCGGCATGATTTCCGGGTTGGGATTGGCCAGCGCCAGAATGAGCGGCTTTTCCGCCATGCGGGCCAGAAGCTCCGGCTTCAGGACACCTGCCGCGGAAAGACCGAGGAAAACATCGGCGCCATCGATGGTTTCATTGAGAACGCGCTTGTCGGTCTTTTGCGCATAGACCTCTTTCCACTCGTCCATCAGGCTGTTTCGTCCTTCGTAGACGAGGCCCTCGATATCGTGAACCCAGATGTTTTCGCGTTTTGCACCCAGCACCACCAACAGGTTGAGGCAGGCGAGGGCCGCCGCACCCGCACCGGATGCAACGATCTTGACATCACCGATTGTTTTGCCTGCCAGTTCCAGTGCGTTGGTGACCGCCGCAGCGACGATGATGGCGGTACCGTGCTGGTCATCATGAAATACCGGGATGTTCATTTTTTCGCGAAGCTGACGCTCCACTTCGAAACATTCGGGCGCCTTGATGTCTTCAAGGTTGATGCCGCCAAAGGTCGGCTCCAGCGCCGAAATGGTCGAGACCATGTCGGTGATACCAGGTGCGTCGATTTCGATATCGAAGACGTCGATGCCTGCAAATTTCTTGAACAGAACCGCTTTGCCTTCCATGACTGGCTTGGAGGCGAGAGGGCCGATATTGCCGAGGCCCAAAACTGCGGTGCCATTGGAAATCACGGCGACCAGATTGGCGCGCGCGGTATATTCGGCAGCCATTTCAGGATTTTCGTGAATGGCAAGACAAGGCGCAGCAACGCCGGGCGAATAGGCAAGTGCCAGATCGCGTTGGTTGCCGAGCGGTTTGGACGCCTGGATTTCCAGTTTTCCGGGACGCGGATAGCGGTGATAGAAAAGCGCCTGTTCTTCCAGATCCGCGTTGGCGTTGGTGTTTTTCGTGTTGCCCGTTTCCTGAGAACTCATTCTGTCACCGCTTATTTCAAGTTTCTTGGAGGCCTTTGCATACAACAATCAGCTTGTGCGTACAGCCGTTTATTTTACCTGTTCCAGGCAAAGTCGGTACTTTTGCTTGTGCTCAAACGCCGGTTTCGCATGCGCAATGGCAGCATTGTCATCTTGCTGAAACACGAGTCTGTTTTTCCATTGATGAGGATTGCCGAGTACAGGGGGAACAGTTCCATGGCCGGGCAAAGCGAAGCCAAACAGTTCAGAACACTCTTCATTTCAGACGTGCATCTTGGATCGAAAGCCGCCAAGACGGATTTCCTCTTGGATTTCCTGCGCTATCATGAAGCCGAGACCATCATTCTTGTCGGCGACATCATCGATGGCTGGCGGTTGCGCCGCAACTGGTACTGGCCGCAGGGCTGCAACGACGTTGTCCAGAAGCTGCTGCGCAAGGCCCGCAAGGGAACGCGCATCGTTTACATTCCTGGCAACCACGACGAATTCCTTCGTGAATTTCCGGGCACCCATTTCGGTGGTATCGAAGTGGCCGAGCGGATGATCCACGAAGCCGCCGATGGCAAGAAATACCTCGTCATTCACGGCGACGAGTTCGATGTGGTGGTCCGTAACGCCCGTCTTCTGGCCTATCTGGGTGACTGGGCCTACGATGCTGCGATTGCCGTCAACGTTCTGCTGGCGGCCGTTCGTCGCCGCATTGGGCTTCCTTACTGGTCGTTCTCAGCCTGGGCGAAGCTCCAGGTCAAGCATGCCGTCAATTTCATCGGCGAGTTCCAGCGCGTGGTGGCGGACGAAGCGCGCCGCAACAATGTGGACGGCGTCATCTGCGGACATATTCATCATGCGGTGATGGAGGATATCGACGGTATCCGCTACATCAACACCGGCGACTGGGTGGAAAGCTGCACGGCGGTCGTCGAGACGATGGACGGCACGTTCGAACTGATCACCTGGATGAAGTCGGATCAACAGACCGAAGAGCACAGCGTTGGCGAACTGGAGCCGGTCGCTTTTCCCAAGCTCATCGGCAAATACGCAGCCTAAAGCAGGTCGGTTTCCGTCAACCCCAGAGTTGTGGCTCTGGGGGATGGACAATCGAGTCGTCGTAGACCAGTCCGGGGAGGTGATCGCGCGCCAGCAGTAATGGGCCATCGAGATCGGCAAAGGCCGTGTCCTGCGCCAGTAACACAGCGGGCGCCATGCCGAGCGATGTGCCGAGCATACATCCCACCATGATGGTATAGCCAAGCCGCTCCGCCTCGCGCTTCATGATCAGCGCTTCGGTCAGTCCGCCTGTTTTATCGAGCTTGATGTTGATGGCATCGTAACGGTCGCGGAGCGATGCCAGATCGGCTGTGAGATGTACGCTTTCATCCGCGCAGATCGGAACGGGCCTCGATATACGTGACAGCATATGGTCCATGCCGGCGGGTAAGGGCTGCTCGATCAAAGCGATACCCAGTTCAGCCGCGATGGCAAGGTGATGTTCGAGATTGTCTTCTCTCCATCCCTCATTGGCGTCGATGATGATCGCTGTCGTTGGCGCGGCTGCGCGCACGACGCGGAGGCGAGCCTCGTCGTCTTCGGTTCCCGTCTTGATCTTCAGAAGCGGGCGATGGGCGTTTTCGGCAGCTTTGGCGGCCATGGTATCTGCGTCACCGAGCGAAATCGTATAGGCGGTCACAATTGGATGGGCGGGTCCACGTAATATCGCTTCTGCGACGCCTTTACCGCTAAGCTTTGCCTCCAGGTCCCACAGGGCGCAGTCCACGGCATTGCGCGCCGCGCCCGGTTTCATCGTGTGTTGCAACGTGTGCCTGTCCAGACCGTTAGCCACGGCATCAGCGACTGCACGGATATCCGCAATCACACCCTCGATGGTTTCCCCATAACGAGCGTAAGGCACGCATTCACCAACGCCTTTGGCGTCACCGTCATGAAGTGTGCAGCGCACGACACGAATCTCGGTTCGGCTGCCCCGCGATATGGTGAAACTTCCGGCAATCGGGAACGTCTCTGCTGTGGCTTCAAGGTAACGACGCATGAAAATTGCCTTAGAGGTGATGAATAAACCTGTAAACAGACGAAAAATCACCCGTTTTCATCCGCAGGGCAGTGGCTTGCTGATCCGGCAGTCGATATGAATCGTTACAGAATCTTTAAGACGCTGCATTCGCTTGGAGCAAGATGCAAGAACTTCAGACTAAACAACGGGCGAAACCTGCATCAATCTCAGCCGATGACAACGCTGAGGCCGAGAACGCGCGTTACGTTTTGAGCGGTTCCTGGCGTAATGCCAACATCCATCCTGTCCTTGCCGACATCGAGAAGATCGAAAGATCTGCAGCGAACGGCTCAATCTCGGTCGATCTTGCCGATGTGGATGATATCGATACCACGGGTGCATGGCTCTTACGCCGCATGCGCTACCGCCTGGAACAGGCCGGTACTGAGGTCGTATTTGAAGGCAATGAGCGGGTTGAAGGCATCATCACGGCTCTGCCGGATGAGGCACCATTGCCGCCCAAGGAGACCAATAAAAAGGGTGTCGTCGAGCGGATATTCGACCCCGTAGGCAAGAACGTCTTGCAGGCAGGCGCCGATTTCCTGGCAGGCATGTATATTCTGGGCTCTGCCGTGCGCGGCGCACAGATGAAGCTTGGGCGAGGGCGCGGTGTTTCACCTGCTGCCATCGTCAACCAGATCGACCATATGGGCGTGCGCGCTGTGCCGATCATCCTGTTGATGTCGTTTCTCATCGGCGCGATCATTGCCCAGCAGGGTGCGTTTCAGCTGCGTTACTTCGGTGCGGAAGTGTTTGTGGTCGACCTCGTCGGCATCTTGCAGCTTCGTGAAATCGGCGTTTTGCTGACTGCGATCATGATCGCCGGTCGCTCGGGAAGCGCGATCACGGCCGAGATCGGCTCCATGAAAATGCGAGAGGAAATCGACGCGCTGAAGGTTATAGGGCTCAATCCGGTCGGCGTTCTGGTGTTCCCACGCCTCGTGGCGCTCACGATCGCGCTTCCGCTTCTGACCATCATCGCCAACTTTGCGGCGCTGTTCGGGGCTGCCGTCGTTTCGCTGCTGTATTCAGGCATCACATTCGAAGTGTTCCTTTCCCGTCTGCATTCTGCGGTGGAAATTTCCACCATCGCATCCGGCATGATCAAGGCACCGTTCATGGCGCTGATCATCGGCATCGTGGCCGCGGTCGAGGGCATGAAGGTTGGCGGAAGCGCTGAGTCGCTTGGTCAGCACGTGACTTCGTCCGTGGTAAAGTCCATTTTTGTTGTGATCCTGGTCGATGGTGTGTTCGCCATCTTCTATGCAGCCATCGATTTTTAAGGAGAGGATGTGCAGGACCAGGCCGTAAAGACAGACAACAGCAAGAAAGACCGGGAAGTCATTCTCTCGGTTGAAGGCGTGACCGTTGCGTTTGGCGACAAGGTCGTTCTCGATAATCTTGATCTCGACGTCTACCGTGGCGAAATTCTCGGCTTTATCGGTCCGTCTGGTGCCGGTAAGTCCGTTTTGATGCGGGCGGTTTTGCGCCTGCTTCCCCGCCAGGCCGGTACAATCAAAATTCTTGGAACAGATTACGACAAGGCGACGGAAGACGAGCGTATGGGTCTGGACACGCGCCTTGGCGTTCTTTTCCAGCAAGGTGCATTGTTTTCCGGCCTGACTGTCAAAGAGAACATCCAGCTTCCAATGCGCGAATATCTGGACTTGCCACAGGCGCTGATGGACGAGCTAGCCGCGTTGAAAATCGAGATGGTGGGTCTGGCAGCTGATGCCGCAGACAAATATCCGTCCGAGCTGTCAGGCGGCATGATCAAGCGCGCGGCGCTGGCGCGCGCATTGTCGCTCGATCCCGATCTTGTTTTTCTGGACGAGCCGACATCCGGGCTTGACCCGATCGGCGCTGCTGAATTCGATATGTTGATTGCGAGACTGCGTGATTCGTTGGGATTGACCGTCTACATGGTGACGCACGATCTCGACAGCCTGTTTTCGGTCTGTGACCGCATAGCCGTTCTGGGCAATAAAAAAGTTGCCGTAGAAGGCACACTCGAGGAAATGTTCGAGAGCGACGATCCTTGGGTTCAATCATATTTCCGCGGAAAGCGGGCACGTGCCGTCGTTCTTCCCGATGGCACGCAACACATTCCGGGGAGTGACGGATAGCCATGGAAACAAAGGCAAATTACACCATCGTCGGAATATTCACCCTGATCGTCATCGGGGCGGCATTCGGCTTCGTTTACTGGATGGCAGAATTCGGCCGCGGTGGACCTACCGCTCAGTTGACGATCCGTATTCCGGGCTCGGCCAACGGCCTGTCCGTCGGCTCGCCGGTGCGGTTCAACGGCATTCCTGTTGGTACCGTGCGTGGCCTGTCTATTGACCGGGACGATCCGGCTTATTCGATTGCCTTCACGGAAGTGCAGGCCGATGCTCCGGTGTTTCCATCCACCCGTGCCGTTCTTGAAATTCAGGGCCTGACGGGCGCCGCCTATATCGAGCTTTCCGGCGGCCGTAACAATGAAGAGCGGATTTTGCAGAAATCCTTCGATACCGGCGTGCCGGCGGAGTTGACGGCCGACCTCTCCAGCGTGACCAACCTTCTGGCAACGGCCGACAAGATCTTGAAACGCGCGGATGGTGCCATCGGCGAGTTGCAGGGCTTCGTGCAGGATGCGCGTGGACCTTTGACGCAGACGGTGCGCAATGCCGAGAAATTCTCCAACGCTCTTGCTGCCAACTCCGATGGTATCGAAAACTTCCTCGAAAGCCTGAGTTCGCTTTCGACCACCGTTCAGTCTGTGTCCGTGCGTCTGGACAGTACGCTGACGGCCGTCGAAGACCTCGTGAAATCCGTGGACTCGCAGAAGATCGATTCGATCCTGACCAACGTCGACAAGGTGACGTCCGATGTCGCGTCTGCCTCCGGTGGTATTCAGGATGTGATGGAAACGGTGCAGCGCACGTCACGCAACTTCGAGCAGGCCAGTTCAGACGTTCAGGTCGTCGTGAAGCGCGCCGACACGCTGCTGGCTTCGGTCGATCCGGCAAAGGTCAGCAACGCGGTGGACGATGTTGCCGTGGCGACTGCCGATGTCCGTCAGGCCATTGGCACCTTCCGTCAGATCGCTGACGACGTGGGCACGCGTCGCCCCGATATCGATCAGGCGATCGCCGACTTTACCGATATGTCCCGCAAGCTGAACGCAGCGTCCAGCCGTGTCGATGGCATCCTTGCAAAGGTTGATGGCTTGCTGGGAACCGACGACGCCAATTCGCTTTTCTCCAAGGCGCGTGAGACTCTGGCCTCGTTCAAGGCGGTTGCTGATAACATCAACATGCGTGTTGGTCCTATCGCGGACAATCTGGCACGGTTCTCGAGTTCTGGTTTGAAAGATTTCCAGGCGCTGATCGGCAGTACACGCCAGACAGTGGATAATCTGAACAACACGATCACGAATTTCGACCGCGATCCGCAGCGCCTGATCTTCGGCGGCGAGAACGTGAAACAGTATGATGGCCGAACACGGCGTTGACGGGGGTATGGATTTGAAAATGTCGTTGATGCATTGGCAGGGTAATATCCCCGCCCGGACCAAAGTTCTCGTGATGATGCCGTTGCTTGCAGGGCTGCTGGCTGGTTGTGGCGGCAGCGCGAAGAACGACACGTTCGATCTATCGGTCTCCTCCACACCTGTGACGCAGGGCGCATCGTTGCGCTCCCGCCAGTTGCTGATTGCAGAGCCAACGGCGCTTAAGGCGCTTGACAGCGAAAACATCGTGGTCCGTCTGTCAGGTTCTGAAGTTCAGTATCTGGCAAATTCCCAATGGAGCGACCGCCTTCCGCGTATGGTGCAGTCCAAGCTCGTGGAAGCGTTCGAAGATACAGGCAAGCTGGGCGGCGTCGGTCGTCCAGGGCAGGGTCTCGCTATCGACTATCAGGTCGTGACCGATATTCGCGCCTTTGAAGTCGATACGACCAAGAACCTCGCGACGATCGAGATTTCTGTAAAATTGCTGAACGACAAGAACGGTACGGTCAAAGCGCAAGAGGTGTTTCGCTCCACTGCGCGCGTCAGCGGCTCCGGCAATGCAAATCTTGTGAAGGCACTGGACAACGCATTTGCCTTGTCATCCCGTGAGATTGTCAGCTGGACATTGCGCTCGCTTTAACGCAACCGACAATTTGAAAACAAAACGCCGTGTATCCCAAGGGATGCGCGGCGTTTTTGTGTTCGGGATTATTTCACTGCGTTCTCTGTTTCCCACTCGGCCAGAGGAAACAGTCTGTCGTAGCACCAGTTGAAAATGAAGGCGTAGCCCACATAGAACAGAGCGAACGACACGTCCATCACCAACGCATGCAGGATACCGATGTTGAGATACCACGCGATGAAGGGCATGAGGACCAGCAGCAGTCCAAGCTCGAACAGACCGGCATGCGCAACGCGTATCATCGCCGTCTTCTGCGTGGTGCCTCTATAGCGCTGCATGGCGTGGTCGAAGCCGAGATTATAAAGATAGTTCCAGGCGGTGGCGATCGTTGCACTGACGACGCCGACGATACCGATGTCCTCCGCCGGCACGCCAAACACAATCGAGCCCAAGGGAATGATGAGGATGAGGCCGATGATTTCAAAGCTGAGGGCGTGACGAATACGATCGGCGATCGTGCGCATGGGATACTCCAGAAATTTCCGGGCCGTCCCGTGTGCTGTTGCCACAATGGCCGAGGTCGTCCTCGCCTCGATATAAAACGGCAGCTGATTTTCTTCAACCCTTGAAGCCGTATCCAAAAGCGTGTCTCTGTGAATAGGATTCACTGCGACACGCTTTAGCTCTGTTTTTGTGGCATGTACGTTATCGTTTCATTGAGGACAATGAAACGCGACATGCTCTAAGAAAAAGCCCTCCCGGTTGATCCGGAAGGGCTGGATTGTGACAGCGTTTATAGGTGTACTCGCCTAGCTGAAACGTCCCGCTGCGTGAGCGAGCATGGTGTAGACCTTGCCCGTGTCCGACGTCAGGTAGGATTGCGTGACCGTGCGGTCCCGGTCGGTTCTGGCGACGTCTGCGAGAAGCTTTTCGAAGTCGGAAATATAGCGATCCACTGCGGTGCGGAATTCCGTTTCGCGCTCGTACTTGCGCTTGATCTCGTCGAATGTCTGCTGGCCCTTCAGCGTGTAGAGACGACGCGTGAAGACATCGCGTTCACCACGCTGATAGCGGCCCCACAGTTCCACTGACGCGTCGTGATCGATGGCACGGGCGATATCCACGGACAGCGAATTCAAAGATTCGACGACGTGGCGTGGGTTGCGGGTGTCGCTGGCGCGGGTCTGAGCCTCTTGCGGCTGGCGGGGGGCCGCGGCAGCGGGTGCTGCGGCTTCCTGCCCGTCACGCGAAGCCCCACGCAGGAGATCGCTGATCCAGCCGCCGCCTTCTTCGCGACGCTGTACGGGTGCCGTGAGACCTGCCTGCGGTGGAGCCGTTCTGGTTTCCGCCGGTTGTGCGTTGCGGATGATGGGAGCCGACTGCGTTGGCTGCTGTTGAACGGGGCGCGGCGCGACAGGTGCAGGAACGATGGCCGCAGGTTGCTGCTCACGGGATTCCACACGTGGCTGCTGCGCCTGGACGGGTGCCGGTGCAGGTGTTGCTGCTGGCGCAGCCTTCGTTGCTGCGATGGCCCTGGCTGCCGGTTCAGAGATTTCCAGCTGCTGCGTTGAACGGCCCACGAGCTGGGAAATATCCTGCAAAGCCTTGATCTGCTCGGAAACGGCGCGACGCATCGCTGCCGCGCTTTCTTTGGCTTCCTCTGGAAGATCGAATGCACCACGCTTCAGTTCGGCGCGGGTCGAATCCAGTTCCTTGCGAATATCAGCGCTGGAGCGGCGGATTTCATCCGTTGCGCCGGCAAAGCGGGTCACGGCCTCTTCGACTGCTTCACGCAGGGTTTCGCGCAGAACAGACGCTGCCGCGTTGGACTTGTCGGTCGCATTGCCGAGAAGCTTATCGACATCCGCAAGCGACGAGGCAACGCCGCCGCGAAGTCTATTGACCAACGCGTCGGAGTATTTCTGCGCGTCTGCCATGGTGCCTTCGATGGAGCGGCTTGCATCTTCACCCGCCGAAAGCAGGGCGCCACGCATGTTCTGCGCTGCGGTTTCAGCACGCTTTTCCGTCTCGTCGAGCGAGCGGCCGATCTCGCTGAAGGAGGAACCCAGATTGTTGCGAAGGTTGCCTGCGACATTGGCAGAGCGCTGTTCGACATCGGCAAAGGTCTGTTCAACCATGCCCATCACGCCCCGCATGGAGGATTCGATTTCTTCCGAGCGGGTCAGGAGGCCCATCGAAAGCGTACGCAGAGCTTCCTGGCGCTCTTCCAACGTTCCCACGAGGCTCGTCTGTGCGGCGTTGAGCAACTCCGAGGCCTGCGACAGAACGCTGGAGTGCTCCTCGAAGCGACCGACGATGCCCGCGACCTGCGACAATGTCTGGCCGGAGATGTTGGCCAGACGGTCGATCTTGCCTTCCAGCAAACGGCTGGAGCTGGACACCATGTCGGAGGCGCGGGATGCCGATTCCGAGAAGCTTGTCGTCGCCGTAGCGAGAGACTGATCAGCAGCCTTCAGTTCCTGCGATGCGCGAACGACAGCGACGTTGAGGTCATCGACGGCACCAGTGACGATATCCGACATGCCGGAATGGGTTTCCGTCAGCATCGTCGTGCTCTTGCGCGTGGCGGCAACCAGCTTTTCGGCGGCGTCGTTACCGGCCTTGGCGTAATCCTCGATTGCCTGCTCTACCAATTGCGCCATGCCGCTGTTGCTTTCGGCCAGAAGGCTTGCGCTTTGCTGGGCAGCTGTGACGATCTTTTCTGCGGCGTTCTGGCCGACCGTTGCATATTCATTGACGATGGGCTTGGCTTTTTCTTCGATGAGGCGAGACAGTTCGGCGGAACGGCTGGCCAGCATGGAGTTAAGCTCACGCGTCCGGGTGTCGAGTGTGGCGCGGATGGATTCGCCACGCGCGTCGAGCGCGCTCTCGGCATTGGATAGCGTTTCGGACATCGCGCCGACCTGCGAGCGCACCACGGCTTCTGCTTCCGCGACCTTGTTGACGATGGCGTTTCCAGCTTCCGAAAAGCTCTGGGCGACCGCTGCGGCCTGGCCGGAAAGGCGACCCTGCGCATCCGAGATGCGACCGACGATCTCATCCGAACGCTGTTCGATGGCGCGGGTGAATTCGTCGTTGCGTGCTCTGACCTGTTCGGTGAATTCCGCACCTGTCTTTGCGAGAAGCTCGGTGGAGCGCAGCGCTTCGCTGTCCATGGTCTGCGTTGCATTGACCACGGCGTCCCGAAGGCTGACGGCGAGGCCGGAAGCCTTGCCTTCAATGGTGCGATTGACGTTGTCGAGACCGATGTTCAAGGCGCGATCCATGGTGCCGAGGCGCTCGTCGATCCGCGCTGTCCCCGTATCCAGAACGCCCGCGATACGCTGTGTGGCGTCGTCACTGGTGCGGACAAAATCTGCGGTTTTCCCTTCCAGCGTATCGGAAATCTTGCGGCTTGCGTCTTCGATGGATGCGTTGACGTTACCAAGATTGGTCTGGATGCGATTTTGCAGGCTGTCGATATTGGTTTCCAACCGTGCGCCCGTCTCATCAAGACGCGTCGAAACGTTGCTGACGGACTGTTCGACACGCGATGAAAGAACATCGGCAGCGCTACCGATTTCGCGGGCGGCGTCACCGATCTTGTCAGCGACTGCGCCAGCGCTGTTTCTCAGGCGCTCTTCAAGGGTTGCACCGCTTGTGTCGATGGTCCGCTGCAAGGCTTCCTGCTGATTTTCCAGCGACATTTCCAGCATGCTGGCGCTGGACGCAATCGTCGTGCTGAGCGACATCGCCTGTTCCGACAGAAGATCGCTCATGCGTTCCTGTGCCGAACCGAGGGTCTGAGTGAAGGCCGAATGCTGTTGATCAAGCGTGGAGCGCAGCTGTTCATGTGACGACAGGAGATTGTTTTCCAGACGCGATACGCCGCTCTCCATCGTCTCCGAGAAGCGACCCTGGCCGCCTTCGACTGCCGTTTCGATACGGGTCGCCGCCGTGTTGACGGTCTCCTCGATCAGGATGCCGTTGCGTTCCACGGTTCTCGTGATCGCATCGGCTTGAACGCCGAGCATGGTGTCGAGGCGAAGGTGACCGACTGCGAGTGCTTCCTCGATCGTGGAGGCCGTGGAAGACAAGCGCTGTTCGGCCCCGGTCACGGATTGCGTCAGGGCCGCCGTGCGGTTGTCGAGCGTTTCCGTGATGCGCTCTTCGGCGCCGGATATTGCCATGTCGATCGCCATTGAGCGGCTGTCGAGGACATCTGTGATACGATCTTCAACACCGGAGACGACGTTCGCCAGTGCTGTCGTGCGGCTGTCGAGCGCATCCGAGATGCGACCTTCAACGCCGGAAACAGTATTTGTGAGCGCGCTGGTGCGGGTATCGAGTGCTTCTTCAAGGCGCTCCTGCGCGCCTGAAAACGCCATGTCGATGGCCATGGTGCGGCTGTCCAGCGTGTCTGCAATCCGTTCTTCCACGCCTGAGACAACGCTGTTGAGAGCCGCAGTTCTGCTGTCGAGCGTGTCGGCAATTCGATTTTCGACACCGGACACAACTGTGTTGAGAGCAGCCGTGCGGCTATCAAGGGTTTCCGCGATGCGTTCTTCCGCACCGGAGAATGCCATGTCGATGGCCATGGTGCGGCTGTCCAGCGTGTCGGCAATCCGTTCTTCCACGCCTGAGACGACGCTGTTGAGAGCAGCAGTTCTGCTGTCGAGCGTGTCTGCAATTCGATTTTCGACACCGGAAACAACTGTGTTGAGAGCGGCCGTACGGCTATCCAGAGTTTCCGCGAGGCGTTCTTCCGCACCGGAGAATGCCATGTCGATGGCCATGGTGCGGCTGTCCAGCGTGTCGGCAATCCGTTCTTCCACGCCTGAGACGACGCTGTTGAGAGCGGCAGTTCTGCTATCGAGCGTGTCTGCAATACGCTCTTCAACACCGGATACCACGCTGTTGAGCGCCGCTGTTTTGCTGTCGAGAGTTTCGGCCATGCGTGTTTCCACGCCGCTGACCGCTTGCGTCAGTGATGCCGTGCCGTTGACAAGCGTATCAGAGATCCGGCTTTCAACGCCTGAAACGACCGTGTTGAGTGCAGCCGTGCGCGCATCGAGGGTCTCGGCGATGCGCTCCTCAGCGCCGGAGAAGGCCATGTCGATGGCCATGGTGCGGCTGTCGAGCGTATCTGCAATGCGTTCCTCGACGCCGGAGACGATGCTGTTGAGCGCGCTGGTCCGGTTGTCGAGGGTTTCAGCCAGACGCTCTTCGGCGCCGGAAAATGCCATGTCGATAGCCATCGTTCGACTATCGAGTGTATCGGCGATGCGCTCTTCAACACCGGATACGACGTGGTTGAGTGCCGCTGTTCTGCTGTCCAGCGTTTCGGCAATTCGGTCTTCGACGCCAGCAACGGAATGGGCAAGGGCTGCCGTACCGGTGAGGAGCGTATCCGAAATCCGGCTCTCGACTCCGGAGACGACCGTGTTCAGCGCGGCCGTGCGCGCATCCATCGTTTCAGCAATGCGTTCTTCGGCACCGGAGAAGGCCATATCGATGGCCATGGTGCGGCTGTCCAACGCATCGGTCATGCGTTCTTCTGCGCTCGACACTGCGCTGGTCAAGGCAGTGGTGCGGCTGTCCAGCGTGTCGGAGAGCCGCTCTTCGGCTGTCGAGAATGCCATGTCCAATGCCATGGTTCGGCTATCAAGTGCGTCGGCAATGCGTTCTTCAGCACCGGATACGACGCTGTTAAGGGCAGCGGTGCGGCTATCAAGTGTGTTGGCGATACGGTCTTCCACGCCAGCGACAGCGTTGTGGATTGCAGCCGTGCGGCTGTCGAGGGTATCGGCCAGGCGGTCTTCGACACCGGAAACGGCGCCGGTGATGGCCGCTGCACGGGTTTCGAGTGTTTCAGCAAGACGACGCTCGACATCTGCGACGATGTTGTTGATGGCGGCTGCGCGCTCATCGAGAAGAGCCGCAAGGTCCTGGGCAGTGCCAGAGACCGAGCCGGTAATGGCTTCGGCGCGGCTTGCCAGTGCATCGTCGAACCGGTTCTGACTTTCGGAGAGCGCGCTGATCAGCGCGGTGCTGCGTTCTGCGAGAACGGCATCGATCTTATCATGCGTCGCTCCGAACGCCTTCGTGATGTCCGTCGTGCGGGTGCTGATGGCGTCGCTGAGTTCCCGTGTGTGGCTTTCGAGCGAGCTTTCCAGCATCTCCTGACCGGCACCCAGCGTCGTTGCCAAAGCCAAGGATTGGTCGGTAAGGGTTGCGCTCAAGCGCTCGATGCCGGAGTTCAACGTGCCGTCGATGGTATCGGTACCACCGGAAACCGTCTCGTTGATGCGTGCCAGGCTTTCCATCAATTTGCTGTCGAGGCTGCCCGCACGCTGATCGAAGGCGCTGGTGAATTCGGCAACACGCTCGTCAAAGGCAGAGTTGACGAGGCCGACGGTTGTCTGGAGCTTTTCTTCGAACAGGCCCGAACGCAGATCCAGGTCCATAATGGCATCGTCCGCGCTGCTCTGCAGATTCTGGCGGAAAGAAAGGCCTTTTTCTTCGAGCGTCGTCGTCAACTGGTCGAGAACATGATCCAGCGAACCGCCGATGACCTGCTGGCCGCGGTCTATGTTCTGGGAAATCTCCTGCGTGCGCTTGGACAGGATATCGTTGAGCAGGCGTGTGCGATCTTCCAGCACCTTGTTCAGGTTTTCCGTGCCGCTGCTGACCGTGGAAGCCTGTGTCGCGAATTGCTCCAGCAAAAGACGGCCGCGCTCGTCCAGCGTTGTGCTGAGGTCGTGCAGGCGCAGGTCGAATTCGTTGGAGATCGTTGCGCCCGACGTGTTGAGTGCCTGAAGAAGATTGTCGGTCTTGGCAGCGATGAGGGTGCCCATCGCCTCCGTCGATACGCGGGATTTTTCGAGCAGGGCGGCGGATCGTGTGTCGATCATAGATGCGAAAGCCTCACCGCTGGTGGCGAGGCGCATCGACAGTTCTTCACCGACGATGGACAGTTCTTCCTTGATCTGGTCCTGCGCACCAATGATGGACGAGCGGATACGCTCAGCATGATTGATGATGGCGTCGCGCTCTGCGCTCAGTTCGTGAACGAGGCTGCGAACACGCAGTTCGTTATCGGCGTAGCTGCGCTCCAGTGCATTCACTTCGGAGTGAACGAGTGTTTCGAGCTCGGTTGCGCGCGCAATGGTGCGCTCGATGCCGTCGTTCATGGCCGACACTTCACGTCGCACGGCCTGACCGACGGACATGATCCGGTCGGACGCAACGGTTTCCGGCTCGGCAAGGCGCAGGGCAACTTCCGCCATGGAACGGGCAGCATTCCGCAGATCGCGGGCGCGCGCCATCATGATGGCGAAGGCGAAGAACAGTGTGATCGGAACGATGATGCCGATGATGATCGCCATCACGCCGGGAATAGCAAAAAGCTGTGCAAGCGACGAGACGTTCCAGATCAGGTCGCCATAGATGACATTGGCAAGGCCGACGCCTGCAATGGCCCAGAAAGCCGAGAAGATGCTCGCGTTGCGAAGGGCAGCTGTGATGGACCCCGCATCCAGCGATTTCAGGATCATGGCCGGGCTGCGCTTGGAACCATCATTGGCGGCTTCGAGAGAGGGAGATCGGGGCGCTTGCTCCGGGGCAGGGCGTTGTTGCTGCGGCTCGGCAGGACGTGCCTTTGATTTTTCGGGCACTCTGGTCTTTTCTGACACTCTGGCCTCCGCAGGCTTGGGAGTTGTTCGTTTCCGAGGCTCCGGCTGGGTTTCGTAAGCGCCGAGCTGCAAGGCATCTTCCAATGCCTGAAACGCAGTCTCGTCGATCGAGTCGCTGATCTTATTGTTCGCCATGCGGTTACGCCTCGTTACATATACGCCCGGCCTCATGCCGTTCATCCGCTCGCCGCCGCTTACGGATTTCCGCCACCATGCCTCAAGACACGATACCTGCCGGTATATAGTGCCTCGTTTCTTACTAAAGTCCTGAGAACCGATTTCCCGGCTGCCAGGTAAGATTACATCGACATGCCGGATTTACAAAACTTGTACGAAAGTCATGCGGCACGCAGTACCGTACTGACACATTTGTGGCTTTGAAACAATTAAAGCGACACCGCACCTTATGCCAAGTTGCGGTTTGTTAACAGTTTTTAAACCTCGCTGGCAGGTGGAACGCCTTGTTTCCTATAAGTTTAACATAAATTAACCATAGCAAAAGATTTCCCGGCGTTTCGTGCCCCAATTTAAGCTCATCGAAGGCCTAGCCTGCTCTAATGCAGAACATATCTGCTTCAAAACAAGAAGCTTTACGCACATGAGGAATTCTACGACAATGGCAGCGGTGAGTATCGCATTCGAAGCACCGGACAACTCGTTCGGCGCGGCTCCGGTTGGCAGCAAGCCCATCGACTTCATCCATCTTGCACGACAGACCATGGGCGATAAGGAGCTGGAAATCGAAATCCTGCAACTGTTCACCCGCAATGCCCGTACCCTGCTGCACGAACTCTCCACTGCAAACGACAATCAGATGAAGTTGATCGCGCACCGCCTCAAGGGGTCGGCAGATGCGGTCGGTGCGTTCAAGGTGTCCGCCACGGCCGAAGCCGTGGAGAATGGCAACCGCGACAGTGCTGCTCTGGCGAAGGTCGCCGCTTCCGTCATCGAGGCAGAGAACTTCATCCTCAAACTCTGCCGCTGATCCTCTTTTTCAGAGGTCCTTTTCAAGGCCGGCTCTGCCTGCAACCTCGCAATGGGTTGCCAAGCGGAGCCGGCCTTTCTATTTGTCTGATGTGGCGTCGGTTAATGTCACCTTCCTGCCTTGAACAAAACCGGACAGGTGACATTAACCGACGCGACACCTCTCCATCTCAAACCATCATTTTTGGATTTCCGACATGACCAAACTGACCATCATCGCCTTTGACGGCACACAACAAGATTTCGATGTGAGCAATGGCTCTACCGTGATGGAAAATGCCGTTCGCAATTCCGTTCCGGGTATCGATGCGGAATGTGGTGGGGCCTGCGCCTGTGCCACCTGTCATGTCTATGTCGATGACGCCTGGAGCGAACGCGTCGGCCCGCCGGAACCGATGGAAGAGGACATGCTGGATTTCGCGTTCGATGTGCGCCCAACGTCCAGGCTTTCCTGTCAGATCAAGATGACCGACGCGCTGGATGGGTTGGTCGTACACGTTCCCGAACGCCAGGGCTGACCGAAGCACCTGTTTTATGTCCCCACACAAAAAGCCTCGCTCTCCGTTTCGCGGGATAGCGAGGCGAGGTGGGTACGTTACCATCGGGCAGGGAGAAAACGCCCAGGGTTGGAGACGCGCCGGGAGGAGGTATCGATAACAGACTCGGTGATTTGATCTTAAATTCTATTAAAAATTGCATATATCAAAATGGCGTATCCGGCCATAGCAAGAATTCATTGATTATTATCCGGCTGTGTATTTATTTTTAAAATTCATGGTTGTTTTAAAGCTTCAAGAAGATCACCGAACTACCGGATGTCGTTCGGTATTTGACCAGCACCGTTTTACTTCGTGGCGTTTTGCTGAATTCGGTGCTTCAGCAGGCGGGTCATGCGCGCATCGAAATTTTTCGATTCGACCATATCGAAACGCAACTGATCCTTGTCGTGTGCCGACATGACCTCTTGGGTCGTTTTGGTGACGAGCGCCTGCATCTCTTCGCAACTGTCCTGCGGGCGAAGTGATTGAAGGCGTTTATCGAGGGTGCGAGCATAATTGCGGGAGATTTCTGCATGACGCTCTTCGTGCCGTTTGATATCGGCTGACAACGTATCCCATATGAGAGCCAGATCAGCCGCCGTACGACGCCTGTTCGTCCAGCGTGGCAACAGAATTTTGGTGTGGAGTTTGACCTCGACATTGCCGACGCCGCATTTTGCATTCTTTTCAACGTAGCTGATTTCACCGCCAAATTTGATTTCCGTGGCGCCGGGGTGGCGCGCGCCGGTGGCTTTCGTCATCGGACCTCTATGCGACAATTCGCGGTCGAGATCTTCAGCGGTTTTGCCACCGATGCTGAAATAGGAGAAGGACTTGGTCATCAATGCTTCTGCTCCGGCCGACTGCGGAAGTATGAGAAGCATCGTTGCGAAAAGAAGGGCGCAAACCGCGCGGTCGTGAAGCGTCATGGACCGGCCTTCCGGTTGAACTTGGCATATGATTGCTGCATAGAGCGGCCTGCTCTCTGACGCGTAACGCCTGCGCGTCTTAATTTTGGAATCTTATTTGGGTTTCGCGTGCAATGCTGTAGGCGGAGTGAAGCGATATGAATGATGGGTCCTCCGTTGTTCCCGAAAGGCATTACGTTCCGTGATAACAGCCAGTGACAATGTGTGGCAAGTCGCGCATGGGCGCTCCCTGAAACTTGATGGGGATGGCCTCATTATGGCTATCGTCAACACGACACCGGATTCCTTTTCGGATGGCGGGCGATATCTCGACACCGAACGTGCGGTGTCCCACGCACGGTCATGCGTCGAGGATGGCGCAGCCATCATCGACATCGGTGGCGAATCAACCCGCCCGGGTGCTGCGACCGTGACGGCGCAAGAGGAGCAGGACCGCGTTCTTCCGGTCATCGCAGCTCTTGCTAAACAAACGGATGCGTTGATTTCAGTCGATACCTACCGTGCCGAAACGGCCAAACTGGCGGTGGAGGCGGGCGCGCATATCGTCAATGACGTTTTCGGGCTCCAAAAAGATCAAGATATGGCAGCGGTTATCGGACGTTCAGGAGCCGGTGTCTGCATCATGCATACGGGGCGAGATCGCGAAAAGCTGACGGATGTTATTGCCGACCAATTCGCCTTTCTCAATCGCTCGCTGGATATCGCAGCGGCTGCCGGTATTTTACGCAAGGCCATCGTGCTGGATCCCGGATTTGGCTTTGCCAAGGATACGGCAGAAAATATTGCGCTCATGTCGCGTTTCGATGAGCTTGCCGCATTCGGTCTGCCTATTCTGGCAGGCACGTCGCGCAAACGGTTTATCGGTGCTCTCACAAGTCGGGATGCAGCGGGAGACAGAGACGTGGGAACGGCTGCGACCACGTCCATTCTGCGGCTGGCAGGCGCCTGTGTTTTCCGCGTCCACAATGTTGCGATGACACGCGACGCCCTGAACATCGCAGACGCCATTCTGATGCATAAAAAACAATACGGGGAGGGGCGAGAATGAGCCTTTATACGATACTTTTGAAGAACTGTTCGTTTTTTGCCCGCCATGGCCTGCTGGAGCAAGAAGAGACGTTAGGTCAGCGTTTCTTCGTGGATGCGGAGATGGAGGTCGAAGCTGGAAACGCGCTGGAGACCGACGATATTCAAAATACCGTGGATTACGGCGTGGCTTTTGCGGTCATAGAAAAGATCGTCGCCGGTCAGAGACGGTATCTGATTGAGGCCCTGGCGAACGATATCGCCAAGGCGCTGCGCAGTCGCTATCCGCAGATCGTACGCGTGAAGGTCACCGTTCGTAAGCCATCCGCACCCGTGCCCGGAATTCTCGATTATGCGCAGGTGAGCGTAGAGCAGCATGGCTGACAGCACAGTGAAGGCAACGCTCGGTCTGGGTGGCAATCTGGGTGATCCGCCGTCAGCAATGGCGCATGCGCTTGACGCTCTTTCGCGCCATGAAAGCTGCCAGTTATTGGCTGTCTCAAAGCTTTACAGCACTCCGCCCTGGGGAAAGACGGACCAGGCAGATTTCTTCAATTGCTGCGCCTTGATCGAGACGTCGCTGCGGCCTGAGCCGCTGCTGGACCTATGCCTTGAGATCGAGCGCGGAATGAAACGGGTGCGTGACGAGCGCTGGGGTCCGAGAACCATCGATATTGATGTGCTGACCTATGGCGATGTCCAAGTCTCCACCGCGCGCGTGGAAATTCCGCATCCACGGATGACGGAACGGGCGTTCGTCCTGAAACCGCTATGCGACATCGCACCTGATCTGGTCGTCAATGGTCGGAAGGTCAATCAATGGCTTGAAGATGCCGATATGTCCGGCATCAAAATCGCAACCGAAAAACGGGAGTGGTGGGCACTCCCGTCTTCGTCGGTTTGAACCATAGGTTCAATTTACTGCTTGATGGAGCCGACCGGCATCTGATCGATATTGCGTGCCAGAGTAAGGCCGATCACGGGCACCATCTGGTCCGCGACCTTGACGGAAATCGTGATGTTCATGGATGCGTTGTTGGTAACGCGGGCAACCATGGCACCGCTCAGCTTGGCGCGGTTGATGCCGACGACGACCTTGTCGCCGCTGACCTGACCCGAAACGATATCGAGACCCTTGCCTTCGGAGCCATCCAGGAACTTGCCTTCGTAGCTGTTGCCCTTCTTGGCGATGATCGCGGACATCGGCTGCTTGAAGACGCCAACGCGGCAGGTGCCGCCCAGCTTGATGCCGGTTTCCTTGTCGCTGATCGGCTCGCCGGTCAGGTCGCAGGTGAATTTCGTGCCCTTGTATTTACCCGCGACGATTTCGCCGGGACCGGACCATGCACCGGCAACAGAGCCGAAGAATACGTCATCGCGTGAAGCGGCCTGAACGTCTGAGACGGCAAGTCCGCCACTGACGGTCATTACGGCGGCAAGTCCGCCCAGTAGCGAAAAGAAGCGCGAATACATGATACTTTCCCTGGCGAATTGGCCGCTGCGTGTGAGTATCAATTTATGTCGCGAATGGTTAATGCTTGGTTTAATTCCTGGCGATTAGGCGCTGACATCGTAACCTTTCGCGATGTCATGGCCTTGTAGATCAGGGCTTTTCGATATTTTTAGCACCTCTGAAATCAGGTGTCAGATCCGAGACGAAGTCACCGATTCCGGGACGCTTCAGCGCCTTGAAAGGAAGTGGGCGGCACAGATCCATCGCGGCAATGCCGATTCGCGCGGTCATCAATCCGTTGATCACGCCTTCTCCCAGCCGCGCTGACAACCGGGATGCAAGGCCGTGGCCCAGCACCTGCTGTGCTATGCCGTCACCGACCGCAATCGAGCCTGTGACGGCGAGATGTGCGATGACGTCGCGCAACAGCCGAAGCATGCCGAGCGTGCCGGGACGGCCCCCGTAAAGCTCTGCCATGGTCCGCACAAGTCTCGTCACTTCGAAGAGCACATAGGCGAGATCCACCACCGCACGGGGGCTGACCGCCGTGACGACGGACACGCGCTTGGACGAATTCAGAATCAGTGCACGCGCCTGCCGGTCGAGCGGGCCCAACAGTTCGCGTTCGGCAAGATCGATCAAATGCGGGCCGTCGATCACGTCGTTTTCGGTATCCTTGAGCGCGGCACGGCCTCTTGCCGTTTCAGCGCGGTGGGACAGAACGGCATTCAGCCTGACGATGACGGCGCGGGCGGCTGACGGTTTCTTCTCCAGCGCGGCCTTTCCCGCATCCAGCTTCAAAGACTGTACGGCGTTCAGGCGCATGATGCCCATTGCTTCTCGGGCGATGAGAACGAGACCCGCGAAAACGGCGATGGCAAGTGCCGCAGTCGCGGTATAGCCCAGCCAGTCGGACCGCGAAAACAGGTCCCTGATGAGCTGATCCGCCCACATCCAGAACGCCAGTGATAGAAGAACACCCAATGCACCCAGGGCAAGTTTGCCGAAGGAAAAACGGTGTTTACGCGGCGTTGCGACAGGTAGAGCCGTAGCGTCGATCTCCTCGGGAGCGATAAACGGGTCTTCGTCGTCCGGCGTCATCGAAATGTCGGCATCGAAACTGCGTGGCGCACGCTTGGTTTCAGACGGGCGCTCCGCCACCGGTTCGTTCTCCAGCGTGAATGATGCTGGTCTGCGACCTTGCTGGGTGGTGTCGTCTTTCATGCGAGTTTATCTCCGAACAGGAACTGCATGGCGCGATCAAGCCTGATATGCGGGACGGAAAGTTTGATGCCACCGGTGCTTTCTTCCAACTTGGGGGGACGAAAGCGCACGACATTCACGTCGGGCAAATTGGTGGCCTCACCTTCGGCATCAAGCGTGCGAAAAAGCGGTTCCGGGTCCTCTGGAAGGTCACCTGGGAAAATTGCTGTGGTCCGATTGCCATCGAACACTTCGCCGTTGATCTTTTCGCCTGCCATCGGTGTTCCGACGATGACGGGCAGCGCGTGGCCGTCCTGGCGAACGCTGGCTTCCTTCGTTGCGCGTACAGATGCCAGCGCCATGACTTCAATGCCTGCACCACTCATGCCGATTGTGGTCACCGCACGATCGACCAGGCGCCGCGTCAGATTTTCCAGCCGGTCATGGCTTTCGTGATGCAGATGATCCGCCTTGGTAGCGGCAACAAGAACCTTGTCGATACGTCGGCCAATCAATGACGAGAGAAGGCTGTTCTTGCCGGGTCTGAAACAGGCAAGCACGTCGCCGAGCGCTCGTTCCAGATCCTGCACGGCTTCGGGGCCTCGATTGACGGCCTGTAGGGCATCGATAAGAACGATCTGACGGTCGAGGCGGGCGAAATGCTCGCGGAAGAACGGTTTGACCACGATGGACTTATACGCTTCATAGCGGCGCTCCATCATGGCGCGTATAGAGCCTTTTGGTGCTTTTTCATCCGTCAAGCCGGGGAGCGGAGAGAAGGTGAGGGCAGGCGAGCCCTCCAGATCACCCGGCATCAGGAACCGTCCGGGCGGCAATGTCGACAGCGAACGTTCATCGGATTTGCAGACACGAAGATAGGCCGCGAAACTTTCCGCCAGTCGTCGCGCCGTCATCTCGTCGGCAGGCGCGTTGATGTCGAGAGAATGCGCGATCTCGAGCCAGTCGCGCGCAAGTTCGGCGCGTACGCCGCCTGCCGCAAGTGCGACCGTTGCATCGCTGAATGTCTTGTAATCCTGATTGAGAAGTGGAAGGTCAAGCAACCACTCGCCGGGATAATCGACGATATCGATCGCGAGTTTTCCCGATGAGAACCATCGGCCCCAGCCGCTCGCGCTCTGATATTCAAGCGTGATGCGTAATTCCGAGATAGCGCGGGTGGAATCGGGCCAGATCCTTTCACGCACCAGGGCTTGAATGTGATCTTCGTACTGGAAACGCGGAATGGCATCGTCCGGTTGGGGTTCAAGCTGAACATTCGAAACTCTGCCCGAGCGGATCGCCTCGAACAGGGGTAAGCGACCGCCGTTCAGGAGGTTATGAACCAGCGACGAGATGAAAACGGTTTTGCCGGCACGCGAAAGGCCCGTCACGCCCAGTCGTACAGTCGGGTTGGTTAAAGCGCTCGCACGATCGGCCAGATTGTCGATAGCGATCAGCGCGCTATCGGTGACGGAGGTGAAGGATGGCGGCAATGAACGTTTCCTCCTAAATATTTCATCCTGTCAAAATATATAGGTCGGCGGCTTGCTCAAAAAAGAAGCGCCTCGGGAAAGTTTTGAGAGTGCAACTGTCGGTCATGGCGCCAGGAAGTCCTGCAACTCCCATTGCGGAACACCTGTCTTGTCGTCCAATACCGCATCCAGCACAGCGAGGCCTGCTGTTGGGAAGCCGTTTGGCAGCGCCTGTTCCATTCGTTGATGCCCCAGCAACGCCTCGGCCACCGCCTCGATGGTCGGGTTATGGCCCACCAGCATGACGGATTTCGCCGATGCTTGCCCCGACATCAGCGCCAGATAGATTTCCGCCTGGGCGTTGTACATTTCGTCGACATAGCTGATTTCAAAGGCGTCGTTGAATGCCCGCCTGATGGCCTGCGCGGTTTCCCGGCAGCGGACTGCGGTCGAGCTCAGGACGACATCCGGAACGAGACCCTTGGTCGCTATTTTCTCTCCGATCATCTCGGCTTCCGCATAACCCTTGCTGTCGAGCCGCCTGTCGAAATCGTGCTCGCCGGGACTGGCCCAGGCGGCATGCGCGTGACGGAGCAGATAGAGCCTGAAGGGCGGCGATTGAAGCACTGACATGTCCAGACATCCTACTTGGCTTTAAACATCCGTCGCTGCCTTACATGAATAGATCCGTGCCTCGCAAGTGGCGTCCGGTAAAGGCAAGTTCTGATAACGTGATCGAAGAAATAATCCGTGTTCGGCGAATAAAGCTTAAAAAATAACCGTTTAGCTGAATTTTGTGACAGATTTAAAAATGCCTGAAAACCGTTCTGAGCACTTGAACGGCCATATGGCATTGGAGTATACCCGCGCAATATGAGATGTTCTTCGAGGAGAATCGCGTGAGTGAGAAGATCGATCTTAGCAGATATGTGCTTTCTGAAAACGATGAGTTCATGAACGCCAATCAGAAGGCATATTTTCGTGCCAAGCTTGTCGGCTGGAGAAACGACATTCTGAGGGAAGCGCGGGAGACCCTTGGTCATCTCGCAGAAGAAAGCGCAAACCATCCCGACTTGGCGGATCGAGCATCCTCTGAAACGGACCGGGCCATCGAGTTGCGCGCCCGCGACCGTCAGAGAAAGCTCATTTCGAAAATCGACGCTGCCCTTCAGCGCATTGATGACGGAACCTACGGCTACTGTGAAGAGACAGGCGAACCGATTGGTATCAAGAGACTGGATGCACGTCCCATCGCTACCCTTTCCATCGAGGCTCAGGAGCGCCACGAGCGCCGCGAAAAAGTTTACCGCGACGAGTAAGTCGTCTCTTCAAATCCGCGATATTTGACAGGGCCGTTTCTCAGCGAAACGGCCTTTTCGTTTCAACCTCTTGCTGCCGACGTTTCGCACCTTATCCGGCCAGGGTATCGCGCGCCATTTCAGCTCGCATCCAACTGGAATCGCCCCATGTCGAAAGCCAGATCATCAGATCGGTCAGGCCACCAATGATCGGTAGCAGGACCTTACGCATTGTACCACGGTGTTTCTGACTGTTTTCGGCCTCTGTCAAATGGGCCAATTCCTGCTCCTGTATAGATAGGATCAGCGCGTGCAGATCGGGATCGCGTTTTTGAAGAAACCGCAATTGCTCCCCGAGGTGCCGATGAACGGTACTCTCTACCGCTTCTGTGCAAATCCATATCGTATTTTGTCCACACAGCGCCGTTAGAAAGCCCAGAACAAAACCGCCCAAGCTCCACAATGCCATGATGCGGCAGGGCCGTGCGCCCCGCGCAGGCATAGCATCACGGAACAACCGGCAGTGATCGATCTCGTCGTCACGCATCTCTTCGAGTTTGGAAACGATATCCGGGAACAGCCAACGGGCGATAAAAATCTGTGCGCCGTAAATCCTGATGGCACCGAACTCGCCAGCGTGGTTCACCTTTAAAATTCGGCGCACGGTCAATGCCGGGTCGCGGCTGTCGGTCACATCAAATCCATTCAGTGCAGGTTAAGATCTTCGTCAAATTGCAATCTCAGGGAGTGTATTCTAAAGCGTTCGTCAAGGCCTTTTACGCGCCTTGGCAATTGCTGAATAAAACGAAAGAGGCCCCGCCATGCGGAGCCTCGACGTGTTCTTCAGTGTTGACAACCCGGCTTAGAAGAAGCCGCGCCTCTGCCACCAACCACCCTTGCGAGGCTTGGAGGGATCGCTGTCTGCAGCATCGTTGGATCCAGATGCCGACGTGACCACAGGCTCGGAAGACGAGACGTTCTCGCCACGATTGGCACGAATGGGTTTGGTGCTTTCCACCGGTGTGTCAGTCGCCAGATCGGCAGATGCCTCTCCTGCTTCTTCGATAGCAGCTTCCGCGACCGGAACATCCACCACAACAGGCTCCACCGTCTCGACGGGAACAGGTGCGGGAGCAGCAGGCGGAGTTTCCACAACTGCTTCAGGCGCTGTTTCCTTGGCCTTGCGGGTCCGGCGTGGCTTCTTCGGCTTTTCCGTTTCTTCGATCGTCGGCGTTGGTGCTTCCGCCTTGACTGCTTCTACGACAGCGGGTTCTTCAACGCCCTCTATTGCAGCGGCAGCAGCGCCATCTTCGACAGCATCAGATGTCTCAGGCTCTGTGCCATCTTCATCGATGATGTTGCCGTTTTCGTCACGATTACGGCGTCCACCGCGTTTGCCACGGCGGCGACGCTTGCGCTTGCCATCGTCGGATGTCGCGCTGTCGCCTGTCTCCTGTGTCGAGGTGGAAGCCTCGTCATCATCAGACTCGTCTTCGGCATTATCGTCCTGATCGTCAGACGACGTATCGTCTTCCGAATCACCATTGGCTTCGGCACCGTTCTGGCCGCCATTCTTGCCCCGACGACGACGACGGCGCTTACGCTTGCGTTTGCCATCTTCGCCGGTGTCGGCCTGCGCGGGACGTGCATCGGCCTTCTCAGCCTTTACAACGATCTCTTCCTCGTCTTCATCTTCATCCGCTTCGATGATGATGTCGTCTTCCTCTTCCTCGAAGTCCGGAAGCATCTGTATGAGGCTTTCGATCTTGACCGGGTTTTCGACGGCTTCGCCGCGATCGATTGCGAAGTGCTGGGCACCCACGCTCTCATCGGCTGCTATGATGATCGCAACGCCGAAACGGGCTTCGTAATCGACAATCGTCGCACGCTTGTGGTTGAGCAGGTAGAGTGCCGTATCCGGGGTGCAGCGAACCGTGATGTTGTGCGTCGTGTTGCGCAGCAAATATTCTTCCACGCCGCGCAGAACATGCAGAGCGATGGATGATTCGGAGCGCACATGACCCGTGCCACCGCAATGCGAGCAGACCTGGGTCGTGGATTCCAGAACAGATGCGCGAATACGCTGACGCGACATTTCCAGAAGGCCGAAATGTGAGATGCGGCCGACCTGAATGCGGGCGCGGTCGTTCTTCAGGCAATCCTTGAGCTTTTTCTCGACGGAGCGGTTGTTGCGCTTTTCTTCCATGTCGATGAAGTCGACGACGACGAGGCCTGCAAGGTCGCGAAGACGCAACTGACGCGCCACTTCTTCGGCCGCTTCAAGGTTTGTCTGAACGGCGGTTTCCTCGATGGAGTGTTCGCGGGTCGAACGACCGGAGTTCACATCGATGGCAACCAGCGCTTCGGTCTGGTTGATGATGAGATAGCCGCCGGATTTCAAGGTCACTTGCGGCTGCAACATGCGGTCCAGCTGCGCCTCGATGCCAGAGCGCGCGAAGATCGGATGAATATCGCGGTAAGGCTGAACGACCTTGGCATGGCTCGGCATCAGCATCTTCATGAAGTCTTTCGCTTCACGATAGCCTTCTTCACCGGATACGATGATTTCGCTGATGTCCTTGTTGTAGAGATCGCGGATCGAGCGCTTGATCAGCGATCCTTCTTCATACACGAGGCACGGCGCGGTCGAGTTGAGCGTCAATGTGCGAACGTTTTCCCACAGACGCATCAGATACTCGAAGTCACGCTTGATTTCGACGCGAGTGCGGTTTGCACCGGCCGTACGAAGGATTACGCCCATGCCCTGCGGCACTTCCAGATCGCGCGCGATTTCCTTCAGACGCTTGCGGTCCGTCGGCTGGGTGATCTTGCGCGAAATACCACCACCACGCGCTGTGTTTGGCATCAAGACGGAGTACCGACCGGCCAGCGACAGATAGGTCGTCAGCGCAGCACCCTTGTTGCCGCGTTCTTCCTTGGCCACCTGCACCAGCAGAATCTGGCGGCGCTTGATAACTTCCTGAATGCGATATTGCTTGCGTGGCTTGCGCGACACGCGGTCTGGAACCTCTTCCATCGCGTCTTCGGCGCCAACAGATTCGATGACTTCCTTTTCGTGATGATCGTCATCGTCATCATCGTCGTCATTATCGCGACGGCCAAGACCCTCAACCTCTTCAGAGATCGTGTCTGTGTCCACCATGGCGGCCATTTCACCGCCCTTGCTGCCGTCATCCTCGGAGCTGTCATCCGAAGGGGCTGCATCGGCAGAAATGTCGTCCGCATCGGTCTTCTTTTTCGTGCGTGGACGACGCACTCGCTTCTTTGGCTTTTCGTCTTCGGCGGGTATCTCTTCCGCGACGGACTCGATGGCGTCAGTTTCGCTTACAGCTGGTTCCGCAGAGATTTCCGAGGTTTCAGGCGTTTCATCGGCGACGTCTGTTGCCGAGACAATACCGACGTCTGGCTGATCAGCCTGGGAAAGATCAACGCCCACGGATGACGCAGAGGAAGTCTCATTGGGAGCATCCGCAGGCTCAAAGTCGTCATTGCGGCGATGATCCTCTGCTTCCGCTCTTAGCAAAGCCTGACGATCGGCCAGCGGGATCTGGTAATAGTCCGGGTGAATTTCTGCGAAAGCCAGAAAGCCGTGACGATTGCCGCCGTAATCCACAAACGCAGCCTGAAGCGAAGGCTCCACGCGCGTGACTTTCGCCAGATAGATATTGCCGCGGATCTGTTTCTTGTGTTCCGACTCGAAATCGAATTCTTCAATTCGATTTCCACGAACGACTACAACGCGCGTCTCCTCTTCATGGGACGCGTCGATAAGCATTTTGTCTGCCATGTAAGCTGTGCTCCTCGGCGCAGCCCTGTCTTATACGAGAACAGGCCCGCCGCAGGGACAGGCCTTTCATCTAAGGTCGAGGGTGTGCCGGAAATGAAGTTTCCTGCCCGGCGTCTGTAAACTGGCAGCATCCGAACACATGGCAGAGCATGAAGCCTGCTCGTTGTATCCGGTTCATATGAAAGCTGCTGCAACGACATCATTGGCCAAGCGAGAACGACTTTAATAAATAGACCCCGAAGGATCCGATGAAAATGCTCTCCTCGAGCGTGCGGTGGCATGCCACCGGGTATTGTTCTGGCCACGACCAGAATTAATCCAGTTTCAGGATAAAAATGCAGCGACGGCAGATGATTGCCCGAATTTACAGCGCCAGCGTCTTTGTCGATTGGCAGCCGGCGGGCGTCTATCCCGTCAACACTTTTAACCCTCATTCACGTTGTATGGTCTATCCGTCACAATAGCAATAGGGTGGCTAAATATGCCATATCGTTGGTGGAATGTCTTAGTTAAGAATTCCTTCACCAACCGCTGCGATTGTTGCGCGCAAGCGCAAATGAGTCCATTCTATGGTAGAAAAACGGGGTTATTTGGTTTGTACGACGGCGATATCTGTCGAAATAACTGACATACGGAATTTACTTTGGCGACCATCAAAACCGGCATCAAAAGGGCAGTGTCCTCACGGACTGACGTCTGTATCGGGCGAATCGGCAGGCTGGTTGCTCTTGCAGCCCTAGGTCTTGTCTCCCTGTCAGCCCCCTCCAGTGCGCAATCGAACCCTCCCGCTCTCATCGTCAGTGCCGCGCGCATCATCGGAGACGAGGCGCGCACCCGTATTGTCATGGATTTCAACGAAGAGCCCGATTTCGACGTTCATTATCTGGATTCGCCTGCGCGCATCGTTGTGGATTTCCCAGCCGTCGGCTTTTCGTTTCCGACAAAGGACCTCGCGCCGACAGGTCTTTTCAGCGACATTCGTTTCGGCAGCATGGGCGAGGGCAGTGCACGGCTGGTGCTAACAGCGAAAAAGCCTGTGCAGGTGGCGATTGCCGAAGTGAAAGCCGAAGACGGCGGCAAGGTCTTTCGTTTCGTTCTCGATACCGAAATCGCCACGAAGCAGAAATTCGCACAACTTTTGAAGGATCAGAACTGGCAAGCGCTCGCACCTGCGACGACGGCATCCATTACGCCCGATGTCGCTCCAAAGTCTGACCGGCATTCTGATTTCGTGATTGCCGTTGATGCGGGCCACGGCGGGATCGATGCCGGTGCCAAAGGCGGGGTCAGTGGGACTGACGAGAAGGTGATCACGCTGACATTTGCCAAACAGCTCATGGAGCGTCTCAACAAAATTCCTGGCATCAAGGCATTTCTGACGCGGGATGACGATACGTTCCTGGCTCTGTCGGAGCGCGTAACGCTTGCGCGGCAGCAGAATGCCAACCTTTTCATCTCTGTTCATGCGGACACGCTGAAGCAAAAAGGCATTCGCGGCGCGACCGTCTACACGATTTCCGACCGGGCGTCCGACAGGATGGCGCAGGACCTTGCCGAGCGTGAAAACCTGTCCGACCAGATCGCCGGTGTTGCGGCCCAACACGAGCAGCCGGAAGTGGCGGATATTCTGCTCGACCTCACGCGCCGCGAAACGCAGGCATTTTCGGTCACATTGGCCGAAAACATCGTCCGCTCCTTCGAGGGACAGGTGGGCTTGATCAATAATCCGCATCGCTATGCGGGTTTTCAGGTGCTGCGCGCTCATGACGTGCCATCGGTTCTTTTGGAGCTGGGCTTTCTATCCAATCCGGACGACGAAAAGCTTCTATTGGACGAACAATGGCGTGCAAAGGTCGCCGAAACGCTAGCGACTGCTGTGACGCGGTATAGGGTACAGGCCCTGGCCAATGGTGGCTAATTCATACGACAAGACCAGACTGTGACATCTGAGCGACCCCAGCGCTAAAACACATCGATCGTATCGGTTCCGGCGCCGATAGTTAGGCTCAAGCCCTATTTTACTCACATTCAAGCCGTTACTCCACACTGGATTCGATTCCGATGTACTGGTCTTTTCATCTGCGAAGAAAAGCGGCTCGGGATAACATCTCTGAAAATGCCGCAACGGGCGCTTGTCATTGATGAAGCGGTGTGCAAAACGGCACGCTATATGCAAAGATGCGTTTATAACTGCGAGCGCAGCCAGTTACGATTCGAAGTATCGGTAGCCTAATATGATCAGACTTATTGGATATTTCTTCGGCTTGGCCAGCATGCTGTTCCTCGTGGCAGCTGGTGGTGTCGCCATCTATTTGGTGACCATCACGAAGGATCTTCCCGATTACGCGGTTCTGAGCAGCTACGAGCC
The DNA here is from genome assembly GCF_023757665.1 of Rhizobium skierniewicense Ch11. Taxonomy (NCBI): domain Bacteria; kingdom Pseudomonadati; phylum Pseudomonadota; class Alphaproteobacteria; order Hyphomicrobiales; family Rhizobiaceae; genus Rhizobium; species Rhizobium skierniewicense. Next base: position 291,058 of record NZ_RXPG01000005.1, read on the forward strand.
GCCGGTCACGACGCGCATTCATGCTGGCAACGGCGCGTTGATGGCGGAATATGCGAAGCAACGGCGCCTGTTTTTGCCGATCCAGGCGGTTCCTGACCGCGTGAAAGCCGCTTTCCTTTCCGCTGAAGACAAGAACTTCTATCAGCACCCCGGTATCGACGTGACGGGCTTTGCGCGTGCGGCCGTCGCCTTTGCGACGGGTGGGCCGACTCAGGGCGGCTCTACGATCACCCAGCAGGTTGCGAAAAACTTTCTTCTGACCAATGAACAAACGATGGAGCGCAAGGCCAAGGAGGCAGTTCTTTCGTTCCGTATCGAGCAGGCCTATAGCAAGGACAAGATCCTCGAACTGTATCTCAACGAGATTTTCTTCGGCCTCAACTCCTATGGTATCGCCAGCGCGGCACTGACCTATTTCAATAAATCTGTCACAGAGCTGACAATTGCCGAAACGGCCTATCTGGCGGCCCTTCCAAAGGGGCCTGCGAATTATCATCCGCTGCGCCGCGAAAAGGCAGCGTTAGAGCGCCGTAACTGGGTCATCGACCGCATGGCGGAGAATGGCTACATCACGCAGGCCGATGCTGCCGATGCCAAGACACAGCCACTGGGCGTCAACATCCGCACCGGTGGAGCCCGTCTCGCCGCATCCGATTATTTCTCTGAGGAAGCGCGTCGACAGATCGTTGAAAAATATGGCGAAAAGGCATTGCTGGAAGGCGGCCTTTCCGTTCGCACATCCTTTGATCCCGACATCCAAATGGAAGCCCGCAAGGCGCTTCAGGATGGTCTGCTGGATTATGATGAGCGTCGTGGTTTTCACGGTCCCGTCGATCAGATCGATGCATCGGGGGACTGGGCTGCAGCACTATTGAAGCTGAGACCGCTGCGTGACGTGCCGGAATGGAAGATGGCCGTCGTCCTGTCTGCCACCTCTGACGGTGTGGATATCGGGCTTCGGCCTGATGGTGACACGGAAAATCCCGATCTGCGCAGCCGTGGCCGCATCAAGCCTGAAAACATGAAGTGGGCCTTCCGCGATGCCAAGGGCCAGCGCGCGACTGCCAAATCGCCTGCAACCGTGTTGAAGACCGGTGACGTGGTGTACGTCGAGCCGTTGTCTGACAAGGGTGATGACTACCGTCTGCGCCAGCCACCGAAGGTACAGGGTGGCATGGTGGTCATGGACCCGCATACCGGCCGTGTTCTGGCGATGGTCGGTGGCTTCTCGTATGGACAGTCCGAGTTCAATCGGGCGACGCAGGCCATGCGACAGCCGGGATCGTCCTTCAAGCCGTTCATTTATGCGGCCGCTCTGGATAATGGCTATACGCCCGCATCCGTGGTCATGGATGCGCCCATCGAGGTCGTATCCGGTGGCCAGGTGTGGCGACCTCAAAATTACGGCGGTGAATCTGCCGGTCCGTCCACACTGCGTCTTGGCATTGAAAAGTCGAGAAACCTCATGACTGTGCGTCTTGCTCAGGACATGGGCATGAATCTTGTGGCTGAATATGCCGAACGCTTCGGTATTTACGACAAGATGCCACCTTTGCTGGCCATGTCGCTCGGTTCCGGTGAAACGACAGTCATGCGCATGGTGTCTGCCTATTCCGTGATTGCAAATGGCGGCAAGCAGATCAATCCTACCGTGATCGACCGGATACAGGACCGTTACGGCAAAACGATTTTCCGTCATGAAGACCGTGGCTGCGAAGGCTGCAATGCCTCAAGCTGGCAGAATCAGGAAGAGCCGACCATTGTCGACAAGCGTGAGCAGGTTCTGGATCCCATGACCGCATATCAGACGACATCAATGCTTGAAGGTGTCGTGCAGCGCGGGACTGCCGCAGGAAAGATCAAGGTCGACCTTCCAGTCGCTGGCAAGACCGGAACGACAAACGACGAAAAAGACGCTTGGTTCGTGGGCTACACGCCTGATCTTGTTGCTGGTCTCTATATCGGTTTCGATAGCCCGGCACCGCTTGGCCGTGGCGGCACCGGTGGCTCTCTGGCAGCGCCGATCTTCGGCGAATTCATTGCGCAAGCGGTCAAGCATTTGCCGCAGAGCAAATTCATTGTGCCGAACGGCATGCAGTTCGTGGCCGTCAACCGCAAGACCGGTATGGCCGCTAATGAGGGCGAACCTGACACCATCATGGAGGCCTTCAAGCCAGGCACGGGTCCTGCCAGCAGCTTCTCCGTCATCGGTATGGAAGGCACCATGTCGCAGGAAGACATCCTGCGTGCCTCTCCGCAGGCGCAGCAGGCCATCACCGGCGGCGGTGGCGGCCTTTATTGATCCGACTTGGTTGAAAGGCGAGGGGCGCGGTCTTTACATCCGCGCCCCTCGCCTTTATTCAGCCATCCAGTTTTAATGCCAATTTCCATGAAAGCGAAGTATCTGCGAAATGCGCAATGAGATCGTGAACGTCGTCGACGAAATCAAGCAGGCCATAAGCCTGCTGAGGAGGCATCTTTGACTGGGACCAGGCGATAAGACGGCTGGACTGGTTGAACAACAAGGCAGAGGATCCGAACCTCTGGAATGACGCCACCGAGGCGCAGAAGCTGATGCGCGAGCGCCAGCAGCTGGACGAATCCATAAACGGCGTGAAACTGCTCGAGCAGCAGGTCAACGACAATATCGAGTTGATCGAGATGGGCGAGGCTGAAGGCGATGCTGACATCGTCAAGGAGGCCGAAGACGCGCTGAAGGTGCTCAGGAGCGAAGCGAACCGCCGTCAGGTCGAAGCGATGCTATCAGGCGAAGCCGATAGCAACGACACCTATGTCGAAGTGCATTCCGGCGCCGGTGGGACAGAAAGTCAGGACTGGGCGAACATGCTGTTACGCATGTATACCCGTTGGGCGGAACGCCAGGGGTTCAAGGTCGAGATTCTCGAAATTCACGATGGCGAAGAGGCGGGTATCAAATCCGCCACCATTCTGGTCAAGGGCCACAACGCCTTTGGCTGGATGAAGACGGAATCGGGCGTTCATCGTCTCGTTCGTATCTCGCCCTATGACAGCAACGCGCGCCGTCACACGTCGTTTTCCTCCATCTGGGTCTATCCTGTGGTCGATGATTCGATCCAGATCGACATCAATGAGAGTGACTGCCGCATCGATACATATCGCTCATCGGGTGCCGGCGGACAGCATGTCAACACGACGGATTCGGCCGTGCGCATCACGCATATTCCAAGCGGAATCGCAGTTGCCTGCCAGCAGGAGCGCTCCCAGCACAAGAACCGCGCCAAGGCGTGGGAAATGTTGCGCTCGCGTCTTTACGAGGCAGAACTGATGAAGCGAGAAGCTGCGGCGAACGCTCAGGCCGCGTCCAAGTCCGATATCGGCTGGGGTCACCAGATCCGCTCTTACGTGTTGCAGCCTTACCAACTGGTCAAGGATTTGCGCACCGGCGTTGAAAGCACGGCGCCGAGCAATGTGCTCGATGGTGAATTGAACGAATTCATGGAGGCGGCCCTTGCCCATCGCATCAGCGGCGGTGCGGATGTCGAGGTCGCCGATATCGACTGAACGGGTTGATCGATCACTGGTCAGTTTTCAGCCTCTCGCGATGAACGTTGCGAGGGGCTTTTTTAATCGGGGGTGAGCATGAAGCAGGTTCTTTATATCGTTGACGTCCAGCCAAGCTTTGATCCGCCCGCAGACTTCGTACAGGACATACGGAACCTTGCTCAGCAATTGCCAAGTGTGGCGAGCGTAGAGCGGCACAATGAAACTATAACGCCCTTCGAACGCCAGCTCGGCTGGGCTCCTGGAGCATTGGATGATTCTCTGGTTGAGGCAGATCGTATCTTTATCAAGCACGGTTATGCGCCACCGGCGGAAGCCGTTGACTATCTCCTGTCTTTGGACGTGGATCGCGTGTTGGTGTGCGGCATTCAGGCGGATACATGTGTCCTGGCTGCGGGGTTCAGCTTCTTCGATGCCGGACTGCATCCGACGCTTCTTCCATGGCTCACCATCGGCTCCAGTCTCGACAGATCAGGTGCACTGGGCGCAAGGCTATGGAAGCACCATTTTGGTGCGGTTCTGAACAATCCAGAGGACGTGTTTTAATTGGAGGCTTTCTCGATCTTCATATCACCGAGTTCGTCGATCAGCACGGTCCACGCGTCCGCATCTTTTTGAGCAGGATCGGTCTTCAGATGGACAGTAACGAACAGGCCAGGAACGTCAGATGCGCCGGTAGAGCTCTCGGGTCTGATATCGGTGACATAGGCTTTCATCTGCGTAAATTCTTCAAGCTCGACGGTTTCAACAAGGTTCGGACCATTGGCCGTATGAGCAATCTGCTGAAGATAGATTTTCGCCGTGCCATCGTACTGGCGCATGGCGATGACCTTGTAATATCCGCGCACAGGCTCGCCAGTTGGCTTGGTTTCAGCAGGCGCGTCACCCGGTTTGACATCCGGTGGAGCTGTTTTTTCCCACATGCCGCTGCTGGTCACGAAGATGGTAGAAGCGGGCAGGGCGCTGATATCGGCCGTCTGCGCTGATGCAAAGGTCAGGCTTGCGGCAAGAAAAGTCGTCGTGAGAAATGTTTTGATCATCTTGGTTTTCATCAATTAGTGAATTGTTCTGCAAGCACTCTGTCAGACCACGAGCGATCCGGGTCCGACAGGATTTTTGCGGTTCTATCCTGAGATTGGGCAATGCGAACAGATTGCACCGATTTGACCTCAATATGGTCAGCCACCGCATTGACGGGGCGTTTTTCGCCCTCCAAGACGTGGACTTCGACGGTTACCTTGTTTGGCAGAAGGGCTCCACGCCAACGTCGCGGGCGAAATGCACTGACCGGTGTCAGCGCCAGAAGTGGTGATTCCAGAGGCAGAATCGGACCATGAGCGGAGAAGTTATAAGCGGTGGATCCGGCAGGCGTGGCGACCATCATGCCATCGCAAACCAGTTCCTCCAGCCGAGTTTTGCCATCAACGTCCACCCTCAACTTTGCAGCTTGGTGTGATTGACGAAACAGGCTGACCTCGTTCATGGCCAGCGCCGAAAATTCGTTCCCATTGGCATCGATTGTCGTCATTCGCAGGGGATGGAAATCGTTGCCGGTCGCGACTGCAATGCGATCTTGCAAACCTTCCAAGCGGTAGTCGTTCATCAGAAAGCCGATCGAGCCCCGGTTCATGCCGTAGATACGCTTGCCGGAGTTCATCGTTTCGTTCAACACCTGCAACATGAAGCCATCACCACCAAGGGCAACGATCACGTCAGCGTCGTCGAAGGTGGCGTTGCCATAGTGCTCTACGAGTTCATCCCGCGCTGATTGCGCATGGTCTGTGGTCGACGCCAGGAAACACAACTTCTGACTTGAACGCGACATGCCGTCACCCCTGTTACCGGCCTTTGGTACATGAAGATACGGTGCGAGGACAAGCGCTTTAAAATTGCCGCGTGTTGGCAGCCAACCCACGTGCCGCTTGCCATGACCAGAGTCCACAGCTTCTTATCCCTGCATCATCAAGTGGGGTTGCGGATGCGGGTGAGGTCGGGCAGTTTGCAGAGAGGGACACGGTTGTGGAAGGTGTGGGGCGTGGCGATAAGTTACAGGATCTACGATGTTTTCACACGCGATAAACTGGCGGGCAACCCACTGGCCGTGATGTTCAGTGACGGCGGCTTGAACGATGTTGCCATGCAGTCCATCGCCCGCGAGATGAATCTATCGGAAACTGTCTTCGTCGAGCAATCAGCAAACCCGGCCTATGCCGCGTCTCTGCGGATTTTTACACCCGCTCAGGAATTGCCGTTCGCCGGTCATCCAACTGTCGGTGCCGCCATCGCCATTGCCGAGCAAAATCATCCTGAAGACGATACGGATATGGTGGCGGTGCTGCAGGAGAAGGTCGGACCTGTGCGCTGCGCCATCCGTGTTCGACGGGGTGAACCGAGTTTTGCCGAATTCGATTTGCCCAGAAAATCGTCCCGCGTGACGTTGCCGCTGGATATCGCACAGCTTGCGGATGCCATCAGCCTTGCGGAATCTCAGATCGGTTTTGAAAACCACGTACCTTCGCTTTGGACCGCCGGGGTGCCTTTTGTCATGATACCTCTGCTCAATCTCGCTGCAATGGAAGAGGTTGATTTCGATCCGACCTTGTGGATGAAACTGGCACCTCTTGTCGAGGGGCGCCTGGCATCGGCCTATCTTTATTGTCGTGGGGGTATCAATCACGCCGCTAAGTTTCACACGCGTATGTTTTCGCCGAGCATGGGCATCTCGGAAGATCCTGCAACAGGTTCTGCTGCTGCTGCATTCTCAGGCGCAATTCACCATTTCGATGATCTTGCGGATGGGCATTACCCGATCCTGATTGAGCAAGGTGTCGAAATGGGCCGACCCTCACATATTCACCTGACGATGGATGTGAAGGCAAAAGAGATTTCGCGGGCGCGTATTGGTGGTCACGCCGTGCGTGTCGCAACGGGTATCTTTGATATCTAACGTTTTTATCAAAAAGCTAAGCGTCGCTTCTTTGCCGGGGTCACGAGCCTGTGACAACGTTGTTAACACCTTTCGGTCGAAAATATTAACCTTTGCGCTTTGCGCGAGGAACTAAACTGCTGCCCTTCCGTTTATTCACGCGAAGGAGACGTGACATGAAGTCGCAAAACAGTTCCGATACCCGTCGCACTTTAGAGGCCGCCAATTGTACATCGGCCTCACAATACAAACCTCTGATCGTCCCACTCAGAGGAACCTACGTAGCGATGATATTCCGTCGCTCGCTTAAAAATAGACTTGAAATGGCAAAAAGCTAGTTCGAAAAGTATTGAAAAGTACAGAATAAAACAGCCAGGTATTTGAAATTAAATTCCAATCAATCAACGAAGGGAGAATGACATGAAGACAGCTCTCATCATTACGGCCCTCATTGGCCTTTCTGCTCAAACCGCATTCGCCGACAGCATCGTCCGCCAGAACATCAATTCCACGATCCCTGTGGACCGAGAATTCAAAACAGCCAGCATCACACCACCAACAGATGCTGCTCAAAAACCGGCTGTCATTCTGAAAAAGACGAACCGCCTTCCCGGTCTGACGGAAACAGCGACTGCCTCACCCCAATCAGCTCTGGCACGTATGCAATAAAGACACCATGGAAAATCTCATTTCAGAAAATCCCGTGCGCCGAACAGCTCACGGGATTTTTTCGTTGATGGTCTTGCCACATCAAGGAATGAAGAAAACAAGCGAGACATTAGCGCGCACCATAATTTGGAACGACAAGCTGTAAGTCCCTCCGTCTCCAAACGCAGATCGTCAGAACGGTCAGCTATCAAGTCGCAGCGATAGTTGGCGCCCACCGTTTTTCTTCAAGATATAGAGCGGCTTCACTGTAATAACCTCAGTGCGGCGCTGCAATTCGCGCCGACGTTCCAATGCACGTTCGCGAAGACTGCGCGACTGGGCCACAAGCGATAAAGCGTTTTCAATGGTTTTGTCTGCTGTTGTCATTGCTACAACTCCATTTGTTCGCTTTATGTTCTTTCATTTGATTCGTTTTGTCAAGTGTCTCGAAGCAGTGGGGTTTTAAGGAAACGATTTTTGATCTGGGGAAATCGACGTGTTCGGGGGGGGGGGGGGGGGGGGGGG